>CAZTAA010000013.1:0-65089 GCA_964611465.1 uncultured Mycobacterium sp. | reverse complement strand
GGCCGTGATTCGCGCGGCGACGATGCAGAGCGAGGCACGAGCGATGAGGAGGAGCCGTGCCGTGATTCCGAGCGATGAGGAGGAGCGGCGCAGATGATCACAGATCTTCCCGACACCACCACCAACGAGATCGCCCGAAAGCTGGTCGCGTTGCGCGAAGAGGGCGGCGCGATCACGCTGGGCCGCGTTCTGACTCTCGTCATCGCCCCGGATACCGAAGCGGTGCTGGAAGATTCGATCGCGGCCGCCAATTACGCCAGCCGCGAGCACCCGTGCCGCGTCATCGTGGTCAGTCCCAAGGATCGGCTCGCGGAGGAACCGCGCCTGGACGCCCAGATCCGGGTCGGCCGCGACGCGGGCGCCGGCGAAGTCGTGGTGCTGCGCCTGTCCGGCGCCCTGTCCAAGCATGCCAGTAGTGTCGTGATGCCGTTCCTGCTGCCGGACACCCCCGTGGTCGCCTGGTGGCCCGATGTGGCACCCGAGTTTCCGGCGCAGGATCCATTGGGCCAGTTGGCGATCAGGCGTATCACCGACGCCACCTTCGGCACGGACCCGTTGGCGGCCATCCGCAGCCGCCTGGCGGGTTACACGCCCGGCGACACCGATCTGTGCTGGAGCAGGGTGACATACTGGCGCGCTCTGCTCACGTCCGCGGTCGACCAGAGTCCGCACGAACCGATCGAGTCGGCACTTGTCTCCGGGCTGAAATCCGAACCCGCGCTTGATGTTCTGGCCGGATGGCTGGCCAGCCGCGTCGACGGTCCGGTGACGCGCGCGACCGGCGAGCTGAAGGTCGAACTGACACGCGCGTCGGAGACCATCGCGCTGTCGCGGCCCCAGGAGGGCGTCACCGCGACGCTGCAGCGCACCGGCCGCCCCGACGCCCTTCTCCCCCTCGCTCGCCGGGACACCTCCGACTGCCTGGCCGAGGATCTGCGTCGCCTCGACGCCGACGACATCTACCGCGAAGCTCTGGAGGGATTGGACAAGGTGCTCTACAGATGACCGAGAAGATCATCGAAATCTACCCGGACAGTGCCGAACTCGCCACCGCCGCGGGCGCCCGCCTGGTCGGCGCGATCACCTCCGCGGTGGTCGCTCGCGGAACCGCGCACATCGTCCTGACCGGCGGCGGCACGGGCATCGCCCTGCTGCGCCATGTCCGGGATTACGGGCGGGACATCACGTGGGACGCCGTCCATCTGTATTGGGGCGACGACCGGTTCGTTCCGCATGACGACGATGAGCGCAATTACAAGCAGGCGTACCAGGCGCTGTTGGAGAGCATCGAGATCCCCGGCGCCAACGTGCATCCGATGGCGCCCTCCGACGGCGAGTACGGCACCGACATCGAGGCCGCCGCCCGCGCGTACGGGCAACTGCTGCCCGAAGTGTTCGACGTGCACCTTCTCGGCATGGGCGGTGAGGGGCATGTGAACTCGCTGTTCCCGGACACTTCCGCGGTGCGGGAGAAGGACCGTCTGGTGGTCGCGGTGACCGATTCCCCGAAGCCGCCCCCGCAGCGCATCACGTTGACGCTGCCCGCCATTCAGCGTTCCCGCGAGGTGTGGCTGGTGGTCGGCGGCGCCGCGAAAGCCGACGCCGTTGCGGCCGCGGTCGGCGGTGCCGACCCGGTCGAGGTGCCCGCCGCCGGCGCGGTCGGCCGGGAGAAGACGGTGTGGCTGCTGGACCGCGAGGCGGCCGCACTGCTCTGAGGACGGATCCCAGCCGATCCGCCGATGAGATGTGGTCAGAACTTCCCGGCGTTGACAGAAGAGGAGCAGATCATGACCGACGCCGATTCGACGACCTGCGCCGTGGTGGGTGGCGGCCCAGCGGGGATGGTGCTCGGTCTGCTGCTGGCCCGCGCCGGCGTCGAGGTCACCGTGTTCGAGAAGCATCCCGACTTCTTCCGCGACTTCCGCGGCGACACCGTGCATCCGGTCACCCTGACACTGCTCGAAGACCTCGGACTGTTCGAGCAGTTCGAGGCGTTGCCGCACAGCGAGATCGAGAAGGCCGAATTCGAGATCGCCGGCCGCAAGGTCGTCGTCGCGGACTTCCGTCGCTTACGCGAGCCGCATCCAATGCTGGCGTTGGTGCCGCAGTGGGACCTGCTCAACCTGCTCGCCGACGCCGGCAGGGCCGAGCCGACCTTCACCTTGCGGATGGACGCCGAGGTCACCGGGCTGCTGCGCGACGGCGAGACGATCACGGGGGTGCGCTACCAGGGACCCGACGGACCCGGCGAACTGCGCGCCGAACTGACCGTGGCCTGTGACGGCCGCACCTCGACCGTACGCAGCCAGGCCGGGATGGTCCCGCGCGAGTTCCCGGTGCCGTTCGACGTCGGCTGGTTCCGTCTCGAAGCCACCAGCCCCATCAAATACCAACTCACACCGCGTATCTCGGACAAACGGGCGCTCATCCTCATCCCGCGCGAAGGCTACTTCCAGGCCGGAGCGTTCCTCCCCAAAGGCGGCGAACAGCAACTGCACGCCCGCGGGTTGGACACCTTCCGCGCTCAGGTCGCCGCCCTGGTGCCCGAAGCCTCCGCCGACTCCATCACCTCCTGGGATGACATCAAGGTTCTTGACGTCCGGGTCAACCGCCTTGCGCAGTGGCACAAACCCGGCCTGCTGTGCATCGGAGACGCCGCCCACGCCATGTCACCGGTCGGCGGCGTCGGCATCAACCTCGCCGTCGCCGATGCCGTCGCCGCCGCCGGCATCCTCGCCGAACCCCTCAAACGGCACCGCGTCCTCGAAGCCGACCTCGCCGCCGTGCAGCGCCGCCGGAAACGGCCCGCCGACCTCACCCAGAACGCCCAGCGCCTGATGCACCGCGCCCTCAGCCGCGTCCTGTTCGGCAGCAGACTCCCCAAGCCGCCAGCCATCGCGGAGCGTGCCGGCGCCGCCCTGTTGGGGCTGGCGCCGGCAATCGCGGTCGTACCGGCTTACCTTGTGGGCGTGGGCCTTCGGCCCGAACGCGCCCCGCAATTCGCCCGCCGCCCAGCACGATCAGCGACGAAAGCCACCTCAACCGGTGACGACCCGGCGGAGAAGAAAACCTTGTAGCTGTGGGATTGCTTCCTGCGGTACACGGTCTGCCGCAACAGGAACGACGAAACGCACTCCGAGTCGCGGCCGTCTGCTGAGCTCAGCCCACCACGATGACGTGCAGCGTCCGCGGACCGTGCACGCCCTCGACCCGGTCCAGCTCGATGTCGCTGGTCGCACTCGGGCCGCTGATCCACGTCAATGGTCTTGTATTGCAACCTGTTTCGAGCAGCCGGGCCACCGCTTCGGGGATGTCGCCGACGATCTGCTCGACCTCGACCACACACACGTGCACATCCGGCACCAGACTGACCGCCCGCCTGCCTTGACCGGGTCCGTGGTCGAGGACGATGGTGCCGGTGTTGGCGACGCCGACGGTCGCGGTGGTGACCACCGCGTCGACCGCGTCCAACTCCGCCGCCGCCAGCCCGGTGTCGTCCACCCAGGTCACCTCGGCCGCCGGACCCCATCGCCGCCGCACCACGGCGTCGGCGACGGCGGTGCGGGCCCCGGCGGCCGCCAACGCGGCGGCGATCGCCGGTGCGACGCCGTCGGGCGGGACCCGTTCGACGGCGGCGTGGTAGTCGGCGGTGCGCTCGATGAACCGCGCGACGATGTCGTCCCCGCCGGTGCCGACCACCCGGCCGTAGCTCCACGGCACCGCCGGTGGCTCCGGCCGATCCGCCAGCGCGGCGCGGATGCGGCCCAGAATCTCGTCGCGTGCGCTCACGACTCGCCCCGTCCGCCGTCGGTGCGTGTCCACCATGAGCGGAACGACTCGGTGGGCGGCACCGGGACGTCCCGGGCACCCGACCACACACTGGCCGGCCACGGTAGCGACCGCAGCACCTGTTTGGCGCCGAACAGCTTGCTGCGCAACGCCTTACCCCCCGTGGCCGCGACCGACTCGGCGGCCTCGAACCGGCGGTGATCGGCGAACATCCAGCTGGCGCCCTTCATCGCCAGCTCCTCCGCGGAGGGCAGGCCACCGCGCTGCTCGTCGACCACCCGGCTGCGCAGATGCACCAGCAGCGACGGGATGTCGATACGCACCGGGCACACGTCGAAGCAGGCGCCGCACAGGCTGGACGCGAACGGCAGCGACTTGTCGACATCGCTTGTGGTGCCGCGCAATTGGGGCGTCAGGACAGCCCCGATCGGACCGGGATACACCGATCCGTACGCGTGTCCGCCGGCGCGCTCGTAGACCGGGCAGACGTTGAGGCACGCCGAACAGCGGATGCAGCGCAGCGCCTGTCGCCCCACCGGGTCGGCCAGGGCCGTCGTGCGGCCGTTGTCGAGCAGGACGATGTGCACCTCCGCCGGCCCGTCGCCGGCGGATGGCCCGGTCCAGACCGAGGTGTACGGGTTCTCCCGCTCGCCGGTGCTGCTGCGGGGCAGCACCTGCAGGAACACCTCGAGGTCCCGCCACGACGGCAGCACCTTCTCGATTCCCACCACCGAGATGAGCGTTTCCGGCAAAGTCAGGCACATCCGCCCGTTGCCCTCGGATTCCACCACCACCAGGCTTCCGGTGTCCGCGATCGCGAAGTTGGCGCCCGAGATCGCCACTGTGGCGCGCAGGAACTTCTCCCGCAGGTGCAGCCGGGCGGCCTCGGCCAGCCGGCGCGGCTCGTCGGTCAGGTCCGCCGGCGCGGGCCGGCCGAACTTGCCCATCTCCCGCAGGAAGATCTCCCGGACTTCGGCCCGGTTGCGGTGGATCGCCGGAACCAGGATGTGGCTGGGCCAGTCGCCGCCGAGCTGGACGATCAATTCGGCCAGATCCGTTTCCCAGGCCTCGATTCCGGCGGCGCCGAGCGCCTCGTTGAGTTCGATCTCCTGGGTGGCCATCGATTTCACCTTGACGACCTCGCGCGCTCCCGTCGCCTGGACCAGGTCCACGATGATGCGGTTGGCCTCCTCGGCGTCGCGCGCCCAGTGCACGGTGGCGCCGGCGGCGGTGGCGTTGGTCTCGAATTCCTGCAGATACTCGTCCAGGCGGGCCAGGGTTCGGTTCTTGATGGATTCGGCGGCCAGCCGTAGCTGCTCCCAATCATCAAGTTCGCCAACGGCTTCGGCACGTTTGGTGCGAATTGTCCCGGTGGCGTGCGCGAGGTTGCGCCGTTGCACCGAGTTGCTCAGTGCCGCCTTGGCGGCGACCTGGAATTTCGGCATCCCGAGGAAGGCCTTCGTGACACCGACGTGCGGATGGCCGGTCACGCCGGATCCTGCTCGGTCGAGGCCAGCACCTCGGCCAGGTGCAGCACCCGCACCCCGCTTCGCTGGCGGGACAGCATGCCACCGATGTGCGCCAGACACGAATTATCGCTGGCGACAAGCACTTCCGCGCGTGTGTCGCGGACGTGCCGGACCTTGTCGGAGCCCATTGCCACCGACGTGTCGGCGTTCTTCATCGCGAAGGTGCCGCCGAAGCCGCAGCACTGATCGGCTGCCGGCAACTCGACCAACTCCAGGCCGCGCACCGCGCGCAACAACTGCAGCGGCCGCTCCCCGACCCGCAGCATCCGCAGCGAGTGGCACGTCGGGTGGTAGGTCACGCGGTGCGGAAAGTAGGCGCCGACGTCGGTCACGCCGAGCACATCGACGAGGAACTCCGAGAGCTCGTACACCCGGGGCGCCAGCGCGTCGACCTCGGCACACAGGCGGGCGTCGCCGGTTCGGGAGGCGATGTCCCGGTGCTGGTGGCGAACCGAGCCGACGCAGGATCCCGACGGCGCCACGATCGCGTCGTAGCCGGCGAAAGCCTCGACGAACGTGCGGACCGCCGGCACCGCCTCGGCCGCGTACCCGGTGTTGGTGAACATCTGCCCGCAGCAGGTCTGGGCGAGCGGGAAGTCGACCGCACAGCCGAGGCGGCGCAGCAATCGCACCACCGCCTTGGGGGTCTCGGGCCACATGAGGTCGTTGAAGCAGGTGGCGAACAGCGCCACGTTCAGGTCGGCGCGGGTCGGTGCGCTCACCTTCGAAGCATCCATGACACCGGCGGCGGCCGCAGCGCAATGCGCCGAACCCTCAGACTGTCCGGGATTCGCCCGGCTACGCTGCTCCTCATGGTTGACAAAGGCGACTATCCCCCCACGCGACCCGCCAAGAAACGGCTGCAGACCCTGGCTCAGGCCGCGCTGAACGCCGATGTCACCGTGGGGCAGGTCGACGAGTTGCTCGCTGGGCTGTCAACGACGCTGGCCGACCTGAACCGCTCGACCGATGGCCTGGACGCAACGTTGGCGAGGTTCAACGAGACGATCACCAACATCGATGAACTGGCGCCCCGGCTGATCGCCGTCGTCGAGCGGATGGAGGGGATCGTCGACCGCGTCGAGCGCATCGTCGGGATCGGCGAGGCCGTCATCTCCCCTCTGTCTGCCGCGGAGAACACGGTCCGTGGGGTGATCACCGCGGTCCGCGGCAGAGCGGGGTTGTAGCGCGGTAAGCGTGCAGCCCCCCTGGGGCATCGGCGCCAAGTGAACTGCTATCGCCAACGATGGCCGGTATGGTGCCCGTCATGGATTCCGGGGATCTCGAAGCCCGCATCAGCGCACTCGAAACTGAAGTGCGTGAATTGAATGTCCGAGTGCGCAGGAGCGAAGAAGATTCCGCAGCCGCACGCGTCCTCGCCGGTGCCGCTGACCGCGACGTCAGTGAGATGCACGGCGAATTGCGCACTCTGCGCAATCGTGCGGACGAGACGAGCAGCGACCTTCGCGCCTTCCGGCAAGCCACCGCCGCCAGCTTCAATGCGATGCGTCAGGACTACGTCGATCTGCGCCGACACTTCGACGAGCAGTTCGCCAAGGTCGACGAGCAGTTCGCCAAAGTCGACGATGGCTTCACCGAGATGCGCGGCAAGTTCGACGCCACAGCGGCAGGCCTGCAGGAGATCGCCGGCATGTTGCACACGATCATGACCGACCGGGGGCCGAACGGATCGACGACCTAGCCGCTCGCACTACCGCCGCGCCGAGTGCACGCCCCTACACGTTGACGAAACGCTCCACGTAAGGCGCGAACCGGCGCCGCAGATCGTCGCGATCCAGCCCGAGATCCTCCGGACGGTAGTCGACCTTGCCCAGCCGCCCACGGGTGTGCCCGGCCATGTAGCCGGCGACGGCTTGACGGGACTCGTCCGACGGCACATATCCGGCGACGTCCCACACCCGCTGGATCATGGCCAGGTCGTCGGCCATGAACTCGTCGAACCGCACGTCGATGGTGCGCTCCGGCGGCAGCTTGTCGTGGTCGCGCAGGCACGCGTTCAGCATCTCCTCGATGCGCCCGATCCAGTAGCCGGCGACCGTCGGGACGTCGACGACGTCGACGCTCATCCGCATGGTGTAGGTCATCATGGTGGCCATCGACACCGAGACGTCGACGGGATCACGGTGCGTGACAATGAAGGTCGCGTCCGGGAACACGTTCATGATCGGTACGAACTGTTCGAGGTGCTGCGGGCTCTTGAGCACCCACCGGCGGGTGTGGCCGTCCTGGTGCGAGAGCACCTGCAGCATCATCCGCAGGAACTGGTACCCGGGCGTCTGGTCGTTGTCGCGCAGGTAGTCCGACCACCGCGGCAGGTGCGTCAGCGTGGTGAAGAAACCGCTGGCGAAGTCCTGCACCATCAGGCCGATGTCCTCGTGGATGTGGTCGATGGTCATCTCGTGCATCAGCTGGAAATACGGCATCAGCGTGTTGGAAATGTTCAGCGCGTCACCGGTGCGCTGCCGGCGCGGCTCGATGGTGCCCTCCTCGCCGGGCGGCGGCAGCGGCTCCTGCGCCTCCCAGTACGGCAGCGCACGCAACGCCGGGTCGGCGGCCAGCAGGCTGTGCAGGTGCGTCGTGCCGGTGCGCGGCAGACCGGCGATCACCAGCGGCGCCTTGATCTCGACGTCGAACACTTCCGGGTGCCGCTTGAGGTGATCGATCACGCGCAGCCGGCCCTTCAGGAACGTCAGCATCAACGAGAACGCATACGTCCGGCCGAACGCCGTGAAGTTGGGCAGCTCGTGAAAAGCCTCGAGCAGCACCGCCATCCGTTCCCGGTAGTCCTGCTCGCCGAAGTCGGTCAGCCCGGTCTGCGCCGACGCCTGCTCGTGTAGCGCCTCGGCCGTCAGCGGACAGTAGTCCGCCATCGCCGCCATGCCGTCGATGATCGCCTGCGCCTCCGGCGTGAACGTCGGCCGGGCGAGATCGGTGATATGGACGGCACCAGCTGCGGCCGAAGAGGTGGAAGGCACGTCGCGCACGGTACGCCGACGTTACAAAATTGACAAGAAGTGTTGTGTAGGATTCCCGCATGGCTACCCCGGAAAGTTCCGCAGCGTGGCACGAATTGCTCTCCGCGTTCGCCGATTTCGACGGCATCTTCCTGGACGGCCCGCGTGCGGTGCGAGGAGAGACCGCGGCGACGGAGGGCTACCGATGGCTGGCCGCACTGCTCGGTCAGTCACTGGACATGACACTGTTCGCCGACCCGGTGGCGCCGCGGTTCGCCGACCTCACCACGCCGTTCCGGCAGGACCGCCGACTCGGCGGCGACAACACCGACTGCTACTACGGCTACGCGGTGATCGACCCGCGGCGCACCTACCGGGTCAGCGGGACACCCAACGACAGCGACATGTACTCGCTGACCGTCTACAACGAACCCGAACCCGGTGCATGGCCCAACAAGACCGTGGGCCTGCTCTACGACCAGGACATGCCGCTGACCGCCGGCCGGTTCTCCTGCATGCTGGGCCCCGTGCGTCCCGCCGGCTACGACGGCCCGTTCATCGAACTGTCCGACGACGCGCACGGCATTCTGACCCGCGACTACCACCGCGACCCTTCCGCCGGGCGGCGGGTGGACTGGGACATCGAGGTCATCGACCACGCGGGACTGCCCGCCGCGCCGGACAACTCCGACGGTTCGGTGGCCGCGGCACTGCGGGCCGCGCTGCGCGGCGCCCGGGACACCCTGGCGATCGCCCCGCTGGTGCTCCAGGAGCGCACCCCGGCGGAACTGGCTGACGGACAATCGCTTTCACACAATGTGCTGGCCCCGCCGTACCGCACCGGCGGCGCGACGTACGGCTACTCCATGCAGGACGCCGTGTACTGCCTGGGGGCCTTCGCGCTGGAGCCCGACGAGGCGCTGGTCATCAACCTGACCCATCCCGCCTGCCGGTTCTGGAACTTCACGCTGTGGAACCAGTTCATGTCCGCCGTCGAGACCGAGTACTCCCGAAGCGGAATCAATTGCGGCTCGGCGATTCCCAACTCGGACGGGTCGACCACCATCGTGATCGCGCGCCAACTGCTGGAGCATCCCAACGCGCTGTCGACCAAGGACCACGCCGAGGGCCTGATGGCGTTCCGCTGGTTCTTCGCCGCCGACATGCCCGAACATCCCAGCACCACAGTGCTTTCCGTCGATCAGGCACCGCGCACCGTCAGCTGAATCTAGCCGCTGTTGCGCAGTGCGGTCGCCAGCCCGCTCATGGTCAGCAGAATGCCGCGCTGGGTGCGTTCGTCGGTGGCGCCGGCGCGATGCTGCCGCAGCAGTTCCACCTGTAAGTGGTTCAGCGGCTCCAGGTAGGGGAAGCGGTTGAACACCGACCGCGCCAGCGCCGGGTTGTCGGCCAGCAGGTCGTCGTGGCCGGTGACCAACTTGTGCATGGCGATCGTCCGCTCGTGTTCGGCGAGGATCTTGCCGAACACCCGGGCCCGCAGCTCCGGATCCTCGACCAGCTCCGAATACCGGGCCGCCAGGCCCATATCCGATTTCGCCAGCACCTGGGCCATGTTCGACAGCACGGTCCGGAAGAACGGCCAGCGCTGGTAGAGATCCTGCAGCACGGCCAGCCGGTCCTCGCCGGCGGCCGTTCCGTCGGCGATCCACTGCTCGATGGCCGTTCCCGTACCGTACCAGCCCGGCAGCATGATCCGGGACTGGCTCCAGGCCAGCACCCAGGGGATGGCCCGCAGGTCCGAGATCGACGTCGTCTGCTTCCGGGATGTCGGGCGGCTGCCGATGTTGAGCGCACCGATCTCGCTCAGTGGAGTGGACGCCTCGAAATACTCGACGAAACCCGGTGTCTCGTGCACCAATTCGGAATAGGCGCGCTGCGCCCGGGCGGCCAGGTCGTCGAGCACCGCGTACGCGTCGTCCGCCAGGGACCCCAATCCCTCGACGTCCAGCAGCGTCGACTCCAACGTCGCGGCGACGAGCGTCTCCAGATTGCGGTGCGCCGTCACCGGTTCGGCGTACTTGGCCGCGATGACCTCGCCCTGCTCGGTCAACCGCAGCGAGCCGTTGACCGCGCCCGGCGGCTGGGCCAGGATGGCGTCGTAGCTCGGACCGCCGCCACGCCCGACCGTCCCGCCGCGACCGTGGAAGAGCCGCAACCGAATTCCCGTCTTACGTGCCATCTCGACGAGGTCGAGTTCGGCGCGGTACAGCGCCCAGTTGGCGGCCAGATAGCCGCCGTCCTTGTTCGAGTCGGAATAGCCGAGCATGATTTCCTGGCTGTCGCCGCGCGCGCTGACGATGCCCCGGTACAGCGGCAGGCCCAGCGCCGACTCCATGATCGACGCGCCGTGCTGCAGATCGTCGATGGTCTCGAACAGCGGCACGACCCCGACCGGACAGTAGGGCGTCTCGCCGGCGGCATCGAGCAGTCCGGCCTCCTTGAGCAGCAGCGCGGCCTCGAGCATGTCCGACACCGACCGGCACATCGAGATGATGTAGTTCGGCACCGCCAGCGGCCCGTAGAGTTCGACGGCCCGCGCCGCCGCCTTGACGATGCCAAGTTCCTTGCGGGCCAGTTCGGACAGGTCGGCGTCCTCGGTGGTCAGTGGCCGGCGGGTGGACAGCTCCCGGACCAGGATCTCGACGCGCTGGTCCTCCGGCAGCGACGCATAGTCCGGGTGCACCCCCGCCCAGGCGAGCAGTTCGGCGACCACGTCTTCGTGCATGTCGGAGTTCTGTCGCATGTCCAGACCGCACAGATGAAAACCGAACACTCGCACCGCTTCCCGCAGCCGGGCCAGCCGGTCCTCGGCCAGCAGGGTGCTGCCGTTGGCGCGCAGCGAGGCATCGATGACGTCCAGATCCGCGAGCAGTTCGCCCGGTGTGCCGTACCGCGGCAGCCCAAGCTCCAACTCGTGCTCGGGCTGCCGGTCCAGGATCGCGGCGGCCGTGCCGGTCAGCCGGGCGTGCACGACGCGCAGAGCCCGCCGGTAGGGCTCGTCGGCGCGGGCCGGCTCGTCCAGGGCGTCCGCGAGCGTGCCCAGGTCGTCGCTGATGTGCACCAGCCGGGCCGACATCGACAGTTCCTCTTCCAGCGCCGTGAGCTCGCGGAAGTAGTGCGCGAAGGCGGTCTGCGCGGCGCTTCCGGTGGCCAGCCGCACCACTTCGGCCGTCACGTTCGGGTTGCCGTCGCGGTCGCCGCCGATCCACGAACCCGGGCGCAGGATCGGCTCGGCCAGTAGTTGCGCGTCGGGCCAGCGGGCTCCCAGAGCGTCGCGGACCTCGGCGTTGACCTGTGGGATCACGTCGAAGAACGCCGCCGGGTAGTAGCGCAGACCGGTCTCGATCTCGTCTTGAATCTTCAAGCGGGACAACCGGATCAGCGCCGTCTGCCACAGCGTGAGAATCTGGCGGCGCAGTTCTGCTTCGATGTCGCGGCCGTCGTCGGTGTGGCTGTGGCCGCGGGCGTGCAGCCGCATCAGCTGGGTGATCCGGTGCTGGGTGTCGAACACGGTGCGGCGGCGGGTTTCGGTCGGATGGGCGGTGATGACCGGAGCGACCAGCGCCCCGCGCAGGGCCTCGGTCACCGTCGCCGCGTCGAGGCCGGCGGCGTCGAGCTTGAGGTAGGTGGCGGCCAGTGTGCTGTCCTGCGGCGGCTCCCCCGCGGCGACGTGGATGGCGCGGCGCCGCTCGCGGTGGATGTCCTCGGCGACGTTGGCCAGCAGGGCGAAGGTGGTGAATGCGCGGATGACGGGAATCGCCGTGCCGGCGTCTATCCCGTCGAACATCCGCGCGAGCTCGGCGCGGTCGATCTCCGAGCGGCGCACCCGGAACGATTCCACCCGGGCGCGCTCCACCAGGTCGAAGATCTCCGGGCCGTTCTGATCCCGGACGGTGTCGCCGAGAATGCCGCCGAGCAGGCGGATGTCCTCGCGCATCGGCTCGGTGGCCTCACGGCCCACCTTGGTGCGCCGGACCGCGCCGATCGGTTCCAGGGCGCTGTCGGGGGCTTCGGCCATACCTCAAGTATCGAGGCACCGCGGAGTCGTCGCATGACGAGCGGCCCTGCGGCCGGATAGCTGCCGGCTACGCGCCGTACTTGATCTGCAGGCCCATGCCGATGATTGAGACGAGCCAGATACCGGTGACGAACAGCGTCAACCGGTCGAGGTTCTTCTCCACGACGGTGGAGCCGGACAGGCTGGACTGCACGCCGCCGCCGAACAGCGTCGACAGGCCGCCACCCTTGGCGCGGTGCAGCAGAACCAGTAGAACCACCAACAGACTGGTGATCACCAGCACGATCCGCAGGGCCAATTCCATGCCGGACAGCCTACACGGCGGTGATTTCGGTGCGAAAACCGCCGGTGAGCGGCGGAAACCGCGCCGAAATCACTCAGGGCAGCGGTCCGCCCGCGGCGATCGCCGACAGGGTGGCGAACTGCTCGCCGTCCAGCGAGGCGCCGCCCACCAGGGCGCCGTCGACGTCGGGCTGTCCGACGATCTCGCCGACATTCTTGGCGTTGACCGACCCGCCGTAGAGCACCCGCACCGTCGCGGCGATCTCCGGCGTGGCCAGCGCGCCCAGCTCGGCGCGGATGGCCGCGCACACCTCCTGGGCGTCGGCGGCGCTGGCGACGCGGCCGGTGCCGATCGCCCAGACCGGCTCGTAGGCGATGACGATGGTGCCGATCTGCTCGGCGGTCAGCCCGGCCAGCGAGCCGCGCAGCTGCTCGACGTTGTAGTCGACGTGGTTGCCGGCCTCCCGGATCTCCAGTCCCTCGCCGATACAGACGATCGGGGTCAGCCCGTGCTTGAGCGCGGCGGCGGTCTTGGCGGCCACCAGTGCGTCGGACTCGTCGTGGTAGGTGCGCCGCTCGGAGTGCCCGACGACGACGAACGTGCAGCCCAGCTTCGCCAGGAACGCTCCGCTGATCTCGCCGGTGTAGGCACCCGAGTCGTGCTGGGAGAGGTCCTGGGCGCCGTAGGTCAGCCGCAACTTGTCGCCGTCGACCAGGGTCTGCACACTGCGCAGGTCGGTGAACGGCGGGATGACGGTCACGTCGACCTTGTCGAAGTACTTGTCGGGCAACGAGAATGCGATCTTCTGCACCAGGGCGATGGCCTCGAAGTGGTTGAGGTTCATCTTCCAGTTGCCGGCGATCAGCGGCTTACGTGACATGCCGGGCTCCTATGTCTCCAGAACTGCGATGCCGGGAAGTTCCTTGCCCTCGAGGTACTCCAGTGACGCCCCACCGCCGGTGGAGATGTGACTGAAACCGTCCTCGGGCAAACCCAGGGTGCGTACCGCGGCCGCGGAGTCACCACCGCCGACCACGCTGAACGCGCCCTTGCCGGTGGCGCCGATGATGGCCTCGGCCAGTCCCTTGGTACCCGCCGAGTAGGCCGGGAACTCGAACACACCCATCGGGCCGTTCCAGAACACCGTCTTGGCGTTCGACAGCAGCGCGGTGAACCTCTTGACCGACTCCGGCCCGATGTCCAGGCCCATCTTGCCGGCCGGAATGCTGTCGGCGGCAACGTGTTCCGGCGGGGAGTCGGCGGCGAACTTCTCCGTGACGACGAAGTCGACCGGCAGGTGGATCACGTCGCCGTAGTCCTCGAGCAGCTTCTTGCAGGTCTCGACCATCTCCTCCTGCAATAGCGAGGTTCCCACCGAAAGGCCTTGCGCGGCAAGGAAGGTGAAGCACATGCCGCCGCCGATCACCAGGCTGTCGGCCTTGGTGGCCAGATTCTCGATGACCGCGAGCTTGTCGGACACCTTCGAACCGCCGAGCACCACCGCGTACGGCCGTTCGTGGGATTCGGTCAGCTGGCGCAGCACGCCGACCTCGGTCGCCACCAGGTAGCCGGCGTAGTGCGGCAGCAGTTTGGCCACGTCGTACACCGAGGCCTGCTTGCGGTGCACCACGCCGAACCCGTCGCTGACGAATGCGGCGTTGTCGCCCACCAACTCCACCAGGTCGCGGGCCAGCGCGCCGCGCTCGGCCTCATCCTTGCTGGTCTCGCGCGGGTCGAAGCGGATGTTCTCCAGCAGCAGGATGTCGCCGTCGGTCAAGCCCTCGGCCCGGGCCAGCGCGTCGGTTCCCACCACATCGCCGGCCAGTTGCACGTGCCGGCCGAGCCGCTCGCCGAGATCCTTGGCCACCGGGGCCAGCGAGAACTTGGGATCCGGCGCGCCGTCCGGCCGGCCCAGGTGCGCGGTGATGATGACCTTCGCCCCGGCGTCCGACAGTGCCTTCAGGGTGGGCAGCGACGCGATGATGCGGCCCGGGTCGGTGATGTTGCGATCGTCATCGAGCGGGACGTTGAAGTCGGAGCGCACCAAGACGCCCCGACCTTCGACACCCTCTTTCAGCAGATCGTCAAGTGTCTTGACGCTCATCGGATTACAGCGACTTGCCGACCAGACCGACCAGGTCCACCAGGCGGTTGGAGTAACCCCATTCGTTGTCGTACCACGACACGGCCTTGGCCTGGTTGTCGATGACCTTCGTCAGGCCCGCGTCGAAGATCGAGCTGTGCGGGTCGGTGACGATGTCGGACGAGACGATCGGCGCGTCGTAGTACTTCAGGATGCCTTTGAGCGGGCCCTCGGCGGCGGCCTTCATCGCGGCGTTGATCTCGTCGGCGGTGCCGGCCTTCTTCAGTTCGACGGTCAGGTCGGTGCACGAGCCGGTGGGGATCGGCACCCGCAGCGCGTAGCCGTCGAGCTTGCCCTTCAGTTCGGGCAGCACCAGGCCGATGGCCTTGGCGGCGCCGGTCGAGGTGGGCACGATGTTCAGCGCGGCCGCCCGGGCGCGGCGCAGGTCCTTGTGCGGGCCGTCCTGCAGGTTCTGGTCCTGGGTGTAGGCGTGCACGGTGGTCATCAGGCCCTTGACGATGCCGAACTCGTCGTTGAGCACCTTGGCGAACGGCCCGAGGCAGTTGGTGGTGCACGACGCGTTGGAGATGATGTTCTGGCTGCCGTCGTACTTGTCGTCGTTGACGCCCATCACGATGGTGATGTCCTCGTCGGTGGCCGGCGCGGAGATGATGACTTTCTTGGCGCCCGCGTCCAGGTGGCCCTTGGCCTTGGCGGCGGCGGTGAAGATGCCGGTCGACTCGACGACGACGTCGACGCCCAGGTCGCCCCACGGCAGTGCGGCCGGGCCCTCCTTGACCTCCAGCGCCTTGATCTTCAGGTTGCCGACGACGATGGTGTCCTCGCCCTCCAGGCTGACGTCGTAGGGCAGCCGGCCCAGGATCGAGTCAAACTTGAGCAGGTGCGCCAGGCTGGCGTTGTCGGTGAGGTCGTTGACCGCGACGATCTCGATGTCCTTGGCCTTGCCCTCGGCCTGCTGAGCGTCCAGAGCTCGGAAGAAGTTGCGCCCGATACGGCCGAACCCGTTGACGCCTACCCGGATGGTCACTTGTGTCTCCTTGGTCGTTTCCAGTGCTCGCCGATCAGCCTAGTGCGGTGGCCGCCATGCCGTGCCGCCTGGTTGCAAAGTTCCGCCGGGCCGCGGTTCGCGTCAGGCCTCGTCGAGCAACTCCGGGGTGACCGCGGACTCGGTGTCGGGGATGCCGTCCTGTTTGGCCTTGCGGTCGGCCATCGACAGCAGCCGCCGAATCCGGCCTGCCACAGCGTCTTTCGTCATCGGCGGGTCGGCGAGGCGGCCGAGCTCCTCCAGGGACGCCTGCCGGTGCTCGACCCGCAGCTTGCCCGCCGCGGCCAGATGGTCGGGCACCCCGTCGCCGAGGATGTTCAGCGCCCGCTCGACGCGGGCCGCCGCGGCCACCGCCGCGCGTGCCGAGCGGCGCAGGTTCGCGTCGTCGAAGTTGGCCAGCCGGTTGGCCGTCGCCCGCACCTCGCGGCGCATCCGGCGCTCCTCCCAGGTGAGACGCGTGTCCTGGGCGCCCATCCGGGTCAGCAGCGCGCCGATGGCCTCGCCGTCGCGCACCACCACCCGATCGGCGCCGCGGACCTCGCGCGCCTTGGCACTGACCCCGAGCCGACGGGCCGCGCCGACGAGTGCCAGGGCCGCCTCCGGACCCGGGCAGCTGACTTCCAGTGCCGAGGAACGGCCCGGCTCGGTGAGCGATCCGTGCGCCAGGAACGCCCCCCGCCACGCCGCCTCGGCATCGGCGATGCTGCCGCCGACCACCTGAGCCGGCAGGCCCCGGACCGGACGGCCACGCAGGTCGAGCAGACCGGTCTGGCGCGCCAGCGCCTCACCGTCCTTGGCGACCCGCACCACATAACGTGTGCTCTTGCGGATTCCACTGGCGGACAGCACATGCACGACGGCGTTGTAGCCGTACAGGTCGAAGATGTCCTTGCGCAGCCGGCGCGCGATGATGCCGAGGTCGACCTCCGCTTCGACGACCACGCGGCCCGCGACGATGTGCAGCCCGCCGGCGAACCGCAGCAGCGCGGCGACCTCCGCGCGGCGCGCGCTGACGGAGTTGACCGTCAGCCGGCTCAGCTCGTCTTTGACCTCGGCCGTCATCGCCACGGATCGTCACCTCTCGATCGGCTCGGACTCGATACGTCAGCGCCCGGCGCGGGCGTCGGGATGGTCGGCGCCGCGGGCACGGAACCGGGCGCACGGACACCGTCGAGCGCGGCCGCCAGCTTCGCCGGGTCATGTAATGGTGTACCAGGTCGGGATACGTCGGCAAAGCTGACCTCGGCCTTCAGCATCGCCGCGGCCCGGCGCAACTGCTCACGTTCCCGCTCGCCGGCCACCCGGCCCGCGTCGACGATCACGTCGTGTGCGGTGAAACCGGGCGCGTGCTGGGCCAGTACGTGCAGATGGCGCTCGGCGGAGAATCCCGCGGTCTCCCCCGGCTCGTCGGCCAGGTTGAGCACGATCGCCCGGCGCGCCGGCGTCGCCGCCAGCGCATTCGCCAGATCGGGAACCAGCACGTGCGGGATCACGCTGGTGAACCACGAACCCGGTCCCAGCACCACCAGGTCGGCGTGCATGATCGCGTCGACGGCCTGCCGCGTGGCCGGCGGATTGCCGGGCAGCAGCCGCACGCGACGCACCTTGCCCGGGGTGGTGGCGATGGCCACCTGGCCGCGGATCGCGCGGCTCATCCGCGGATCGGACTCGAGCCCGGCCACGTCCGCTTCGATCTGCAGGGCGATCGGGCACATCGGCAGGACCCGGCCGCGGACCCCGAGGATTCGGGCCACCTCGTCGAGCGCGGCCACCGGATCGCCGAGCACCTCGTTGATGCCGGCCAGCAGCAGGTTTCCGATCGGGTGACCGGCCAGCGCCCCGTTGCCGCCGAACCGGTGCTGGATGATGGTCGCCCACAGTCGGCCGTGCGGGCTGTCAGATGCCAACGCCGCCAACGCCATTCGCAGATCCCCGGGCGGCACGACGTCGAGTTCGCTGCGCAGCCGGCCGGAGGAGCCGCCGTCGTCGGCAACCGTCACGACGGCGGTGACGTGCGGGGTCAACCGGCGGGCGGCCGACAGGGTCGCGTACAGGCCGTGCCCGCCCCCGAGGGCGACGATGCGTCGGCTCATTCGCGACCCAGGTCGCGGTGCAGGGCCCGCACCGACAGCTGCGGATCGGCCGACAGGAGTTCGGCCAGTGCCTCGGCGATCGCGACGCTGCGGTGCTTTCCGCCGGTGCACCCGATGGCGATCGTCATGTACCGCTTCCCCTCCCTGCGATAACCGTCGACCACAAGCCCCAGCAGCTCATGGTAGGTGGACAGGAAGCGCTGCGCGCCGGGTTGGCCGAGCACGTAGTCCCGAACCGCCGGATGCCGTCCCGAATGCGGGCGCAGCTCGTCGACCCAGTGCGGATTCGGCAGGAACCGGACGTCCATGACCATGTCGGCGTCCATGGGCAGGCCGTACTTGAAGCCGAAGGACTCCACCGTGACGCTCGTGGTCGGTACCGACTCCGCGCCGAAGGCCCGTTCGACGATTTCCCGCAGCGCCGGCACCGACAGGGTCGAGGTGTCGATGACCAGGTCCGCGTCGGCCCGCACCGGCGCCAGCAGCGCGCGCTCGGCCGCGATGCCCTCGGCCAGCGTCGTTTCGCCCTGCATCGGATGGCTGCGCCGGTTCTGCTCGTAGCGGCGGACCAGGATGTCGTCGGAAGCCTCCAGGAACAGCACCCGGGGAGTGATCTGACGGGTGGCCAGCTCGGAGCGCACCGAGTCCAGATCGCCGGAGAAGCCCCGGGACCGGACGTCCATGACCACGGCCAGCTGCGTGATCCGCGAACCGGCCGCCAGGCCCAGATCCACCATGCGCGTGATCAATTCGGGCGGCAGGTTGTCCGCGACGTACCATCCGAGATCCTCGAGGACCTTGGCGGCCGTCCCGCGGCCGGCGCCGGAAAGCCCGGTCACCAGAACGACATCGATGCCGGAGCCGGGTTCGCCGGCCAGACCGCCCGCCAGGGCGTCGCCGACGCGGGCACCGAACTCGTCCGCGCCGTCCGTCATCGCGATACCTGTTCGGCGACGTCGTCGTCGGTCGCGGCCGGTTCGGCTGTGTCCGGTTCCGCGGCGGCTCCCAGCGCGGCGCGCACCGCCGTCGCGGTGGCCACGCCGATGCCCGGGACGGACGTGATCTCCTCGACCGAGGCCTCGCGCAGTCGCGCGACCGAGCCGAAATGGGTCACCAGCGCCTTACGCCGATGCTCGCCCAGGCCGGGCACCGCATCCAGCGCCGAGGCCGTCATCCGCTTCGAGCGTTTGCTGCGGTGGAAGGCGATCGCGAACCGGTGCGCCTCGTCGCGGACCCGCTGCAGCAGGTACAGCCCTTCGCTGTTGCGCGGGAAGATCACCGGGTCGGGCTCGCCCGGCACCCAGACCTCCTCCAGTCGCTTGGCCAGCCCGATCACCGCGACATCGGTGACGCCGAGGTCGGCGAGCACCGCCGCGGCCGCGTTGACCTGTGGCGCGCCCCCGTCGACGACGTAGAGGTTCGGCGGGTAGGCGAACCGGGCGGGCCGGCCGGGCGGTGCGGCGGCGGGGTCGGGTTGCGCGGCCGTCTCCACCGGTGGCGCGGTGTCCTGCAGATGCCGCCAGAAGCGGCGGCGGGTGACCTCGGCGATCGAGGCGACGTCGTTGGAGCGCCCGTCGCCGGCGGCCTCCTTGATGGCGTAGTGCCGGTAGTCGGACTTGCGCGGCAGCCCGTCCTCGAACACCACCAGGGACGCGACCACATCGGTGCCCTGCACATGGCTGATGTCGACGCATTCGATGCGCAACGGCGCGTCTGCTAGGCCGAGGGTGTCCTGAATGCTTTGCAGCGCAGCGGATCTGGCGTTGAAGTCGCCGGCCCGGCGCATCTTATGCTGCTGCAGCGCCTCGGCCGCGTTGCGCTGCACGGTCTCGGCCAGCGCCCGTTTGTCACCGCGGCGCGGCACCCGCAGGGCCACCCGGGACCCGCGCAGGCCCGACAGCCAGGCGGCGAGTTCGTCGGCGTTGGGCGGCAGGCAGGGCACGAGCACTTCGCGCGGCACCGGATTGGCCGACTCGTCACCGGCCGCACCGCTCCCGCCGGCGTCGGCGGCGCCGTCCAACTCGGCCTGCTCGCCGTAGAACTGGGTCAGGAACTGCTCGACCAGCTGCGCTTCCACCGACTCACCGGGTTCGCTTGGCCCACTGGGCTTTTCGACCACCCAACCGCGCTGGCCGCGGACCCGGCCGCCGCGCACGTGGAACACCTGGACCGCGGCCTCGAGGGCATCCTCGGCGAAGGCGACCACGTCGGCGTCGGTGCCGTCGCCGAGCACGACGGCCTGCTTCTCCAGCGCCCGGCGCAACGCCGACAGGTCGTCGCGCAACCGGGCGGCGCGTTCGAAGTCGAGACTCTCCGCGGCGGCCGTCATCTGCTGCTCGAGTTCGCGGGCGTAGCGGTCGGTCTTGCCGGACAGGAAGTCGCAGAAGTCCAGCACGATGGTGCGGTGCTCCTCGGCGCTGACCCGGCCGACACACGGCGCCGCGCACTTGTCGATGTAGCCCAGCAGGCAGGGGCGGCCGATCTGGTTGTGCCGCTTGAACACTCCGGCCGAGCAGGTGCGCGCGGGGAAGACGCGGGTGAGCAGGTCGACGGTCTCGCGGATGGCCCAGGCATGCGAGTACGGGCCGAAATAGCGCACCCCTTTGCGCCGCGCCCCGCGGTAGACGAACAGCCGCGGGTACTCGTCGGCGACGGTGACCGCCAGCACCGGGTAGGACTTGTCGTCGCGGTAGCGGACGTTGAACCGCGGGTCGAACTCCTTGATCCAGTTGTATTCCAGCTGGAGCGCCTCGACCTCGGTGGTGACGACCGTCCACTCGACCTTCGCCGCGGTGCTGACCATCTGACGGGTGCGCGGGTGCAGGCCGACGATGTCGGCGAAGTACGACGTCAGCCGGCTGCGCAGGTTTTTGGCCTTGCCGACGTAGATGACGCGGCCGTGCTGATCGGAGAACCGGTAGACCCCCGGTTCCACCGGAATGGAGCCGGGTGCCGGACGGTACGTCGCTGGATCTGGCACGCGCTCCAGCCTAATCTCAGGTCGGCGCCGAGGCGTCCGGCCGGTACTCGCGCATCAGGGCGCGCACGGTTTCCATCGCCTGCACCGCCCGGCCCTTGTCGGCGGCCTGGATCGCCATCACCGCGAAATACTCGTCGTGCGGCAGGTCGACGCGGGCCCACCGCGCACCTGCCGGAAACGACACGTCGACGACATCGGTCCACGGAATGAGCTTGTCGCCCAGCAGGTTACGAACCGACAACCCCGCCGCGCCGACCCGCAGCCGCGGACGCGTGAACAGCAGCACCACACCGCCCAGCACGATGCCCAGCAGACCCATCGCCACCTGGTCGGCGGTCCGGAACACCACGCCGCTCGACCCGATCTTCAGCAGAAACCCGACGGTGATGTGGGCCGCCGCTATCAGAAAAGCCGCGCCGTATGCGAAATATGGGGTCAGGTGCGGACGCAGCGTGACATCCCAGCTCGGGTCGGGTCGGTTCATGTGCCGGCGCGCAGTTCGCGCAACGTCAGCGCGGTGCTCAGAGCCGCCGCGGCGGCCTGCTCGCCCTTGTCCTCCGCCGAACCCGGCAGCCCGGCACGGTCGAGCGCCTGCTCCTCGGTGTTCGTGGTCAGCACGCCGTTGGCGACCGGGGTCGCCGCATCCAGGGACACCCGCGTCAGGCCCTGAGTCACCGCGTCGCAGACGTAGTCGAAATGCGGTGTCTGGCCGCGGATCACCACACCGAGGGCGACGACGGCGTCATGGCTGCGGGCAAGTTCCTGGGCCACCACCGGAATCTCGATGGCACCCAGCACGCGCACCACGGTCGGTTTGGCGACACCGGCCGACTTGACCACCCGCAGGGCGCCGTCGAGAAGGGCATCACAGATCCGGGTGTGCCAGGTGCTCGCGACGATCGCCAACGACACGTCCGCGGCGCCGTCGGCGAAGTCCGGCATCTGCGGGACGCCCGCGCCTCCGCTCATGTGGCGCTCATTCGCTCGCGCCCTGGTCGCTCACCCGCGGACGGTGCCGCTCGCCCAGCAGATAGGCGGCCTCGTCGTAGGTCTCCATGGAGTGCGACTCGTGGTACTCGTCGAGCCCGCTCAATTCATGCCCCATCCGGTCGCGCTTGGTCATCAGGTACTTGATGTTGTCGGCGTTGGCTCGCACCGGCAGCGGCACCCGCTCGATGATGTGCAGGCCGTACCCGTCCAGGCCGACCCGCTTGGCCGGATTGTTGGTCAGCAGGCGCATCGACCGGATTCCCAGATCCACCAGGATCTGCGCGCCGATCCCGTAGTCGCGCGCGTCGGCCGGCAGACCCAGTTCGAGGTTGGCGTCCACGGTGTCCGCACCCGCGTCCTGCAACTGATACGCCTGCAGTTTGTGCATCAGCCCGATGCCGCGACCCTCGTGGCCGCGCATGTAGAGCACCACGCCGCGGCCCTCCCGGGCCACCATCGCCATCGCGGCGTCCAGTTGGGGTCCGCAGTCGCAGCGACGGGAGCCGAACACGTCGCCGGTGAGACATTCGGAGTGCACCCTGACCAGGACGTCCTCACCGTCGCTGTGCGGTCCGGCGATCTCGCCGCGGACCAGCGCGACGTGCTCGACGTCGTCGTACACGCTGCGGTAGCCGACCGCGCGGAAGTCGCCGTGCCGGGTCGGGATGCGGGCCTCGGCGACCCGTTTGATGTGCTTCTCGTGCTTGCGGCGCCATTCGATGAGGTCCGCGATGGAGATCAGCGCAAGGTCGTGGTCGTCGGCGAACACCCGTAGTTCGTCGGTCTGCGCCATGGCGCCTTCGTCTTTCTGGCTGACGATCTCGCAGATCGCCCCGGCGGGCTGCAGGCCGGCCAGCCGGGCCAGGTCGACGGCCGCCTCGGTGTGCCCGGGGCGGCGCAGCACACCGCCGTCCTTTGCGCGCAGCGGCACCACGTGCCCGGGTTTGGTGAAGTCGGCGGAGACCGCGGCCGGATCGGCCAGCGCGCGCATCGTGGTGGCCCGGTCCGAGGCCGAAATACCCGTTCCCACACCGAGTTTCGCGTCGACGGTGACGGTGTAGGCGGTGCCGTGCTTGTCCTGGTTGACCGCGTACATCGGCAGCAGGCCCAGGCGGTCGCAGATGTCGCCGGCCAGCGGCACGCACAAATAACCGGAGGTGTAGCGGACCATGAACGCGACCAGTTCGGGCGTGGCCTTCTCGGCGGCGAAGATCAGATCGCCCTCGTTTTCGCGATCCTCGTCGTCGATCACGACGACGGCCTTGCCGGCGGCAATGTCGGCCAGCGCCCGTTCGACGGTATCCAGCCTCGTCATTGGAGCCACCTTGTGCTATATGTGAACTGTGCAGCGGTAGTGCAGGTGCAACCAGTATGAACCACCAGGGCCGCTAGCCTTGCTTTCCCTGTTCACCCAGCAGTCGCTCGACGTACTTGGCGATGACGTCGACCTCCAGGTTCACCATCGCCCCCACCGGGGCCGCGCCCAGCGTCGTCATCGCCAGGGTGGTCGGGATCAGCGACACCTCGAACCAGTCCGGACCCAGGCCCGACACGGTCAGCGAGATGCCATCGACGGTGATCGAGCCCTTCTCCACCAGATACCGGGACAGGGCGGCCGGCAACGCGATGCGCACCACCTCCCAGTGCTCCGACGGTGTGCGGGAGATCACGGATCCGGTGCCGTCGACGTGGCCCTGGACGATGTGGCCGCCGAGGCGGCTGTTGAGCGCCGCGGCGCGTTCGAGGTTGACCGGGGAGCCGACGGCCAGCCCGCCCAGGCTGGACCGGTCCAGGGTTTCGGCCATCACGTCGGCGCTGAATCGGCCGTCGGGCAGCACGTCGACGACGGTCAGGCAGACCCCGTTGACGGCGATCGAGTCACCGTGGCCGGCGTCGGCGGTCACCACCGGCCCGCGGATGACGAACCGCGCGGCATCGGCCAGGTCGTCCTTGCCGACGACCTCACCCAACTCTTCGACGATCCCGGTGAACACGCCGTTAAACCTAGTCGTCGCGCGCCCGCCGCCGCGCTGGGCACCCGGGACGGTCGGCGCCGCCCACTACGATGCAGGCATGCAGACACGTCAACGCAGGTTCTCCGTCCTGGCCCACTCGATCGGCGCGCTCGCGGCCACCGCCGCACTGGTCGCGGGATGTTCGTCGGGCGGGACGTCGGGCACGGCGACGCTGCCGGACGCGGCCACCACGCTGCAGCAGTCCGCTCAGACCACCAAGGACCTGAAGAGCGCCCATGTGGAGATCACCGTCGAAGGCAAGATCCAGGGACTGCCGGTCAAGAACCTCTCCGGTGACCTGACCAACGTGCCCGCCACCGCGGCGCAGGCCAAGGCCACCATCACCATGGGGGGCTCCGACCTGGACGCCGACATCGTCGTCGTCGACGGCAACCTCTATGCGGCGCTGACGCCGAACAACTGGCTGGACATGGGCCCGGCCGCCGAAATCTACGACCCGTCGACCATCCTGAGTCCCACCACCGGCCTGGCCAACGTCCTGGCGAACTTCTCCGACCCGAAATCGGAGGCGGCCGAGAAGATCGACGGCACCGACACCGTGAAGGTCACCGGTCAAGTCAGCGCCGACGCGGTCAACAAGATCGTCCCGCAGGTCAAGGCGACCGGCCCGGTGGCCGGCACCGCATGGATCGAGAAGGACGGTGACCACAACCTGGTCCGGGCCCGGCTGGAACCCAGTACCGGCAACGCGATCCAGATGACCTTGTCGGACCGCAACAAGCCGGTCACCGTCGCCAAGCCCCAGGTGTGATGGGCCCGGAGGCCCGGCGCTGGACCGCGATCAGCGCGGGCGGTCTGGCCGTCCTGCTCGGGGCCGTCGACACCTACGTCGTGGTCTCGATCATGACCGACATCATGAAAGACGTCGGCATCCCGATCAACAAGATTCAGCAGGTCGCGCCCATCATCACCGGCTACCTGCTCGGCTACATCGCGGCGATGCCGCTGCTGGGACGCGCCTCGGACCGGTTCGGACGCAAACTCGTCCTACAACTCGGGCTGGCCGGTTTCGCGATCGGCTCGGTGGTCACCGCGCTGTCGGACGATCTGACGACGCTGGTGGTCGGCCGGGTTATCCAGGGCACGGCCAGCGGCGCGCTGTTGCCGGTCACACTGGCACTGGCCGCCGACCTGTGGGCCGCCCGGAACCGGGCCGCGGTGCTCGGCGGCGTCGGCGCCGCCCAGGAACTCGGCAGCGTGCTGGGCCCGCTGTACGGCATCGCCGTCGTCGCGGTGCTCAACACGTGGCGCGACGTGTTCTGGATCAATCTGCCCCTGACCGCAATCGCCATGCTGATGATCCACTTCAGCGTCCCAGCCCACGACCGCGGCACCGGCCCGCGGCAGCGGGTCGACGTCATCGGCGGCGTGCTGCTGGCCGTCACGCTGGGCCTGACGGTGATCGGGCTGTACAACCCCGCGCCCGACGGCAGGCAGGTGCTGCCGCACTGGGGTCTGCCGGTGGTCGGCGCGGCGGTCGTCGCGGCCATCGCGTTCTTCGGCTGGGAGCGGTACTCCCGCACCAAACTGATCGAACCCGCCGGCGTGCGGTTCCGCCCGTTCCTGGCGTCGCTGGGCACGTCGGTCTGCGCCGGCGCGGCGCTGATGGTCACCCTGGTCAACGTCGAACTGTTCGGCCAGGGGGTGCTGGGCCTCGACCAGGTGGACGCGGCGTTGAAGCTGACCTGGTTCCTGGCCGCACTGCCCGTCGGGGCGCTGGTCGGCGGCGTGATCGCCACCCGCGTCGGCGACCGTGCCGTGGTGTTCGCCGGGATGCTTATCGCGGCCTACGCGTACTGGCTGGTGTCCACCTGGGGCGTGGATGTCCTTGCCGCACAACATGATCTGCGGTTCGTCCAGTTGCCCGCCTTCGCCACCGACCTGGCGCTGGCCGGGTTCGGGCTCGGCCTGGTGATCGGCCCGCTGACGTCCGCGGCGCTGCGGGTGGTGCCCGCCGTCCAGCACGGCATCGCCTCGTCGCTGGTGGTCGTGGCGCGGATGACGGGCATGCTGGTCGGGGTGGCCGCCCTGTCCGCGTGGGGGCTGTACCGGTTCAACCAGATCCTGGCGAGCAAACCCGCCCCGCACGCCGGCTCGCTGATCGAGAAGATCGCCGGCGAGGCCACCCGCTACCGGGAGGCGTTCGCCGAGCAGTACGGCGAGATGTTCTGGATCACCATGGTCATCTGCGTGGTCGGCGCGTTCATCGGGCTGCTCATCGCCGGCCGGCACACCCACGCCGAACCCGCTGACGTGTATTCACCACCGGCCTGGGTACCCGGCGGGGATGACCAACGATCTGAGCAATGAGAAGGTGGCGTTCCTCGTGGCGCCCGAGGGCGTCGAGCAGCGCGAGCTGACCGAGCCCTGGCAGGCCGTCGAGAACGCCGGAGGCACACCGGTTCTGGTGTCCACCAAGCTGGGCAAGGTGCAGGCCTTCGATCACCTGACCGCGGCCGACGTCTTCGAGGCCGACATCGCCGCTGACGACGCGGATGCCACCAGCTTCACCGGCCTGGTGCTTCCGGGCGGCGTCGCCAACCCCGACCAGTTGCGCACCGACCCCGACGCGGTCGAATTCGCCAAGTCGTTCTTCGAGCTGGGCAAACCGGTCGCGGTGATCTGCCACGGCCCGTGGACCCTGGTGGAGGCCGACGTCGTGCGCGGCCGGACGTTGACGTCCTGGCCCAGTGTGCGCACCGACATCATCAACGCGGGCGGGCACTGGGTCGACGAGGAGATCGTGGTGTGCTCGGCCGGGCCCAACACGCTGATCTCCAGCCGCAAGCCCGGCGATTTGCCGGCGTTCTGCGCCACCACCGTCGCGGTGTTCGGCGCGGCCAGCCGAACGGCCCAGGTCAGCTAGCGCCGAACCGGACATCCCCGATCACGCCGTAGTGGTCGGACCCCGGCAGGTCGACGCGGCGCAGCGACTGCGGTGTCCCGCCGCGGGTGAGGATCTTGTCGATGCCCAGCACCGCCGGGTACCACTGGTCGGCCGGGAATGTGGCGACCAGCCCCGCGCCGAGGTACTCGGCGGCGTCGACCAGCGACGACTCGCGCAGCAGGTCGCGGTACTGCCGGTGATCGTAGGTCGAGTTGAAATCGGCGCCGACGAGGACGGGCAGGTCTTGCGCGGCGAAAATCGTTTGCAGCCTTCGCAATTCGGTGGCCCATTCTTCGGCGGGCCCGGGGTACGGTGGCACCGGATGCAGGGCGTAGACGGCGATCGGGCCGACGCCCGGTAGCTGGGCCACCGCTTGGAGGTTGTTCGTCTCCAGGCCGGCCAGCCGGGTGCCTGCGCTCAGCGGGAAGCGCGACAGAATCGCCGCGCCGCCGCCGCTGTCCCGCGGACGTGCCACGTAGCACGGCAGCACATCGGTCAGACCCGCCGCCAGGAGGCGCTGCGCGCCCTTCTCGGTCAGTTCGACAAGGGTCAACACGTCCACCCGCTCGTCGGTGACGGTGCGGACCAGCGCGGCCGCGTCGGCCTCGCCGAGCCGAATGTTGGCCTGCATCAACCGAATCGTGGCACCTCCGGCGTTCGGGCCCGGCGCCGAGCCGGTGAACAGCGGCACCTGCGACCACACCCCGGCGCCGACGACGACCAATGCCAGCGCCACGAGCGCCCACCTGCGCGTCAGCGCCAGCAGCAGCACCGCCACCGCCCCCAAGACCACCAGCACCGGCGTGAACGCGGCGATCCGTGCGACCGTGTCGTCGACCACACCGAGGTAGTGCGCCGCGACCCCGGCGGCCGCTGCGGCGGTGCCGAGCACGCCCAGCACCGTGATCACGCCCCGGAGCTGTCGCACGGTGTCCCCGTCAGCCGCGGGTGTCGGGCACCAGCGACAACAACAGATCCGGCCCGATCTGCTCGACACCGTCGAACCGCCACCGCAGCGCCCGGGCGATGCTGGGCACCCCGACGTCGTCGACGGCCGAGATCGGTCCGCCCAACAGGATCGGCGCCACGTAGGACAGGATCCGGTCGATGACACCGGCGCGCAGGAACGCCCCGGCCACGATCGGCCCACCCTCGACCAGCACGTCGGTGCGATCGCCGAGCGCCCGGATCACCTCGTGCGGGTCGTGCGTGCGGATCACCATGGTCCGGGAGTCGTCGTTGAGAACCTTTGACTCGGAAGATATTTCCCGCATACCGACCACGACGCGAAGCGGCTGCCGGTCGGCCAGGCTGCCGTCGGGAAGCCGGGCGGTCAGGGCCGGGTCGTCGACGAACACCGTGCCGGTGCCCACCACGATGGCATCGGCGGCCCGGCGGCGCCGATGCACGTCCGCCCGGGCGGCATCACTGGTGATCCACTGGCTGGATCCGTCGGCGGCGGCGCTGCGGCCGTCGACGCTGGTGGCGTACTTCCAAGTGACGTGCGGTCGCCCGGTGCGCTGCTTGTGCAGCCACTCCCGCAGCGGTCCGCCGGCCACCAGGTCGGCCTGCACGCCGGAAACCACCTCGATGCCGGCGGCTCGCAGCCGGTCGGCCCCGCCGGCCGCCACCGGGTTGGGGTCGGCGATCGCGAACACCACGGTCGACACCCGCGCCTCCAGCAGCGCATCCACGCAGGGCGGGGTGCGGCCGTGGTGGTTGCACGGTTCCAGCGTGCACACCGCGGTGCCGCCCGCCGCCCGGCTGCCGGCCCGGCGCAGCGCCACCAGTTCGGCGTGCGCGCCACCGGGCGGTTCGGTAGCGCCCACCCCGGCGACCTGACCGTCCGCATCCAGGATCACCGCTCCCACCGGCGGATTCGGATAGGTGTCGCCCTTGACGCCCTCCGCCTGTTCGACGGCCAGCCGCATCGCGGCCGACATCTCTGTCATCGGCGCCGGACCCTCACAGCCGCAGATGCGGCGAGACGGCCCCGGCACGTTTGCGCAATGCCGCGACCGCCGCCGCGGGATCCTGCGCGCCGTAGACGGCCGAACCGGCGACGAAGCAGTCCACTCCGGCCTCGGCGGCGGCCTCGATGGTGTCGGCGTTGATGCCGCCGTCGATCTCGACGAGAATGGTCAGCTCGCCCGAGTCGACCAGGCGGCGCGCGGTCCGCACCTTCTCCAGCACGTCGGGGATGAAGGACTGGCCGCCGAACCCCGGTTCCACCGACATCACCAACAGGGTGTCGAAGTCGGGCAGGATCTCCAGGTACGGCTCCAGCGGCGTGCCGGGCTTCACGGACAGGCCCGCCTTGGCGCCCGCCGCGCGGATGTCGCGCGCCACCCCCACCGGGTTGTCGGTGGCCTCGGCGTGGAAGGTCACGTTGTAGGCGCCGGCTTCGGCGTACGGCGGCGCCCACCGGTCTGGGTCGTCGATCATCAGATGGCAGTCCATCGGGATGTCGGTTGCCGCCAGCAGGCTCTCGACCACCGGCAGCCCGAGGGTGAGGTTTGGGACGAAGTGCCCGTCCATCACGTCGACGTGCAACCAGTCGGCGCCATCGACGGCGGCGGCCTCGTCGGCAAGGCGCGCGAAGTCGGCGGCCAGGATCGACGGCGCGATCAGCGGGCGATTCATGCGCTCACGATAATCATTCCCACCCGAATCACTCCCACCCACCAGTCACTCGCCCACCCGCAGGGCCGCGGCGAACATCGCGTCGGTGCCGTGCCGGTGCGGCCACAGCTGCGCGTACTCTCCCCCGCCGGCCTCCAGATCGCCGGCGGGCGCGAACAGCGGCCCGGTGGGCAACGCCGTGACCGGGTGCCGGCGCAGGGCGTCGGCGACCACCCCGACGGTCTCGGCGAGGTGCGGCGAGCAGGTGGCGTACACCACCACACCGCCCGGCCGGGTGAGCCGGATGGCCGAGGCGAGCAGCTCGCGCTGCAACCTGGTCAGTTCCGGGATGTCGGTCGGCTGCCGCCGCCAGCGGGCTTCCGGCCGGCGGCGCAGCGCCCCGAGTCCGGTGCACGGCGCGTCGACGAGGACGCGGTCGAAACCCGGCTCCACGCCCGGATCCCGGCCGTCGGCGCGGACCATGTCGACCGGCAGGCCGCGGGTGTTCTCTTCGACCATGTCGGCGCGGCGCGGAGCCGGTTCCACGGCGGTGACGCGGGCGCCGGTCCCGGCGCCGATTCCGGCGAGTAACGCGGTCTTGCCGCCGGGGCCGGCGCACAGGTCCAGCCAGCGCCCGCCGTCCGGGCCGAGCAGCGGCGCCTCGGTGACCGCCCGCGCCACCAGTTGGCTGCCCTCGTCCTGGACCAGCGCCTGACCGTCGCGCACCGGCAGCAGCCGCGCGGGATCGCCGCCGGAAAGGTAGACCGCGAACGGCGAATACCGTCCCACCTCGCCGCCGACGGCATCGGCGAGCTCGGCCGCGGTGAGCACGCCGGGGCGGGCGGCCAGATGCACGACGGGCCGCTCGTCGTCGGTGCGCAGCAACGCCTCCAGTTCACCGGCGCGCGCCCCGAGCGCGTCGGCGAACGCCTGCGCGATCCAGCGCGGGTGCGCGTGGGTGAAAGCCAGATGCCCGACCGGGTCCCCGGCCGCCGGTGGCGCCAGCTCGGCGACCCAGGCGGCCTCGTCTCGCGCGGCGATGGTGCGCAGCACGCCGTTGACGAAACCCGCTCGCGCCGAATCGAATTCGATACCCGCCTGCTCGACGGTGGTGGACACCGCGGCGTGCGGTTCGACGCGGGTGCGCAGCAGCTGGTAGGTGCCCAGCCGCAGCAGGTCCAGCAGCACTGGGTCGATGCGCTCCACGGGGCGGCCGGCCGCGGCGGCGATCACCGCGTCGAGCAGGCCGCGGGTTCGGCACGCGCCGTAGGTCAGCTCGGTCGCGAACGCCGCGTCGCGCCCGACGATGCCGCGCTGGGTGAGCAGCGGTGGCAGCGCCAGGTTCGCGTAGGCGTCGCGTTCGGTCACCGCGCGCAGCACGTCGAACGCGGCGCGGCGCGCGGGGTCCAGCGGGGTGCGCTGCGGGCGCCGGCGCGCCGGCCGTCGATCGTTCACGAGGCCCTCGGCGCGTCCAGCCGGGCGCCGCGCGCCCAGTCGGCGGCGTTCATCGGCTTCTTACCCGGCGGCTGTACGGTGCTCAATTGCACTGCGCCGGAACCTGTTCCGACCAGTACGCGGTTGCGTTCGACCCGGATGTCGCCGGCCTCCAGGTCGGCCACGTCGGTCGGTGACACCGGGCCGAGCTTGACCCGGGTCTCACCGATCATCGTCCAGGCGCCCGGATTCGGGGTGACCGACCGGATCCGGCGGTCGACGACATGGGCGGGCAGATCCCACCGCACCCGCGCCCCCTCGACGGTGATCTTCGGTGCGACGCTGATGCCGTCGGCCGGCTGCGGGGTCGCCGTCAGGGTGCCGTCCTCGATGCCGTCGAGGGTCGCCTCCAGCAGTCCGGCGCCCGATTCGGCGAGCCGGCCGAGCAGGTTCCCGGCGGTGTCGTCCGGTTTGACGGTTTCGGTCACCACGCCGTACACCGGTCCGCTGTCCAGGCTCCGTTCGATCCGGAAGGTGGTCGCCCCGGTGACCGCGTCCCCGGCGGCGATCGAGGCCTGCACCGGCGCGGCGCCGCGCCAGGCCGGCAGCAGCGAGAAGTGCAGATTCACCCAGCCGTGCGGCGGCACCGCCAGCAGCTCGTCGCCGAGCAGCGCGCCGTAGGCGACCACCGGGCAGCAGTCGGGGGCCAGCGCGGTCAGTTCGGCGACGACATCGTCGGTGTTGGGCCGCGGCGGCTTCAGCACCGGGATGCCGTGCTCGGCGGCCAGCGCGGCGACCGGCGACGGGGCCGGTTTACCGCGCCGACCCGATGCGGCGTCGGGTCGGGTCAGCACCGCGACGACGTCGTGGCGCGGCGAGGCGATCAGGCGGTGCAGCGACGGCAGCGCCGGTTCGGGAGTGCCGGCGAACACCAAACGCATCGGCCCAGTCTATGGGTGGGCCGGCCGGCTCCTACCGCGAGCGTCTGCCGGGCGTCACCGCGGCGTCTGGTAGTACTCGCGTTCCTTGCCGCCGGCCATACCGGCGGCGAACATCCACGGGATCGTGGTGACCAGCCGGTTGAGCGTCGCGACTGCGTCGTTGTAGTACTGCCGGGCAAACGCCAGCTTGTCCTCGGTGTCGGCCAGATTCTGTTGCAGGTTCAGGAAGTTGTTCGACGAGTTCAGTTGCGGGTAGGTCTGGCCGAGTGCCATCACCTGACCGACCGCGCTGTCGAACTGCTTCTCGGCGGCGCTGCGTTGCGCAATCGAATTACTACCGGTGGCCGACGTCAATGCGGCCCGGGCATCGCTGACCCGGTCCAGGATCGCCTTCTCGTGCGCCGCGAAGGTTCCCACCACACTCACCAGTGCCGGGATCAGCGAGGCCCGGCGTGTCAGCTGCACGTCGATTCCGCCGAGCGCCTCGTCGACCCGGACATCGGCCGACCGAATCTTGTTGTAGCCGAACACGAATCCGACCGCGACCGCCACCACGACGAGCAGCGCCAGAATCAACAGGAACCTCACCATGAGCACCTCACCAGGAACCTCCTCCTCCACCGCCGCCGCCCCCGCCGCCGCCACCGCCGCCTCCGCCGCTCCCGCCACTGGAGGACGACGACTGCGACGCGGTGTAGGCGCCGATGGACGACGACAGTGCCGACTCGAAACTGTCAAAGCTTGCCGAACCCGACGAACCGCCGTCGGCCCACGACGAGGACGTCCCGGACGAGTGGTACCAATCCGGTTGCGGCGGCGGCATTCCCGTCATCGCCTGGTACTTCTTGGCCCACAATGCGGCCGCTCCCGCCGCCAGCGCGAACGGCAGGTAGGCGGCATAGAGGTCCTTGCGGGCGGCGAAATCAAACCGCGCCTCCGCCGAGTCGGTCACCAGCATGCGGTGGAAACCGCCTGCCCGGGACCACAATTCGCGGCCCGATTCGGTGCGCCGGCTGCCGACGCCGGCGCGCCAAGACAGCGCCGAGCAGACGAAGAACGCCGCGAACGGCAACACCCACATGGTGGCCGGGAACAGCCAGCGGACTGCGGCGGTCACCGCCAGGGCCAGCGCGACGGCGTTGGCGAAGCGCACCCAGTTCTCCACCCGGCGCGGCGTCGTGAACCCGTCGTGGCGGGCCCAGTCCCGCACCGCGCCACCGACCTTGTTCTTGGCCTCGTTGAGGCGTTCACCGGCCGACACGCTGCCGCTGGCGTTGAACTCGCCGCCGGCTTTCTTGACGCCGAGGGTGGATGCCACCGCGGCCGCGACGGGATCGACCGAGGCCCAGCCCGGGCCGGGCAGGTTGCGGATCTTCCATTTGTTCTTGCCGGTCTCCCGCAGTTCGATGAGGTGCCGGTCGGCCAAATGGAACAGTGTCGCGGTGAGGGCCTCCGGCCCGACGGTCTCGGTGCGGATGTACTCGCTCTGGACCGGCCCGATGCCCTCGGGTGGCGCGTACTGCAGCGGGAACGGCGGCGGTTTCTCCACCGTCGAGCGGTACATCAACATCCCGGCCGCCGCTCCCGCCAGCGTCAGCGCGGCCACCCAGACGACTCCGCGCACCGACCGGCCCAGCACCCGATCCCATTTGTAGGACCACGGCAGTTCGGCGCGCGGCGGTGTCGCCATGTCGACGCCGGTGCGAACGGTGACCGGCGTCCGCGGCGCCAGGCCGGTTGCGCTGAGCGTCACGGTGTTTCCGTCGACCGACAGGCCCGCGCATTCGCGTCCGACCCCGCTGCCGACCGAGCATTGGGCTCCGGTGACCGGCGCCGGCAGCGTGACGGTGACGTCGGCCCGGTCGATCTGGTTGTTCCACGACGGGGCGATGACGTTCCAGTAGAACACCGACGGCGCCGACTGCCCGGTGCCGCCGGTCGAGCTGGCGAACTGCTTGTGCGCGCCGGTGTCACCGGGATCGATGACACCCGGGATGGTGTAACGGATCTCGAAGACATGCGTGCCGTAGTCGAGGGTGCTGTCCGGGTCGCCGATCTTGGCGACCCGGAACCGGTCGCCGCTCTCCCAGAGCATCTGGTACTGCATCGGTTCGCCGTCCATCCGGACCGAGATGACGTTCGGCTGCTGGCGCACCCGGGGACTGTTCGGATTGGCGACATCCCAGTACCGGAAGATGCCATGCCTTCCGCCGGGAAACTCACCCGTGATGGTTTCGGTGGCATCCATATTGCCGGCCGCGTCGACGTAGAAGTCCGCGCGGAAGTTGCTGATGGTCACCGGGTCGCTGGCCGGCTCGGCCTGCGGCAGACCGGAGAACACCACCGGCCACAGCACTCCGACGGCGGTGAGCACCAACGCGATCAGCAACCCGACCGTCCTGCGGACCCCCGACATGCCGTATCGCCCTCCGTCTCCGGACTCCTGACCTGCCTACCCTATGTGCAACGCGTCGATCTGCACGCGAACGGGCACATTCTCGCGCCGCGCGCTGAGCACGCCGGTGGCCCGGCGCAACGCGCCGGCCAGCCCCAGACCGTGATCGCGCCCGACGCGCACCAGCATGCGGATGATCTCGGTATCCGTGTCAATACCGGCCGGCCGGCGCACGCCCACCGGCAGCTCGACCGGCCCCAACACCTCGACGTCGCCGGAGAACCGGCACTCCCGCAGCAACGCATCCACCGACGCGGCCGGGCCGTCGAGGACCGCGAGGTGCACGGCGGGCGGCAGACCCACCTCGGTCCGCGCGTCCAGTTCGGCCTCGGCATGCCCCACCGGATCCCACCGGATGAGCGCCTGCACGGTGCCGATCGCCGCCTCCGCGACGACGGCGACCACACCGCCGTCGGCACGGCAGCGGACCAGTGCGCCGGCCGCCATCCAGCGGCGCAGGGTGTCCTCGGCGGCGCGCAGGTCCTGGCGGCCCAACAGTGCCCAGCTGTCGAGCAGCAGCGCGGCGCCGTACCCGTCGGGCGCCCGTGGTTCGGCGCCGGGGGTGGCGACCACCAGTCTCGGTCCCGGCTCGACGACGTCGACGATCGATTCGCCCGACGACGTGATGACCGGTGCGCCCGGGAACGCCCGGCCGAGTTCCTCGGCGGTGCGCCGGGCGCCGATCACCACCGCGCGCACCTCCGCGGAACCGCAGCGCGCGCACCGCAGCGCGGGGTCGGCGCGGCCGCACCACCGGCATTCCGCGGAACTTCCGGACGCCGACAGCGACAGCGGTCCGGTGCAGTGCCGGCAGCGCGCGATGGTTCGGCAGCGGTTGCAGGCCAGCGACGGCACATACCCGCGGCGCGGCACCTGGACCAGGACGGGATGACCATCGGTCAGCGCCTGCCGGGCCGCCCGCAACGCCACGGAGGGCAGCCGCGCCGTGCGAGCCGCCGGGTCGCGTTCGTCGGCGTAGCCGCCGTCGTCGAGGGCGACCACGCGCGGCGCCCGCGCACGCACCGCCTGCCGGGCGGCCACCACGTCATGGGCCCACCCGCTGCGGACCAGCGCCTGGGCTTCCGCGGTACGGGCGTACCCGCCGATCAGTGCGGCGCAGCGCAACTGGTGGGCCCGCAGCATGGCCACCTCGCGGGCGTGCGGATAGGGCGCCCGCGGTTCGGCCAGCGTGTCGTCGCCGTCGTCCCAGACGATGACGAGGCCCAGATTCTGTACCGGTGCGAACACCGCGCTGCGGGTGCCGATCACCAGGCGCGCGTCGCCGCGCAGCACGGCGAGCCAGCGCCGGTAGCGTGCCGAGGGCCCCAGGCCGGCCGACAGTGCCACCACCCCGTCCGCGCCGCACAGTTCGACCGCACTGCGCTCCAGCGCGTCGACGTCACGCTGGTCGGGCACCACCGCGAGCACACTGCGTCCGCCGCTGATGGTGGCGGCCGCCGCCTCGGCGAGCCGATCGGTCCACCGGTCACCGGGCAGCGCCTGCCAGACCGCCCGGGCGGCGCGGCCGTTGTGCAGGGCGTCCAGCAGCCGGCCACCCCGACCGTAGACCTCCCAGCCCGACGGGTCCGGCATTGGCAGAATGGAAAGTGTTGCGGCGGTGGTGCTTTCGCGTTCCACCTTGGCGTGCCGCGGCGGCACGGCCAGTCGGAGCACGTCGGCGCGGGTGCCCGCGTACCGGGCCGCCACCGCGTCGACCAGGCGGCGCACCTCCGCGGTGAGCACCGGTTCCGGTGAGATCACGCGGTCCAGCCAGCCCAGCCGTCCCTCGTGGTCGGTGTCGTTGCGCCGCTCCAGCACGAACGCGTCGACCAGCCGGCCGTGAAAGCGGACCCGTACCCGGACCCCGGGCTGCGCGTCGTCGGACTGCTCCGCGCTGACCAGGTAGTCGAACTCGCGGTCCAGGTGCGGCACGGTCAGCATCGGCAGCACCCGCGCGATGGGCTCGTGCTGGGCCGGCTGCCGTTCGGTGGTCACGACGACGGTGTAGCAGAACCGACCGACGGGCGCCCGAAGATCAGGCCGGCGACGATCAGCACCATCGCCGCGGCGTAGGCCCACCAGATCGGCACCGCCAGCGACTGGTCCCGGCGGATGAACTCGCTGATTCCGATCATCGCGTCCGACACGGCGAAGCACACCGCACCCACCGCCGTCCACGGCGTGGGCAGCCGCGCCAGCAGTGCGGCGCACACCATGGCCGCCAGCACCGTCATGTACAGCGCGACCGGAATGGTCAGTTTGTCGGCGGCCAGGTGCGGCCAGAACCACACCAGCAGGGCCAGACACCCGACGACGACCACCGCCGCGATCGCCAGCCGCGGCCGGGTCGGAGCGGCCAGCGGGACCAGAGTCCCCAGAAAACACAGATGCGCCAGCAGGAATGCCGCCAGTCCGCCGACGAACGACGGCGGCCACCAGGGGATCGCCAACAGGAAGTCGCCCGCCGCGGAGAACAGCAGCGCCGGGATCAGCCAGCGCCGCTCCCGGACGATCGGGTGGGCCAGCACCGCGACCGCGAGCAGCACCGCCATCGCCGCCTTGACCGCGGGCTGCGCCCAGAACTGTCCGGTCAACGGCGCGCCCGGCCGCACCACGCGAATCTCCAGGGCGACCAGCATGAGACCGTAGGCCGCGCCGACGACGACCGCGGCGAACCACCACCGCCGCTGCCGGCCGGAAGCCGCGAGGGTGGGGGTGAGCATCTGCCGAAGGTACTGCACGCCGATCCGGGCGGGCGCCGTCCGGTGCCGCCTATGGTGAACAGATGACGGAATCGACGACGCGACCGGGTATCGACCCCACCATCAAGTCGCTCATGGAGGCCATGCCGCTGGATTTCAGCATCGACGACGGTCCCGAGGTGGCGCGGGAGAGGCTGCGCGCGGTCAAGCCGCCGGCCTCGATGCTGCCGCAGATGCGCATCGAGGAGCGCGTCATCGGCCACGGCGGCGTCGACGACATCCCGGTCCGGATCTACTGGCCGCCGATCGAGCAGCACGACGGCCTGCCGATCGTGGTGTTCTACCACGGCGGCGGCTGGTGCCTCGGCGACCTCGACACCCATGACCACGTCGCCCGCGCGCACGCCGTCGGCGCCGACGCGATCGTGGTGTCGGTCGACTACCGGCTCGCCCCCGAGCATCCGTACCCGCAGGGTGTGCAGGACGCCTGGGCGGCCCTGCAGTGGGTCGGCGAGAATGCCGCCGAACTCGGTGGGGATCCGAAACGCATTGCGGTGGCGGGTGATTCGGCCGGCGGCAACCTGTCGGCGGTGATGGCCCTGCGCGCCCGCGACAACAACGGGCCCCCGCTGGTGTTCCAACTGCTGTGGTATCCCGTGGCCGTGGGCGACCTCTCGCTGCCGTCGTTCACCGAGAACGCCAACGATCCGATGCTCACCGACGACGTCAGCGCCGCGTTCCTGACCTGGTACGTCCCGGACATGGACTTCAGCGACCCGAAGGCGCTGCCCACCGACCTGGCTCCGGCCAACGCCGACTCCCTGGCCGGGCTGCCGCCGGCGTTCATCGGCACCGCCGACCACGACCCGCTGCGCGACGACGGCGCCAAGTACGCCGAATTGCTCACGGCCGCAGGGGTTCCCGTCACGCTGAGCAACGAGCCGACCATGATCCACGGCTACGTCAGCCTGGCGCTGGTCTCCCCCGTCGCCGCCGAGGCGTTCGACCGCGGTCTGGCCGCCCTGAAACAGGCGCTGCACGCCGCCGGCTGACGACGATGCGGGCCGAGGAACGAGGCCCGTTGCGGAGGTGGGCCGACCGTCTCGGAGTCTCGGTGCGGACCATCGACGGTCATCTCTAGCGCATCTTCGGCAAGCTCGGCATCGATGACCGCGACCAGTTGGGACGGCTGATGCGGGGCCAGGAAGGCTTAGAAAGCCCTGGCAGCGGGTAGAGGGTTGAGGTAGCCGCCTACCCTAACCGCGTATCCGGACCGGGTGGCAGCTAACTCAGCCCGGGAGCGAACGCGAACGTGCTGAGAGACAACTGAAATGCGGTTCGGATTGGGCTGTGACGTTGGCCGATGGTCGCGGGGGTCCCGGCTTCTTCGAGTAGCGGACTACTCTAGCCGCCTTTCCTTCCAGGTCACGACACTGGAAGCCAACGGCCCCCGGCGAAGCGGGCCACTGACACAGGAGGCAGTTCGATGCCCGCCAACCAGAACCGCAACTGGACCTACGACGACGCATTCGCGCTCCGCGAGGACGCCGACGCCTGTCCCGGCGAGATCGGTGGATCGTCTTTCCTGGCGATGCTCCTGCGGACCGAAGGACTGCAGATCCACGGCCTCGACGACGTCGCGGTTCCGCCCCACGCGGCGTAGCCGTCCCTCAGACGGAGTCCGATCGTCAGACGGACGCCTTCAGGTCGTCCACCTTGTTCAGCTGCTCCCAGGGCAGATCGATGTCGGTGCGGCCGAAGTGGCCGTACGCCGCGGTCTGCGCGTAGATCGGCCGAAGCAGGTCCAGGTCGCGCACGATCGCGCCGGGCCGCAGGTCGAAGACGCTGGTGATGGCCTTCTCGATGCGCGCCGGGTCAACGGTCTCGGTGCCGAAGGTCTCGACGAACAGGCCCACCGGGGCGGCCTTGCCGATGGCGTAGGCCACCTGCACCTCGACGCGGTCGGCCAGCCCGGCCGCCACCACGTTCTTGGCCACCCACCGCATCGCGTACGCCGCCGAGCGGTCGACCTTCGACGGATCCTTGCCGGAGAACGCGCCGCCGCCGTGGCGGGCCCAGCCGCCGTAGGTGTCGACGATGATCTTGCGGCCGGTCAGACCGGCGTCACCCATCGGGCCGCCGACGACGAACTTTCCGGTCGGGTTGACCAGCAGGCGGAAGTCCGAGGTGTCCATCGAGTCGTGGGCGAGTTCGGCCAGCACGGTGTTGACGACCTTCTCCCGGATGTCGGGCGCCAGGGTCGACTCCAGATCGATGTCCGCGGCATGCTGGGTCGACAGCACCACGGTGTCCAGCCGCACCGGTGTGTTGCCGGAGTATTCGATCGTCACCTGCGTCTTGCCGTCGGGCCGCAGGTAGCCCAGGATGCCGTCCTTGCGGACCTTGGTCAGCTGCCGCGACAGCCGGTGCGCCAGCGCGATGGGCAGCGGCATCAGTTCGGGGGTGTCGTTGATCGCGTAACCGAACATCAGGCCCTGGTCGCCGGCGCCCTGGGCGTCCAGCGGATCCTTCTCACCCTCGACCCGGGCTTCGTAGGCGGTGTCCACGCCGACGGCGATGTCGGGTGACTGCGCGCCGATGCCGATGTTGACCCCGCAGGTCTCGTAGTCGAAACCCTTCTCCGATGAGTCGTACCCGATCTCCTTGATGCGCTTTCGGACGATCAGCGGAATGTCGGCGAACGCCTCCTTGGCGTTCGTGGTGACCTCACCGATCACGTGCACCTGGCCGGTGGTGACCGCCGTCTCCACCGCGACGCGCGACTTCGGGTCGCCCGCGAGCAGGGCGTCCAGGACGGAATCGCTGATGGCGTCACAGATCTTGTCGGGATGTCCTTCGGTCACCGACTCACTGGTGAACAGCCGACCACTCACGTTGCAATTCCTTCCGGGTAAAGCCAATAGAACCAAAAAACCATGCTCATCGAAGCACAGCGGCGGACGCAGCCGGGCGGCAGCCTCTCGCCACAGCGGCCTCGGGACGTCAGGTGCCCCGAACGATGCTCGCGATCGCGTCCACAATACGACTGGCCATCAATGTCTTCGACCCGAGTTCCAGAGCCGTCTCCGTACCGTCGGCGGAAAGCAGCCAGCCCGCGTTGTCGTCGACCTCGAACGCCCGGCCCTCACCGACGGCGTTGACCACCAGCAAGTCGCACCCCTTGCGCCGCAATTTGGCCCGGGCGTGGAACAGCACATCGCCGTTGGCGTCGCCGGTTTCGGCCGCGAAACCGACGATCGCGCGCATGTCGGGCAGTTGGCCGGCCGACCGCGAGCGCACCGCCCCGGCCAGCACGTCGTCGTTGCGCACCAGGTCGATCGCACTCGGCTCGCTGTCGGCGCCCTTCTTCATCTTCGTGGGTGCGACGTGGGCGGGCCGGAAGTCGGCGACGGCCGCCGCCATCACCAGGACGTCGGCCTCCGGGGCGTGTTTGGACACGGCGTCGGCCAGCTGTCCCGCCGAACCGATGTGCACCACCTCGACGCCGGCCGGATCGGCGAGGGCGGCGGTGTTCCCCGCGATCAACGTCACGTCCGCGCCGCGCTGGGCGGCCACCCGCGCCAGCGCGTAGCCCTGCTTGCCCGAGCTGCGGTTGCCGATGAACCGCACCGGGTCGATCGGCTCGCGGGTGCCGCCGGCGGTCACCAGCATCCTGATCCCGGACAGGTCGTGCGGCAGCGCGTCGCCGCGTTCGAGCAGCAGCTCGGCGAACGCGGTGATCTCCTCGGGCTCGGGCAGCCGGCCGGGACCGGAGTCGGCGCCGGTCAGGCGCCCGGATGCCGGTTCGAGGACCACCGCGCCGCGGTCGCGCAATGTCGCCACGTTCGCGCAGGTGGCCGGGTGCTGCCACATCTCGGTGTGCATCGCCGGGGCGAACAGCACCGGGCAGCGCGCCGTCAACAGCGTCGCGGTCAGCAGATCGTCGGCACGACCGGCCACGGCGCGGGCCAGCAGGTCGGCGGTGGCGGGTGCGACGACGACGAGATCGGCCTCCTGGCCGATCCGCACGTGCGGAACCTGGTGGACGTCGTCGAAGACACCGGTGTGCACCGGATGACCGGACAGCGCCTCGAAGGTGGCGGCGCCGACGAACTTCAGTGCCGATTCGGTGGGGACGACCCGCACCTGATGGCCCGCCTCGGTGAGTTGACGGACGACCGAGCAGGCCTTGTAGGCGGCAATGCCGCCGGCGACGCCGAAGACGACGCGCTTACCGGTCATGGCGCCGCGGGCCCCGACTACTCGCCTTCGGTGTGCTCGAGGAGGTCGCCGTGGATCTCGCGCATCGCGATCGACAGTGGCTTCTCCTGGAGACCCGGCTCGACCAGCGGGCCGACATACTCGAGGATGCCGTCGCCGAGCTGGTTGTAGTAGTCGTTGATCTGGCGGGCCCGCTTGGCGGCGTAGATGACCAGCGCGTACTTGCTGGACGCCCGGTCGAGCAGCTCGTCGATCGGCGGGTTGGTGATGCCCAGCGGGGTGTCGTAGGAACCGATGCCACCGGCTGCCGGGTCGGCGGGCAGGGTGTCGGCGTGCGAGTTGGTCACAGTCAGGATCTCCGCATTCTGTGTTCTGGGTCGAGATCCGCGGTGCGATCCGCGGAAGTTCGGTGGCGGCTGGGCTTTCAGGGGGCCGTCAGACGGTGCCCGGCGTGGTTCCCACCAGCAAGGATACCAATTCGGCGCAGGCAGACTCCAATTCGCTGTTCACGACGACCACGTCGAAGTCATCCTGGGCCGCCAGTTCGGCCCGCGCGGTGTCCAGCCGGCGCCTGCGAACCTCCGCGGTCTCGGTGCCACGGCCGACGAGACGGGCCTCCAGCGCTTCCCAGCTGGGCGGCGCCAGGAACACCGCCAGAGCGTCCGGTAGGGCCGCTTTGACGGCCCGGGCGCCGGCCAGGTCGACCTCGATGAGCACGGGGCGGCCGGTCGCCATCGCCTCTCGCACCGGTTGCGCCGGTGTGCCCGAGCGATGCAGACCGCCGTGAATCTCGGCCCATTCGAGCAGCTCACCACGGTCGATCAGATGAGAGAACGCGTCCGGCGTGACGAAGCGGTAATCGACGCCGTCGACCTCACCCGGGCGTGGTGCCCGGGTGGTCGCCGAAACGCTGAAGTAGAGGTCGGGGACGTGGTCACGCAAACAGCGGACAACCGTCGACTTGCCGACCGCCGAGGGACCGGACAGCACAACCACCCGGCCGTGCCGGCCCGGTCCCTCGCCAGCGATCGCAGACCTCTCTAGGAGGGGTCGAACTTTTCCAGCAGGGCCTTGCGCTGACGATCGCCCAGGCCGCGGAGGCGGCGGGTGGGAGCGATCTCCAGCTCGGTCATGATCTCCTGCGCCTTGACCTTGCCGACCTTGGGCAGGGCCTCCAGCAGTGCGGAGACCTTCATCTTGCCCAAGACCTCGTCGGTCTCGGCGTCCTTGAGGACCTGCTTGAGGTTGGTGCCGCCACGCTTGAGCCGATCCTTGAGCTCAGCCCGTGCACGACGCGCGGCAGCAGCCTTCTCCAACGCAGCTGCACGCTGTTCGTCGGTCAACTGGGGAAGTGCCACGGTTCCTCCGTCTCATTGCCGTTTTCGATGCCATTGGGTGCTTCACCGAACCTAGCGGGTGATGCTGACATCGATCTTTTCTTGTCTCGGCCGGGGTACGCCAGCCAGCGACGACGACCGTACCCAGGCTGACGGACGAAATCTAACCCCACCCCCACCTTTCATCGGCGAAGACCCAGCGTGTAGGGCCCAGGGAAAGCCGGCCCGGCACCCGAACCGGCCCCTTCACCGAGCCCCGCGCGACCCCCGCCCCGCCCCGGCAACGCCGGAAAATATGCAGCTCAAGGCCGATTTCCCGCTTTGTCGACGGGCAGCCGACGGTTCCCAGCCGCACGAAAAAAGCGGTCCGAAGCCCCACCGCACATCCGGCGAGATTGGCCTGAAGTCCCTGCGGCGTGTCGCGCGTGTCGGGTCGGCCCCGCGAGTGCTTGGGAAATTCACAGGTTCCCGATAACTTGACCTCAGGTGCGGTCCATAGATTTCCGGTTGACGCGGTTGTTGCCGCGACCCCCCAACCCCCGGCAACAACCGTGAGATGTGCGTCAGTTCCCCCGACGGCGCGCGGCAAGGGCCGGATGTGTTCGCATCTCCGGCCCTTCGCCATGTGTAGACCGCAATGAATCTGATTGTCGACGAGGGAATCTCGCGCTTCAGGCGAGATGCGCCACGGCGTCGCGCAGCCGCTCGGCGGCCGCCCGCACGGCCGCCACATCGGGTCCGGCGCGCAGCACCTCCCGGGACACCGCGGGCAGCAGCTGCCCCGGGCGCGCGCCGCCCAGGCCCGCCAGTGCCTCCGGGCGGCCGCCCTGGGCGCCGACGCCGGGCACCAGCACCGGTCCGTTCAGCGCGCTCACATCCGGCACCTCGACGAGCGTGGCGCCGACGACGACGCCGACCAGGCCCGGCTCGGCGACGTCCACCGCCGCCGCCGCGTCGACGATCGACTGCGCGACGGTGCGGCCGTCGCCCAGTCGGGCGCGTTGCACCCCGGCGCCCTCGGGATTCGACGTGGCCGCCAGGACGAACACACCGCGCCCATGCGCGGCGGCGGTGTCCAGCAGCGGCCGCAGGGAGCCGAAACCCAGGTACGGAGAGGCCGTGACCGCGTCGCACGCCAACGGGCCGTCAGCGGCCCACGCGGCGGCATAGGCGGCCATCGTGGTGCCGATGTCACCGCGTTTGGCGTCGGCGAGCACCAGCACGCCGTTGGCTCGCAGTTCGGCCATGGTGCGCTCGAGCACCGCGAACCCGGCCGAACCGTACGTCTCGAAGAACGCCACCTGGGGTTTGACGATCGCGAAGCCGGTGAAGGCGGCCACGCACACGTCACAGAACGCGGCCAGGCCGTCCGGATCGGCGGTCAGCCCCCACGCGGCGAGCAGTTCCGGATGCGGGTCGATACCCGGACACAGCGGCCCGCGCTCGGCGACGGCGGCCGCCAGCCGGGAACCGAACCCGTCCACCGCTACCGGTCCAGGGCGTGATGCAGTTCCTGCAGCGACTGCACGCCGATGTCGCCGCGGATGCCGGCCTCGATGCCCTGCACCGCCGCCGAGGCGCCCTGCACCGTCGTCACGCATGGAATGTTCATCTGCACAGCGGCCGAACGGATCTCGTAGCCGTCGATGCGCGGGCCGGAGTTGCCGTAGGGGGTGTTGATCACCATGTCCACCTCGCCGGCGCGGATCGCGTCCAACGCCGAGATGGCGGGCCGGTCGGGGCTGGGCTCCTCGAAGTGCTTGCGCACCACTTCGACCGGAATGCCGTTGCGCCGCAACATCTCTGCGGTGCCGTCGGTGGCCAGCACCCGGAAGCCGAGATCGGCCAGGCGCTTGACCGGGAACACCAGCGACCGCTTGTCCCGGTTGGCCACCGACACGAAGATCGTCCCCGACGCCGGCAGCGAACCGTAGGCGGCGGTCTGGCTCTTGGCGAAGGCACTGCCGAAATCGGAGTCGATGCCCATCACCTCACCGGTGGACTTCATCTCCGGGCCGAGCAGCGAATCGACACCCGACCCGTCGACGCGGCGGAACCGCCGGAACGGCAGCACGGCCTCCTTGACCGCGATCGGCGCGTCGGGCGCCGGGGTCGCGCCGTCGCCCTCGGGAACCAGGATGCCCTCCTCGCGCAGCTGGGCGATGCTCTCCCCCAACATGATTCGCGCGCAGGCTTTCGCCAGCGGGACAGCGGTGGCCTTGGAGACGAACGGCACGGTGCGGCTGGCGCGCGGATTGGCCTCCAGCACGTAGAGCACGTCGTCCTTGAGCGCGTACTGCACGTTGAGCAGCCCGACCACGCCGATACCGTGCGCGATGGCCTCGGTGGCCCGGCGCACCGCGGCGATGTCGCTGCGGCCCAACGTCACCGGCGGCAGCGCGCACGCCGAGTCGCCGGAGTGGATGCCGGCCTCCTCGATGTGCTCCATCACGCCGCCGATGTACACCTCGGTGCCGTCGCACAGCGCGTCGACGTCGATCTCGATGGCGTCCTCGAGGAACCGGTCGACCAGGACGGGGTGTTCGGGCGAGAGTTCGGTGGCCCGGTGGATGTACCCCTCCAGGGTCTGTTCGTCGTAGACGATCTCCATGCCGCGGCCGCCCAGCACGTAGGAGGGCCGGACCAGCACCGGATAGCCGATGTCGTGGGCGATTTTGCGGGCCTGTTCGAAACTCGTCGCGGTGCCGAACCGCGGGGCCGGCAGCCCGGCGTTGACCAGCACCTCGCCGAACTGACCACGGTCCTCGGCCAGACCGATGGCGTCGGGTTTGGTGCCGACGATCGGCACCCCGGCCTGTTCGAGCCGGTGCGCCAGACCCAGCGGGGTCTGCCCACCGAGTTGCACGATCACACCCACCACCCCGGGACCGCCTGCCCCGGAGGCCTGTTCGGCGTGGTACACCTCCAGCACGTCCTCGAACGTCAGCGGTTCGAAGTACAAGCGGTCGGCGGTGTCGTAGTCGGTGGACACGGTCTCCGGGTTGCAGTTCACCATGACGGTCTCGAAACCGGCCTGGCTCAACGTGGTTGCCGCGTGTACGCAGCTGTAGTCGAACTCGATGCCCTGCCCGATGCGATTGGGGCCGGAGCCCAGGATCAGCACCTTGGGTTTCTCCGCCTGCGGGGCGACCTCCGTCTCGGCGGCGGGGTCCAGTTCGTAGCTGCTGTAGTGATACGGCGTCTTGGCCTCGAACTCGGCCGCACAGGTGTCGACGGTCTTGTACACCGGGTGGATGCCCAGCCGCTCGCGCAGCGCCCGCACGCCGGCTTCGCCGGCCAGTTCCGGTCGCAGCGCGGCGATCTGGCGATCCGACAGGCCGTGGTGTTTGCCGCGCCGCAGCAGCTCCTCGTCCAGGACGGCGGCATTCAGCAGTTCCTCGCGCAAAGCCACCAGGCAGTTGATCTGCTCGACGAACCACGGGTCGACGCCCGAGGCCGCGGCCACCTGCTCGACGGTGGCCCCCAACCGCAGCGCGTATTCGATGTCGTAGAGCCGGCCGTCCTTCGGGGTGCGCAGCCGTTCCAGCACGTCTCCCACATCGCCCGAGGGATCGGGGCCCGTCCAGAACCCGGCCCGCTTGGTCTCCAGCGACCGCATCACCTTGCCGAGCGCCTCGATGAAGTTGCGGCCCAATGACATTGCCTCGCCGACGGATTTCATCGTGGTGGTCAGCGTGTCGTCGGCGCCCGGGAACTTCTCGAACGCGAACCGCGGGGCCTTGACCACGACGTAGTCCAGTGTCGGCTCGAAGCAGGCCGGGGTTTCCTTGGTGATGTCGTTGACGATCTCGTCGAGGGTGTAGCCGATCGCCAGCTTGGCGGCCATCTTCGCGATCGGGAAGCCGGTGGCCTTCGACGCCAGCGCGCTGGACCGCGACACCCGGGGGTTCATCTCGATGACGATCAGCCGGCCGTCGCGCGGGTCGATCGCGAACTGGATGTTGCAGCCGCCGGTGTCGACGCCGACCTCGCGCAGGATCGCGATGCCCAGATCGCGCATGTCCTGGTATTCGCGGTCGGTCAGCGTCATCGCCGGGGCCACGGTGACCGAGTCACCGGTGTGCACGCCCATCGGGTCGAAGTTCTCGATCGAGCACACCACCACCACGTTGTCGTGGTGGTCCCTCATCAGCTCGAGCTCGTATTCCTTCCAGCCGTAGATGGACTCCTCGATCAGCACGTTGGCGCTGGGCGATGCCGCCAGGCCGTCGCCGGCCATCCGTTCGACGTCCTCGACGGTGGCGGCCATGCCCGAGCCCAGGCCGCCCATCGTGAAGGAGGGGCGAACGACGACAGGAAGCCCGAGTTCGGCGACCGTCTCGCGGACCTCGTCCATGGTGAAACACACGCGGCTGCGGGCGGATTCGCCACCGACCTTGGCCACGATGTCCTTGAACCGCTGCCGGTCCTCACCGCGCTGGATGGCGTCGAAGTCGGCGCCGATCATCTCCACGCCGTACTTGTCGAGCACCCCGTTCTCATAGAGCGCCACGGCGGTGTTGAGCGCGGTCTGGCCGCCCAGGGTGGCCAGCAGGGCGTCGATCTTGTGGCCGTTGGCGGCCTGCTGGGCGATCACCTTCTCGACGAAGGCCGGGGTGATCGGTTCCACGTAGGTGTGGTCGGCGTACTCCGGGTCGGTCATGATCGTCGCCGGGTTCGAGTTGACCAGGCTGACTTCGATGCCCTCGGAGCGCAGGACGCGGCACGCCTGGGTTCCCGAGTAGTCGAACTCGCAGGCCTGCCCGATGACGATGGGCCCGGAGCCGATCACCAGGACGTGGTTGAGGTCGGAACGACGCGGCATCTAGCGCTCCCCCATCAGGTTGGCGAACTGGTCGAACAGGTACTCCGCGTCGTGCGGGCCGGCGGCCGCCTCGGGGTGGTACTGCACCGAGAACGCCCGGCCGTTGGCCAGCCGGATGCCCTCTACCACACCGTCGTTGGCGCACGTGTGACTGACCACGGCACGGCCAAAGGGGGTATCAAAAACTTCGCCCGACTCTCCTTCCAGGGCGAACCCGTGGTTCTGCGCGGTGATCGCGACCCGCCCGGTGGCGTGGTCGATCACCGGGACGTTGATGCCCCGGTGGCCGAACGTCATCTTGTAGGTCGACCGGCCCAGCGCACGGCCCAGGATCTGGTTGCCGAAACAGATGCCGAACAACGGGATCCCGGCGCCGAGCACCTCGCGGGTCACCGCGACCACCGCGTCGGCCGTCGCCGGGTCGCCCGGACCGTTGGACAGGAACACCCCGTCCGGTTTCAGGTCGGCGATCTGCTCGAAGGTCGCCGACGACGGCAGCACATGGCTGCGGATGCCGCGGGCGGCGAAGTTGCGCGGCGTGTTGGTCTTGATACCGAGATCGAGCGCCACCACGGTGAAGCGTTGCGGCCCTTCGGGTTCCACGATGTAGCCACCGTCGGTGCTGACCTGGCCGGCCAGGTCGGCGCCCAGCATGGACTCCTGGCCGCGCACCCGGTCCAGCAGCTCTTCGGTGGCAGCCAGCGCGTCGCCCGAGAACACCCCGGCCTTCATCGAACCGCGGGTGCGCAGGTGCCGAACCACCGCGCGGGTGTCGATGCCGGCGATGCCGACCACACCCTGACGGACGAGTTCGTCGTCGAGCGTTCCGGTCGCCCGCCAGTTCGACGCCCGCGGCGACGGGTCGCGCACCGCGTAGCCGGCCACCCAGATCTTGTCGCCGCGGCTCTCGCCGTCCTCACCGTTCCAGCCGGTGTTGCCGATCTGCGGCGCGGTGGCGACCACGATCTGGCGGTGATAGCTGGGATCGGTCAGGGTTTCCTGGTAGCCGGACATGCCGGTGGAGAACACCGCCTCGCCCAGTGTCTGACCGACCGCTCCGAATTCGCGGCCGGTGAACACCCGGCCGTCCTCGAGGACCAGTACCGCCTTGCCGGTCATGCCGCCCCTTCTCGTCCGGCGCCGTCCGGCGCCTCGATCCACTTGTCGTATTCCCGGCGGTCGTCCGCGCGGAATCCCGTGTCGATCTCGGTGCCGCTGGGCAGCCGCCAGCGGATCGCCAGGATCTCGTCGTGGCTGAGCGCCTCTCCGGCGATCCCGCGTTCGGCGCGGACGGCCGTGACCGCCCCGGCGGGGATCCAGATCGGGTGAGCGCCGCTGCGCTGCACAATGATTCCCTCCGGGTAGCGGGTCAGCACGGCCCTGGTGCGGTAGCCCAGGTCTCCGACGGCGACGTGGTCCTGCCAGCTCGCGGCGAGGGTGCTGCCGACGTAGAGGCCCTTGATGCCGGGAATCACCGCTTGGCCGACGGTGTCCGGCAGGGGCGGGAGCTGCCCGATGGCCGACATCTGACCCTCGGCCCGCCGGCGCCAGCCGCGCAACATGCGCTGGATGACGAACGCGATCACCACCGCCAGGATCGCCGCGAAGATCAGCGATCCGGCCAGGGTCCCGGTGTTCATCCGCGCCCCGCGTTCACAGGGCCGCCTTCCCGTCGCGCGCGGTGATCCGGCCGCGCAGCAGGGTGGCGGTGACCGCCGCCGGCAGGGTCATCGCCTCGTACGGCGTGTTCGCCGACGGGCCGGCCAGGTCCTCGCCGACCACCGTCCAGGAGGCGTCCGGGTCGACGACGGTCAGGTTGGCCGGCTCGCCGACCTCCAGGGGCCGGCCCTGATCGGGCAGCCCGACGATCCGGGCCGGGTTCTCGCTCATCACCCGCGCCACGTCGCGCCAGCCGAACAGCCCGGGCTCCACCATCGCGCGGGCGACCACCGACAGCGCGGTCTGCAGCCCCATCATGCCCGGCCGGGCGTTGGCGAACTCCACACACTTCTCGTGTTCGGCGTGCGGCGCGTGATCGGTTGCCACGCAGTCGATCACGCCATCGGCCAGCGCCTGGCGCAGCGCGACGGCATCGGCGGCCTCCCGCAGCGGCGGGTTCACCCGGTTGACGCCGTCGTACGTCTCCAGCCGGCCGTCGTCCAGCAGCAGGTGGTGCGGCGTCACCTCGGCGGTTATCGAAATGCCTTGCGCCTTGGCCCATTTGAGGATCTCGACCGTCCCGGCGGTGGAGGCGTGGCAGATGTGCACCCGGGCGCCCGCGTCGCGGGCCAGGATCGCATCGCGCGCCACGATCGACTCCTCGGCCGCGCGTGGCCAGCCGGCCAGCCCGAGACGCGCGGCGTTGGGCCCCTCGTGCGCCACGGCGCCGACGGTCAGCCGGGGCTCCTCGGCGTGCTGGGCGATCAGCACCCCCAGCCCGGACGCGTACTCCAGAGCCCGCCGCATGACCAGCGGGTCGTCGACACACTTTCCGTCATCGGAGAACATCCGGACCTGGGCGGCGCCGTTGGCCATCATGCCCATCTCGGTGAGCTTGCGGCCCTCCAGGCCGACGGTCACCGCGCCGACCGGGTAGACGTCGACCAGCCCGACGTCCTGCCCGCGTTTCCAGACATGGTCGGTGACCACCGGCGAATCGGCCACCGGGTCGGTGTTGGCCATCGCGAACACCGCGGTGTAGCCGCCCAGAGCGGCTGCGGCCGAACCGCTTTCGATGGTCTCGGTGTATTCGCGACCGGGCTCGCGCAGGTGCGTGTGCAGGTCCACGAAGCCGGGCAGCAGCACCTGCCCGGTGGCGTCGATCACCTCGGCGGCGGCGCCTTTCTTTGCAGCCGACAGACCGCTGCCGATCTCGGCGATGACACCGTCGGACACCAGGACGTCGACCGGGTCGCCTTCGCCGTACAGCCGAACGCCTTTGATGAGGATGCTCACGCGCCCACTCCCGTCTCGGCCGGCTGGTCGGCGCCGACCAGCAGATGGAACAGCACCGCCATGCGCACGTGCACACCGTTGGTCACCTGCTGCAGGATGGCGGCCTGCGACGAATCGGCGACCGACGACGCGATCTCCATGCCGCGCAGCATCGGCCCCGGATGCAGGACGACCGCATGCCCCGGCAGCAACGCCTGGCGCTTCGCCGACATGCCGTAGGTCGCCGAGTACTCCCGCTCGGACGGGAAGAACCCGCCGTTCATCCGCTCGGCCTGCACGCGCAGCATCATGGCGGCGTCGGCGGCCGGCAGCTCGGCGTCCAGGTCGTGGGACACCGTCACCGGCCACTGCGCGACACCGGCGGGCAGCAGCGTGGGCGGGGCGACCAGCACGACCTCGGCGCCCAGCGTCGAGAGCAGCAGCACGTTGGAGCGGGCCACCCGGCTGTGCAACACGTCGCCGACGATGACGATGCGCTTGCCCTCGAGCCCGCCGAGCCGCTGCCGGATGGTCAGCGCGTCGAGCAGCGCCTGGGTGGGATGTTCGTGGGTGCCGTCACCGGCGTTGATGACGCTCGGGCCGGAACCGTTGGGCTCGGCGGTCCACTCCGCGAGCTGGTGGGCCGACCCGGAGGCCGAGTGCCGGATGATCAGCGCGTCGGCGCCGGCCGCCCGCAGGGTGAGCGCGGTGTCGCGCAGCGACTCGCCCTTGGCCACCGAAGAGCCCGAGGCACTGACGTTGATGGTGTCGGCGCTCATCCACTTGGCCGCCACCTCGAAGGACACCCGGGTGCGGGTGGAGTTCTCGTAGAACATCGTGATGACGGTTCGTCCCCGCAGGGTCGGCAGTTTCTTGACCTCGCGGCCGGTCAGGGCCTGGGCGAACCGGTCGGCGTTGTCGAGGATGGCGGTGGCGTCCGCACGGGACAGGTCGGCGGCGCTCAACAGGTGTTTCACCGGGTGGGACCTCCCTGCGGGGCAATCTTGACGCTGTCGTGGCCGTCGGATTCGACGAGCCGCACCTTGACGTTCTCCGATCGCGACGTCGGGACGTTCTTGCCGACGTAGTCGGCGCGGATCGGCAGTTCGCGGTGGCCGCGGTCGACCAGCACCGCCAACTGGACGGCCTTGGGCCGGCCCAGGTCGCGCAGCGCGTCCAGGGCGCCACGCACCGACCGGCCGGTGTAGAGGACGTCGTCGACCAGGACGACCAGGGTGCCGTCGATGCCGCCGTCGGGAATGGTGGTGTCCTCCAGCGCGCGCGGCGGTTTGGTGTTCAGGTCGTCGCGGTAGAGCGTGATGTCCAGGGATCCGTGGCCGACGTCCACCCCGGAGAACTCCTTGATGTGGTCGGCCAGCCGGGCCGCCAGCACGGGGCCTCGGGTCGGAATGCCGAGGAGGACGACACGAGGCGCGTCGGGACCGTCGAGAGCGGTCTTTTCGATGATCTGGTGCGCGATCCGGGCGATGGTTCGGCCGACGTCCGCGGCGGACATCAGTTCCCGGTCGGCAGAACCGGCATCGTCTGCAGTGCTCATTTCAGAGCCTGACCTCCTTCTCCGCCTCTCCGGACGGCTCGTTAAAGGATGTCGAACTGACGGGCAGCGTAGCACCCCGCCGCGCGACGACGCACACGCGCAACCGGCGTGCGGACAAGCCGGCGAATCGGCGCGAACTCGGCGACCCCGAACAGGACTACATTGGCGGAAATGACCGATTCCCCGTTCTCACCGTCCTTCGATTTCGACGCGCTCTACCGCGGTGAAAGCCCCGCCGAAGGGTTGCCCCCGGTCACCACGCCGCCGTGGGACAACAAGGCCCCCAAGGAGAACGTCATCTCCTGGCAGGAAGCCGGACTGGTCCACGGCGACGTCCTGGACATCGGGTGCGGACTCGGCGACAACGCGATCTACCTCGCCGGTCACGGGCACAAGGTCACCGGTCTCGACATCTCCCCGACCGCGCTGATCGCCGCCGAGCGACGCGCACTCGACGCCCGGGTGGACGTCGCGTTCGCGGTGGCCGACGCGACCCGGCTCGACGGCTACACCGACGCCTTCGACACCATCGTCGACAGCGGTTGTTATCACTGCCTTCAAGAACAGGGCCGCCGCGACTACGCCGTGGCCGTGCACCGCGCCGCCCGGCCCGGCGCCACCCTGCTTCTCAGCGCGTTCTCCGACGCCAACGCCGAACATGGCGAGTGGCCGCGGCCGATGGTCTCCGAGCAGACGTTGCGTCAGACCCTGGGCGACGCGGGCTGGACGATCACGTCGTTGGAGACGATCACCGTGCCGATCGACGAGCAGCAGAACGAAGCGGTGATGTGGATGCTGCAGGCACAGCGGGCGTAATCACCGGGCTGGGTACGCTGGCCGGGTGAATCTGGACGGTAACGCCGCCTCGATCCAGGAGGCCGTCGACAACGGGGCACTCGCCGGCGCGGTCACCCTGGTCTGGCGGGCCGGGAAAGTGTTGCAGGTCAACGAGATCGGCCACCGCGACGTCGAGGCCGGGCTGCCGATGCAGCGCGACACCATCTTCCGGATCGCCTCGATGACCAAACCGGTGACGGTCGCCGCCGCCATGTCGATGGCCGAGCAGGGCAGGATAGCGCTGGCCGATCCCGTCACCCGCTGGTTGCCCGAACTCGCCGATATGCGGGTGCTGACCGAGGCGCGTGGTCCGCTCGAGTCGACGGTGCCGGCGATACGCGACCTCACCGTCGAGGACCTGATGACCCACCGCGGCGGACTGGCGTATCAGTTCTCGGTGCTCGGACCGATCGCCCGGGCCTACGCCGCCGTGTCGCTGCGCCAGGACGCCGATCACTGGCTGGCCGACGTCGCCCGCCTGCCGCTGTTGCATCAGCCCGGTGAGCGGCTGACTTACAGCCATGGCACCGACGTGCTCGGAATCGTGCTGTCGCGCATCGAGGGCAAACCGCTGCAGGACGTGCTCGCCGAGCGGATCTTCAGCCCGCTGGGCATGGTCGACACCGGCTTCTTCGTGACTCCGCAGCAGCGCCGGCGAGCGGCCACGATGTACCGGCTGGATTCGGCCGGACAGCTCAGCCACGACGTGATGGGGCCGGCTCCGATCACCCCGCCCCGGTTCCCGCAGGGCGGCGGCGGACTGTGGTCCACGGTGGACGATTACCTGCGCTTCGCCCGAATGTTGTTGGGGTTCGGCGAGATCGACGGCGTGCGGGTGTTGTCGGAGGAGTCGGTGCGGCTGATGCGCACCGACCGGTTGACCGATGCGCAGAAGCGGATGCCGTTCCTGGGCATGCCGTACTGGCAGGGCCGCGGCTTCGGGCTGAACCTCGCGGTGGTGACCGACCCGGCGCAGTCGGCGCCGCTGTTCGGTCCCGGCGGGGCCGGTTCGTTCACCTGGCCCGGCGCCTACGGCACCTGGTGGCAGGCCGACCCGACCGCCGATCTGATCGTGATCTACCTGATCCAGAACGCCCCCGACCTGAGCGCCGAAGCGGCAGTGGCGGTCGCCGGCAACACCTCGATGGTGAAACTTCGCACGGCACAACCGAAGTTCGTGCGGCGGACGTATCAGGCGCTGGGGCTGTAGGCGACCTACTCCTCGACGTCGCGGCCGGTCGCGATTTCCTTGACCTTCTCGACGGTGTGCCCGGCGATGTCCATCGAGTCCTGCACGATGTTGTTGACGCCCTCGGCGACATTGCCCTTGAGGATATCGACGGCGTTGTCCACGATGTCCGCCGACATCTCGACCGCGTAGGTGGCGATGTCGCGGGCGGAGTCGATCGCGTCCTTCGGATTGAAGCCCTTCTTGGAACTCACGGCCGTGCCCCTTCCCTGGAAAGCCGTCCTCGGAAGTTCGTCCCCCGAAGCTGAACGGCATCGAGTCTACTGCGGCTGCTCGGGGCGCATCGCGGCCTCGGCGGCGCGGATCTGCGGGGTCACCAGCATGACCTGACCCAGCACGCCGTTGACGAAGCCGGGCGAATCGTCGGTGGACAGTTCCTTGGCCAGCTCGACGGCCTCGTCCACGGCGACCGGCTCGGGGACATCCGTGGCGTGCAGCAGTTCCCACACGGCCACCCGCAGAATGGCGCGGTCCACCGCGGGCAGGCGTGCCAGTGTCCAGCCCTGCAGGTGTGAACTGATCAGATCGTCGATGTGGGCGGCGTGTTCGGTCACACCGCGGGCGACGGTTTCGGTGTATGGGTTCAGCGGTTCGACGTCACGCTGCGAGTTGGCCAGTCGCGCACGCGAATCGGCCACCTCGGCGGCCGTCAGCCCGCGCGCCTCGGCCTCGAACAGCAGGTCGACTGCCCGTTTGCGCGCGGCGTGCCGGCCCTTGGAGGGACCGGGCTTTCCCGCTTTTCGCCGGCCCGACGGGCCGTCAGGCATTCACGCGGCCCAGGTAGCTTCCGTCGCGGGTGTCGATCTTGAGCTTGTCGCCGGTGTTGATGAACAACGGCACCTGGATCTCCGCGCCGGTCTCCACCGTGGCCGGCTTGGTGCCGGCTGACGAGCGGTCGCCCTGCAGGCCCGGCTCGGTGTGGGTCACCTCTAGTTCGACCGACACGGGCAGTTCGAGGTACAGCGGCGCGCCGTTGTGGAAGGCGATCTGCACCGGCATGCTCTCCAGCAGGAAGTTGGCGGAGTCACCGACGAGCGCCTCGCTCAGCGGGTGCTGCTCGTAGTCCTCGGAGTCCATGAAGACGAAGTCCGCGCCGTCGCGGTACAGGTAGGTGGCGTCGCGGCGGTCCACCGTGGCCGTCTCGACCTTCACGCCCGCGTTGAACGTCTTGTCGACGACCTTGCCGGACAGCACGTTCTTGAGCTTGGTCCGCACGAACGCCGGCCCCTTGCCGGGCTTGACGTGCTGGAACTCGACGATCTGCCACAACTGGCCCTCGATGTTGAGGACGAGGCCGTTCTTGAAATCGGCAGTCGATGCCACGGGTGATGCTCCTTCAGAGGATCTGCAGTTCCTTGGGGAACCGGGTAAGCAGGTCTGGGCCTCCACCGGCGCCGGCGATGATGAGGGTGTCCTCGATACGGACACCGCCGCGATCGGGCAGGTAGACACCGGGCTCCACGGTCACGGCGGAGCCAGCAAGCAGTGTACCGGCGGCCGTCGCGTTGATTCCCGGCGCTTCGTGGATCTGCAGCCCGACGCCGTGACCGAGGCCGTGGCCGAACGCCTCGGCGTAGCCCGCCTCGGCGATGACGTCGCGCGCCGCCTGGTCCACGTCGCTCAGCGCGGCGCCCGGCGCAAGCGCCTCACGGCCGGCCCGCTGCGCGGTGGCCACCAGCCCATAGATCTCGCGTTGCCAGTCCTGCGCGGCGCCCAGCACGAACGTCCGCGTCATGTCGGAGTGGTAGCCACCGACCAGCGCGCCGAAGTCGATCTTGACGAAATCGCCGTGGGCAAGCACGGCGTCGGTCGGCCGGTGGTGCGGCACCGCGGAGTTGGGCCCGGCGGCGACGATCGTCTCGAACGACGGGCCGTCGGCTCCGTGGCCGAGCATCAGCGCCTCCAGGTCGTTGCGTACCTGACGCTCCGTTCGCCCCGGCCGCAGTCCGCCGTGTTCGATCAGGTCGGCCAGCGCGGCGTCGGCGGCCTCACACGCGAGTCGCAGCAGCGCCACCTCGCCGGCGTCCTTGACCTCGCGCAGCGCCTCCACCGTGCCCGATGCGCGAACCAGTCGGGCGCCGTCGGTCAGTTGCGCGCCCAGCGCGTCGAAGGCGTCCACCGTCACGACGTGACCCTCGAACCCGATCCGGGCCGCCCCGGCCGCCGCCGCGCGCGCGGCCAGCCGCGGGCCGCAGGCCCGTTCGATGACCGTCTGCAGATCTGGGGCCTGGCGCGCCGCCTGGGTGCGGTAGCGGCCGTCGGTGGCCAGCAGCGCCGGCCGGTCGTCGGCGAAAACCAGCAGCGCCGCGTTCGATCCGGTGAACCCGGACAGGTAGCGCACGTTGTTGAGGTCGCTGACCAGCATCGCGTCCAGGTCCGCGGCCCGCAGCCGGTGGCTCAACGCGTCACGTCGCTGGATATGTGTCACGGGCCACGACGCTACTCGCTACGCTGTGGCCCCATGGCTAAGTGGTTGTCGCGCGGGCTGCTGTTCGCGGCGTTGATGGTCGTGGTCCGCCTGGTGCACGGCACGCTGATCAACCAGTTCGCCACACACGCGGTGACCATCAGCGTCTCGCTCTGCGCGCTGGTGGTGGTGCTGGCGTTGCTGTGGGGCTGGTTCGACGGCCGCGGCGACGCCCGGGCGAACCCCGACCCGGACCGGCGTGCCGACCTCGCGATGACGTGGCTGCTGGCCGGTCTGGTCGCCGGGCTGGTGTCTGGCCCGGTGTCGTGGCTGATCTCGATGGCCTACAAGCCGGTCTACACCGATGGCCTGATCAGCGAGCTGACGACGTTCGCCGCGTTCACCGCGCTGCTGGTGTTCCTGCCCGCCGTCCTGGGCGTCGCCGTCGGCCGCTGGCTGACCGACCGCAATGCGCCGCCGGCCGCGCGCCACGGCAGCGCGCACGCCGAGGTGGATTACGACCGGGCCGACACCGACGTCTTCGCCGCGGTCCGCGACGACACGGCCGACGGCACGCCGACGGGCGAGGCCGCGACCGAACCGCATCGCGCCGAGTAGTTATCCAGCGATCTCGGAATAGGCCGCGGCGAGCAGCGCCGGATCGGGACCTTCCAGCCGGCCCGGTTTGGCCAGGCCGTCCAGCACCACGAACCGCAGCACCCCGGCGCGGTTCTTCTTGTCGCCGGCCATGAACTCGAGAAGCTCCGGCAGCGCGTCGGCGTCGTAGCTCACCGGCAGGCCCAGCGCGGTGAGCACACTGCGGTGCCGGTCGGCGGTGGCATCGTCGAGCCGTCCGGCCAGCCGGCCCAGCTCGGCGGCGAACACCAGTCCCACCGACACCGCCGCGCCGTGGCGCCAGCGGTAGCGTTCGCGGCGCTCGATGGCGTGCGCGAGGGTGTGCCCGTAGTTCAGGATCTCCCGCAGCGCCGACTCCTTCTCGTCGGCGGCCACGACCTCGGCCTTGACGGTGATAGCGCGGCGGATCAACTCCGGCAGCACCGCGCCGGCGGGGTCGACCGCGGCCTGCGGGTCGGCCTCGATCAGGTCGAGAATCACCGGGTCGGCGATGAAGCCGGCCTTGACGATCTCGGCCATCCCGGCGACCAGCTCGTTGCGCGGCAGGCTCGCCAGCGTCGCCAGATCCACCAGAACCGCCCGGGGTTGGTGGAAGGCGCCGACCAGGTTCTTGCCGGCGTCGGTGTTGATGCCGGTCTTGCCGCCCACCGCCGCGTCGACCATGCCCAGCAGCGTGGTGGGCACGTGCACGATGTCGACGCCCCGCAGCCAGGTCGCGGCGACGAATCCGGCGACATCGGTGGCGGCCCCGCCGCCGAGGCTGACCAATGCGTCCTTGCGGCCCAGCCCGATTCGGCCCAGCACCTCCCACATGTAGCCGACGACGGGCAGGTCCTTGCCGGCCTCGGCATCGGGAATCTCGATGCGGTGCGCGTCGATTCCCTTGTCGGACAGGAACTTCCGGATCGACTCGGCGGTCTCGGCCAGGGTGGGCTGGTGCAGCACGGCCACCTTGTGGGTGCCGTCGAGCAGGCCGCCGAGCTCCCCGAGCAGTCCGGTTCCGATCAGCACGGGGTACGGCGGGTCGACGGACACCTCGACGGTGAATGGCGCTGGGAGGAAACGGGTTTCACTCATGTTCGGCCTTGGACCGGCGTGCCGCCAGGGCGGCGGGAATCGCCGGCGTGGGTACGACGGAGCCGGGTGGGACGTTGGCGTGCCACGGCGGCCGCCGTCGGCGACGCGGCGGCGGGCCGGGGTGTTCCAGCCGGTTGACCAGGTAGTGCACCACCGCACCGGGGTTGCGCCGGTTGGTGTTGACCCGCATGGTGGCGACCTTGCGGTAGAGCGGAACCCGCTCCCCCATCAGGCGCCGGTACTTCGCGGCGGGGTCGTCACCGGCCAGCAGCGGCCGTGCGGTGCCACCGGTGGTGGTGCGCCGAACCCCTTCGGCCGCACTGATTTCCAGATAGACCACGGTGTGGCCGGCCAGTGCGTCGCGGACGCCGGGGCTGGTGACGGCGCCGCCGCCCAGCGACACGATGCCGTCGTGGCCGGCCAGCGCCTTCTTGACGACGTCTTCCTCGATGCGCCGGAATTCCTGCTCGCCGTCGTCGGCGAAGATGTCGGCGATGCTCCGCCCGGTTTCCTCGACGATCGCGGCATCGGTGTCGAGCAGCGGCAGTCCCATGGCCTTGGCGAGCCGCCGCCCGATGGTCGACTTGCCCGATCCGGGCATCCCGACCAGAACCGCCTTGGGGGCCATGGCTACCCCGACGCCCGGGCGGGTCCGGCCGACGGCTCGCGCTCGGCCACCGACTGCAGGTACGTCTCGACATTGCGACGGGTCTCGGCCAGCGAGTCGCCACCGAACTTCCGCAGCGTCGCGCGCGCCAGCACCAGCGCCACCATCGCTTCGACCACCACACCGGCGGCCGGCACCGCGCACACGTCGGAACGCTGGTGGATCGCCACGGCCTCCTCGCCGGTGGCCATGTCCACCGTCGCCAGCGCCCGCGGCACCGTCGAGATGGGCTTCATCGCGGCGCGCACCCGCAGCGGCTGCCCGTTGGTCATCCCGCCTTCGAGGCCACCGGCGCGGTTGGTGGACCGCACGATTCCGTCGCTGCCCGGGTAGATCTCGTCGTGCGCCTGGCTGCCGCGGCGCCGCGCGGTCTCGAAGCCGTCGCCGATCTCGACGCCCTTGATCGCCTGGATGCCCATGACGGCGGCGGCGAGTTGACTGTCGAGCCGGTCGTCGCCGCTGGTGAACGACCCCAGCCCGACCGGCAGGCCGTGCACGACCACCTCCACGACACCGCCGAGGGTGTCGCCGTCCTTCTTGGCGGCCTCGATCTCGGCGATCATCGAGTTCTCCGCGGCGGGGTCGAAGGCGCGCACCGGACTGTCGTCGATGGCGGCCAGGTCGGCGGCCTGCGGCGGCGGCCCGATGTAGGGATCCGAGGCGCCGATCGACACGACGTGCGAGACGACCTCGACGCCGAGGGCCTGCTCGAGGAACCGGCGGGCGATGGTGGCGGCGGCCACCCGGGCCGCGGTCTCGCGGGCACTGGCGCGCTCCAGCACCGGACGGGCGTCGTCGAAGCCGTACTTGAGCATCCCCGCGTAGTCGGCGTGCCCGGGGCGCGGCCGGGTCAACGGCGCGTTGCGGGCCACCTCGAGTTCGTCGGCACCGACGGGGTCGGCCGCCATCACGGTCTCCCACTTGGGCCATTCGGAGTTGCCGATCTCCACGGCGATCGGGCCGCCCAGGGTCAGACCGTGCCGCACACCGCCGAGCACCGTCACCTGGTCCTGCTCGAACTTCATCCGCGCGCCGCGGCCATAACCCAGCCGGCGGCGGCGCAACTGCTCGGCGATGTCGTCTGAGGTGACGGACACACCGGCGACCATGCCCTCGACGACGGCCACCAGAGCGCGGCCGTGGGATTCACCGGCAGTGGTCCAACGCAACACGTGTCCCATCCTCCCACGTGGCGTTTCCCACCCGAAATCCGTGGGCGAGGCCGCAAGTCCGCGGCCGTCAATCGACAGGGAGCGCCAGCGCGACCACCACCGCGGTGGCCGCGCACATCGCGGGACCGTGCGGCAGCACCCGCCGGCGGCTGAGCAGACCCCATCCCGCGGTCAGCAGCGGCGCACCGACCGCGGCGACTGCCCAGACCGCCATCCCGAACGCTCCCGCCAGACCACCCAGGCCGAGCGCCAGCTTGACGTCCCCGGCGCCCATCCCCGCCGGCGCCAGCAGATGGATCAGCAGATAGCCGCCGGCCAGCGCGGTCGCGCCGGCCAGCGCCGGCAGTCCACGGCCCTGCACCGCGGCGACCGTCAGGATGACCGCCGCGCCCGGCAGCGTCAGCGCATTGGGCAGCCGGTGCTCACGCAGGTCGGTGACGGTGAGGGCGAGCAGCCACAGCGTCACCAGGATTCCGCCGCACAACGTCATCGGCGGAGGCTAGCTCAGCGCGGCCGCCATTTGTGCGCGCGGAGCGGGCCGGCCTGTGAATTGTTCGACCTGTGCGTAGGCCTGATGCAACAACATCTGCAGACCGCTGATGACGCGTCCGCCCGCCGCGGTCACCGCCGCCGCCAGCGGCGTGGGCCAGGGGTCATAGATCGCGTCGAGCAGGACCGGGATGGGGGCGAGCACGTCCGCGTAAGCGGCCGCGACATCGGCGGGCACGGTGCTGATCAGCGCTCCCGATTCGGCGACCGCGGCCGTCAGGGCGTCGTGCTCCAGCGGCCGGTGCCGGGCGTGCAGGCCCAGGCCCGCGCCCAGATCCAGCAGCGCGGCCACCCGGTCGGCGTTGCGGGCCACGATGGTGACGTCGTGGACGCCGAGTGCCGCTAGGCCCACCACGGCGGCGGGCGCCGTACCGCCGGAGCCCAGCACGATGGCCGCACCCGACACCGTCCCGAGCGCCCCGACCACGCCATCGATGTCGGTGTTGTCGGCCCGCCAGCCGGCACCGGTGCGCACCAGGGTGTTGGCCGAGCCGACGCGTTCGGCGCGTTCGGTGCGCTCGTCGGCCAGTCGCAGCGCCGCGAACTTGCCCGGCATCGTCACCGACAGGCCGACCCACTCCGGACCCAGTCCGGCCACGAGCGCCGGCAGACCGTCCGCGTCGCACTCGATGCGCTCGTAGGTCCAGCCCGTTAGGCCCAGCGCGCGGTAGGCGGCCAGATGCAGTTGCGGAGAACGGGAATGGGCGATCGGCTTGCCGACCACGGCCGCGCGGCGGGGACTCGCGGAAGGACTCTCAGCGCACACTGTCGAGCACGCCGTTGCGCTTGGCGAGTTCGATGTTCGCCAGGTGCTGCTGGTAGTCGTGGGTGAACAGCGTGGTGCCGTCCATGTCAATGGTGACGAAGTACAGCCAGTCGCCGGCCTCGGGATGCTCGGCGGCGTTCAGCGCCTGCTCACCCGGCGAACCGACCGGGGTGGCCGGCAACCCGTCGGAGGCGTAGGTGTTCCACGGCGTGACGCGGGCGCGGTCCGCGTCGGTGGTCGCCACCTCCTGTCGGTCGAGGGGATAGTTGACCGTGGAGTCGAACTCGAGGCGCTGGGGTTCGTTGAGCCGGTTGTAGATGACCTGCGCCACCTTCGCGAAGTCGTCGGGCTTGGCCTCCTTCTGCAACAGCGAGGCGACCGTGAGGATCTCGTAGGGCGTCATGTTGGTCGCCTGCGCGGCCTCGGACAGGCCGTTGGCGGCGTAGTGGTCGGCACTGGTCTGGATCAGCGACGCGAGGATCTGCTTGGGGGTGCCGGTCGGGTCGAAGCTCCAGGTGCCGGCCTCGATGAGACCCTCGAGCCGGCGGTGGTCGCCGCCCATCTTGGTGACCGATTCCATGGCCCAGTCCGGGACGTTGAGGTCCTGCGGGCTCGCATTGGTGGCCACGTCCTTGAGATCTGTTGCGGAGACGCACTTTTCGGTGCCGTTCAGGGTGACACAGCTGGCCTGCGCGATCAGCGTGAACACCCCTTCGGTCACCTTGTTGTTGCGCAGGTCGGTGATGTCGTCGAGCTGCCGGCCCTCCGGGACGGTCAGCTTGCCCTTCCGGTTGGCGGGGTCGACGAGCTTGGCGATGGCGCTGTCGGCCGAGATCTCGGTGCGCACCTTGTAGAACCCGGGCTGAATCGCCTGTAGCTCATCGTTTTTCAGCCCCGCGGTGACGAACGGTTCGGCGTCGGCGATCACATTCTGGTCGACCAGCGTCTTGCCGATCGCCGCGGTGGTGTCGCCCGGGTGCACCTCGATGAGCACATCGCTCTTACCGTCGCCGCCGCCGGCGAAATCGGCTGACTTGCCGCCCCACAGGTTGCCGACCAGCAGCACGGCGGCGGTGATGATCACGCCCAGTGCCATCAGTGTCAGCAGGCCCAGGGTGCGACGACGCCTGCGCAGGCGGACCGCGCGGGCCCGGGCGGTGCGGTCCATCCGACGCCGTCGCGGCGCGCCGTCGTACTCAGCCATCGTCGGCCTCCCGGTACTGCGGCAGCTGGGCGCGCCGCTGATCGAGCCAGCTCTGCAGGATCGCCACTGCGGCCGCCTGGTCGACGACGGCGCGCTGACCCTTGGCGGAAACGCCGGCGGCACGCAAGGAATGCTGTGCGGTCACGGTCGTGAGGCGCTCGTCGGCCAGCCGGACGGGCACCGGGGCGATTCGGTCCGCCAACCGGTCGGCGAGGTCGACGGCGTCGGCCGCGGAGGAACCCGCCCGGTTGGCCAGGGTGCGCGGCAACCCGACGACCACTTCGACGGCGCCGTACTCGTCGACCAGCGCCACCAGCCGGCGCAGGTGCCGCCCGGTCTTGTCCCGTCGCACGGTTTCGACCGGGGTGGCCAGCACGGCGTCCGGATCGCTGACGGCGACCCCGATGCGGACCGTGCCGACGTCGATGCCGAGCCTCCTGCCGCGACCCGGGTCATCGGGACCGGGGCGGTCGGGCACCCGTGCTTCGCAGGAGGTCACTCGGTCAGCCCCGGGCGACCTCGGCCCGCAGGGCGTCGAGCGCGGCGTCGATACCCGCCGCGTTCTTGCCCGAACCTTGGGCCAGGTCCGGCTTTCCGCCGCCCCGCCCGTCGACCGCCGCGGAAAGCCGCCGGACCAGGTCGCCGGCGGACAACCCGAGTTCGCGTGCGGCGTCGTTCACCGCGACCACGTAGGGCACCGTGCCGTTGTCCCCTTCGGCGATCAGCGCGACCACGCCGGGTTCGGCGCCGAGCCGGCCCTTGATGTCGCCGACCAGGGAACGCAGATCGTTGGCCGTCATCTCACCGGACATCCGCTGGGCCACCAGACGGACGTTACCGACCCGCTCGGCTCCTGCGGCGGCATTCACCGCGGCTGCGCGGGCCGTGGCGAGCCGGATCCGCTCCAGTTCCTTCTCGGCGCCCTTGAGCCGCTCCACCAGATTGGCGACCCGGGCGGGCACCTCGTCGGAGGGCACCTTCAGCGACGACGCCAGGCCGGCCATCAGTGCGCGCTCCTTGGCCAGGTGCTTGAACGAGTCCAGGCCGACGTACGCCTCGACGCGGCGCACCCCCGAGCCGATCGACGACTCGCCCAGGATGGTGACCGGCCCGATCTGCGCCGAGTTGTGCACATGCGTGCCGCCGCACAGTTCCAGCGAGAAGGGGCCGCCGATCTCGACGACGCGGACCTCGTCCGGATACGCCTCGCCGAACAGCGCCATCGCGCCCATCGCCTTGGCCTTGTCCAACTGGGTGTGGAAGGTGTTGACCTGGAAGTCGGCCTCCACCGCCTCGTTGGCGACGATCTCGATCTCGCTGCGCTGCTGCTCGCTCAGCGGACCCTGCCAGTTGAAGTCGAACCGCAGGTAGCCCGGCCGGTTCAGCGAGCCGGCCTGAACGGCGTTGGGGCCCAACACCTGTCGCAGCGCGGCGTGCACCATGTGGGTTCCCGAGTGGCCCTGGGTGGCGCCGTGGCGCCAGTTCGCGTCGACCGCGGCGGTGACGGTGTCGCCCTCGACGAACTCGCCGGACTCGACGGTGACGCTGTGCACGAACAGCGTCTTGGCGATCTTCTGCACATCGGTGACTTGCGCCTTGGCGGTGCCACCGACGCCGGTCAGGGTGCCGATGTCGGCGATCTGGCCACCGGATTCGGCGTACAGCGGGGTGCGGTCGAGCACGATCTCGACGCGTTCGGCGACATGGTCACGACCGCCGTGCGCCACCACCGGGACCCGCTTGCCGTCCACGAAGATGCCGAGAATTCTTGCCTGCGAGGCCAATTCGTCGAACCCGGTGAACTCGGTGGGGCCGGCGTCGACCAGTTCGCGGTACGCGGTGAGGTCGGCGTGGGCGTGCTTGCGGGCCGCGGCGTCGGCCTTGGCCCGGCGGCGCTGTTCGGCCATCAGCTCGCGGAAGCCGAGTTCGTCGACGGAAAGGCCTGCCTCCGAAGCCATTTCGAGGGTGAGGTCGATCGGGAAGCCGTAGGTGTCGTGCAGTGTGAACGCGTCGTTGCCGCTCAGCGTGGTCTTGCCGGCCTTGCGCGTCGATTCCGCCGCGTCCTCGAACAGCTTCGAACCCGCCACCAGCGTGCGGTTGAACGCCGTCTCCTCGGCCACCGCGATCCGGTTGATCCGGTCGAAGTCGGCGACCAGTTCCGGGTACGACGGACCCATGGCGTCGCGGACGGTCGCCATCAGCCGGCCCATGATCGGCCGGTCGACGCCGAGCAGCTTGGCGGCGCGGATGATGCGGCGCAGCAGCCGGCGCAGCACGTAGCCGCGGCCCTCGTTGCCGGGGGTGACGCCGTCGCCGATGATGATCGCCGCGGTGCGGCTGTGGTCGGCGATGATGCGGTAGCGCACGTTGTCGTCCTGGTTGCCCTGGTTGTAGCCGCGGGGCGCCACCGCCGCCACCGTGTCGATCACCGGGCGCAGCAGGTCGGTCTCGTAGACGTTGTCGACGTTCTGCAGCAGGCAGGCGATGCGCTCGACACCCATGCCGGTGTCGATGTTCTTGCGCGGCAGCGGCCCGAGGATCTCGAAATCGTCCTTGGAGGTGCCCTCCCCGCGTTCGTTCTGCATGAACACGAGATTCCAGATCTCGATGTAGCGGTTCTCGTCGGCTTCCGGGCCGCCCTCGATGCCGAATTCGGGGCCGCGGTCGTAGTAGATCTCCGAGCACGGTCCGCAGGGCCCGGGGATGCCCATGGACCAGTAGTTGTCGGCCATGCCGCGACGCTGGATGC
>CAZTAA010000012.1:0-70698 GCA_964611465.1 uncultured Mycobacterium sp. | reverse complement strand
CGGCTGGCTCGACCAGGTCGCCGCCGAACTCAACGCCCGACCCCGCAAACGCCTCGGCTGGCGCACCCCCGCCGAAGAACTCGACCGACTACTGTCAGACCCGTCCACATTCGTTGCAGCGACCGCCTGAATCCAAGCAATACGGAACGACCATGGCGCAGAAATCGGTGAGGGGGGCGCTCCGATGATACTGGCCGAGCTCGTCGCCCCGGCCCACACCGCGATCGTCACCCAGGAGTTGCAGGGTGCGGTGGTCGGCCCGAACGCCGGCCTGGCGGCGCTGGCCGAGGAGGCACGCCGGGAGGCGCTGCCCAACATCGCCCGGCTGCTGCCGGTGGCGCGCGCGGCCGGGGTGCCGGTGGTGCACTGCCTGGTGCAGCGCCGCGCCGACGGCCTGGGTTCCAACCACAACGCCAAGCTGTTCGCGATCGGCCGTCATTCGATCGCGATGGAGCCGGGCAGCGAGGGCGCCACGTTGTTGCCCGAATTCGGGCCGGAGCCAACGGATCTGGTGTTACGGCGCTTCCATGGCCTGGGGCCGATGGGCGGCACCGACCTCGACGCCGTCCTGCGCAACATCGGGGTACGGACCATCGTGGCGGTCGGGGTGTCGCTGAACGTGGCGATCCCGAACCTGGTGATGGACGCCGTCAACGCCGCCTACGAGGTAGTCCTGCCGCGCGATGCGGTGGCCGGCATCCCGACGGACTACGGGCAGGCGATCATCGACAACACCCTGGCGCTGCTGTCGACCGTCACCACCATCGACGCCCTGATCGAAGCCTGGTCCTGATACGCCGAAAGTCAACTTGTTGAACACGTTTCGCGAGAAGAGGTGCAAACAAGGTGACTCTCGGCGGCATCACCTGATGACGCGCACGGGGACGTTGCTCCACCCGGCCACGTTCTGCATGTTGACCCGCTTGCAACCGGCCCAGTCCACCTCGTAGCGCGGCATGAAGTCGAGCATCCGGTCCAGCGCGATCGCGCTCTCCATCCGGGCCAGCGCCGCGCCGAGGCAGCTGTGGATGCCGTACCCGAAGCCGAGGTTCTGCGCCTGGGTGCGGTCCCGCTCGATATCGAAGGCATCGGGATCGGTCCAGGCATCCGGGTCACGGTTGGCCGAACCGCCCACCAGGAACACCGGTTTGCCCACCGGGATGGTCACCCCGTGCAGGTTCACCTCCCGCAGCGAGCGCCGCACGTTGTACTGCGCGGGCGCCTCGTAGCGCAGCAGCTCCTCGACCGCCAGCGGGATCTTGCTGCGGTCGTCCAAGAGTAACTGCCACTGCTCCGGGAAGCGGGCGAACACCACCGCCGCATTGCCGAGCAGCTTGGTCACCGTCTCGGCGCCCGCGCCCCCGAGAAGCGTTGCGAATTCGGTGATCTCGACGTTGTCGAGCGGCTCCATCCGGCCGTCCTCGCGTTCGATCTCCGATTCGATCAGCTTGCTCAACAGGTCGTCGCCGAGTTCCTCGCGGCGCTTCTTGATCAGCCGGTAGTAGTAGATGGCCATGTCGACAGCGCCCTTCATGCCGGCTTCGCTCATCTCGACCTCGCCGGGCGCACGGTGCAGCAGGTCGTCGATCCACAGCCGGATCTGCTGATGATCCTCGTCCGGCACGCCCTGCATCGTCGTCATGACGTCGACGGGGAACAGCGCGGAAAAGTCCTGCACGAAATCGAAGCCATCCGGGTCGAGGGCCGCCAGGTGCTTGTCGATGAGTTCCACGACCAGGTCCCGCTTGTCCTGGATCGCTCGCGGGGTGAACACCTTGTTCAGCAGGCTGCGCATCCGCCGGTGCGCCGGGGGATCCATCGCGATGATCGAACCGTGTTCGGTCACATGGTCTTTGCGGACCTGTGCCAGGTCCACCCCGTATGCCGAGGAGAACGTCTCGTGATCCTTGAACGCGGCGGCGACGTCCTCGTGCCGGGTCAGCGCGTAGAAGTCGTACTCCTCGCTGTAGTAGACCGGCGCCTCCGCGCGCATCCGACGGTAGGTGTCGTACGGATTGGTGAAGAAATCCTCCGAGAAGGGGTCGAACACCACCGTTGCCGTGGTCATGAGTTCACTCCTGACACCTTTTCGTCGGTCCCCTAACTGTAATGGTTACAGTAGTACACTCGACCGCTTCGGCGCCAGCGTCTCAGGCCGACTGCACCCGCACCGGCACCCCGGTGAGCCACGACATCCCGGCCAGCGACTCCACGTCGGCGGGCGCGGTCGACATCAGCGTGTTCACGTTCACCCCGCCGCCGCGGTTGGCCAGCTTCCAGCCGCCGGAGCCGGAGTGCCCCCAGCCGTGCGGCACCGCGATGGCACCCCGGACGATGTCCGCGGTCAGCGTGACGGGCACCTCGATCGCCCCGGTCGCCGACCGGATGCACACGGTGTCGCCGTCGGCGATGGCCAGAGCGGCGGCGTCGTCGGCGTTCATCAGGGCGCCGTGCGCGCGGTCGCCGCGTTTGAGCACCGGCCCCATCAACATCGGCGAGTTGTGCATCCAGGAGTTCTCCGACCGGGGCTGGCGCATACCGATCAGCCGCATCGGGAATTCGTCGGGAGTCTCGCGCCGGCTGATCGCCGCGATCTCGGCACCGATGTCGTTGTGCGCCAGTTTCATCCGGCCACGTCGGTACACCACGACGTCGCCGAGCACCCCGGTGGCGATGTGGTCGTCGACGACGACGCCGTGCGGGTGTTCGCCGACCAGCCGCCGGAAGTTCAGGCCACCTCGCCGCAGCCCGAACAGGTCGCCGCCCTGCGACGTGCGGATCATCACGTCGGCGATGAGCCGGGGCCGCCACTGCCGGCCGGTTCGTTCGACCAGACTGCGCAGCCCGACCAGCGCGGCCAGCACCGGTGGGCGGCGCGACATCCGCGCCATCAGGTCGGCGACGATGTCCCATTCGGTGCGCGCCTGTCCGCGGGGCGCTACCACCGCCTCGGTGGCCTGACGGAACGGCGTGCTCTGGAAAGTCTGGAAGGTGACCGGGAAGTCGTCGCGCTCGTACATCGTGGTCACCGGCAACACGTAGTCGCAGTGCGCAGTGGTCTCGTTGACGTAGAGGTCCAGGCCCACCATCAGGTCGAGTCCGGGCAGTGCGGCTTCGAGTTCCAAGCCGTTGGGCACCGACAGCGCCGGGTTGCCCGCGCTGACGAACAGCGCCCGGATCTGGTTGGTCCCCGGCGTGGCGATCTCCTTGGCCAGCATGGCCGCGGGTTCGGCCCCGAGGACCGATGGGAACCCGCCGATGCGGGAGCGCTTGCGCCGGTAGGCCCGCCGCAGCCCCGCTCCGAGTGCCATCGTGGCGAACCGCTGCCCCGGCGCGCCGGTGGTGGCGAACACGCTGCCGCCGGGCTTGTCCAGTTGTCCGGCAACGAGATTGACGACGTCGATCAGGTACGCGGTCAGGGTGGGGTTACGGCCCACACAGGTGCCGAACCGGCCGTACACCGCCGCACGGGGCGAGGCCGCCAGGTCCCGGGCCAGTTGCCGGACCGTCATGGAATCGATGCCGGTGCGTTCGGCGGTGGCTTCCGGGGTGAACGGGGCGCACTGGGCACGCAGCCAGTCCAGACCGTCGGCCTGCCGTGCCACCTGGTCGGCGTCGACCAGGCCCTCGGCGAACATCACCTGCAGCAGTGAGAGCAGCAGGAAGGCGTCGCCGTCGGGGGCGATGGGCTGCCATTCGAATTGCGCGGCGGTCTCGGTCCGGCGCGGGTCGACGATCACCACCCGCCCGCCGCGGTTGACGATGTCGTGCATGCGGTCCTTGATCCGCGGGGTCGTCAGGAAACTCCCATGCGAGACAACGGGATTGGAGCCGAGCATGAGCAGGAAATCGGTGCGCATCACATCGGGGATGGGCACCGCCGTGGGAGCGCCGTAAAGGAACTGGCTGGCCAGCATCCGGTTGCTGGTGTCCTGCGAGGACGCGGTGAACAGGTGGGAGTGCCGGCCCAGGCCCTTGATGAAGGGGAACACCGCCATCAGGTGGGAATAGCTGAAGGCGGTCGGGTTGCCGAAGTACCACCCGACAGCGCCGGATCCGTGCCGGCGCAGGATGCCCGACAACCGGCCGGCGATGTCGTCGAGCGCCGCATCCCAGCTGACCGGTTCGAACCCGTCCGGCCCGCGGCGCAGCGGCACCGTGACGCGGTCCGGGTCGTTGACCACCTCGGTGAACGCGATGCCCTTGGGGCAGGCGAAGCCCGCGGACAGCGGGTGGTCCTTGTCGGGCCGCAGCGCCGTGAGCCGGCCGTCCTCGACCGTGGCGATCATCCCGCACAGCGGCTCGCAGATCCGGCAGAACGTGACCTTGTGCTCGGTGTTTCCCGCCTCGGAAACCGTCACGATGCCCAGCCTTCCCGCCAGTCGTCAGCCGCCACCACATAGGCTACTGTAAGTGTTACGGTTGGGCGGCCGAATCGGAAGGGGATGCCGTGAGCGCAGTCAACGAGGTGGCCATCATCGGGGTCGGCCTGCATCCGTTCGGCCGGTTCGAGGGCAAGTCCGCGATGCAGATGGGCGTCGACGCGATCTTCGCCGCCGTGGCCGACGCCGGAATCGAATACCGCGACATCCAGGCCGCCACCGGAGGCAGCTGGACCGTCGCCAACCCCGACGCCATCGTCGGGATGACCGGATTGACCGGCATCCCGTTCACCAATGTGTTCAACGCCTGCGCGACGGCGGCCAGCGCCGCCAAGGCCTGCGCCGACGGCATCCGCCTCGGCGACTACGACATCGGCCTCGCCGTCGGTCTCGACAAGCATCCCAAGGGGGCGTTCACCGAGGACCCGGCGCTGGTCGGGATGCCACGCTGGTACGCCGAGAACGGCCAGTACCTGACGACGCAGTTCTTCGGCATGAAGGCCAACAGGTACATCCACGACCACGGCATCTCCCAGGAGACGCTGGCCCGGGTGGCCAACAAGAACTTCCGCAACGGTGTGCTGAACCCGAATGCGTTCCGCCGCAAGGAGATAAGTGTCGAGGAGATCCTCAACTCGACGATGTTGAACTACCCGTTGACGCAGTACATGTTCTGCGCGCCCGACGAGGGAGCCGCGGCGGTGGTCATGTGCCGGGCCGACATCGCCCACCGGTACACCGACAAGCCCGTCTACCTCAAGGCCGTCGAGGTGCGCACCCGCACCTATGGCGCCTACGAGGTCAACACCACGTTCGCGCCGGTCGAGGAGGACGTCGCGCCCACCGTGTACGCCGCCCGCGCCGCGTTCGAAAAGGCCGGTGTCGCACCGGAAGACGTCGACGTGATCCAGCTGCAGGACACCGACGCCGGCGCGGAGATCATCCACATGGCCGAGTGCGGCTTCTGCGCCGACGGCGACCAGGAGAAGCTGCTGGCCGACGGCGCCACCGAGATCGGTGGCGCGATGCCGGTCAACACCGACGGCGGGCTGATCGCCAACGGAGAGCCGATCGGCGCGTCGGGTCTGCGGCAGATCCACGAGATCGTCCGCCAACTGCGCGGCCAGGCCGGCGACCGACAGGTGCCGGGCAACCCCAAGGTCGGTTTCACCCAGCTTTACGGCGCGCCCGGGACGGCCGCCGCGACCGTACTGACCACCTAGGTCCGATGGCGGCTAGACACCGAACTCGGTGGCTGCCCGCGAGAGAGGTAACCATGCAGTTCACCGATGCGCCGATCTTCGACACCGACCAGCACATGTACGAGACAGCCGACGCGCTGACGAAATACCTGCCGGAGAAGTACGCACAGGCCGTGCAGTTCGGCCAGTTCGGCCGACAGACCCGCATCGTCATCAACGGCCGGGTCAGCGACTTCATCCCCAACCCGACCTTCGAACGGGTCGCGGCTCCCGGGGCGCACGAGAAGTTCTTCGCCGGGGAGAACACCGAGGGCCAGACGCTGCGCGAGATGCAGGGCAAGCCCATCGAGGCTCCCGCGGCCACCCGCACCCCCGAGGATCGCGTCAAAGAGCTTGACCGCCAAGGAGTTGTCGAGGCGATCAACTACCCGACGCTGGCCAGCCTGGTCGAACACGCCACCGCCGACGACCCCGAACTGACGCTCGCCATCATCCACGCGCTCAACCAGTGGATGGCCGAACACTGGAATTTCAACTACCAGAACCGGGTGTACTCCACACCCATCATCAACCTCTCCGAGGTGGATGCCGCGCGGCGCGAGCTGGAATACGTTCTGGCACAGGGCGCCAAGGTCGCACTCATCAAACCGGGCCCGGTCAACGGGCTGCGCGGTTGGCGCTCCCCCGCCCTCCCCGAGTTCGACCCGTTCTGGGGTGACGTCGAAGCCGCCGGCTTCCCCATCGTGCTGCACGCCAGCTACCCGCCGCTGGATTCCTACGTCAACAAATGGGAACCTCCGCACACCCAGAACTTCATGGCGATGAGCGCCTTCCGCTGGATGGTGCTGGGCCACCGCGAGATCGCCGACATGATCACCAGCCTGATCTGCCACGGCACCCTGACCCGCTTCCCGAAGCTGCGCATCGCCAGCGTCGAGAACGGCAGCGGCTGGATCTTCCCGTTGTTCAACGACTTCGAGGACCTGCAGAAGAAGATGCCGCAGAACTTCCCCGAACATCCACACGAGGTGTTTCGCCGAAACATCTGGGTCAGCCCGTTCTGGGAGGGCTGTGTGTCCGACGTGGTCAACACCGTCGGCTGGGACAAGGTGATGTTCGGCTCGGACTACCCGCACCCGGAGGGCTTGGCCGAACCCAAGGGCTTCTGGCGCTACGCCGAGGGCATGGATGTCCGGCGCACCTACGACTTCATGGGCGACAACGCCCGCCGCTTCATGGGCCTGCCGATCGCCAACCCCGATCCCGACGCGGTCAACCCGCCGCAGCTGGCGGCCAGCGGGGCGGAGGCATGACCCAAACCGCCAGCCAGACAGGGGTTCTCGCCGGGGAACAGCGCATGATGATCGACGGCGAGCTGCGGCACACCGAATCCGGTGCGCTGTTCGACGTCGAGCATCCCGGCACCGGGGAGGTGGTCGGGCAGGCCACCGACGGCACCGTCGCCGACATGGACCGTGCGATCGCCGCCGCGCGCAAGGCATTCGACGAGACCGACTGGTCCCGCGACGTCGAGTTCCGCTACCACTGCCTGATGCAGCTACGCGACGCACTCGAGCGCAACAAGGAGCGGCTGCGCCGCATCGTCGTCACCGAGGTGGGCTGCCCGATCAGCGTGACCGGCAGCCAGATCGAGGACCCGATCGACGAGGTCGGGCACTGGGCCGAATACGGCCGGACATTCGAGTACCTGCAGGACACCGGTATCCACAAGGCGCCGATGGGCACCGCGCGGCGGACCCTGGCGTTCGACCCGGTCGGCGTCGTCGGCGCGATCACACCGTGGAACGTGCCGTTCTACCTCAACGTCGCCGAGAGCACCCCGGCGTTGATGGCCGGCAACACCGTCGTGCTCAAACCGGCGCAGCTGACCCCGTGGTCGGGCACCGAACTCGGCCGCATCGTCGCCGAGGAGACCGACATCCCGCCCGGTGTGTTCAACGTGGTGGTGTCCAACGCCAACGAGGTCGGCGCCGCGCTGAGCGCCGACCCGCGGGTGGACATGATCACCTTCACCGGGTCGACGGCAACCGGCCGGGCGATCCTGGCGGCCGCGGCGCCGACGGTGAAGAAGACCATGATGGAGCTCGGCGGCAAGTCCGCGCACATCGTGCTCGACGACGCCAAGTTCGAGAAGTGTCTGCCGATGGCGGCGATGGTCGCCTGTGTGATGTCCGGCCAGGCTTGCATCATGGCCAGCCGGATCCTGTTGCCGCGGAGCCGCTATGGCGAAGGCATCGAGATCCTGAAGGCCGCCATGGAGGCCACCCCGGTAGGCGATCCGTGGGATCCGGGTGTGCTGCAGGGCCCGCAGATCAGCGAGACGCAGCGGCAGAAGGTCCTCGGCCTGATCCAGTCCGGCATCGACTCGGGGGCCCGCTTGATCACCGGCGGCGGCATCCCCGAGAATCTGCCGGTCGGGTATTTCACCCAGCCGACCCTGCTGGCCGACGTCGACCCCGACAGCCGGGTCGCCCAGGAGGAAATCTTCGGACCCGTCCTCACGGTCATCCCCTACGACACCGACGACGAGGCCGTCGCGATCGCCAACAACTCGATCTACGGGCTGTCGGGCGAAGTCACCGGGGTTGACACCGAGAGGGCATTTCGTATCGCCCGACGCCTGCGCACGGGTAACGTGACCGTCAACGGCCGAAGCCACTTCGGAATCACCAGCCCGTTCGGCGGCACCAAGCAGAGTGGCCTCGGCCGGCGCAACGGTGACGAGGGATTCCGGGAATACCTCGAGATCAAGACCATCGGGCATCCCGCATGACGGCGGCCCGTTAGAGAGGACCCCAGTGTTCAAGCCGATGCAGGGCGTCCGCGTCCTCGAGGTCGCCCAGTTCACCTTCGTCCCGGCGGCCGGGGCGATCCTGGCCGACTGGGGCGCCGACATCATCAAGATCGAGCACCCGGTCCGCGGCGACACCCAGCGCGGCTTCATCAACATGGGCGGTTTCCAACTCGACCCCGACCGGCACCCGCTCATCGAACATCCCAACCGCGGCAAGCGCAGCGTCGGCGTCGACGTGTCGACGCCCGGCGGCCAGCAGGTGCTCTACGAGATCGCCAAGACCGCCGACGTGTTCCTCACCAACTACATGCCGGCACAGCGGCAGAAGAACAAGTTCGACGTCGAGCACATCCGGGCGGCGAACCCGAACATCATCTACGCGCGCGGCAGCGCCTACGGCGACAAGGGACCCGAGCGAGACACCGGCGGCTTCGACGGCACCGCGTTCTGGACCCGCAGCGGCATCGGCCACGCCCTGACGCCCGAGCAGATCAATGGCGCACTCTCCCAGGGCATTCCGGCTTTCGGGGACTCGATCGGCGGGATGAACATCGCCGGCGGCATCTCGGCCGCGCTGTTCCACCGCGAACGCACCGGCGAGACGTGCGAACTCGACGTGTCGCTGCTGTCCACCGCCTGGTGGGCCGCCGGCGCCAGCGTCACCCAGGGCATGGAGACCGGCGAGACGATGCGCTCACTCATGCCCGACGACATCACCTCGGTCAACCCGTTCATGGCCAACTACCGCACCTCCGACGACGGCATCATCAACCTGTGCATCGTCAGCCCGACCGGCTACATCCGCGATACCTGGGAGCACCTCGGGCTGCCCGAACTGGCCGACGACCCCCGCTTCTGCGATGTCATGCCGCTCATCGAAAACGCCACCGCAGGAGTGCAACTCATCGCCGAGGCCATCCGCAGCAAGCCGTTCGAGTACTGGCGCCAGCACCTCAAGACCATGAAGGGACAGTGGGCGCCGTTCCAGAGCCTGGTCGATCTCGGCACCGACGAGCAGGCGCTGGCCAACGACATGGTCGTCGAGGTGGAGGCCGCCGCCGGCGGCAAGCCGTTCAAGGTGGTGCGCGGCCCGGTGCAGTTCAACCACGAACCGCTGGAGACCACCCGCGCCCCGCAGGCCTCCGAACACACCGAACTGGTGCTGATGGAACTCGGGTTGGAGTGGGATCGCATCGAAGAACTCAAGGAATCCGGCGCGATCGCATGATCGCCCGGGCCACGCCGCGCGACTAGCCGACCGGCTCGACCCGGATGGGAATGCCGGTCAGCCAGGCCATTCCGGACATGGCCTCGATGTCGGCGGGGTCGGTGGACATCAGCTGGTTGACGTTGGCGCCGCCGGCCCGGTTAGCCACCTGCCAGCCGCCGGTCCCCTTGTGACCCCAGCCGTGTGGGATCGCGACGACGCCGGTCACGATGTCCTTGGTCAGCTCGACCGGCACCTCGACACTGCCCCACGGGGAGGCCACCGTCACCACGTCGCCGTCGGAGACACCGAGTTCCGCGGCATCGTCGACGTGCAGCACCGCCCGCTGGGTGCGTCCGCCGCGCATCAGCAGCGGCGCGTTGTGCATCCAGCTGTTCTCCGAACGGGTTTCACGCATCCCGATCATCCGCATCGGGTATCCGTCCGGCACCGCGCGCCCGTTCAGTCGCTCCATTTCTTCGGCTATCTCGTTGTGTTTCAGCCGCATTCGCCCACCGCGGTGGGTGACGCCGTTCTTGAACGTGCCTTCGGCCACATGCTCCTTGAGGACCACCCCGTGTGGATGGTCGCGCACCAGTCGATCGAATGTCAGCCCTCTGCGTCGCAGCCCGAACAGGTCGCCGCCCTCGGACAGGCGGATGAGGCCATCGATCATCCGCCGTGGCGTCGGTCTCAAACCGAACGGGCGCAAGGCCTTTCGCGCCAGACCGAGCGCCCTGAACGGCACCGACCGGCCCGCCAGCCGGGCCATCAGGTCGTCGATGATCTGCCATTCCGGCCGGGCCTGTCCGACGGGCTCGATCACGGCTTCGGTGGCCTGCCGGAACGGGGAGGCGTACTGCGCCTGGAAGGCGACGCCGAAGTCGTCGCGTTCGTACATCGTGGTGACCGGAAGAATGTAGTCGCAGTGTGACGTCGTCTCGGTGACGTAGAAGTCCAGCCCCACCATGAGATCCAGGCCTTCCAGTGCTTCTTCTAGTTCCAAGCCGTTGGGTACCGACAGCACCGGATTGCCGGCACTGACGAACAACGCCCGGATCTGGCCCTTGCCCGGTGTGCTGATCTCCTTGGCCATCATGGTCGCCGGTTCGGAGCGCAGGACCGTCGGGAAGTCACCGACGCGTGTCCGGGTACGGCGGTACTCGCGCTGCAACACCGCGCCGAGCGGGTTCAGCAGCCAGCGCTGACCCGGTATGCCCAACCCGCCCAGCATCATTCCGCCGGCCCGGTCGGCGTTGCCCGCGACGATGTTGACCGCGTCCAGCAGATAGGTGGTCAGCGTGCCGTTGCGGCCCGCGCTGGTGCCGAACCGTCCGTACACCGCGGCCCGCCGGGTCCGGACCAGATCGCGCGCCAGCCCGCGGACCGTCTCGGGATCGATGCCGGTGTGCGCCACGGTCTGTTCCGGCGGGTACGGGCGGCACAGCGCCTCCAGCCAGTCCAGTCCGTCTGCCTGCCGGGCGACGGCGGCCCGGTCCACGAGTTGTTCGTCGAACATCACCTGCAGCAGGGACAGCAAGAGGAATGCGTCGCCGTCGGGCACGATTCCGAGCCATTCGAATTGTGCCGCGGTCTCGGTGCGGCGGGGGTCGATGACGAGCACCCGACCGCCGCGTTTGACGATCGCGTGCATGTGGTCCTTGATACGCGGGACGGTCAGCACACTGCCGTGCGACACCACCGGGTTGGCGCCGATCACAACCAACAGGTCGGTGCGCAACACGTCCGGGATGGGCAGCGAGGTGGGTACGCCGTAGAGCAGTTGACTGGCGACGAGGCGGTTGTTGATGTCCTGCGACGAGGCGGTGAACATGTGCGCGCCTTGACCCAGTCCGGCGACGAACATTCCCACCCACATCAGATGCGAGTAGCTGAAGGCGCCCGGGTTGCCGAAGTACCAGCCGACCGCTCCCGATCCGTGCGCGTCGAGCACCTTGCCCAAACGTGCGGCGATGTCGGCCATCGCCTCGTCCCATCCGACTGGTTCGAAGCCGTCGGCGGTGCGGCGCAACGGCGTGGTGACCCGGTCGGGGTCGTTGACCACCTCGGTGAACGCGATGCCCTTCTGGCACGCGAAGCCGGACGACAGCGGATGGTCCTTGTCGGGGCGCAGCGCGGTCAGCCGGCCGTCTTCGACGGTGGCGACCATTCCGCACAGCGGCTCACAGATGCGGCAGAACGTTATCTTCTGTTCGATGTTGTTGGCCATGCCGCACACCCTTCCCGCATCAATGTGATCGACACTAACGTAGGAGCCGACTGACTACGCCGGGTCGGGCGCGTCCCAGGGCACGGTGCCCGACAACCAGTGGGTGATCTTCTCTTCCTGATCGTTTCGGTACAGGTGCCGAGGCGGCTGCGCGAATGTGGCGTAGGGCCGGCAGCGCACCACCACGCGGTTCTCGTCGACGGCCATCGCCTCGACGGTCGGGCGGGCTTCTTCGGGAAGCGGCTGACCGGACATGCGCCCGGCGACCGCCATCATCACGTCCACGGTCAGGGCTCGATCGCGCTCGATGACGGCGTCGGCGTAGACCTGCAAGTAGGCGAACGGCCAGCGTTCGTCGAGGATGCACAGGCTGACTTTTCCGTCTCGGGCGACGACGCGTTCCTTGCCGCGCCCGGCCATGGTGGAGACGAGCAGTTCCCCGTCATCGGTCGGGATGTAGTACACGATCGACATGGCGGGGCCGTCGTGCCGTCGTCGGTAGCCGAACACGCATGTCCGATGCGTGCGGACGAACTCTCGGCGTTCGGACGGCAGCATGTCGCGGTCGGTCGGAACCGTGAATGGTTCTGGGGCAAGCGGAAGCAGCATTGCGGTCCTCCTGCCAATCACGCCGGACGTAGGTTCGGCAGTGGGATTCGGCTGATGTCATGGGCTTCGGCGGGCTCGATGCCCAGTGCGCGCAGCAGCAGTTCGGCGGTGGCCGAGCCCGCCTCGCGCCACGTTTGGTGACCTTCCAGAACCATCCACATCGCACTGATGGTGGCGCCGATGATCAGCGCGGCGATGCTGGGGACCATCGAGGCATCGCTCATGAATCTCCCACTGGCGAAGCCGGTTTCGAGGTCGTGCATGGTGGGGCCGGCCAGGACTCCGCGCAGCGTCTCTGCCGTCTGCCCGTACGTCACGGCAAAGCGGCCCATGCCGGGATTGTCGTGCGCGTAGCGGATCCACATGCGCACTCCGGTCGCCAGTCGGGTGGCCGGGTCGTCGATGGAGTCGAAGCTGTCGGACACCCGCTGATGCAGTTCGGCGCCGAAGTGGGCTACGACGCGATCGAACAGCGTCTCCATCGAGTCCAGGTAGCGGTAGAGGGTGCCGCGGGCGACGTCGGCCTCGGCGGCCAACTCACTGACGGTCAGGTCCGTCGTGCCCTTGGCCACGAACAGGCGCAGCGCGGCGTCGACGATCCGGCGCTCCGTTGCGGACATCGTCGAGGGGTCTGTGGCCCTGGAGACTGTCGCCGTCATGCTCGCCATCATCGCACACTATTGATCTATTTTGAACACTATTGTTCAATAGAGCTACCCGCAGGAAGGAGGGCGCGTCATGGATGGTGTGCGCAGGGGTGAGCACCCCGGCCGGTCGGCCAACCCCGTCATCAAGGTCGCCGACCTCGCCTGGCTGGAGTTCGACAAGCCCGACCTCGACCGGACCGAGGCCTTCGCCCACGCCTTCGGCTTCGCCACCGCGCTGCGTACCGACACCGAGTTGATGCTGCGCGGCAGCGATGCCGGCTCCCCGTGCGTGATCGTCCGCCGCGGCGACACCAGCCGATTGCGCGGGTTGGCATTCGCCGCAGCCGAGCAGGCCGACGTATCGCACCTCGCCGATGCTGTCGGCGCCCGCGTTCGTCCCCTGCCGGAATCGGTGGGCGGCATCGCCGTCGACCTGGCCGATCCCAGCGGGCTGGCGGTCAGGGTCGTCGCCAACACCCATCCGCTGGAGTCCATGCCCGCTCAGTCACCGCACACCTTCAACTTCGGACACATCGTCGAACGCACCAACGCCACGCAGCGGCCACACCGGGCGCCGGCCACGGTTCAACGGCTCGGCCACGTCGTACTCCAGACCACGAAATACACTGCGGCACTGGACTGGTACCTCGACCACCTCGGCCTGATCGTCTCGGACTTCCTCTACTTCCCGGGCCAACGCGACCGCGGTCCGACCATGAGCTTCATCCGCTGCGACCGTGGTGCCACCCCGACCGATCACCACACGCTGGCGATGACGCTCGGCCCCACCGACCGGTACGTGCACTCCGCGTTCCAGGTGTGCGATCTCGACGCACTGGCCGCGGGTGGCGAACACCTCAAAGACGCCGGCTACCAACGGTCCTGGGGCATCGGACGGCACATCCAGGGCAGCCAGATCTTCGACTATTGGCGCGACCCGGACGGCCTGCTAATGGAACACTTCACCGACGGCGACGTGTTCGACAACACCGTCGAACCCGGGTGGGCGCCGTTCACCGCCTCCGGTCTGGCCCAGTGGGGTCCACCGGCCACCGGCGACTTCCTGGGCACCAGCCCACGGCACCTACGCGGCGAGGCCGGCGGCATGCTGACCGGCCTGCGTGAGAACAACGAATTCGACCTGCACCGCCTCCTCGGCCTGTTGAAAGTAGCCCGTTCATGACGATTTCGATCCTGCGCACGGCCGACGGCTGGTGGGTTCAAACCCCCAGCGGCGCAGCCCCGATCACGACCAGCGCCACCACCACCGGCGAACTGCTGGCCGACCAGACTGCGATTGCCGCCGCCTCGTCAACCGCCGGCACGGTTCCGGTGGACAGCCTCGAACTGCTCTCTCCGGTCAGCACGCCGTGCCGGGTGATCGCCCAGATGACCAACTACGCCTCCCACGTCACCGACTCCGGAATGGATCCGAAAACCATTCCGCTGACCTTCTTTCGCAAGTCCTCGGCCTCGATCACCGGGCCCCGCGCCGACATCGTCAAACCCGGCCATGTCCGGTTCCTGGACTACGAGGTCGAAATCGGGTTGGTCGTCGGTCGGGACACCCCGGCCGGTTCCACCCTCACCGCGGCAGACCTTCCCGATGTGGTGGCAGGTCTGGTGGTGACCGACGACGTCTCGGCCCGCGACGTCCAGTTGCCGCAGACCCAGTTCTACGAGGCCAAGTCCTACCCCAGCTTCACCCCGGTCGGCCCGACCCTGGTGCTGCTGGACCGCGAGGACTGGAAACGCTTCGGGAACTTGCGTTTACAGCTGCGCGTCAATGGCCAACTACGTCAGGACATGCGCGTCGCCGGCGACATGATCTATCCGCCGCTGCAGGCGCTGCAGTCGCTCACGCGATTCCAGGACCTCTCGGCCGGCGATCTGATCCTGACCGGCACCCCGGCCGGCACCGCGCTGAGCGCCCCACCGAAACCGATAGAGATGATCGGCTCGCTGCTGCCGCCGGCGCTGAAGTGGAAGGCGTTCTTCAAACGCCAGAGCGGCAATCCGAAGTACCTCGCGGACGGGGACGTCGTCGAGGCCCGCGTCGCCACCGACGACGGGGTGATCGACCTCGGCGCCCAGCGCAATGTCGTCCGGTACCGGTGAGCCCCGTTGAATAGCAACACCGTTCACCGCACTCCGGTGGCAATCGTCGGGGCCGGGCCCACCGGTGTCGCCGCCGCGACACTGCTGGCCCAGTACGGTGTCGCATGCCTGGTCATCGATGGCTGGCCGACGGTCTATCCGCAGCCGCTGCCGGCCACCTGATGCCTACCTTCAACACTCGGTAAGCGTGCATCGCTATGCATTCCAAGACAGCGGAAACGCGCAAGGGTGCACGCTCGCGGCTGGAGCTAGGACGCCTTCGGCTTGGGCGGCGAGTAGTTCGGCTTGCCGAGCCCGAGCACATGCTGCGCGATCATATTGCGGAACACCTCCAGTGACCCGCCGTAGATGCCGGCCAGTGGGGCGAAGCGGTAGATGTACTCCGACTTGCCGGCGTCCACGGCCCCGTCGGTGTCGACCGGAAGCAGCGACGCGGTACCGAGGATATCCATGACATCCGGGGCGATGTCACGCATGGTCTGCGCCTGCGCAACGCGGCCGAAGATGCTCGGCGTGCTCAGGCACGCTTCCATTTTCGCGATGCTGCGGCCCAGTCGGTAGGCCACCGACCCGTCGTCCACCGGACGCGTTCCGTCCGGTCCGGGCCTGCCGACCACACCGCCCGCAGTATCCAGGGCGTCGACCATGAAGCCGGCCTGATGCGCCATGATCGCCGGGTCCTGTAGTCCGTCGTTATTGGCCGCGACGTTGCCGTGTTCGGCGTCCAGCGGTCCGCGCAGCACGGTCCAACCGCCGTTGGGTTCACCGAGCAGGTACTTGTCGTCGACGCGGACGTCGCTGTAGTAGACGATGTTGGTGCGGTCACCGTCGATGGTCCGGATGCCCTGGATCTCGATGCCCGGGGTGTCCAGCGGCACCAGGAACATGGTGAGGCTCTTGTGTTTCGGCGCGTCCGGGTCCGTGTTGGTGATGAGGAAGACGTACTGGCAGTTGTGCGCGCCCGTGGTGAACATCTTCGAACCGTTGATCACCCATTGATCGCCGTCCCGGACCGCGCGGGTCTTACAGGTGGCGATGTCCGATCCGCCTTCGGGTTCGGTGTAGCCCAGGCACATCCGGGCCTCGCCGCTGAACACCTTCGGCATGACGTCTTCGACCAGTTCCGGCTTGCCGAACGCCTGCACCGCCCGGGCCACCAAAGCCGTTGTCCCCCAGGTCACCCACGGCACGTGGTGGCGGCGCTTCTCCAGTTCCCAGATCCGCCGGCGCACGCGGGTGAACCCACCGTCGGGTTCGGGTGTCCACTCACCCTTCAGGTAGCCGGCCGCGCCGAGCGCCAGGTGGACGCCTTCGTGGAAATTGTCCCCGGTCTCGCGGTCGTGCCGGATCACCTCGTCGGTGACCTGTTCGGCGAGGAAGCGCCTGGCCTCGTCCCGGAAGGCCCGATCCTCCGTCGAGAGTTCAACTGTGCTGAAATCCATGGTGTTTCGTCCTACTCGGCAGCGGCTTCACGGGTTGCGACGATCTCGGCGACGTGCCGGGCGGTGATGCCCGGGTCGCCGCCGGCCAGCGGCCAGCCGCGCGCCCGGATCAGATAGGCGGTGGCGGCCGCCTCGGCCGAGACGCCGAGGCCGCCCTGGATGTGCACCGCCATCGTCGCGGCCTTGGCGGCTTCCTCGGCCATGAACACGAACGCACAGCCGGCCAGTTCCGGTCGTTCGTCGGGTTCGTTGTCCAGGAACCAGGCGGCCCGCCGGGACAGGTTGCGGCCGCCCTGCACCACGATCGCCATGTTGGCCAACGGGTGGGAGATCGCCTGCAGCGTCGAGATCGGCACACCCAGGGTGTAGCGCGTCTTGGCGAACTCCGCGGCGATCGTCATGGTCTGCTCGACCAGGCCGGCCAACGCGGCGGCGGTCAGCACCCGCCATTCGTCAAGGGCGCGAGCATATTCGGCGACCACATCCGGACCGGAGCCGAGGACCACGCGGCGGTCGGCCGCGGCCGGGTCGACCCACGCCATCGGCAACCGTGCCAGGTTGGTCACCCGGTCGGGCCGCGCGTCGAATCCAAGCAGCACGATGTCGTCGCCGTCGCGGACGATGATCTGGTCGGCGATCGCGCCCGAGCCGATCAGCCGCCGCCCGGTGCTGACCTCCAGGCGCGGATCCAGTGCGACGATACGGGTGCCCGCCACCGCTTCGGGGTCCACCCCGCCGAGGCGTTCCCACAGCCGGACCGCGACGACGTGGTCGATCCACGGCACCGGTGCCAGCGCGCGGCCGAGTTCCTCGGCCACCAGGGTCAGGTCGACCAGAGTGGCTCCGTCACCGCCGGCTTCCTCGCCGATGGCCATCGTGGTGGCGCCCATGGCGCACAGCCGCTCCCACAGACTCTTGTCATAGCCGGTTTCCTCGGCGGCCCAGACCGTCTCGATCGAGCAGTGGCTGTCGAACAGCTGGCGATAGGCCGCCTGCAGATCCTTGTGGTCCTCGGTGAGGCTGTAGTCCAGCCGCCGTAGTTCGTAGCGGTCCATGCGTCACTGCTCCCGGTTGAAGAAGAACTTGTGGGCGTTGTCGTACAGGTAGTTGTCGAGCACCTCGGCCGGCAGCTCGAGTGCGGTGGCCTCGGGAACGACGCGGTGCTGGCGCAGCACCGGCCAGTCGGAGGCGAAGATCACCTTGTTCTGGCCTCGCGTGCGCATGAAGTGCAGCAGGGACTCCGGCAGCCGCTTGGGCGACCACGCCGAGGTCATCAGGCGCAGGTTCTGGTACTTGATAAGCATCCGGATCGCGATGTCCCACCACGGATCCGCGCCGTGGATCATGCACAGCTTCAGTTCCGGGAACCGTACGCACACCCGGTCGAGGTGGATGGGATTCTGGACCTCGCCGGGGATGGGCGGCCCGGGCAGACCGGTGTTGACGCACAGCGGCAGACCGATCTCGGCGCACTTGGTGTACAGCGGATAGTACACGGCGTCGCTCGGCGGATACTGTCCGTCGCCCCAGAAGCTCGGGCCCACAACGGTATACACCACCGGCAGGTCGGCGGCCACGGCGGTCAGCTCGCGCAGCGACGGCATCGGCTTGAGCAGGTTGATCCCGCCCATCGCCAGCGCGAACCGATCCGGACGCGCCTCGACGAACTTGCGGGCAGTCACCGACGGCTTGGTCAGGTTGTCCATCAGCACGGCCTTCTCGACGCCGTGCTCGTCCATCTCGTCGATCAACTCGCCCATGTCCACCGGGTCGAACATCGACTTCGGGCCCTTGAAGTAGTCGTCGCGGACCTTCGTCATGAACTGCGGCTGCACTTCGGTCTCGCCGAAGTGCACGTTCACCAGACAATCGATCACACGTTGCGTCATCTCACTCCTTGGCCGAGAGTTCTTGGGCGGCAATCTCCCTGGCCCACCGGTAGTCGGCCTTGCCGTTGCCGAGGCGCCGCACCTTGTCGACGATCAGAAACTCCTTGGGCACCTTGAACTTCGCCATGTGCGCGGCGCACCAGTCATAGAGCGCATCGGACTCGACATGGGCACCCGCACGCGGCGCGACGACGGCCACGACCTCCTGGCCCCAGCGCGAGCTCTCCCGGCCGACCACCAGGGCGTCGGCCACATCCGGGTGACTGCGCAGCACCTCCTCGACCTCCTCGACGAACACCTTCTCGCCGCCGGTGTTGACCACCAGGGAGTCTCGGCCGAACAGTCGCAGCGTGCCGTCCGGCTCGAGGGCGGCCCGGTCGCCGGAGATCACCACGCGGATGCCGTCCACTTCCGGGAAGGTCTTTATGGTGGCGTCGCGGTCGTTGAAGTAGCCCAACGGAATTCGTCCCGTGCGCGCCGACCAGCCGACCTCGGCCTCGCCGGGCTGCAGGAACCGGGAGTAGTCCTCGGCCAGCACCATGCCGCCCTCGCGGAAGGTGAACGTGTCGGTGTGGCTGCCGCGCTGGTTGTGCCCGAAGCCCATGTTGCCGGTCTCCGACGAGCCGTACCCGTTGATCACCGTGATGTTCGGCAGGTGCTCGAGCAGGCCCTGCTGGTTCTTCAGGCTGGTGCCCGCGCCGCCGGTGCCGATGGCGAACAGCGACGAGAGGTCGTAGGACCGCCGGCCCAGTTCCTCGACGATCGGTCCGGCGTAGGCGTCGCCCACCATCGTCATCAGACCGACCTTCTCCCGCTCGGCGGTCCGCAGCACGTGGGCGGGGTCGAACTTGCGCGAAGTGTCCTGCAGCACAACGGTTTGCCCGTTGAGTACCGCCGAGAAGGCCGTCCACATCCCGGCGGCGTGCATCAGGGGCGACACCGCGAACCAGGGCGGCCCGTGGTTGATCACCTTGTCGTGGATCTCCGTGACCTTGCCATGGTCGGCGCCGTTCATCGACGACACGTAGATGTCACCCTGGCGCCACATCACACCCTTCGGCCGGCCGGTGGTGCCCCCGGTGCAAACCATCAACAGATCGTCCGGGGACGCCTGGATGTCCGCGTCCTCGTCTCCGGCGGCCAGGGCGTCGTCGAGGCTGACCGCGCCGGGCAGCTCTGGAAGGTCGCTGCCGTCGTCGATCGAGATCAACAATTCGGCACCACCGGGCAGCACGTCGGCGAACTTCGCGCCCAGCGCCCGGTGGTAGATGACGCCCCGTGGACCGAGGTACGCCAGCAGTTCACCGACCTCGCGCGGGGTGTAGTGATAGTTGACGTTCACCGGCACCACCCGGGCCTTCAGGCACGCCAGGACCATGTCCGGGTAGAGGTCGTTGTGCATGATCAGCGCGACTACGTCCTGTCCGCACTCCCAGTTCTGCAGTTCAGTACGGTCTTTGTGCGCGCCGAACCCTCTGTGCGCCAGGAAGTTCGCCAGCCGTCGGGTCCGGTCAGCGGTCTCCGCGTAGGTGCTGCGCCGGTCCCCCGAGACCGTCATCACCCGATCCGGCACCGCCTCCGCGATGGCGTCGAGTACGGCACCCAGGGTCCACTCAGCCATCTAAGCCCAGCAGCGTGAGTGCGTTGTCGCGCATCACCATTCGGGTGTCCTGGTAGCTGAACTCGGGGAACTGCGGAATGTCGGCGGTGAACGAGGTCGGGTCGGCCAGCCCTTCGCCGTGCGGCCAGTCGGAGCCGAACAGGATCTTGTCCACCCCGATCGTCTCGGCGAGCAGCTTGACGTCGTCCTCGTAGTACGGCGCGATCCAGACGTTGTTCTTCAGCTGCTCCACCGGATCTTCCTTGTAGTGGTAGGGCGCGTTGTTGGCAGACTTCTTGAGCCGCTTGATCAATCGGTAGATGAAGTACGAGCCGTTCTCGATGCTCACCACCTTGAGCTTGGGATGCCGGGTGAACACCTGGTGCACGATCATCGAGGCCAGGGTGTCGTGGATGGCACGGTCGTCCATGATCACCATGTCGAGCGGATCGCGCTTGCCGAATCCCTGGAACACACCGCTGCCGCCCCACAGCGCCGGGATCGCCATGTAGCCGGAGTCCGACAGATGGAAGACGACCGGGATGCCGGCCTCGGCCAGCCGCGCCCACACCGGGTCGTGCAGCGGGTCGCCCAATGACCGCGGCTTGACCACACCGGGCACCGGCGCGGGCCGCACGCAGACCATCTTCGCGTCCTTGCCCAGGACGTAGTCGACCTCCTGCACCGCCTGCTCCGGGTCGGCCAGCGAGATGATCGGCGCGCTGTAGATGCGGTGGTCGGGCCGGTCGAAACCCCAGTCCTCGTCCAGCCATTGGTTGAACGCGTGCAGCGACGCCATGGTGGCGGGGATGTCGTGCTTGAGGCCCTCCTCGACGCCGCAGGCGAAGGTGGGCAGCATGAACACCGATTGCAGGTTCTGCTTGTCGAGGATCTTCACCCGGGCGTCGCGGTTCTGATACTCGGGATGGTCGGCGAGCCGGTCCACCTTCATCAGCGAGGCCGGGTTTACGCCCTCGGGAATCTCGCCGCGGAACAGCAGGTCCAGACAGCCCGGCTCGATGATGGGGTCGAACGTCGGGTTGGGAATGAAGTGGTTGACGACGCCGCCGAACACCGCCAGCGTCCGCTTGCCGTCCTGCACCATCTGCACACCGCGGCTGCGGAATTCCTTGGGCAGGTGCCGGGTGAACGCGTCGGTGGTCTCGTAGTAGTGGTTGTCGACGTCGATCGCCTCGTAGTCCAGCTTCGCCGGCGTTGGTTTCTCCAGAGTGGTCATCGCTGAGAATCCTTTCGGGTCAGTCCTGCAGTGCGCCCGGCATGGGCGGGAAGTTCGGCGGGCGCTTCTCGAAGAAGGCCGTGATGCCCTCGATGAAGTCGGTGCGTTGCATCGAATCGTGCATGAGTTTCTCGGCTTTTTCGCTGGTTTCGACGATGGCCATCCCGGCGTCGGCGTACAGCTGCCGCTTCATGATCGCCATCGAACTGGGCGCGCAGTTGATCGCCATGTCGTCGGCGTAGGCGAGCACCCGGTCCATCAACTCGTCGCGCGGGACCGCTTCCTTGACCAGGCCGAGCTCGGCGGCCTCCTCGGCCAGAAAGGTTCGTCCGGACAGCAGCAGTTCGGTGGCCGTGGCCCAGCCCACCAGCCGGGGCAGAATCCAGGAGATGCCGTACTCGGCGACCAGTCCGCGGCGGGCGAACGAGGTGGTGAACTTTGCGCCGGCGGCGGCGAACCGGATGTCGGCCATCAATGCCTGCGACAGGCCCATGCCGGCGACCGCGCCGTTGATCGCGGCGATGACGGGCTTGGTCAGCTGGGTCAGGAAGTATGGATGCCGGGCGGCGACCATGGTGCTGACGTCGGTCTTGCTGGCCGAGTCGACGGTCACCTCGGAGATGGCGTCCAGACCGCCCATGTCGGCGCCGGCGCAGAAGGCGCGACCGGATCCGGTGATGACGATGACGCGGACGTGCGGATCGGCTTCGGCGATGTCGATGTGCCGGTAGAACTCGGCGACCATGGGCCCGCCCCAGGAGTTCATCCGCTCCGGGCGGTTGAACGTCAGGATCGCGACGCCGGATTCCCGAACCTCGTAGAGCAGCGGCGCGGGCCGCACGTCCTCGGCAACGCTCATCGCGGCTGATCCTCCCGGTGTTGATTACTCATACTGTATACCTATCGGTAGCGCATTCTGCAAGCTGCGCCCGACCGGTCCGAAACCGCTTCTGGTTAGGCTGTTTCCACCAACCCGAGGCGCCGGTAGGCGGATTCGATCTGCCCTTTCACCGCGTCCGGCAGGATCGCCTGCGGCGCCCGCGAATCCGGATGGTCCCCGACCGGCAAACCCAGTACCGCGGCCGCGTGTTTGAAGGCCCCGCCCCAGTGCGTGAAGTAGTCCGGCCGTCCGGGATAGCAGACGAACGCGCCGGCCATGTCGAGGTCGAACTGATCCATCCCGACATCCCGCGCGTAGTCCATCGCCTCGAGCAGTCTGTCGTCGTAGATCAGCTCCCAGTACGGCGTCAGAACCTTGCGCTGCGGTGTCTCGTGCAGATAGCCGACGGTGCCCAGCTGCGCCGGACACACGATGCCGGCCCGCAGCCAGCCCGCGCGGTAGACGGTCAGGTCGCATTCCCAGATCACCAGACCGGGCGCGAGCTCGTGCAGCCGGCGGCTGTTCTGCGGCCGGAAGGCGCCCTCCTTGGTGGCGCAGACGGCGGGGATCTCGTCGTAGATGCGGCCGCTCTCGGCCGCGGTCAGGACGTAACCCGACGACGGGGAGTTGAACATGCCCAGCGCGATGTCGGTGCGGTCGGCGACGTAACGGAAGAAACGCAGAACCCCTTCCCCACTATGGGTTTCCATCATCGGAGTCTGGATGTAGACGATGTCGGCGCCGGCCTGCTGGGCGTGCCGGGTCAGCTCCAGGCAGTCCTTGGCCGAGTGGCCGCAGTGCACGCCTGCACCACCAGATCCGGGTTGGCGGCGCGGCCCTCCTCGACGGCCACCTCCAGCAGGCGTTTGCGTTCGTCGATGGTGAGGGCCCAGAACTCGCCGACGCCGCTTGTGCACCAGAGCATTTCGTGTCCCAGCCCGGCCACGCAGTGCCGCACCAGGGTGCGGTAGGCGTCCCAGTCGACGTCGTCACCGTCGGGACCCGAAAACGGGGTGTACAGCGAGTCGCCGATGCCGCGCAACGCGGTGCGGGCCCAATCCCGGGCTTCGGAAGCGGTTGCCATCGCGCCCTCTCAGGTGAAGTCATCGCTGCCGCCGACCACGACGGCCTTCGCGCCCGCGAGTCCGAGATCCATCCGGTATCGACCCCTTCGCATCGGCGCGGCGAAACGAAATACCCCCGTACCCTACCCGAAACGATTACGATAGGTGTTTCGGTATCGCCCTTCGGGGCGTCTCCGTGCTGGCTGGGCCGCTGTGTTCCTGATCTCAGCCGCGTGCGCGCGGAGTCGCGAACCGGATGGCTGCCGGTAAGGTTGACGGCTTCGGCGTGCTCGGGGATTTATTGGAGGTAGTGCAGTGGCAAAGCAGGCGACCGCGCCCAAGCGGCAACGCCGCGAGCGCGGCTCGATCAATCCCAACGACATCATCGAGGGCGCTTTCGACCTCGCCGAGCAAGTCGGGATCGACAACCTGAGCATGCCGTTGCTGGGCAAGCATCTCGGCGTCGGGGTCACCAGCATCTACTGGTACTTCCGCAAGAAGAACGATCTGCTCAACGCGATGACCGACCGCGCGTTGCGCGAATTCGCGGTCGCCACACCGTATGTGGATGCCGCCGACTGGCGCAGGACGCTGGGCAACCACGCCCGGGACATGCGCAAGTCGTTCCTGAGCAATCCGATCCTGTCCGATCTGGTCCTCATCCGATCGGCGCTGTCGCCGCGGGCCGCCCAACTCGGCGTGCAGGAGGTCGAACTGGCCGTGGAGAACCTGGTCCAGGCCGGGCTGACCGCGGAGCAGGCGTTCGACGCCTACTCGGCGGTGTCCCTGCACGTCCGCGGTTCGGTTGTGTTGCAACGTCTCTACGAGAAGAACCGGGCCGCCAACAACGGTCCGGGCGACTTCGAGGAGACGATGGTCTACGACGCCGAGGCTGCCCCGCTGCTGGCGCAGGTGAGCCGCGAGGGTCACCGGATCGGCGCCGCCGACGACACCAACTTCGAATACGGGCTGACGTGCATCCTGGACAACGTCGAGCGCCAGATCGCCGAGGGCAAGAAGGCCGGCAAGTCCCGCAAGGGTTAGGGAACCTCAGGCTCGGGCACGTGGAAGTGCTCGTCGCGCAACCGGAACGCCTCCTTGGTGCCGACCTGTGCCCGCGTCTTGACGAAGTTGAATTCCCCGGGGGCGAACTGCAGGTTCGTTCCGTACGCGTGGAAGAGGTAGCTGCACACCTCTTCGCCCTGGTAGGCCTGGCTCTGCTCGACGAGGCGAAACGCCTCCTTGGCGATCACCACGCCGTCGGCCGGCATCTTCGCCGCCTTCTGCGCCCAGTACTCGGCCCGCGCTGAAACCGCTTCGGGTGCACAGGTTTCGGTGAAGATGCCGAGGTGCTCGATCTCAGCGGCTTCGATGATGTCCCCGGTGAGCAGCATCCGCCGTGCCAATACCGGACCCAGTCGGTGGAAGAACATGTGCAGGCTGCCCAGTGCCGGCCCGAGGAACCGGGTGGCCGGCATGCCGATGCGGGTGTCGCGGGCGATCACCGAGATGTCCATCATCAGCGCCATCTCGAAACCGCCGCCCAGCGCATAGCCGCCGATCTCGCCGACGGTGATCTTCGGGAATCCCATCAGGTTGTGGTAGAAGCCGAATGACTTGCGGTCCACCGTGAGTCGTCGCCGTTGACTGGGCCGCTTCTTTGCCGACTCTTCTTCGCGCTTGGTTCCGTCGGCCCGCTCGCCGTACCAGCCGTACGCGTTGTTCATGTCGGCGCCGGTGGAGAACACGCCCTCGGCGCCGCGCAGCAGGACGACGGTCAGATCGTCGTCCTCGGCCACCATGTCCAGACAGCGGCCGACCGCCTCGCGCATGGCGGCGTCATAGGAGTTGCGCTGCTTCGGGTTGTCCAGCGTGATCGTGGCGATCCTCGAGTCGTAGTCGACGTCGAAGCGCACCCGGTCGTCACGGGAATCGATCTGCGTCACTGTGTGCTCCTCTGCGTCGAGATCTTGTTGGCCTCAATGGTTCTCCCCGCACCCAGGGCGAGCGTCTGCCCGCGGTCTGCGGTGAGATGCTCGCGGGCGATCCGCTCGGCCCGTTCGGCGTTGCCGTCCCGAATGGCGTCGAGCAACCGCTGGTGGTCCCGCAGCGCGGCGCGCCGGGTGGCCTGCCGGCTCGTCGCGCCCGGCGTGAGTTCGGCATCGCTCCACACCGCCGACTCGTGTGCCGACCAGATCAACTCCAGCGCACCGATCACCAGGATCATCGGCTCGTTGCCGCACCGCGACACCAGCGCCTCGTGGAACCGGCGGGCGTTGGGGACGAACTGCGCGACGTCCTCGAAAGCCGCGGCCTGGGCGTCGATCGCGGCCCGTAGGTGGGGAATCACCTCGGTGTCCCGATCGGCGCGGCCGGCGCACATCGCCGCGCAGATCGGTTCCAGGTGCATCAGGGCCCCGCTGACGTCGGCCGGCGTGGCCGAGCGGGACTGCAGCACCATGCTGATCATGTGAGCGGTGCGCTGCGCCGACGGCTGGTGCACGACGGCGCCGCCGACGTTGCCGCGGCGGACCGAGATCAGGCCGTCAGTCTCGAGGAGATGGATGGCCTCGCGCAGCGCCGGGGGGCTGACACCGAACTCGGTGAACAGGCTCTCCTGGGTCGGCAGCACGTCGCCTTCCTTGAGCCGGCCGGAGAGGATGTCGTCACGCAGGCGGGAGGCGACCAGTTCGGCCACCCTCGGCGGACGGATCCTCTGCACCGGCGTCCCCTCGCGTCTGTTGTCCCGCGCCTATCCTTGCTAAGTTGTACAGGATTGGACCCGTATCGTCTACTGTAGGTCCATCGATACAACCCGGAGAGGGGCACGGCGGTGACTGACGGCACGCTGGAATGCATCCGCGACGGTGCCATCCTGCGGCTGACGCTGAACCGTCCGGAGCGGCGGAACTCACTGAGCCACAGCATGACTGACAGCCTCGTCACCGAACTGACCGCCGCCGCCTACGACGATTCGCTGCGCACGGTGTGCATCGACGCCGCCGGCGCCGACTTCTGCAGCGGCGCAGACTGGGTGGCCACCAACGACGCCGGCCGACGCCCCCGCCCCGGTGATCTCGGGCGCCGCATCCCGCACACCGCCAACCGGGTGATCGAGCTGATCGCCACCATCCAGTTGCCCGTGGTGTGCGTCGTGCGCGGCTGGGCCGTCGGACTCGGCTGCAACCTGGCGCTCGCTGCCGACTTCACCCTCGCCGCGGACACCGCGACGTTCTGGGAGCCCTTCGTCGACCGCGGGTTCAGCCCGGACTCCGGGGCCACCTGGCTTTTGACCCGGCTGGTCGGGGTGGCGCGCGCCCGGCGGATGCTGCTCCTCGGCGAGAAGGTCGACGGCGCCACCGCGGCCAACTGGGGGCTGATCCATCAGGCCGTCGACTCCGACGGCCTGCAGGACGCCGCCGAAAACCTGTTGGGGCGGCTCGCCAGCGGGCCCACCGTGGCTCTCGGGCTGGCGAAGCGCGCCATCGCCTACGGACAGCACGCCACCCTCGGCCAGTCGATGGCGCAGGAGCTGTCCGATCTCGAACTGTCCGCCCGAAGCGCCGATTTCAAGGAGGGCCTGGCCGCCTTCCGGGACCGCCGCACACCTGACTTCCAGGGCCGCTGACCGACAACCGAAGGGGTTATGTTGAGTTCCTACGACACGATCGGGTACGACGTGACCGGCCACACGGCCACCATCACGCTGAACCGGCCCGAGGCCCTCAATGCGCTGTCGCCGCACATGATCACCGAACTGCGCGCCGCCTACGACGAAGCCGAGAATGACGACGGCATCTGGCTGATGATCGTGACCGGCACCGGGCGGGCGTTCTGCACCGGCGCCGACGTCAAGGAGATACCCGAGGACGGCAAGGTCATCTACGAACGGCCGTATCTGTCCACCTACGACCAGTGGGAGGCCCCGCAGGAGGGCACCCCGCCGTTCCGCCGGATGGCCAAGCCGGTGCTGGCCGCCATCAACGGAATCTGTTGCGGCGCAGGGCTGGACTGGGTAACCACCGGCGACATCGTCATCGCCTCAGACCAGGCCACCTTCTTCGACCCGCACGTCAGCATCGGCCTGGTGGCCGCACGCGAAATGGTGCGACTGGCCCGCGCGCTGCCGCGGTCCGTCGCGCTGCGAATGGCGCTGATGGGCAAGCACGAGCGGATGAACGCCCAGCGGGCCTACGAACTCGGCATGATCACCGAGGTCGTCGAACACGACCGGCTGCTGGAGCGGGCCCACGAGATCGCCGACATCGTCAACTCCAATGCGCCGCTTGCGGTTCGGGGGACCCGGCTGGCGATCCACAAGACGCTGGACCTGCCGCTGCTGGAGGGCGAGATCCTCGCCGAGACGTTCCGCGAGCGCGTCGTGCGGACCGAGGACGCGGACGAGGGGCCGCGGGCCTTCGTCGAAAAGCGGGCGCCGAACTGGAAGTGCCGCTGACATGCCCGAGACATCCCCCGCGGCACAGCCGTTCGAGACGATCCTGCTGGAGTTCAACCGCGCCGACCGGGTCGCGACCATCACCCTGAACCGGCCCGACCGGCTCAACTCGTTCAACCGCACCATGTGCGAGGAGATGCAGGCGGTCTGGCGCATCGTGAAACTCGACGAGGCCACCAACGCCGTCGTGCTCCGCGCCGCCGGCACCCGCGCGTTCAGCGCCGGCCTGGACGTCAAGTCCGACTACGGCCAGCCCGAGAACGTCTGGGCCCACGAGGATCCCGGCGAACTGCTCAGCCCCAAGTGGCAGAAGATGTGGAAGCCGGTGGTGTGCGCCGTGCAGGGAATGTGCACCGCCGGGGCGCTCTACTTCGTCAACGAGGCCGACGTGGTGATCTGCTCGCAGGAGGCCACCTTCTTCGACTCGCATGTGACCGCCGGTCTGGTCTCCGCGCTGGAGCCGATCGGGCTGATGCGCAAGATCGGACTCGGTGACACCTTGCGGATGGCGTTGATGGGCAACGACGAACGGGTGAGTGCCGACACCGCGCTGCGGATCGGCCTGGTCACCGAGGTGGTGGCGGCCGACGAGCTGTGGAGCCGCGCGCACGAGATCGCGAAAACGATTGCCGCCAAGCCTCCGTCGGCCACCCAGGGCACCGTCAAGGCGATCTGGGAATCCCTGGACAAGCCCTACCGCGCCGCGCTCGACCACGGTCTGATCTACACCCGGCTGGGCAACCCGCTGGGCAAGGCCGAACTGAAGGCGTCCGCGGACGCGCCGCGCGCCGCACCGCGGATCCGGTGATGTCGCATCGTCTCAGCGCACGCATCGCGGACGTGCTCGGGCTGGATCCCGCCGCGCCGGCGCTGCAGTACGACGGTGCGTGGCTGACCTGGGGCGAGATCGGTGCGGCGGCCCGCCGGGTGGCCGAACTCGTCGGTCCCGCCGCGCAGGTCGGCATCATGCTGCGCAACCGGCCGGCCCACGTCGCCGCGTTCCTGGGCGTCCTGCTGGCCGGCGGCACCGTCGTCGTCATCAACCCGTCCCGCGGCGACGACCGCACCCGCGACGACATCGCCGCGCTGGACCTTCCGTTCCTTATCGGTGCGCCCGACGACGCGGCCCGACTGGTCGATCCGAGGCTGAACAGCACGGTGATCACCCTCGACCAAACCGCGGAGATTCTCCGGAAATCAGTTGGGCGCCAACCCGATCCAGGACGGCCCGGCGTGGCGGTGTGGATGCTCACCAGTGGCACCACCGGCCCGCCGAAACGCATCGACCTCACCTACGACATGCTGGCCCACAGCGTGATGGGGCCCGAGCCGTGCGCGGCGCCCACCGCGGTGCGCCGTGGGGTGGCGATCGTGAACTCACCGCTGGTGCATGTCGGTGGCGTCTTCCGGATCCTGTTGTGCGTCGCCGAAGCCCGGCCGTTCGTGCTGCTGGAGAAGTTCGACCTGGACACATGGGTGGCGGCGGTCCGCGAACACCGGCCGCGCGCGGTGTCGCTGGTGCCGGCCGCGCTGCGCATGGTCTTGCACTCCGAGTTGACCCGCGACGACCTTGCCGGAGTGCAGGCGGTGACCTCCGGAACGGCTCCGCTATCGGCCGACGACGCCGACGCGTTCACCGCCAAGTTCGGTATCCCGGTTCTCACGTCCTATGCGGCGACGGAATTCGGTGGCGGGGTGGCCGCCTGGACGCTGGCCGATCACCGGAAGTACTGGCTGGCCAAGCGCGGCAGCGTCGGGCGGGCGAACGCCGGAGCGGCCCTGCGGGTCGTCGCCGAGGACGGCCGGCCCCTCGGGCCCGACGAGCCCGGCCTGCTCGAAGTCAAGCCGGCTCAGCTCGGCGCCGGCGCCGACTGGATGCGCACCACCGACCTCGCCCGCATCGACGCCGACGGCTTCGTGTGGATTCTGGGTCGCGCCGATCAGGCGATCATCCGCGGCGGGTTCAAGGTCATGCCCGACGATGTGCGGTCGGCGCTGGAGGCGCATCCGGATGTGCAGGGGGCTGCGGTGGTCGGCCGACTGGACGAGCGTCTCGGCGAGGTACCCGTCGCCCTGGTAGAACTGCGACCCGGGCAGATCGTCACCGCCGACGCCCTGGCCGAATATTTGCGAACACGGCTGTCGCGCTATGAGATTCCCGCCGAGATCGTACTCGCCGACGAGATCCCGCGGACCCCGTCGGGCAAGCCCGATCTGCGGGCCGTGCGGGAGCACTTCGCCGAGCATGCCCGCTGAGCTGACGGTCCCGGCGGAGTTGCGGCGACACGCCCACTCCGAACGCCCGCTGCTGATCTGCGATTCGGAACGGGTGAGCTACGCCGAGGCGTATGACGCGTCGGCGGCGCTGGCCCGTGAACTGCTCGCCACCGGAGCGGGCAAGGGCACCCATATCGGTCTGCTGTATCCGAACGGGGTGGCCTTCGTGGTGGCGATGCTGGCGGCCGCGCGAATCGGTGCGGTGGTCGTTCCGTTCTCGACGTTCGGCACCGCCGCCGAGTTGCGCGCCCAACTGGCGGACGCCGACATCGAGATCCTGTTGTCCGCCAGGCGGTATCGAGGCAACGACTATGTTGAGCGACTTGCCGGGGTTTCCGACGTAGAGGCCCCCTGCTTGCGGCGGGTCTGGTTCGACACCGACGAACTGATCCGGCTCGGCGAGGGGGTCGACCCGGAACTGCTGGCGGCCTGCGAAGACGATGTCGACGGCTGCGACGTCCTGGCCATCATCTACACCTCGGGATCCACGGGCCCACCGAAGGGCGCCGTGCACACCCACGAGTCGCTGCTGGGACATCAGCGCAATCTCAACGAGATTCGTGGGCTGACGCCCGGCGACCGGTTGTTCTGCAATTCGCCGTTCTTCTGGATCGGGGGGTTCGGCTTCGCCCTGCTGGCCACCCTGCTCGCCGGTTCGACCCTGATCTGTTCCAATGCGGTCGAGCCGGCCGAGACCTTGGATCTGCTCGAGGCCGAACAACCGACGGTCACAAACGGTTTCGTGGCGGGCATCGCGGCACTGACCCGGCACCCCAGTTTCGGTAGCCGGGACCTGTCGTCGATGCGGCGTGGCAATCTGTACCCCATCATGGCCCCTGACGCCCGGCCGGCCGATCCTGACTTGCGCCACAACATGCTCGGCATGACCGAAGCCGGCAGCGTGGTCCTGCTGAGCGGCGACGACACGGATCAACCCGAGAGCAGGCGTGGCTCATACGGAAAGCCGGCACCGGGATTCGAGACGATGGTGCTCGGATCGGGCGAGTTGTGCATCCGCGGGCCGTATCTGATGCAGGGGTATTACGGACGCAGCCGCGAAGAGTCCTTCGACGCCGACGGTTGGTTCCACACCGGCGATCTTGTCCGCGTCGACGACGACGGCTTCTACTACTTCGTGGGCCGGGCCGGCGCGATGATCAAGACCGCCGGCGCCAACGTCACCCCCGCCGAGGTCGAGAAGGCGCTCGACAGCGTGCTGGACGGTGCTGCGACCGCGCATGTGCTCGGGCTGCCCGACCCCGAACGTGGCCAGATCGTCGCCGCCGTGCTGGTTCTCGACCGTCCACTCGACATCGCCGATGATCTGCTCCGGTCCCGACTCCGGGAGTTGTTGTCCGCGTATAAGATTCCGCGGCGCTTCGTGCGGATCCCTCGCGCGCAGCTGCCCGTGATGTCCAGCGGCAAGATCGACATGCCCGCGCTGGCAAGGCTGTTCGATGACTGAAGCCCAGACGATGCCCGACGTCGTCACCGCAAACGCCGCGAGGTATCGCGACAAGCCGGTGGTCATCGACCCAGCCAGTACGTTGAGTCACGACGAGCTGGACGCGAGCACCCGGGCGCTGAGCGCGGCGCTGCTGGCCCGTGGCGTCGGCAAGGGATCACGGGTCGGTTTGCTCGCTCCCAACAGCGTCGACTGGGTGCGGATCGCCGTGGCAGTCACCCGGATCGGCGCGGTCCTCGTCCCGCTGAGCACGCTGTTCCGGCCGGGCGAGTTGCACGCCGCCTTGCGCACCGCCGCGGTCCGGTTCCTCATCACCGTCCCGGAGTTTCGCGGCAACCGCTTCCTCGACGAGTTGCCTTCACTGCGGTCGCCGGAGCTTCCCGCCCTGCAAACGGTCTGGACAGTCGAGCAAGTGCTCGACTGGCCGCCGGGCACCTCGACCCATTGCCACGTGCGGCCCAGCGACCCACTCGTGGTCCTGTTCACCTCCGGCAGCAGCGGTCCACCCAAGGGTGTCATCCACTCCCACGGCAGCGCATTCGGTGCGGTCCGCGCCGGTCTGACGGCGCGCCGCATCGATGCCGGCAGCCGGTTGTACCTGCCGATGCCGTTCTTCTGGGTGGGCGGGTTCGGTGGCGGCATCATGTCCGCGCTGGCCGCCGGCGCCACCCTGGTGACCGAAGCGATCCCCGAACCGGCGGCCACCGTGGAACTGCTGCGGCGTGAGCGGGTGACGCTGTTCCGAGGCTGGCCCGATCAGGCCGAGAGACTGGCACAGTATCTCGACGCCCCGCTGCCCGATCTGCGGGACGGCAGCCTGGAGGCACTGTTGCCTCCGGAACTGCGCAGCCGTCCCGGTGCCCGCGCCAATCTCTTCGGGATGACCGAGACATTCGGGCCCTACTGTGGCTACCCGGCCGACACCGACATGCCCGAATCCGCCTGGGGTAGTTGCGGAAAGCCGTTTCCCGGCATGGACGTGCGCATCGCCGAGCCCGACAGCGACGGCGTCGGAGTCATCCAGGTGCGGGGTCCGCACACGTTACGGGGGATCTGCCGACGCAGCCGGGAGGAGGTCTTCACCGCCGACGGCTTCTACTCGACCGGAGACCTTGGCCACCTCGACGGCGACGGGTTCCTGTTCTATCACGGCCGCGTCGACGACATGTTCAAGATCAAGGGAGCGACGGTCTATCCGAGCGAGGTGGTGGATGCGCTCCGCGCGATACCTGGCGTCCAGACGGCCGTGGTGACGAATGTGCCCGGGCCCGGGGGAGAAGCCGTCGGCGCGCTCGTCGTGTGCAACGCCGCAGTCACCGTCGGCCAATTGCACGCCGCGGCCCGAAAGCGGCTGAGCGCGTTCAAGGTTCCGACGGTTTGGTCGTTGATCCGCGACGCGGACGGCATCCCGCGCGGCGCCACCGGAAAGGTCGACGTCATCCGGCTGCGCCACCTGCTCGCGACGCCGGATCTCGAAAAGTGACGGCGGTTAGACTCCTGCAGATGGCGGACGGTGCCTCTCGTCCGCCACCGCACACGAGAACGGAGACCGAGATCAGATGATGCCGGTGACCGAGACACTCGATGTCGACACGCCGGCCGACGGCGTGCTGCTGGTGCGGTTGAACCGCCCGAATCGGCTCAACGCGATCAATCAGGTGATGCGCGACGAACTCGCGCAGCTGCTGACATCAGTGGCGTCCGACCCCGCGGTGCAGGTCGTGGTTATCACCGGCGCCGGACGGGGCTTCTGCTCGGGCATCGACATCCGTGACTTCGGCCCGGGTATGCCGGAGGCCACCGACCCGGCGATCGACCGGCTGCGATTTCAAGAAGCGATGGCCGGCCTCGCGCGGGGGGTAGCCGACCTGCCGCAGGTGGTGATCGCGGCGATCAACGGACCGTGTGTGGGCGCAGGCCTGGCGATCAGCCTGGCGGCGGACATCCGGATCTGTTCCACCGCAGCCACATTCGGCAACGCAGCGATTCTGCTCGGACTCTCCGGTGCCGAGATGGGCATGAGCTATCACCTGCCCCGGATCGTGGGAGCCGGCGTCGCCGCGGACTGGATGATCACCGGCCGTACGGTGTCGGCGGATGAGGCCGACCGGCGTGGCCTGGTGAGCCGGCTCGTCGAACCCGACGAACTCGTCGACCGCGCTGTCGAAATCGCGACTGGTATAGCGGCTCTGGCGCCGTTGGGTGTTCAACTAACCAAACGGGCGCTGCAGGTCAACATCGGCGCGGCCGGCCTCGAGGCTGCACTGGAGCTGGAGAACCGCAATCAGGTTCTCAGCCACGCCACCGACGACGCGGCCGCCCGCCGCGGTAATTGGTCTTGACGGACGCGAAAGGACGATAGATGGCTTGGGACTTCTGCACCGACCCGGACTGGGCCGAGCAGCTGAAGTGGGTGGACGACTTCGTGCGCTCCGAATGCGAGCCGATCGATCTGATCGTCAAGGAGTCCCACGACCTCAACGACCCGGTACGCCAGGCGCTGATCCCGCCGCTGCAGAAGATCGTCAAGGATCGGGGACTGTGGGCGACGCATCTGGGACCGCATCTCGGCGGTCCCGGCTACGGTCAGGTCAAGTTGGCCTTGCTCAACGAGATCCTCGGCCGATCTGAGTGCGCCCCGATCGTGTTCGGGTCGCAGGCCCCGGATTCGGGCAACAGTGAGATCCTCGCACACTACGGCACACCGGAACTGAAGGCGCGCTACCTGGACCCGCTGCTGGACAACAGGATCATCTCCTGCTTCTCGATGACCGAACCGCAGGGCGGCGCCGACCCCAAGGTGTTCACCACGACGGCGGTTCCGGACGGTGATGACCACTGGATCATCAACGGCGAGAAGTGGTTCTCCTCGTTCGCGTCGATGGCGTCGTTCCTGATCGTCATGGCGGTGACCGATCCCGACGCCCCGCCGTACAACCGGCATTCGATGTTCGTGGTTCCCGGTGAGACCCCGGGCATCAATGTGCTGCGCGACGTCGGCCTGGGATACCAACCGCTCGGCGGCGGCCGGGAAGGCTACGTCCGCTACGAAAACGTCCGCGTCCCAGCCGATCACATGCTCGGGCCGCGCGGCGGGGCGTTCGTCGTCGCACAGACCCGGTTGGGAGGCGGACGGATCCATCACGCGATGCGCACCGTCGGCCTGGTCCGGCGGATCTACGACATGATGTGCGAGCGGGCGGTCTCGCGCTACACCCAGGGTGAGTCGCTCAGCCGCAAGCAGTTGGTGCAGGAGATGATTGCCGACTCGTGGATGGAGATCGAGGCGTTCCGCCTGCTGACCTTGCAGACCGCGTGGAAGATCGACCGGCACAACGACTACAAGGCGGTGCGGGCCGACATCTCGGCGGTGAAGGCCATGATGCAGAAGGTGCTGCACGATGTGTCGGCTCGGGCGTTGCAGCTGCATGGCTCACTCGGTGTGACTCATGAGATGCCCTTCGTTCAGCATTTGGTCGAGTCCTTTGTCCTCGGCCTCGCCGACGGCCCGACCGAGGTTCACAAGGTGACGCTGGCGCGGCTGCTGCTGGCCGACCGTGCTCCCGCGCCGGACCTGTTTCCGTCCGAGCATCTGCTGCGGTTGCGGCAGGCCGCCGAGGCGAAGTTCGCCGACCAGCTCGCCGGGATTCCGCGCGACTAGCGAAGGTATTCGCCGGCCCGGGCGAGTAGGTCGGGAAGCACCGCGGCCATCCGCTCCAGCGCGGGATCGGGTGTCTGCCGGCGGCGGTTGTGCTTGACGATCAATGACCAGGTGGCGGTGGACTTGAAGCAGGCGAGCGACTGGAACCACTCCAGATGGGGCACGTCGTGCTCCAGCGCGTCCCGGTAGGTGGCGATCAGCTCGTCCACCGGCGGCGTCGAGCCGCGGTACGGGGTGACCCGATGGTAGGTGTCGGGGTCCGCATTGATCAGGAACCAGCCGACGTCGACGCGCGGATCTCCGACCGACCAGATCTCCCAATCGACGACGGCGTTGATCCCCCGGTCGTCCGCCAGCAGGTTGCCCAACCGGAAGTCACCGTGCACGACCGCGGGTGCCAGCGCCGGCGGTGTGTGCGAGCGCAGGGCTTCGGCAACCTGTTGCCAACGCGGTGCCAGGGTCTCTTCGACGGTGCTCAAGCTGCGGCACCATTTGTCGACCTCGGCGGCGGGCGTGACGACGGGCTCGTCGGCCAGACCGAGCTCCGCCGGGGACAGTCGGTGCAGCGCGGCCATCGTCTGGGCGGCGAGCCGGAACCGGTCGGCGATGACGCGCGGCGAACCGACCCGGTCGTCGTCGAAAAGTGGCTCAGCCGAACTGCCCTCGGCGAACGACATGACGAACAGCGGCGGCACATCCGGCGGCTCGCCGACGTCCTCGACGAGAGTCTCGGGCACCGGCACCGCCGTGGCTCCGAGCGCACGAATGACACTGGCCTGGCGCAGCACGTCGCGATGCCCGATCGGCGCCAGGCCCGGCGGGGCGACCTTGACCACGACCGGGCGAGCGCCGAGGTCGCCGACGAACGTCAGGCTCGATGCGCCGCCGGTCAACGGCCGCAGTTCGGAGATACCGATCGGTGCGAGGCGACGCCGCAGCCCGCTGACAACGTCCGCCGTCAGGGCAGTTCGCCGATCTCGCGGAGGAACGACTGGGTGTGCGCGATCCGGCCGGTCATCGTCGCGGGATCACCGGTGCAGAGCGCCAGAGCCGTCCGGGTGATCAACTCGATGTCCTCGGTATCGGTCTTGGCGAGGTCCAAGGTGCCGGCGCCGGGGGTGGCGACCGGATTCGTCGGTGCGGCGGCATTGACCGCGATGCCGTCGTCGAACAGTTCGGCCGCAAGGCTTTTCGTCATCCGGTTCAGCGCCGCTTTCACGGTTCCATAGACGCCGAAGCCGGCGGTACGGTCGAACTCGGAGAACGGCGGGCCCGCCGGCAGGTCACCACCGACCGAGGTGACGTTGAGCACCCAACCCCGGCCGCGCTCCCGCATGGCGGGGATGGCGAGCTGGGTCAGATGCAGGGGCGCCAGCACGTGCATCTCCAGCATGAGCCGCACCCGCCGCTCGGGGAAGGTGTCCAGCGGACGCAGGAACGTCACGGCGGCGTTGTTGACCAGGATGTCGGGCGCCCCCACCTGTGCCACGGCCTCCGCGAACAGCCGGTCCCTGTCGGCGGGATCCGACAGGTCAGCCGCGATGGCGACCGCGCGGCCCCCGTCTCGGGTGATCTCTTCCTGCGTCTGCTCCAGCGAACCCACGTATTTCGGATCCGGCTGGGCGGTGCGCGCCGTCAATACAACGGTCGCCCCTTCGTCGGCCAGCCGTTGTGCGATGGCCTTGCCGAGACCCCGGCTGCTCCCCGTCACCAGCGCCACTTTTCCGGCGCACTGTCCTGTCACCGCCGTGTTCCCTTCGTCAGGAGCACGCTACCTTTTGCGCCCGCCGGCCCGGATGTGAACGGCGCTCCTTCGGCCAGAACCGCACTTGACTGACTCGTCGTCACCCGTTGTCGCTCATGCTGAGTACGGCCGACGCGCCGCCATCGACCAGCAGGTCGGTACCTGTGATGAAGCTTGCGTCGGGCCCGAGAAGAAATCCGGCGGCAGCAGCGATGTCGGCGCTGGTGCCGATGCGGCCGGTGCCGGACGCCGCTATCAGCGCACGCAGTCCCTCCCCGGTGGTGCCGTTGAGTTCCTGTCGACCCATCGGCGTCGAGATTGCGCCGGGACTGATGGTGTTCAGACGGGCCCGTCGACGACCCCACCGCATACTTTCGGCGGCCACGCGTAAGACGTTGGCGCGCTTGGACACCATGTACGTCTGAGCCGGGTCCGCGAGGACATCCGGAGCCAGGAACGGCAGTCCCAGGATCTCGTCGACGTCCGTAGTCGCGAGCGCCGATTCGTGGTCCGGGGACAGCTGCGCCAACCGGCCCGCCATGCTGGCAATCACGACACCCGCTCCGTGTTCAGCGATCACATCACCGAATTCGGCGAGCACCACCGCCGTCCCGTACAGGTCGACGCGCAGGATGGCCTCCGCGCTCGCCTGCACCGGCGACAGGCCTGCCGTATGGATCATCTGGACAACTGAACCCGCTGCGGCAGCGGTCTGTGCGAGCGCGCGCACCGATTCCCTGGGGGTGACGTCGACATGCGCGCCGACGACCTCGTAACCGTCCGCCGTCAGCGCTGCCGCGACTGTGCCGGTGGTGGTGTCATCGACGTCGGCAATGAGCAACCGTCGGCCAATGCCCTGGCGGCGAGCGATGGCCTCGCCCATGCCGCCGACACCGATCACCACGACGACGTGGTCGGGCATCAGCGCAACCCCAGCGCGCCGGCCGTGTCCTCGGAGGTGCTGTGCTCGATCGCGATGTCCTCGGCGGTGGGCATATGGCTGAAGTGCCCGTAGGGCAGCACGGCGGGGATCTCTTCGGGCATCGGGAGGTATTGCTTGCGGGCCAGCGCGGCTTCGATGGCGGGCGCGAGCCGTTGCGCCTTCTGCGCTTCTCGCTTGTCCTCGTTCTCGACGAACTCCGGCATCACCTCTTTGGCGAACAATTCCAGTGAACGGCAGTTCGCCTCATGGTCGAGCTTGCCGCCCTGATGCAAGAGCAAGACCTGATCGACACCCGCGTCCTGCAGGGCACGCAAGTGTTCGCGAATGGTCGCAGGCGTACCGATGGCGCTCGTGGGGCTGTCGCTCATATCGGGCAGCTGGTCGCGTGCCTGCTCGAACTCCTCCCACGACGTGCTGCGGCCCGGCCGGACCTCGCCGTGCAGGTAGTACTTGGCGACCGTGAAGCCGAAGAACATCAGGTTCGCGCCACGTTCCCGTGCGACCTCGCCGTCGGCGTCGCAATGCATCTGCGCCAACACCGACATGTTCGCGTTCACGGTGTGCCCGATCGGGACGCAGTCTTTCTGCAGGGTCTCGTAGTACTGGTCCACCATCACCTTGGCCTGGCGACCACCGACGGCGTTGAAACCCAGGCAGCCCATGCCCAATTGTGCTGCCAGGTCCGGCTTTCCGGCGATCCACAGCGGCGGGTGTGGCTTCTGCGCCGGCTTGGGCACCACGTTTCGGCAGGGCATCGAGAAGTGCTCGCCCTCGAACCCGGGATACGGCGTCATGACCATCATGTTGCAAATCTGCTCGAGCGCCTCGAGATAGGCGGCCCGCTTGGTGTCGGGATTGACACCGAATCCCTCCAGCTCCATCCGCGACGAACTCTCGCCGGTGCCAAACTCGACTCGGCCGCCCGAGACCTGGTCGAGCGTCGAGATGCGCTCGGCAACTTTGGCAGGATGCGAGAACCCCGGTGGCACGCAGGCAACACCGTGACCGATCCGGATGCGTTTGGTCCGCGCCGCTGCAGCCGCCAGCCACACCTCCGGGGCCGAGGACAGCGCATGGTCCTCCAGGAAGTGGTGTTCGGTCGCCCACATGCAATCGAACCCGAGCGCATCGGCTAGCTCTACATGCTCGAGCGCATCGCGGAATTTCTCGGTGACGTCCCCGTCGTCGTGCGGCGCAGGCAGTTGCAACTCATAGAACAGACCGAACTTCACGGGGACGCTCCTCAGGACGATTCGCAGGCGGCCATGCGCCGCAGGACTATCGGACAAAAACTATCAATTGTCCGATAGTCGGTCAACCCTGCGTTACGTGTCTTATCGACTGGAGACGAGCGCACGTACCAGGTACTGCTCGACGAAGCGGCGTTTGTCCTCCGCTGATCGCGGGCGCCACGCTGGCGAGAGCAGGTACAGCCACGCCGACTGCATCCACCTGACCGTCTCGCGCTGATCGAGGTCGGCGTGGAGTTGCCCACTGGTCTGCCAGTTCTGCAGCAGTGGCCCGAAATGTCGCAGCAGGACGTCGATCACCGATTCCGCTCCCGACTCGAGAGCCGACGTCGATGCGGTGCTTTCCGGTGCGAACAGAGCTTCGTTCAATGGGTTGCCCTGCACCAGGTTTACCGGCCCCAGGATCAGTTCCGGAATGCTCTGAGCTGCGTCTTCGGGTTGCCACAACGAGCTCACCAAAGCCGCGATAGCGATGTCGGTCCGCATGATCAGCAGTCCCAACAGCAACTCATCACGGTTGGCGAAATAGCGGTAGAGCGTCGAACGCACGACGCCCGCTTCCTCGGCGACCTCAGCCATCCGAACCTGCGTATTTCCCCGCCGGGAAATGCAACGACTAGCGGCCTCCAGAAGACGGCGCCGGGCGGCCTCGTCGTCCAGCATCGCTATGTCGGACCCCCATCGGCGACCCATGGATTCCATTCGGATGATGATAGTGCGGCATTGGCTCGGTCCCTGGCACACCACATCGGACAGAAATTGCGATATGTCCGCGCTTGACGTAGTACCAGGTGCGCCTCAGACGATTCCGCGCTCCCGCAGCGCGGCGATATCGGCCGTGCCGTAACCGATCTCGTCCAGCACCTCGTCGGTGTGCTCACCGAGCAGCGGCGGACGCCGGCGGATGGTTCCCGGCGTCGCCGACAATCGGAACGGGGTCTCGATGATCGGCACATCGTGCGGCGCACCGGGAAACGGGACCCGCTGCAGATACCCCATCGCCTGCACGTGTGGATCCGCCAGCACCTCGGCGGTCGAATTCATCGGCGCGGCAGGCAGTTTGGCCGCTTCCAGCAGACTAAGCACCTCGGCCTTCGTCCTCTCCGCGCACCAGTCGGCCATCAGATCATTCAGGACGTCCCCGTTGGCCCAGCGCAGGTCGTCGTCGGCCAACCGCGGATCGTCGAACAGATCCTCCCGCCCCACCAGACGGCACCACCGCTTGAACATCGGCTGCCCGGCGATCTGCAGCAGCACCCAGCCGCCGTCGGATGTCCGGTACAGGTCGCAGGGCGCGACCGAGGTACCGCGGTTGCCCATCCGCGGCTTGTCGACGCCGAGCAGGTCCCGTTCGATGAGAAAGGCGTTCGACAGCATCAGTGCGGTGGGCAGCAGCGCGCCCTCGACATGCTGGCCCTCGCCGGTCTTGTCGCGGTGGTAGAGCGCCATCATGACGCCGATCGTGAGCGTCAGCGCGGTCCCGAAGTCGGCGTAGGGCACCACCGTTCGAATCGGTTGATCCGGCAAGCCCTGCCGATACGTCGCCCCCGACATCACCTGTCCGGCGCCGTCGAAACCGATCCGATCGCTGTACGGCCCGCCTTCGCCGTAGGCGGTCGCGCTGGCCAGGATGATGTCGGGTTTGACCGCGCGCAGCGTCTCGTAGTCCAGACCGCTGGCGCGCATCCCCGCCGCCGGCATGTTCGCCACCACGATGTCAGATCGGGCGACGAGGCGGCGGGTGATCTCGGCGCCCTCGGCGGTGGTGGAATCCAGTGTCAGCGAGCGCTTGTTGCGGTTGCACTGCAGAAACGTTCCGCCCTCGCCGGATTCGGTGACCGCCTGCACCCAGCGGTCCTCGCCACCTTCGCGCTTCTCCACCCGCAGCACCTCGGCGCCCATGTCGGCGAGCAACGCGCTGCACCAGGGCGCCGCGATGAAGCGGCCATAGTCGAGAACGCGGATTCCGTCGAGGACTCCCATGTTTCACCCTTGCTTTCTCATCGACGAGCCAACGACACTTGGGTCAGTCGTCGATGACGCCCAGGCCGACCAGGTGATCGATCAGCGGCTTGGCCCCGGCACACAGATGCCGGTCCATCGCGGTGCGCGCCGCGTCGCCGTCGCCCTTGCGCAGCGCCGCGAGCACCCGCCGATGGTCGCGCGACGAGTGGGCCGACCACCCGTCGACGGCCGGGAACACCGACTCCAGCGCGTAGCGGGTGATCTGCGACATCAACTGCGCGAGCTTCGGCGAGTCGGCGGCGACGTTGATGCCGCGGTGGAACTCGTGATTGAGGCGTACCGCCCTCTCGTAATCGTTTGCCGCGTAGGCCTCTTCGAGTTCACGCTGAATCCTTTCCAGATCGGCGAGCTGTTCGGCGGTGATCCGGTCGGCCGCCCGCTTGGCCAACTCGCCCCCGATATGGCCCTGTACGGCCGAGACGTCGTCGATGTCCCGACGGGTGACGGGAAGCACGAGAAAGCCGCGGCGCGGCTGCTGGATCAGCAGCCCTTCGGTTCCCAGGCCGAACAACGCCTCCCGCACCGGGGTGACACTGATGCCGAGCTCGTCGGCCAACTGTTCGAGCCGGATGTATTTCCCGGCCGGGTAGGTGCCGTCGAAGATCCGGCGCCGGATCAGCCGTGCCACGTCCTCGGCGAGTTGCGGGCGCGGCGCGAATTCCGGTGCGGACACGTCAGATCCGGTATTCGTCGAGCAACCGCTTGCTGATGATCTGCTTCTGGATCTCGCTGGTGCCCTCGCCGATGAGCAGGAACGGTGCGTCGCGCATCAGCCGCTCGATCTCGTATTCCTTCGAGTAGCCGTAGCCGCCGTGGATTCGGAAGCTCTGCTGGGTTACCTCCGCGCAGAATTCGCTGGCGAGGTATTTGGCCATGCCCGCGGCGACGTCGTTGCGTTCGCCGGAGTCCTTCAGCCGGGCGGCGTTGACCATCATCAGATGTGCCGCTTCGACTTTGGTGGCCATCTCGGCCAGCTGGAAGGCGATGGCCTGATGTTCGGCGATCGGCTTGCCGAAGGTCGACCGCTGCTGGGCGTACCGCGCGGCGAGTTCGAACGCACGGATCCCGACACCGCACGCGCGTGCCGACACGTTGACCCGGCCCACCTCGACGCCGTCCATCATCTGGAAGAAGCCGTGACCCGGCTTCTCACCGAGCACCTGGTCGGCCGAGGCACGGTAGCCGTCGAACACCATCTCGGTGGTGTCGATCCCCTTGTACCCGAGCTTGTCGATCTTGCCCGGAATCGTCACGCCCGGAAAAACTTCCCCGAAGCCGGACGGCTTCTCGACGAGAAACGCGGTCAGATTGCGGTGCGGTTTGTCCGCGCCCTCGTCGGTGCGCACCAGAACCGCCACCAGCGTCGAACTGCCGCCGTTCGTCAGCCACATCTTCTGGCCTTCGATGACGTACCCGTCCCCGTCGCGGCGGGCCTTCGTCCGGATCGCCGCGACATCCGAACCGAGTTCGGGTTCGGACATGGAGAACGCGCCGCGCGATTCGCCGGTGGCCATCTTGGTCAGGTGGTATCGCTTCTGCGCGTCGGTGCCGTGTTGGCGGATCATGTAGGCGACGATGAAGTGGGTGTTGATGACACCGGAGATGCTCATCCACCCGCGCGCGAGTTCCTCGACACACAGGGCGTACGTCAGCAGCGACTCACCGAGCCCGCCGTACTCCTCCGGGATCATCAGCCCGAACAGGCCCATCTCCTTCATCTGGTCGACGATGGCCTGCGGGTAGGTGTCGTCGTGCTCGAGTTCCTGGGCGGCCGGGATGATTTCTTTGTCGACGAATTGCCTTACCGTCGAGACGATTTCGGTCTGGAACTCGGTCAGCCCGAGCGTCTGCGCGAGCTTAGTCATATGCGCCACTCCTCCTCATCGCTTCGCTCTGCATCGTCGCCGGCGCGTCATGTCGCATCCACCCTTTCGAATACCGCGGCCAGGCCCTGACCGCCGCCGATGCACATGGTCTCCAGGCCGTAGCGCGCCTGGCGGCGGTCCAGTTCGCGGGCCAGTGTCGCCAGCATGCGCCCGCCGGTCGCGCCGACGGGATGACCGAGCGAGATGCCGGAGCCGTGCACGTTGGTGCGCTCGAGATCGGCCGGGGTGAACTTCCACTCGCGCATCACCGCCAGCGCCTGCGCGGCGAACGCCTCGTTGAGTTCGATCAGGTCGATGTCCTTGAGTTCCAGGCCGGCCTTGTCGAGCGCCGCGGCCGTCGCGGGCACCGGGCCGATGCCCATGATCTTCGGCTCCACCCCGGCCACGCCCCAGGACACCAGCCTCACCAGCGGCCTCAGCCCGAGTTCCGCGGCCTTCTCCGGGATGGTGACGATGCACATCGATGCCGCGTCGTTCTGTCCGCTGGAGTTTCCGGCGGTGACGGTGGCCTCCGGATCATCCTTGCCGAGAACGGGTTTCAACTTCGCCAGGGACTCGACGCTGGTGTCGGCTCGGGGGTGCTCGTCGGTGTCGATGATGACAGCATCACCTTTACGGGACGGAACCGTCACCGGGATGATCTCCTCGGCGAACACCCCGCTGCGCTGCGCCGCGACGGCCCGCTGATGCGAGGAGACGGCCAACTCGTCCTGTTCCGCACGCGGAATTGAGTACTGCCGGCGCAGGTTCTCGGCGGTCTCGAGCATGCCGCCCGGCACGGGATAGAATTTGCCGCCGGCGGTGGTGCGCCCACGAGCCAGCGCGTCGTGCACGGTGATGCCGGTGCGGGCGCCGCCCCAGCGCATATCGGTGGAGTGGAACACCACATTGCTCATCGATTCGACGCCACCGGCGATCACCAGATCGTTCTGCCCGGTGCTGACCTGCATGCAGGCCTGGATCACCGACTGCAGACCCGAACCGCACCGGCGGTCAAGTTGCATGCCCGGAACCGTCACGGGCAGACCGGAATCCAACGCCACGACGCGCCCGACCGCCGGCGCCTCCATGCTCGGGTAGCAGTGGCCGAGTACGACATCCTCGACGGCTTCGGGTGCGATGCCGGTGCGTTCCAGCAGACCCTTGAGGACGGCCACACCCAGGTCCACCGCCGTCAGCGACGCGAACATGCCGTTGTAACGCCCGATCGGCGTCCGCACCGGTTCGCAGATGACGACGTCGCGCATCACATGAACCGCCCGCCGGTCACCTCGAGCACCGTGCCGGTCATGTATGACGACAGGTCCGAGGCCAGGAACAATGCCACGTTGGCGATCTCGGCGGGTTCGCCGGCCCGCCCCATCGGGACCTCGGCCAGCTTCTGCTCCCAGATGCGTTCGGGCATCGCCTCGGTCATCGCCGATCGGATCAGCCCGGGCTGGATCGCGTTCACCCGGACACCAACGTGCGCAAGCTCTTTCGCGGCCGCCTTGGTCATCCCGACGATGCCGGCCTTGGCGGCCGAGTAGTTGGTCTGCCCGACCAGGCCGACCTTGCCGGACAGCGACGACATGTTCACGATCGCGCCGCTGCCGGCCTCCCGCATCACGGCGGCGGCCGACCGCAACCCGTGCCAGGTGCCTTTCAGGTGCACGGCGATCACCTGGTCGAACTGGTCCTCGGTCATTTTGCGCATGGTGGCGTCGCGGGTGATGCCCGCGTTGTTGACGAAGACGTCGAGACTGCCGAAGCGTTCGACCGCGGTCGCGACCAACGCGTCGACGTCGGCGGCCGAGGTGACGTCACAGCACGCGGCAACCGCGACGTCGGTGCCCCCGATGCTGGCCGCCGCGGCCTCGGTGGCTTCCAGATTCAGGTCCCCGAGCACCACCCGGGCGCCCTCGGATACGAACCGCTGCGCGATCGCCAATCCGAGACCCTGCGCCCCACCGGTCACCACCGCCGTGCGGCCCGCCAACAACGTCACAGCCAATCCCCTGCCATCGAAGTGAACCCACTGGATTTGCAATATCGTATTTCATATATGATCTGAAGCCAACACCCGGTCCCTGCCCCCGAGGAGCGCCGATCGAATGACCAACGCCGCCGCCAGTGCCGCCCAGCCCGAGGTCAGCGACGAGGACTTCACCGAAATACTCAACCAGACACGACAATTCGTGCGGAGCGTGGTCGTTCCACGGGAGAACGAGATCCTCGCCTCCGACCGCGTTCCCGACGACATCCGGGATCAGGCGATGCGGATGGGCCTGTTCGGCTACGCCATCCCTCAGCAGTGGGGCGGTCTGGGCCTCAACCTGGCCCAGGACGTCGAGCTGGCCATGGAGCTCGGCTACACCTCGCTGGCACTGCGCTCGATGTTCGGCACCAACAACGGCATCGCCGGGCAGGTGCTGGTCGGGTTCGGCACCGACGAGCAGAAGTCCCGCTGGCTCGAGGGCATCGCGTCCGGTGAGGTGGTGGCATCGTTCGCGCTGACCGAGCCGGGTGCCGGCTCCAACCCGTCGGGGCTCAAATCCAAGGCGGTGCGCGACGGCGAGGGGTGGGTGATCAACGGCCAGAAGCGGTTCATCACCAACGCCCCGACGGCCACCCTGTTCGTGGTGTTCGCGCGCACCCGCCCCGCCGACGACAAGGGCGCGGGCATCGCCGTATTCCTGGTCCCGGCCGACTCCCCCGGCGTCGAGGTCGGCGTCAAGGACAAGAAGATGGGTCAGGAGGGCGCCTGGACCGCCGACGTCAGCTTCACCGACGTCCGGGTGCCCGACGCCGCCCTGGTCGGGGGTTCCGAGGATCACGGCTACCGGGCCGCGATGACGTCGCTGGCCCGCGGGCGGGTGCACATCGCCGCGCTGGCGGTCGGCTCCGCGCAGCGCGCGCTCGACGAGTCGGTCGGCTACGCCGCGACGGCCACCCAGGGCGGAACGCCGATCGGCGACTTCCAACTGGTGCAGGCGATGATCGCCGACCAGCAGACCGGCGTGCTGGCCGGCCGGGCGCTGGTCCGCGACACCGCACGCAAGTGGGTCAGCGGTGAGGACCGCCGCATCGCGCCGTCGGCGGCCAAGCTGTTCTGCACCGAGATGGCCGGCCAGGTCGCCGACCTCGCGGTGCAGATCCACGGCGGCACCGGCTACATGCGGGAGGTGCCCGTCGAGCGCATCTACCGCGAGGTCCGACTGCTGCGCCTGTACGAGGGCACCAGTGAGATCCAGCGCCTGATCATCGGCGGCGGCCTGGTGAAGGCGGCCCAGCGCGGGCAGTAACCACGCGATTTCGGTGCAATTCCCGTCGCTGACCGACGGCTCATGCACCGAAATCACTCGGGACGGCGGCGGCCGCTACTATCGACGGCATTACAGTTTCACCGACAATAGCGTGAGGAGACGCATGTCCGACCGACTGACCGACCGGGTCGCGTTCATCACGGGAGCCGCCCGCGGCCAGGGCCGCGCACATGCCGTCAAGATGGCCTCCGAGGGTGCGGACATCATCGCCGTCGACATCTGCGGGCCGCTGCCGACGTGCGTGCCGTACAACCCGGCCAGCAAGGAGGACCTCGACGAGACGGTCCGCCTGGTCGAGGCCACCGGCAGGCGCATCCTGCCCTACGTCGTCAACACCCGCGACGCCACCGAACTGACGGAGGCGGTGGACACCGCGGTGACCGAACTGGGCCGCCTCGACATCATCGTCGCCAACGCCGGTATCACCGCCCCCCAGCCCTGGGACCAGATCGCTGTCGAGGACTTCCGCGACGTGCTGGACACCAACGTGACCGGCACTTGGAACGCGGTGACGGCCGGCGCGCCGCACATCATCGACGGCGGGCGCGGCGGCTCGATCATCCTGATCAGCTCCGCAGCCGGAATCAGCATGCAGCCGTTCATGATCCACTACACGGCCAGCAAGCATGCGGTGCTCGGGATGGCCCGCGGGCTGGCCGCCGAACTCGGCCGGCACTCGATCCGGGTCAACAGCGTGCATCCGGGCCCGGTCGCCACCGACATGGGCACCGGCGACATGCTGGGCGCCCTGCAGCGCGCCGGTGAGACCAACACGCAACTGGCCCACATGGGCACGCCGGTGATGCCGCCGTACGTGTCCATGGCGGAGGACATCGCCGACACCGTCTGCTGGCTGGCGTCCGACGAAGCCAAATGCATCACCGCGGCGGCGATTTCGGTTGACCTCGGATCCTCGCAGTACTGAGTTCGCCGGTCAGCTGGCGGCACGGCTGGCGGGATACGGCGCGCGGCCGTGCATCGAGTTCAACGGCACCTGGTACTCCGGAGACCAGATCACCGGCTACCACGCGGCCATCGAAGAGATCCTGCGGGGTGTCGGGCCGACCGAGCCGGTCGCCCTGGTGGTCCGCAACCGCATCCCGCATGCGGCCGCCATTCTCGGGTTCATCGCGACCCGTCGGCCCGTGTCGATGGTCTACTCCTACCAGGCACCGACCGCGATCGCCGCGGACATCGAAAGCATCGGTCCCGCAGCGGTTCTCGCCGATCCGCAGGACTGGACACCGGAGGTCGCCGCGGCAGCCGAACGGGTGGGCGCTGCCGGCGTAGTGCTCGGGTCCGGCGGGCCCGCGCTAGCCGCACCGCGCACCGGCCTGCCGGCCGTGGCCGATCCGGGCCTGGACATTCTGAGCAGCGGCACCACCGGGCCACCGAGGCGGGTGCACCTGCCCACCGCGGTGCTACGGCACACCGTGCTCAGCATGACGCTGGGCAGCGCCCCGGCACCGGGCGATCCTCCCGCGCTGGTGTTCTGGCCGTTCGGCAGCGTGGGAGTGTGCCAACTGCTCGCCGGCGCCTACAGCGGACAGCGGATCGTGCTGTTGGAGAAGTTCACCGTCGAGGACTGGGTGCGTGCGGTGCGCGAGTACCGGATCCGTTGGGCCGGAGCGCAACCGACGATCCTCCGGATGATCCTGGCCGCCGATGTCCCGCCCGACGAGCTGGCCTCGCTGGAGTACCTGTCCGGTGGCGGTGGTCCGCTGGAGCCCGAGCTGCAGGCCGAGTTCGAAACCCGCTACGGTATCCCGCTGCTGTGGGGTTACGGCGCAACGGAATTCGCGGGAACGGTGTGCGCGTGGACGCCCGCGCTGCGCGAGCAGTTCGGTGTCCGGCCCGGTACCGTCGGCCGGCCGCTCCCCGGGGTCGAGGTGCGTATCGTCGACCCGGACAGCCATATCGAGGTGCCGACGGGTGAGCACGGCCTGTTGTCGGCGCGCGTCGAGATTCTCGGGCCGCGGTGGTTGACCACCACCGACATCGCCTCGGTCGATGCCGACGGCATCGTCTCGATCCACGGTCGTGCCGACGGCGCGATCAACCGCGGCGGATTCAAGGTGCTGCCGGAACGGGTGCGCACCGCGCTCCTCGCCCATCCGGCGGTGCACGACGCGTGTGTGGTCGCGGTGCCCGACGAGCGGGTCGGGCAGGTGCCGTTCGCCGCGGTCGAGCTTCTCCCGGGTTCCACGGTCACCGAGGAGGCGCTCAAGTCCGCGGTACGGGAAGTCCTTCCCGCACAGGCAGTTCCGGTCGCCGTCGCGATCCTCGACGAGCTGCCCCGCAACGCGGCCATGAAGGTACGTCTCGACGCGGTGACCGGACTCTACCCGAACACCTTGCGCAGGAACGAGACCTGATCGCCGACGGCCCGATCGAACCACTCCAGCCCGGGCCAGACGTCGAAGTGATCGCACGGGTAGTGGTGCACCCAGCCTCGGCCGTACTCGGCGGTGCGAGCGACCGCATCGGCCGGCACATAGCTGTCGAAGTCGGCGATCTGCACCAGCAGTGAGGGTTTCAGCCGCTTGGCATACGGCTTGGTCTTGATCTTCATCAACTCCTGGCCGACCGCCGAGTCGACTTCGTTGCGCCAGGTCGGCCCGGCGATCGCATGGTAGTTCTCGTAGGCGCCGTCGAGCGTCAGACCGCCCGGCTCACCCGGGCGGCCCACCACGGGCATCATCACCGGCGTCCCGCCGCGGGCGACGACCACCCGGCTGGCCACCCCGTCGACGGTGGCCCGCCCGGCCGCGGCAAGGCTGTACTGCTTGAGGACGCCGCGTGCGGTCGCGACCGCGTCGGTCAACGGCGTCAGCGCGATCACCGCTTTTACGTCGCCGCGGTCGGCGGCCACCCGGATCACGTGCCCACCGGACAGCGACACGCCCCACAACACGATCCGGTCCGGGTCGACGTCGGGCAGGCGTTTGGCCGCAGCGATGGCCGCGTCATAGTCCTGCAACTGCCGGGTGATCGAAATGCTCTGCCGGGGTTGCCCTTCCGAAGCGCCGAAGCCGCGGTAGTCGAAGGCCAGCACGTCGAATCCCGCGTCGGCGAACCGTTCGGCGAACGGTGCCAGACCGGAGTCCTTGGTGCCGGCGAAGCCGTGCGCCATCACCACCACCGGACGCGGGCCGGGACCGTCACCGGTGAAGTGCCACGCGCTACACGAAGTGCCGCCGGAGTTGAATGTCGTTTCGCGATAGCTCATTTCGCTCCCGCGGTCACCGCGGGGCGCGGCCGCTGTGCGGCCCGCCGGATGCCCGCGGGAATCTCCTTGGTGCGGATGTCGTGCTCGTAGTAGAAGTAGTCCACCTGCTGGGTGTGCCGCGGCCGGTCGGTGCAGTGCCCGGAGTGCAGTTTCTGGTCGGCGTCGATCACCCGCTGCATCTCGTCGACCGGCGGGAGCGCGTAGCGTCCCACGGCATAGGCGGCCAGCACCCGGGTCTGGCACTCCACGAACGGGAACAGCGTCGGGATCGCCTGCGCGAAGCCGATGAACACCAGATTGTCGATACCGGGGTGGAACATCCGCTTGTACAGCCGAATCTGATTGCCGGGTGCGCTGAGAAAGTCCGGGTCGAAGAACGGGAAGGTGATGTTGTACCCCGTGGCGTAGATGATTGCGTCGAAGACACCACTGGTCCCGTCGTCGAAGTGCACGGTGTCGCCGTCGAGCCGGGCGACGTTCGGCTTGGGGATGACGTCACCGGAACCGAGGCGCAACGGCAGCTCCACCGACTGGGTCGGATGCGCCTCGAACAGTTTGTGGTTGGCCGGCGGCAGGCCGTAGCTAGTGGGGTCAGTGCCCAGATAGGGCGCGATGAACTGAATAGCCTTGCGCTGCCACGACAACGGGATGTGCGGCGACGTCTTGAACAGCTTGTCGCCCGGCTGGCCGGCGATGAACTTCGGCACGATCCACGCGCTCGACCGGGTCGACAGCGTGACGGTGTTCTGCAGTGTCTTCGATGACAGTTCGACGGTGATGTCGGCGGCGCTGTTGCCGATGCCGACCACCAGGATGCGCTTGCCGGTCAGCTCGAGCGGGGTGTGCGGGTCGATGTAGTGGTGGGAGTGGATCACCTCGCCGGTGAACGTGCCGGGGAAGTCCGGCATCCGGGCGTCCCAGTGGTGTCCGTTGCCGACCACCAGCAGGTCGAACTCGCGCACCGCGCCGGCCTGGTCCTCGATCTCCCAACCCGCGCCGGCCCGGCGGGCGTGTACGACGCCGTTGCCGAACTCGATGTTGTCCAGCAGGTCGAAAGCGTCGGCGTAGTCGTCGAGGTAGCGCTTGATGTCGGAGTGGTGCGGAAAGGCCGGGAACTCGTCCGGAATGGGAAAGTCCTTGAACGCCAGGCGATGTTTGGAGGTGTCGATGTGCAGTGACCGGTAGGCGCTGCTGAGTCCGTTGGGGTTCTCGAACGCCCAGTTGCCGCCGATCCGGTCGGACAGTTCGAAGGTCGTGTACGGAACGCCGTAGTCCTTGAGCATCTTGCCGGCGGTCAGGCCGCTGATGCCGGCGCCGATGATGGCGGTGCGCGGATAGGTGCGCATCATCGTGGCTGCCTTTCGGGTTTCTGGGACGCACGTTGTTTGTCCACGAACCGGATGGCCATCCGGTTCATCACCCCGGGTGCGTACCGGGCCAGCAGCCAGCCGGCATAGGCCTTCCGCGGCGCCACCAGGATCGCCTTGTTGCGTCCGATCGCGCGCAGGGTGTCCGCGGCCAGCCGGTCGGGATCGTAGAAGTCCTTGCTGCGCTGGCCCATTCGGTAGAACTCGCGACCGTTGATACCGGTGATGAGGCCCTTGTCCAGGATCGGGGTTTCCACGGCGGCCGGGCAGACCGCGAGCACGCCGACGTTGTGCGCGGCGGCTTCCGAGCGCAGCGCCAGCGAGAGCCCGACCACGGCGTGCTTGGACATCACATAGCTGGTGATCTGACCGGCCGCGGCCAGCCCGGCCATCGACGCGGTGTTGACGATGAAGCCGCCGCCCTGCCGGATCATCTGCGGATAGGCCGCGGCGACGCCGTGCACCACGCCGCGGATGTTGACGTCGATGATCGCGTTCCAGTGCTCCAGCGTGAGCAACTGGGTGTCGGCGGCCCAGGTGATGCCGGCGTTGTTGAACATCAGATCCAGCCGGCCCGCGCGCCCGACCACGTCGTCGACGGCGCCCTGCACGGCCGCGGCGTCGGTGACGTCCAGCCGGGCCGCCCGCGCGTTGCTTCCCAGCGCCGCGGCGGTGCGTTCGGCGGCCGCGCCGTCGACGTCGGTGCACAGCACGTGTGCGCCGTCGGCCGCCAGTGCCCGGCACAGCGCGGCACCGATACCGGATCCGGCGCCGGTGACGATCGCCTGTCGGCCCGCGAAATTCACCCCTGGGCCATCCGCTCCACGTGACCGAGCACGTCGGGGTAGCGCTTGAGGTGGGCGCCGCCGTTGAGGTCGATCACCTCGCCGGTCATCCAGGACGCCTTGTCCGAACACAGGTACAGCACGGCGTGGGCGACGTCCTGCGCGGTGCCGACCCGGCCCAGCGGCGTGTTGTCGACGTAGTCCTCCAGCACACCGGGCGCCAGGGTCACCAACTCGGTCAGCGGGGTGTGCACAAATCCCGGCGACACCGCGTTGACGCGGATACCGCGCGGCGCGAACTCCAGCGCCGCCACCTGGGTCAGCATAGCCAGCCCGGCCTTGGCCGAGCAGTAGGCGCTCATTCCGGGGGCGGCCAGCCGCGCGTTCAGTGAGGTGATCGACACCAGGGATCCGCCGTCGCGCAGTTGCCGGCCGGCATGCTTCATCACCAGGAACGAACCCGTCAGGCAGCAGTCCACGACCGCGCGGAACCGCTCGGCCTCCAGGTCGACGATGCGGCCGAAATCGCCGAAGCCGGCCGTGTTGACCACGACGTCGACCGGCCCGGTGTGCTCGAACAACGCGGCGACGGTGTCCTCGTCGGTGACGTCGACGGCGGCCGAGGTGGCCGGCGGCCCCAGCTCGGCCGCGCGGGCCGCGGCACCCTCGGCGTTGCGGTCGGCGACGACGACGCGGTACCCGTCGGCGGCCAGGCCACCGGCGACCGCCTGCCCGATCCCGGAAGCACCCCCGACAACCACCGCGACTCGCTCGGACACCGCCAGACTCCCATCGCCAGATGAATCGATGGGTCAACTGTAAGTGATTCGGCAAACCGGTGAACCGGAACGGCCGAACCGGTCAGAGCGTGATGTCGCCGCGCTCGGCGGCCAGTGCGATATCGGAGCGAAAGTGACTGCCCGGCAGGTGAACCGAGGCGACGGTGGCATAGGCGGCCGCGCGCGCGGCGGCCAGGTCGGGACCCGTGCCGACCACCGAGAGCACCCGGCCGCCCGAGGACACCACGGCGCCGTCGTCGCGGCGGGCGGTGCCGGCGTGCAGGACACCCGGCGCCTCGGAGCCGCCGATGACGTCGCCGGTCCGCGGCTTGCCGGGATAGTTCTCGGCGGCGATCACGACGGTGACCGCGGCGCCGGGCTGCCAGCGCAGCGGGCCGGCGTCGGCCAGCGTGCCGGTGGCGGCGGCGTTGAGCAGTCCCCCGAGTGGGGTCTCCAGCAGGGCAAGCACCGCCTGGGTCTCCGGGTCGCCGAACCGGCAGTTGAACTCCACCACCGAGGGCCCGGCGGAGGTGATCGCCAGGCCCGCGTAGAGCAGCCCGGTGAAGGGGCAGCCGCGCCGAACCATCTCCGCGGCAACGGGTTTCACCACATCGTCGACGATCACGGTGACGACGTCGTCCGGCAGCCAGGGCAGCGGCGCGTATGCGCCCATGCCGCCGGTGTTGGGTCCGGTGTCGCCGTCGCCGACCCGCTTGAAGTCCTGTGCGGGCAACAGCGGCACCACGGTCTCCCCGTCGACGACGCAGAACAGTGACACCTCGGGGCCGTCCAGGAACGACTCGAGCAGCACCGGATGGCCGCTCTCGAGCAGTTCGGCGGCGTGCGCGCGCGCGGCGTCGCGGTCGGCGGTGACGACGACGCCCTTGCCCGCGGCCAGGCCGTCGTCCTTGACCACCCAGGCCCGTTGGCCGGCCGGCGGTCCGAACCGGTCCAGGGCGGCGTCCAGGCGCGCGGGATTGTCGACGGTCTCGCTGCCGGCGGTCCGCACCCCGACCGCGGCCATCACGTCCTTCGCGAAAGCCTTGGAGCCTTCGATGCGAGCAGCGTCCTTGGACGGCCCGAAGCAGGCGATACCGGCGGCCCGCACCGCGTCGGCCACCCCGAGCACCAGGGGCACTTCCGGGCCGATGACCACGAGGTCGGCGCCGAACCGCCGGGCCAGTGCGACGACGGCTTCGCCCGACGTCGCGTCGACGTGGTGCTGCTCGGCGATCAGCGCGGTGCCGGCGTTGCCGGGCGCGACGGCCAGCGCCTCGACGCCGGGGTCCCGGCGCAGTGCCAGGAGCAGGGCATGTTCACGGGCACCGGAGCCGATCACGAGGACGCGCACGGGACAAACCCTATCGGCTCGGCAGGGGCGCGGTGATCAGCGGCAGGTCGGCGTAGGTGGCGATTCCCGGTGCGGCGGCGCACACCGCCGGAATGGCGTTGACCAGCGGCGCCCCGGTGACCCGCAGGCCGATGCTGTGCTGCGGCTTGTCAATCCTCGAGCAGGTCCTCCACCAATCCCCGAGCGCGCACGGGGATGGCGGTGCCAGGGAAGAAGCGTTCGACGATCGGCCACACTTCGTTCGGCGTCGTGATACCGACGTGGTCGAACAGCACCTTTAGATCGTCGCTGTCGCGGACAGCGCGCGCGGCCAGCACCTTCATCGCCAGCAAGTGATCGGGTGGGGTGACCATCACCTGTAGATGTGGATGGTCGAACACGCGCTGACCTTCACCCGGGGTGCGCGAGACATAAGCGGCCGCTTGGTTGTTCAACCATGTGGATGGCCAACCGTGCTCCACCGCGATCTCCCGGATCGCGGTGATCATGGGCGCGTCGGGGGTGAAAAGAGCGTCGATGTCCCGGGTGGCCGCACGCTCGGGGTTGTAGGCCAGCAGCATTGCCGCCCCGCCGAAGACGTGGACCTGTCCGACGATGTTGCGCCGCTGCAGCTTCGCGCCCAATTCGGTGAAGGCGTGTCGGACATCGGCTGCGTCGAACAACGGGTCAGGCATGGTGGCTTCGGCCCCGTCCTGGACGAGGTCATGGCGGTCGAGATAGATGCCGCGACGGCGAAACGACGCCGGCGTCCACAACACCGCCTCGGCGCGAGCCGACGGCAATGGCGAGGTCCACCACGGGCGGGACAAGAACCGGTCGACGGTGAGCGTCCACAGCGGCCCCGGTCGCCCACGGCGCGCAGCGATGTGCTCGGCGGCGGCGGCCAGCAGAGCGTCGAACCGGATATCGCCCGTCAGTGGCGGCTCGCGCGAGGTCAGCGTAAGTGCCGCCGCTCCCGACTCGTCGGCACCTCTGACGAATTCGAAAAAGATCCGCCATCGCGTCGCGTCGTCACCGCGGGCGGCGATAGCAGTGGCGATCTCAGCCAGTGACGCAGCGCGGGCGGGGAATGCCAGATCGGTGCGCGCACCTTGGCGGCGCCGCACGGCTCGGACGTCGTCGGCGGGATAGCCCGAGATACGAGCGATGTGGCGGTCGGCCAAGATGCCGCGAGCACGTGCGGGCGTCACACCCCAGTGCTGTGCGGCTTCCTCCGAGGTCCACAACTCCATACCAACAACATACGCGCATTTTGCTCGGATGTTGGCGCGGAATCTCAGGAGACCACAGCACCCAGTACGTAATGCCCGTCGCCCGGATGGTGATACCACCCACCGGCGGCGGCGGTCCCCCCGTCGACATGCAGGGTCTGCCCCGTGACGTAGGAGCTCAGGTCGCTCGCCAGAAACACTGCGGCGCCGGCCATCTCGTCGACATGACCGGCACGCCCCAGCGGAACCATGTGACTCGCGTGCCGGGCGCCGTCGGGCGACAGGGCGGCCAGTCCCTCCGTCATCGTGAAATCCGGGGCCAGCGCGTTCACCCGGATGCCGTGCGGCGCCAGTTCGAGCGCCGCCGTCTTGGTGAGGTTGAGGACACCTGCCTTGGCGGCCGCGTAGGCGGCGTAGCCCGGTGCGGCCCGGGTGCCCTCGATCGAGCTGACGTTGATGATGCTGCCCGCGGACCGCGCGTCGACCATCGCCCGCGCGACCCGCTGGGTGCACAACAACACCTGGGTGAGGTTGGACCGGATCAGGGCGTCCCAGCCGTTGGCGGATGTCTCGAGCAGTTCCGAATAGAAGGTGCCGCCGGCGTTGTTGACCAGGATCGTCGGGGTGCCCAGTTCGTCGGTCGTGCGGGCGAGCGCGTCGTCGACTTGAGCCGCGTCACGCACGTCGGTCACGCACGCCAGGCCGCCAATCTCCTCGGCGCAGGAGACCGCGGACGCATGGTCGCGCTCCCACACCGCGACGCGGGCGCCGAACTCGGCCAGGCCCGCGGCGATTCCGCGGCCGATGCCGGCGCCTCCGCCGGTGACCACCGCCACCCGGCCGTCGAGCTTCACCGCATCGCGCGTGAGCGTCACTGACAACCCGAAACGGTCACTGGAACGCGCACGCCGTGAGCCTATCCACAGGGGTGCACGCATCGAACACGCGGACCTGGAATGGTTGGCCGATGCCGGCACAAGCGTGGGTGACCTTGATCGTCGGTGGTGTCGCGGCCGTCGGGGTGATCATCACCTGGCAGCAGAAGAACCGTGCAGATCGCCGAAGTGAATGGTGGCGACGGACGACGTGGGCTTTTGAGCGGACCTTCGTAGCGGACGACTCCCAAGCCGAGCTCGGCTGGAAGATGCTTGCCGCCTTGGTCGGATCTACACTGGCAACCAGGGACGATTCCGACATCGTGCAGGTCATCGCGGAACACGCGGTCCTGGGCGGTACCGGCAGGGAAGGAACACCATGACCGCGCAGCAGCCGGAATCGTCGGACTCAACAGACCGCCCGCCGTTACGCAGTCTCACTGTTCGCAAGGCCGCCGCCAAAGCCGCGGTGGCGGCAAGCGCCAAGACTGGCCGCCCGGTCGACGAGCGGGTCAGGGCTCTCGCCGAAGCCCCGTAGTCACAGGACTGTTGACGCTGGTACCACGACGCCGGGATCGCGTGCAGGACCCCGAATAGTCGGAATGCGGCCGACTTACTCAATGTCGTCGAGCGACGTCCCGGAGTGCATCTTCAACGCCGCGTTGACGTTGGCTTTCTTGTCCTCGCCCTCACCCTTGGCTGCGGCCTTACGACGTCGGTTGACCACCGTGTCGACGGCGCCGTTGAGCGCCGAGCCCAGCGGGAAACCCAGGTACTGGGTCAGGAAGACCGCCATCTCCTTGAGTTCGGTGTCGGTGAGCTCACCGTTGAGCAGCGCGGCGTTGATCTGGATCTCGGCCAGGTCCTGCCGGCCGACCGCGGTCACACAGGCCAGCGTCATGATGCGCTTCTCCCGCATCGACAGGCTGGACTCGCTCCAGATCGTGCCGAAAAGGTGGTCGACGGTCAGGTCGAAGTACGGGTCGCCCTCGATGTTGGGCATCTCCCAGCCGTAGACCTCGTTCATCTTCGCCAGGCCCTTGCGGCGCAGCTCGTCGTCTGACATAGCACTCACTCCTTCGTGGTGGTCGACTCGGTATGCGGGACGCCGAGTCCGGCGGCCAGGTCGCGGCGCGCGACCTCGGCCAGCGGCAGCTCCACGCCGACGGCCTCGCCCAGTTCGAGGGCCAGACCGAGGTCCTTCTCGCCGAGCCCCCGGGTATGCAGGAACATGTTGTACAGAAAGTTGTCCGGCTCAAGGGGTTTCATGTCGTCACGGACCATGATGGCACCCGGTCCGCCGGACTGGGCGTCGGAGTGGCGCACCACGCGGCCCAGCTTCTGCAGATCCAGCCCGGACGCTTCCGCCAGCCTCAGCGCCTCGTTGGCCGCCGCGAACCCGGTGAACGTCAACATGTTGCGCGCCAGCTTCATCCGGGTACCGAATCCGGGCTCCCCGGCGTGCACCACCATCGACGCCCACTTCTTGAACACCGGCTTGACCTTGGCGTAGGCCTCCTCGTCCGCCCCCACCATGACGGCCAGTTCGCCCTTCTCGGCGGCGCCGGCACCGCCGCTGACCGGGGCATCGACGATGTGAATTTCCTTGGGCCGCAGCTGTTCTGCCAGTTCGGCGGCGGTCCCCGCACCGATCGTCGAGTGGATGGCGATCACGGTGCCGGGCCTGGCGTGGGCCGCCAGTTCGGCGACCACATCACGCACCTGCTCGTCGTTGAGCACCGTCACGCTGATGACGTCGGCGGTGGCCACACCGGCCACGCTGTCCGCCGCGGTGGCACCGGCCTCGGCGAATGGCGCCATGGCTTCGGCACGTACGTCGAAGACGATGAGTCCGCCCGGCCAGTCGACGAGACGCTTGGCCATGGGCGCGCCCTGATTGCCCAGGCCGATATAACCGAGTTTGCAGCCCTCCGCAGCCGTCATATTGCGCAGCTCCTCCTCATCGCAAGCTCTGCATCATCGCCGGCGCGGCTCATGACCGGATGATCTGTCCGCCGTCGACGTTGAAGATCTGGCCGGTGATCCAGTTCGCCTCGTCGGAGAGCAGGAACAGGCACATGCCGACCAGGTCCTCGGGAGTTCCCATGCGGGACAACGGAAGACCCTTGACGATGTCGGCGATCATCTCCTGCGGGGTGGTGGTGCGGTTGGCCTCGGTGTCGATGGGGCCGGGCGCGATCGCGTTGATTCGGATGTTCTGGCCGCCCAGCTCACGGGACAGCTGTTGGGTCAGGCCGTTGATGCCGACCTTGGCCAGCCCGTAGAAGTTCGAGTACAGCCAGGCCGCGGTGGAGGACTGGTTGACGATCGCGCCACCGCCGCGCTTGGCCATCTTCTTGTACACCGCGCGGGTGCACCACAGCGCACCGTCGAGGTTCACGCTCATGAACTTCTTGTAGTACTCGGGGTCGACGGTGACCAGGAAGTCCAGCTTCATCCCGCCGAAGATCGCGGCGTTGTTCACCAGGTAGTCGATGCCGCCGAACTCGGCAAGCGTGCGGTCGGCCATCTCCTTGGCCGACGCGGGATCGGAGACGTCGACCGGCAGCGCCAGCGCGGTGCCGCCCTCGCCCTTGATGCCGTCGGCGACCTTCTGCGCGCCTTCGACGTTGATGTCGGCGACCACCACCGCGGCGCCCTCGCGGGCCAGCGCCTCGGCGTAGGCCTGGCCGATGCCGCCGCCGGCCCCGGTGACGATGCCCACCTTGTTCTCGAATCTGCTCATGTCTCTCCTCGAATGTCGACTTATTGCACGGCTTTTGGCCGAATCCGTGACATAAGTCGACGCTCGGCCGCAGGTGTCATGGCGCCAGGGTGGCGATGACCTTGATCTCGGTGTACTCCTCGAAGCCGGCCAGGCCCATCTCCCGGCCGACACCGGACTGCTTGTAGCCGCCGAACGGCGCGTCCGCGGCATACCAGACCCCGCCGTTGACGTTGACCGTGCCGACCCGCAACCGGGCGGCGATACCGGCCGCCCGCTCGGGGTCGGCGGAGAACACGGTGCCCGACAGGCCGTACGGGGAGTCGTTGGCGATCCGCACCGCATCGTCGTCGCCGTCATGGGCGATGACGGTCAGCACGGGCCCGAAGATCTCCTCGCGCGCCACCCGGGCGTTGTTGTCCAGCCCGGCGACCACCGTGGGGTCGATGAAGAATCCCTTGTCGTGATCGGCGGAACGCCCACCCCCGCAGGCGAACGTGCCGCCCTCTTCGATCGCGAGATCCAGGTAGGACTGCACCCGGTCACGCTGCCGCTCCGAGATCACCGGCCCGCACACGGTGCGCTTGTTGGTGGGGTCACCGGCCTTCAGGCCCGCCATCGTCGCCGCGGCCGCCTCGACGGCCTCGTCATACTTGGCGCGCGGCACCACCAGACGAGTGGTCAGTGCGCAGCCCTGGCCGGCGTGCATCGACGCGGTGAAGCCCGCCATCGAACAGGCGGCCGCCACGTCGGCGTCGTCGAGCACCAGGAACGCCGACTTTCCGCCGAGTTCGAGGAAGACCTTCTTGATGGTGGCCGCACCGTCGACCATGATCGACCGGCCGGTGGCGGTGGAGCCGGTGAACGAAATCATGTCCACCCGAGGGTCTTTCGAGAGCAGCGCGCCGACGCCGTGGTCGCTGGAGGTGACGATGTTGACGACGCCGGCCGGAAAGTCGGTGTGTTCGACGATCAACTCGCCCAGCACGGCCGCCATCCAGGGTGTGTCCGGGGCGGGCTTGAGCACCAGGGTGTTACCGGCGGCCAGCGCCGGGCCGATCTTGGCCAGGTTGATCTGGTGCGGAAAGTTCCACGGGGTGATCGCGCCGACGACGCCGACGGCTTCTCGGGCGATGGTGCGGTTGGTCGGCATGCCCTGGGGCGTCGCGAAACCCAGATCGGTTGTCCAGGAATAGTTCTCGGCGGTGTCGGCGCAGAACGACAGGTCGTCGACCGGGCCCTCCAACTGACCGCCGGAGGTCAGCATGCGGGGTGCGCCCACTTCGGCGATGGTCAGCTCGCGCAAGTCCTCGATGTTGTCCTTGAGCGCCTGCCGCAGCTGGCGGATGCACCGCACCCGCAGTTCGGTGTTGCGCGACCAGTCGGTGTCGTCGAAAGCGCGTCGCGCCGCCTCGATGGCACTCGACATGTCGGCGGCGTCGGCGTCGGCCGCGGTCCCGAGCACCTCTTCGGTGGCCGGGTTGATCGTCGTGAACGTGCCGCCCCCGCCACCGATGAGCTTGCCGTCGACGAGCAGCTGACTTTCCCGATTGGCGAGCAGCGCCATGTTTGAAACTCCGTCTGTACTGAGCTGATGACCTCTGGACATGTGTCCGATGACTGCCGCCCGAACATAGCCTCTCTCCACCGCCGGTGACAAGGGGCGACGTCGTTCATTTCCATAAATATGCGACTGACATGGGATTATCCGATCGCATCTTGCCTACGCGGGCCCATGTCCGATACGTTGGACATGTGTCCAGCGATTCCGCGGTGGAGATCACCCCCGTTAGGCCGGCGCCGTTGCGCAACCGGCGTCAGGAGGAGACCTTCCGCAGGGTGCTGGCCGCCGCCCGGGACATGCTGCGGGAAAGCTCCTACGCGGACCTGACGGTCCGTGCCGTCGCCAAGCGCGCCAACGTCGCACCCGCCACCGCGTATACCTACTTCTCCTCGAAGAACCATCTCGTCGCCGAGGTCTACCTCGACCTGGTCACCCAGGCGCCCTTCTTCACCGACGTCAACGACACGCTGACGACCCGGGTCGACAGTGTGCTGCGCCACCTGACGCTGGTGGTCGCCGACGAACCCGAGGTCGCCGCCGCCTGCACCACCGCCCTCATGTCAGGCAACGACGAGGCCGTGCTGCACGTCCGCAACCGCATCGGCGCGGAGATCCACCGCCGGATCGCCTCGGCGATCGGGCCGGACGCCGATGCGCGCACGGTCGGCGCGCTGGAGATGACGTTCTTCGGCGCGCTCGTCCAGGCCGGCAGCGGCGCCTTCACCTACCGACAGATCGCAGACCAGCTGACCTTCGTGGTCGGCCTGATCCTGGGAGACCCGAGAAACCCATGACAGTCCAGACCGACACCCCGCCGATCCTCGACCCGTACGACTACGACTTCCACGAGGACCCGTATCCGTATTACAAGCGGCTGCGCGACGAGGCCCCGCTGTACCGCAACGACAAGCTGGGGTTCTGGGCCCTCTCGCGGCACGCCGACGTCGTGGCGGGGTTCCGCAACAGCACCACCCTGTCGAACAAGTTCGGCGTCTCACTGGACCCGGCATCCCGCGGGCCGCACGCGTCGAAAACGATGTCGTTCCTCGCCATGGACGACCCGGCACACCTTCGGCTTCGGGCGTTGGTGTCAAAGGGCTTCACCCCCAGGCGAATTCGCGAGCTGGAACCGCGGGTCACCGAGATCACGCACCGGCACCTGGACACCATGCTGGAGAAGGTGGGCGCCGGCGCGACCGTCGACTACGTGACCGAGTTCGCCGGCAAGCTGCCGATGGACGTCATCTCCGAACTTATGGGCGTACCCGAGCCCGACCGTCAGACGTTGCGGGCCTGGGCCGACGGTGTCATGCACCGGGAGGACGGCGTCACCGACGTGCCGCCGGAGGCGGTCGAGGCGTCGATCAACCTGATCGTCTACTACCAGGAGATGGTCGCCCAGCGTCGCAAACAACCGACCGAGGATCTGACCTCCGCGCTGCTGTCCGCCGAGATCGACGGCGACAAACTCACCGACGACGAGATCCTGGGCTTCATGTTCCTGATGGTGATCGCCGGCAATGAGACCACCACCAAACTCCTTGCCAATGCCGCGTTCTGGGGTCACCGGAACCCCGACCAGCTGACCCCGGTGTACTCGGACCCGGAGCGTGTTCCGCTGTGGGTCGAGGAGACGCTGCGCTACGACACGTCCAGCCAGATCCTGGCCCGCACGGTGCAGGGCGAGGTCACGTTCTACGACACCACCATCGGCGACGGCGAGATCGTGCTGTTGCTGCCCGGATCGGCACATCGCGACGAGCGGGTCTTCGAAAACCCCGACGACTTCGTCATCGGTCGCGAAATCGGTGCCAAACTCCTGAGTTTCGGCAGCGGCGCACACTTCTGCCTCGGTGCGCACCTGGCCCGGATGGAAGCGCGGGTGGCGCTGACCGAACTGTTCAGACGGATCCGCGGCTTCGAGGTCGACGAAGCCAACTCCGTGCGGGTGCACTCCAGCAACGTGCGCGGATTCGCACACCTCCCCATCACCATCCAGGTCCGCTGAGAAGTCCGGGAAAGGTTTCCATCGAGATGGCGCGTTTCGAACCGCACCCCGCCCGCCGGCCCGCGATCGTCGCCGGCGCATCCTCCGGCATCGGTGCGGCCACCGCGACCGAACTTGCGGCGCATGGCTTTCCGGTCGCCCTTGGCGCCCGCCGGGTGGAGATCTGCCAGGAACTCGCCGACAAGATCGTCGCCGACGGCGGCGAAGCCGTCGCGCTGCCGCTGGACGTGACCGACGCCGGTTCGGTCAAGAACTTCGTGCACGGGGCGACCGAGGCACTCGGTGACATCGAGTTGCTGGTCGCCGGCGCCGGTGACACCTTCTTCGGTCAGCTGCACGAGATCGACACCGAGACATTCGAACAGCAGATCCAGATTCACCTGATAGGCGCGAACCGCCTTGCCGCAGCAGTACTTCCGGGCATGGTGGAGCGGCGTCGCGGTGACATCATCTTCGTCGGATCCGATGTTTCGCTGCGGCCGCGGCCGCACATGGGCGGCTACGGCGCCGCCAAAGCCGGCCTGCTCGCCATGGCGAAAACCCTGCAGATGGAACTCGAAGGCACCGGCGTGCGGGCTTCGGTGGTGCACCCCGGACCGACCAAGACCGCCATGGGCTGGAGCGCCGACATGGACAAGGTCGGCGCAATGCTCGAGGACTGGGCCAAGTGGGGTCAGGCCCGGCACGACTATTTCCTGCGCGCGGCCGACCTCGCGCGGGCCATCACTTTCGTCGCGGAAACACCGCGTGGCGGTTTCATCGCCGAGTTGGAGATTCAGCCCGAAGCTCCGCTCGCCGACGTCACCGACCGACAGAAACTTCGAGTGGAAATCTAGGAGAATCAGATGACGACTTCCGAACTCAAAGAAGTTCCACGAGTTTCCGGTGGCGAGGAGGAACACGGCCACCTCGAGGAGTTCCGCACCGACCCGATCGGACTGATGTGGCGGATCCGCAACGAGTGTGGCGACGCGGGTTGGTTCCAGTTGGCCGACAAGCAGGTGGTGCTGCTGTCCGGCGCCGAGGCCAACGAGTTCTTCTTCCGTTCCGCCGACAGTGACCTCAACCAGGCCGAGGCGTACCCGTTCATGACCCCGGTCTTCGGCGAGGGCGTCGTATTCGACACCGATCCCGAACGCCGCGCGGAGATGCTGCACAACACCGCACTGCGCGGTGAGCAGATGAAGGGTCACGCCGCGACCATCGAGAACGAAGTCCGCAAGATGATCGCCGACTGGGGCGACTCCGGCGAAATCGACCTGCTGGAGTTCTTCACCGAGCTGACCATCTACACCTCGACGGCGTGCCTGATCGGACTCAAGTTCCGCAACCAACTCGACTCCCGATTCGCGGACCTCTTCCATCTGCTCGAACGCGGCACCGACCCGCTGTGCTACGTCGACCCCTACCTGCCGATCGAGAGCTTCAAGATGCGCGACAAGGCGCGCGCCGGCCTGGTGGAGCTGGTGCAGGAAGTCATGGACGGGCGCATCGCCAACCCGCCCGCCGACAAGAGCGACCGCGACCTGCTCGACGTGCTGGTGTCGATCAAGGACGAGGACGGCAATCCCCGTTTCTCCGCCCATGAGATCACCGGCATGTTCATCTCGTTGATGTTCGCCGGCCATCACACCAGCTCGGGCACCTCGTCGTGGACCATGATCGAACTGCTGCGCAACCCCGACTTCTACGCGAAAGTCCAGCAGGAGCTCGACGATCTCTACGCCGACGGCCAGGAGGTGAGTTTCCATGCGCTGCGCCAGATCCCGAATCTGGACAATGCGCTCAAGGAGACGCTGCGCCTGCACCCGCCGCTGATCATCCTGATGCGGGTGGCCCAGGACGAGTTCGAGGTCGTCGGGCACCCGATCCACAAGGGCCAGATGGTGGCGGCCTCACCGGCCATCTCCAACCGGCTGCCCGAGGATTTCCCCAACCCTGACTCCTTCGACCCAGACCGCTACGAGAAGCCGCGCCAGGAAGACCTCGTCAACCGCTGGACCTGGATTCCGTTCGGCGCCGGCCGGCACCGTTGCGTGGGTGCGGCGTTCGCGCAGATGCAGATCAAGGCGATCTTCTCGGTGCTGTTGCGCGAGTACGAGTTCGAGATGGCCCAGCCGCCGGAAAGCTACAAGAACGACCACTCCAAGATGGTGGTCCAGCTGGCCCGGCCGGCCAAGGTCCGCTACCGCAAGCGCGTTAAGGCATAACGGGAGTCGCTGAAATGGGTTGCTATCGAATCGAACTCGACGACGACCTGTGCCAAGGCCACGCCATGTGCGAGCTCGAGGCACCCGACGTGTTCAAGGTTCCCAAGCGCGGCCACGTGCAGATCCTCGACGCCGAACCGCCCGACGAGCTCCGCGAGGACGTCGAGCGTGCCGTCGAAATGTGCCCCACCCGAGCATTGTCCATTACAGAGAAGGATTGACATGGCTTCACGCGAACAACTCGAAGACTGGGTCCAGCGCTGGCTGAAGGCCAACCGGGACGCCGAGATCGCCGGTGACTGGAAGCCGCTGGCCGACTTCTACACCGAGGACGCGACCTACGGCTGGAACATCGGCCCCAAGGAAGACGTCATGTGCGTGGGCCGCGACGAGATCCGCGACGTGGCGCTCGGTCTGGAGATGGAAGGCCTGGAGAACTGGGTCTACGAGTACCAGAAGGTGCTCATCGACGAGAAGCAGAGCGAGATCGTCGGGTTCTGGAAGCAGATCGCCAACAAGTCCGACGGTTCGACCGACGAGATCTACGGCATCGGCGGCAGTTGGTTCCGGTTGAACGATGAGCTGCTCATCGAGTGGCAGCGGGACTTCTTCGACTTCGGCCACGTGCAGAAGGCGTTCATGAACCTGATCAGTTCCGGCGACCTGACGCCGACGATGCAGAAGCGCATCGAGCGGAGCCTGGCCGGCGAGAAACTGCCCGGTTACTATCCGCTCGGCGAGGCCCCCGTCAAGATCTGGTGACTCCACCCACCCCGACCAAGCGGTTGATTCGGGGGGGTTGTCGTCCACCTAACTAGAGCCTCTAGTCTGTTGGCTAGAGGCTCTAGTCAGCTGTAGCGGAAAGCAGGTTCAGATGAAGACAAAAGGCGCTCTGATCTGGGAGTTCAACCAGCCCTGGACCATCGAGGAGATCGAGATCGGCGACCCCGTCAAAGACGAGGTCAAGATCCAGATGGAAGCCTCGGGTATGTGCCACTCCGACCATCATCTGGTCACCGGTGACATCCCGATGGCCGGCTTCCCGGTCCTCGGCGGGCACGAAGGCGCCGGCATCGTCACCGAAGTCGGGCCCGGCGTCGAGCACATCGCGCCCGGCGACCACGTCGTGCTTTCGTTCATCCCGTCCTGCGGCGAGTGTCCGTCCTGCCAGGCCGGCCTGCGCAACCTCTGCGACCTGGGCGCGGGCCTGCTCGCCGGTACCGCGGTGTCCGACGGCACCCACCGCGTCCACGCCGCCGACGGCACACCGGTGATTCCGATGACGCTGCTCGGCACCTTCAGCCCGTACATGGTGGTGCACAAGAGTTCGGTGGTGAAGATCGACCCGTCCATCCCGTTCGAGGTGGCCTGCCTGGTCGGCTGCGGCGTCACCACCGGCTACGGCTCGGCGGTGCGCAGCGCCGACGTCCGGCCCGGTGACGACGTGGTGATCGTCGGTGTCGGCGGTGTCGGCACCGGCGCGCTGCAGGGTGCGGCCAACGCCGGTGCGCGCAACATCTTCGTCGTCGATCCGGTCGAGTGGAAGCGCGATCAGGCGCTGAAGTTCGGCGCCACCCACGCCTACCCCGACATCTTCAGCGCGATGGCCGGCGTCGCCGAGACGACCGAGGGCCGGATGGCCGCCAAGACCATCGTCACGGTCGGCGAGCTGCACGGTGAGGACATCGACAACTACCTCAACATCACCTCCAAGGGCGGCACCTGCGTCGTGACCGCGGTGGCGAACATGGCCAGCAACGACGTCAAGCTGAACCTGGCGATGCTGACCCTGTTGCAGAAGAACCTGCAGGGCACCATCTTCGGCGGCGGCAACCCGCATCACGACATCCCGTCGCTGCTGTCGATGTACAAGGCCGGCCGGCTCAACCTCGACGACATGGTCACCCGGCAGTACAAGCTGGAACAGATCAACGACGGCTACAAGGACATGCTGGAGGGACGCAACATCCGCGGCGTCATCCGCTACACCGACGCCGACAGATAAGACCACCGTTAAGTGAGGAATCACGCAGAGGTTGTGCGAGTAGACCTCTGCTTGATTCCTCACTCGACGCGGGGGAGGTATAAGGGTGACTAAGCTGCACCCGTGACCTCCGTCTTCACCAAGATCATCAACCGCGAGATTCCGGGCAGATTCGTCTACGAGGACGACGAGTTCGTCGCCTTCCTGACGATCGAACCGATGACCCAGGGCCACACCCTCGTGGTGCCGCGCGCCGAGATCGATCAGTGGCAGGACGTCGAACCGGCGGTGTTCGCCCGCTGCATGGCCGTGTCCCAGCGCATCGGCAAGGCGGTGACGAAGGCGTTCGGCGTCCCGCGCGCCGGCCTTATCATCGCCGGCCTGGAGGTGCCGCACCTGCACGTGCACGTGTTCCCGGCCTACAACCTCACCGACTTCGGGTTCGCCAACGTGGACCGCAATCCCTCGCCCGAGTCGCTCGACGAAGCCCAGGCCAAGATCAAAGCCGCTCTGGCAGAACTGGATTGATCAACTCAACGTCGTCCAGCACATCCTCGTCGTCACCATCGGTGCGCTCGGCCGCGTCGGCCACCCGCGGCAGGGTGACCCGGAATCGGCAGCCGCGTCCGGGCGCGGTGGCCACCGACACCGTCCCGCCGTGGGCGTGCACCAGCGAATCGACGATCGACAGCCCCAGTCCCGTGCCGCCGCTGGTGCGGGCGCGCGACGAATCGGTGCGGTAGAACCGCTCGAACACCCGCTGGGCATCCTGCTGATCCATCCCGGGACCCTCGTCGACCACCTCCAGCACCGCTTCGGAACCGATGGTGCCGACCCGGACCTTGATGCCGGCCCACTCGGGGGTGTGCTGCAGCGCATTGGCGACCAGGTTCCCGAGCACCTGCCGCAGCCGGGGCTCGTCGCCGATCACCTCCGGGGTGCCGGGTCCGTCGAACACCTCCATCGAGATCTGGCGTTGCGGCGCAATGGATTGCGCGTCGTGCACGGCATCGGTGGCCAGGGTGAGCAAGTCGACCCGATGCTGGTCGAGCGGACGCTGGGCGTCCAGCCGCGCCAGCAGCAGCAGGTCTTCGACCAGTAACCCCATCCGGCGCGATTCGCTCTCGATGCGCGACATCAGCATCTCGACGTCGCGGGCCGCGCCCTGCCGGTACAACTCGGCGAAGCCCCGGATGGTGGTCAGCGGGGTGCGCAGTTCGTGGCTGGCGTCGGTGATGAACCGGCGCATCCGCAGCTCCGAGCTGCGGGCCTGCTCGGCGGACAGGTCCGAGGACGCCACCGCGCGCTGGATCTGCGTCAGCATGCCGTTCAGCGCGAGCGACAGACGGCCGACCTCGGTACGTGGATCACGTTGTGGCACACGGCGATCCAACTCCCCCGCGGCGATCGCGGCCGCCGTCTGCTCGACTTCCACCAGCGGCCGCAGGCTGCGGTGCACCACCGCATACCCGACGACCCCCAGCACCAGCAGCACCGCAGCGCCGATGCCGATCTCGGCATAGATCAGCGACCGCACCGTGGACTCCACATCGGAGAGGTCGATCGCGACGGTGGTCAGCTCGCCTTCCGGGCCACGCACCGAGACCGCCCGCCACTTCACGTGCGAACCGTTCATCGAACCGACCGTCGTCGGCTCCGAGCCCACGTCGTTGTCGTCGGGCAGGTCCGGCTCGGCGTCGCGGTCGTTGACGGCGATCCACACCTGACCGTCGGCGTCGATGCCCCGCACATAGAAGTTCGACGGCGGGCGTCCCGGATTGGGCACCTCGTTGGCCGTCGGCAACGTCCGCCGCGGCGCCTGCGCCCAACTGTTGGACGCGTCGATGAGGGTCTGGTCGACGCGGTTGATCGAATCGTGGCGCAGGATGGTGGTCACCGCGATGCCCGACGCCAACAGCCCCAGGGCGACCAGCACCAGGGTCGCGGCCACCAGCGCCACCCGGAGGGGGATGCCGGGCCGGACACGTTCGGACATGACGCTATTGTCCGCTAGCGGGGCTCCCGCAGGACATACCCGACGCCGCGCAATGTGTGCAGCAGGCGTTTCTCGCCCGTGTCGATCTTGCGCCGCAGATAGGACACATAGGACTCCACCACATTGACGTCGCCGCCGAAGTCGTAGCGCCAGACGTGATCGAGGATCTTCGGCTTGCTCAGCACGGTTCCGGCGTTGATCACGAAGTACCGCAGCAAGGTGAACTCCGTCGGCGACAGCGAAACCGGCACGCCGGCCTTCCACACCTCGTGGGTGTCCTCGTCGAGCTCGATGTCGGCGAAGGACAACCGCGACGTGCGAACCTCTTCGGCGCTCCGGTTGGTGCGGCGCAGGATCACCCGGAGCCGCGCCACCACCTCCTCGAGGCTGAACGGCTTGGTGACGTAGTCGTCGCCGCCCAGGGTCAGACCGGTGATCTTGTCCTGCAGGGTGTCGCGGGCGGTCAGGAACAACGCGGGAGCGTCGATGCCGTCGGCGCGGAGCCGGCGCAGCACGCCGAAGCCGTCCATGCCGGGCATCATCACGTCGAGGATCACCGCGTCCGGTTTGACCTCGCGCGCCCGGTCCAGCGCGGCCGGGCCGCTGTCGGCGGTGTAGACCTCGAAGCCCTGGAATTTCAGGCTGACCGACAGCAGTTCGACGATGTTGGTCTCGTCGTCGACCACCAGGACGCGGGCTTCGGGCGTTGTCTGAGTGCTCACGGGCGCAGCCATACTCCTCAATCTCCCCCCTGTTGCTTCCCTATCGTCTGCCAGCTTCCTGCCAACTTCCTGTGAATGAGGCCACCGCTACTCCCTAGACTGATTGCCATGGACCTGGGCAAGAACCTGGTGAACCTGGCATTCGCCCCGGTACGGGCCGGTGTGGCCGTCGCGGAGGTCGGTCTGGACATCGCCGGAAGCGTGCTCGACCGGGCGCGAAAGACCGCCGACGGAGCCAGCCGGCAGGCCGCCCCGGTGGTGCTGCAGACGCTGGGACTCGGCGACACGGTCGACGGCGTGAACAAGGTGGCCAGGGTGGCCAACGAACTGCTCGACGACGACGCGCCCCTGGGTCGGGCGATGGCCCCGGGCGGCTCCCTGGACCGGCTGTTGCGGCCCGGCGGGCTGCTCGACCGCATCAGCGAACCCGGCGGTCTGGCCGACCGGCTCACCGAAGAGGGCGGCACCCTGGAGCGTGCCCTCAAGCCGGGCGGCCTGCTGGACCGCCTGCTGGCGAAGGACGGCCTGCTGGAGCGGCTGCTGGCCGATGACGGTCTGGCCGACCGCCTGCTCGCCGAAGAGGGCGTGATCGACAAGCTGACCGCCCAGAACGGCCCGTTGCAGCAACTCGCCGATCTGACCGACACCATCAACCGGATGGGCCAGGGAATGCAGGTGCTGGAGCCGACGGTCGAGGCGTTGCGCGACGCCGTCATCACCCTGGGCTCGGCGATCAACCCGCTGAGCAACATTGCCGACCTGATTCCCCGGCCCGGCCGCAGCCGCCGGTACAGCACCCGGCCTACGACCTCGCAGCACGTGATCGAACACGGCGACTGACCGACCACTCATAACCGATGGCGCGTGTCCCCGGACTGCACCTGCCTGCGGGACGCGGTCTGCAGAAGCTAGTCGAAGTCCACCGCTAAGCTGAACGCGATTCCATCGCCCCCGTAGCTCAGTGGTAGAGCATTCGCCTTGTAAGCGAAATGCCGTCGGTTCAATCCCGACCGGGGGCTCAATTCAGCAGATGGCTTGTCGGTACGTGGTCGTAGTGTCCGACCATGAACCTCTGTCGGGGGTGCGGAGCGCAGCTGTCGACTCGCAGCCAGAAGATCTACTGCAGCAACGCATGTCAAGCGTCGGTCCGGCGGGACGCCAGCACACGACTATGGCTTGAATCCGGCGAGGCGTTTGTCGGCACTACCCGAGGTCACTACATCCGGGAGTACCTCTCCGCGGCGCAGACAGGCCGTTGCGCAATATGCGGCGGAACGAACACATGGGAGGACATGCCGTTGGCGTTCGTCTTGGATCACATCGACGGCAACGCTGACAACAATCGCCGCGAAAACCTTCGGCTAGTGTGCCCGAACTGCGACTCACAACTGCCGACCTACAAGAGCCGTAACAGGGGCAATGGGCGCAGCGCCCGCCGCCAGCGGTACAGCGACGGCAAGTCCTATTAGGAACTAGACCGCGCAGCGGCAGGCACCGCCTTACGCCGGAGTGGCGCAGGTCACTTTGAAGCCACAGCTCAGGCACTCCTCAGCTAATC
>CAZTAA010000011.1:19033-72335 GCA_964611465.1 uncultured Mycobacterium sp. | reverse complement strand
TTCTGGCCGTTGTTGCACTTGACGTCCTTGACGTTCTTGGCGCCGTAGCCGTTGGCCTCGTCCGACAGGATCTGCTGCACACCGGTCTGCGCCTTGTTCACGTCCAGCTTGGTGGTCACGAAGAAGCCCGGCTTCCAGAACCCGAGGATCAGGACCGCGGCCAGGATCAGGGCGGCCAGGACACCGAGGATGGTGCCCAGCGCGGCGACCGACCGCTTCGACGCCGTCTCGTCCGCGCCCGGCTGGCCGTACTGCGGCTGACCGTACTGCGGATACGACTGCTGACCGTACTGTTGCGGCTGCCCGTACTGCTGGCCCGTCTGCTGGCCGTATTGCGGCTGACCGTACTGGGGCTGCGTGTACTGCGGCTGCCCGTACTGAGGCTGGGTGTACTGCGGCTGGCCGTACTGCGGCGCCGCGTAGGGCTGACCGTACTGACCCGGCTGCTGACCGTACTGGGGGTATGCGGGCTGCTGACCATAGCCCTGCTGCGGATACTGCGGCGCGGTGTAGCCGGGATCGGGACTGGCCGACGGCTGGTAGGCCGAGTAGTCCTGCGGCGGCGTGTATGCGGGCGGCTGCCAGGCCGTGGACGGTGCGGCCTCCGCCGACGGTGTCGGCTCCGAGGTGGCCTCGGCCGGCTGATCGGAACCCTCGTACGACGGCGTGGGGTCCGATCCCTGCGGTCCGGTCATCGTTTCTCCTCAATTTCCGGAATATCCGGGCACTGTCCGGTATCAACCGTTGCTCCTGCAACACCCTACCCGCTGCCAACAGGTCCGCAGCGGCAGCCGGGCACAACGGGTCACCGTGTCGCCGACCGGAGGTTTTCGCTGGTCAGTCAGCCGATGTCGACCGCGACGACGCCACGGCGCACATCGTCGATCGCCCGTTTGGCGGCCGCCCGCAACGTGGGATCGGGGCCGGCGATTCGCACCTGGTCGAGCAGGTCGAGCATCTGCCGGCACCAGCGCACGAAATCCCCCGCCGACAGGGCGGTCCCGCTGCCCTCGTCGGCCGCCTCGAGTGCGGCCGCGAGGTTACCGGTGGTCGCCCACGTGTACGCCGCGGTGACGAACCCCTCGTCGGGTTCGCGCGACGGGCCGATCCGGTGCCGGTTCTCGTCGGCGCGCAGCTGGCCGGACAGCCGCTGGGTCGCCGCCAGCGCGCGGCGCAGTCCCGCCGTCGGGGCATCGTGCAGGCGGGGTGCGGGTCCGTCGCCGCCGCGGGACTCGTAGACCACCGCGGAGACGACGGCCGCCAGTTCGGCCGGCGCCAGGTCCTGCCAGGCGCCGGTGCGCAGGCATTCGGCGACCAGCAGGTCGCTCTCGCTGTAGATGCGGGCCAGCAGCCGTCCGTCGTCGGTGGCCTTGAGGTCGGCGCCGTCGGCAGCCACGAACCCGCGCTCGGAGAGCAGCCCGACGATCCGGTCGAAGGTGCGCGCCAGTGAGTTGGTGGCGGCGGCGATCTTCTGGCGCAGTTGCGAATTCTCGCGTTCCACCCGCAGGAAGCGTTCCCCGATACGGGCCATCTCCTCGCGATCCGGGCGGGAATGCGCGGGATGCCGGCGCAGCTCGTCGCGCAGCGCCGCAAGTTCGGGGTTCGTCTCCGGGTCGGCGTCGCCGCCGCGCCTGCGCCGGCCCTCGGGGATGACCAGTCCGGCCGCCGCCGAGCGCAGCGCCGAGGCCAGATCGCGGCGCACCCGCGGCTGGCGGTGCTCGACGCGTTTCGGCAACGTCATGGTGCCCACCACGGCCGAGGCGCCGGTGTAGTCGGCGATCGAGATCCGCCCCGCCCAGCGGTGCTCGGACAGCACGAGCGGGCGGGGATCTTCGTCGTCGCGCGCGGGCTCGAGCACCACCGCCAATCCGCCGCGCCGGCCGCCGGTGATGTTGATGATGTCGCCGCGGCGCAACGCCGACAGCGCTTCGCCGGCGGCCTGCCTGCGGTGCAGCCGCGACGAACGGGCCTGCGCGCGTTCGGCTTCCGAGATCTTCGCGCGCAGCCGGACGTAGTCGAGCATGTCGCTGTCGCGGCCCCCGAGTTCGGCGGCGATCTCGTCGAGCATTGTGTCGCCGCGCTCGGCGCCGCGCACGAGTCCCACCACCGACCGGTCGGCCTGGTACTGGGCGAACGACTGCTCCAACAGTGCCCGGGCCTGCGCGGGACCCATCTGCTGGACGAGGTTGATGGTCATGTTGTACGACGGCGCGAACGAACTGCGCAGCGGGAAGGTGCGGGTGGAGGCCAGCCCGGCCACCTCGGCCGGTTCGGCGGCATGCTCGGCGGGATTCCACAGCACGACGGCATGGCCTTCGACGTCGATGCCGCGCCGGCCGGCCCGGCCGGTCAGCTGGGTGTACTCCCCCGGTGTCAGCGCCGCGTGCTGCTCGCCGTTGAACTTCACCAACCGCTCCAGCACCACGGTGCGGGCGGGCATGTTGATACCCAATGCCAATGTCTCCGTGGCGAATACGGCCTTCACCAGACCGGCGGCGAAGAGTTCCTCGACGGTGTGCCGAAAGACGGGCAGCATCCCGGCGTGGTGGGCGGCCAGGCCGCGCAGCAGGCCCTCGCGCCACTCGTAGTAGCCGAGCACGTGCAGGTCGTCGTCGGGCAGGTCCCCGCAGCGCCGGTCGATCACCTCGGCAATGCGGGCCCGCTCGGATTCGGTGGTCAGCCGCAGCGACGAACGCAGGCACTGTTTGACCGCGGCGTCGCAGCCGGCCCGGGAGAAAATGAAAGTGATTGCGGGAAGCAGGCCTTCGCGTTCCAGCGTCGCGATGACGTCGGGGCGCCCCGGTGGCCGGAAGACGCTCGGCCGGTGTGATCGGTTGCCCCGGTCGCGGGGACGCCAGTCGGCCATCCGGTCGGCCTCGCGGCGGTGCGCGATGTGGCGCACCAGATTCGGGTCGACCACCAGCTTCTGGGCGGCCCCCTTGTTGGCCTCGTAGTCGAACAGGTCGAAGAGCCGCTTGTCCACCAGCATGTGCTGCCACAGCGGAACCGGCCGGTGTTCGTCCACGATCACCGTGGTGTCACCGCGCACCGTCTGGATCCAGCCGCCGAACTCCTCGGCGTTGCTGACCGTCGCCGACAGGCTCACCAGGCGGACCTCGTCGGGCAGGTGCAGGATCACCTCCTCCCAGACCGCGCCGCGCATCCGGTCGGCCAGAAAGTGGACCTCGTCCATCACCACGTATGAGAGCCCGTGCAGCGCAGGCGAATCCGCATAGAGCATGTTGCGCAGCACTTCGGTGGTCATGACCACCACGGGAGCCGAGGCGTTCAGCGACACGTCGCCGGTGAGCAGCCCGATCGAGTCGGGACCGTAGCGGCGCACCAGGTCGGTGTGCTTCTGGTTGCTCAGGGCCTTGATCGGTGTGGTGTAGAAGCACTTTCGGCCGGCGGCCAGGGCAAGGTGCACCGCGAACTCACCGACCACCGTCTTACCGGCCCCGGTCGGCGCGCACACCAGCACGCCGTGCCCGCGCTCCAGCGCCTCACAGGCGTCGCGCTGAAAACCATCGAGTGCGAACGGCAGTTCGGCGGCGAACCGATCGAGTTCGGTCACGGCAGCCGCGTTCCGGGCCGGCTCAGGTGACGTCGTCATGGGAGAGGGCCGACGGCGCCGGCACCGCCGAGGGCGCGTCGATCACCGAGGGCTGATCGTCGGCAAGGGCGGAAGCTTCCTCGGCCGCTTGCCGTTTGGCCTTGCGGCGATCGTGGATGTGGGCGACCTGGATCGCGACCTCCATCAACAACGTCAGGGCCAGGCCCAGCGCCAGCATCGAGAACGGGTCGGAGCCCGGCGTGGCGAACGCGGCGAAGACGAACACCCCGAAGATGAGCCCGCGCCGCCACGCCTTGAGTTTCTCGTAGGGCACGATCCCGACGAAGTTGAGCATGATGATCAGCAACGGGAATTCGAACCCGACCCCGAACACCAGCAGCAGGTTCACCAAAAAGCCGAAGTACTGATCGCCCGACAGGGCCGTCACCTGCACGTCGCTGCCGACCGTCAACAGGAAGTGCAGGGCCTTCGACAGCACGAAGTAGGCCAGGACGGCACCCGCGACGAACAGTGCCGCCGCGGACACCACGAACGCAGCGGCGAAGCGGCGCTCCTTCTTGTACAGACCGGGCGTGATGAACGCCCACAGTTCGTAGAACCACACCGGGCAGGCCAGCACCACACCGGCCAGCAGGCCGACCTTCAGCCGCAACATGAACTGGTCGAACGGCGCGGTCGCCAGCAGGCGGCAACCGCCGTCGGCGCTGATGTCGGCGCGCGCGGAGGCCGGCAGCGAACAGTAGGGATGGCGCAGCCACTCGCCGAGACTCTCGAATCCGAAGAAGCCGTGTCCGTACCAGAAGAACCCGAAGACCGTGGTGACCGCGATGGCGGCGATCGCGATTAGCAGCCGCGTGCGCAGTTCCCGGATGTGGTCGACGAGCGACATCGTGCCGTCGGGATTGACCCTGCTACGGCGGTTACGCGGATCGAGCCGCTTCAGGGAACCTGGTGTCTTCACGGACAGAGTCGACTAGCGCCACGGTGCGCGGCGCGCTGACGAGTGGGCGATCAGGCCGGACGCGCGTCGGAGGAACCGGGGTCGACCCGTTCGGACTGCACCGGGGTGGCAGCGGGCGGGGCCGGCGTGATCGTGGGTTCGGTGCCGTCGTGCTGCAGTTCCTTGACCTCGGCCTTGAAGATGCGCATGGACTTGCCGAGCGACCGTGCGGCGTCGGGCAGCCGCTTGGCGCCGAACAGGATGACGACGACGACGAGCAAGATGATCCAGTGCCACGGTTGTAGTGCACCCAATTCGGTTACCTCCAGACCAGAACCTGCCGTGGGTTTCGATGCTACCCCGCACCAGTGCCACACTTTCTCGGTGAACCCGGAGAAGTCGCCCCTGGTGCTTCTGCACGGCGTTACCGGCTCGGGTCGCATCTGGCGGGACGTCGTTCCGCTGTTGTCCGATCGTCACGATGTCCACACGCCGACTCTCCTCGGGCACCACGGCGGCCCTGCGATCCAGCGCCGTCCCGCCCCGGTGAGCGACCTTATCGACGCGGTGGAAAGCTACCTGGACGAACACGGCCTGACCCGACCGCATCTAGCCGGGAACTCGCTGGGCGGATGGGTGTCCATCGAGTTGGCCCGCCGTGGCCGCGCCGCCAGCGTCTGCGCTTTCTCCCCGGCCGGTTTCTGGTGGGACGACAAGTCTCATCGGCGGCTCGCGGGACAGATAAACCGCGCCCGCTGGCAAGGCCGCGTCACGCGGCCGGTGGCGCCACTGACGGTGCGGTCGCCTCTGGTCCGCCGGATCGGGTTGCGCGAGGTCGCGTGTCACGGCGACCGCCTGACCGCCGCGAGGGTCCTGGAGTTCATCGACGATTCGATCGACTGCCCGTTCATGGACGACTATCCCGCCAACGAGCGGGTCGAACCCCTGGACCCGTTACCGTGTCCGATCACGGTGGCCTGGTCGCAGTTCGACCGCCTGGTGCCCCCCGAAACCTACGGCCGGACGGCTCGTGCACGGCTGCCCGGCGCCACCTGGGTGCTGCTGCCCGGTGTCGGACACATCCCGATGATCGACGACCCGGCTCTGGTGGCCCGGACCATCCTGGCCGCGACGGCTGCAGCGGCTTAGCGGCCCTGGGATTCCCCGTACGCGTCCAGCGCCGCGGCGGCGGCCGCGCGCATCCGGTCGACCAATGCCGGCGGCGACAAGACGGTGACCTCGGAGCCGAAGCCCAGCAGCAACCGGGTCATCCACTCGTCGGAGGCGTACGTCATCGCCGCCTCACACGATCCGTCGGGCGATTCGGAAAGCACCCGCATCGGGTAGTAGTCGAACATCCACGCCGCCTGCGGGCCGATGCGCAGGGTGGCCGTCGGCAGCCCCGGGTCGCCGTCGAACAGCGAGGTGTCCGTGGCGGCCGCGACGGCCGGGCCGGGCGGCATGGCCGGCTGATCGAGCACGGTGGCGTCCACGATGCGGTCGAACCGGAACAGCCGCACCCCCTCGGACTCCCGGCACCAGGCCTCCAGATAACTTGAGTCGTTGATCAACACCACCCGGATCGGGTCGACCGTGCGGGACGACAGGGTGTCCCGCGACGCCGAGTAGTACTCCAGCGTCAGTGCGCGTCCGTCCCGGACCGCCTCGCGCACCGCGGCGGCGGCCCTGCTCTCGGCCGGCGCCTGCTCCGGTTCGGCCGACGCGGCGCCCTGCGGCGTGACGGTGCCGGCCGCGGCCTCGATCTTGGCGATCGCGCTGCGGGCCGCCTCGGGGTCGACGACGCCGGGCACGTCGACCAGCGCGCGCAGGGCGACCAGCAGGCCGGTGGCTTCCGGCGAGGTCAACCGCAACGGCCGGTCCATCCCGGCGGAGAACACGACTTCGATTGTCTCGCCGGAGAATTCGATGTCGATCAGATCGCCGGGGCCGTAGCCGGGCAGGCCGCACATCCACAGCTGGTTCAGGTCGGCCTCGAGCTGGCGGCGGCTGACACCCAGATCGGCCGACGCCTCGGCGAACGTGATGCGCCGGTTGGCCTGGAAGTACGGCACCATGTTCAGCAACCGGACCAGCCGGGTCGAGACGCTGGTGGTCATAGCTGCGCCCGCAACCGGTCGAGCACGTTGTCGCGCAGGGACTGCGGCTCCAGGACGACGGCGTCGGCGCCGTAGCCGGCGATCTCGCGGGCCAGCCGGTCCCGGGAGCCCATGTCGATCTCGATGATCTCGCCGGCGCGACCACCATGCGAGGACGCACCGGCCGAGGTGCCGGCGCGGCGCAGTGCGGTGGCGCGGCCGTCGGCCACCCACACCCGTGCCGTCACTCCGGCCGGCTGGTCTTCCACGACGTTGGCGACGATCGCACGCAGGTCCAGCCCGTCGGGACGGCGGACCGCACCGGCCGGACCGGTCGCGGTGACGTCCGGGGCGATCCGGGACAGCCGGAACGTGCGAATGTCGTCGCGGTCGCGGTCGTGTCCGACGAGGTACCACCGGCCCTTCTGGGTGACGACGCCCCACGGCTCGACCGTGCGGGTGGTGTAGTCCTCAGTGCGGGTGGGCCGGTGCCGGAACGTGACGACGCGGCCCTCGTTGATCGCGGCGAGCAGGGTGCCCAGCACGTCCTCCGAGCCGCGCAGTCCCGGCAGGCCGGCGTTACCGTGCACCGGGATGGCGCGGTCGGCGTCCACGTCGACACCGGCGGCGCGCAGCTTCAGCACCGCGCCCTGCGCGGCGGTGATCAGCTCCGGCGACTCCCACAGTCGCGTGGCCACCGCCACGGCGGCCGCCTCGTCGGGTGTCAGGTCGATCTCGGGCAGGGCGTACGCGTCGCGGTTGATCCGGTAGCCCTCGACGGGATCCAGCGCCGACACCCGGCCGGTCTCCAGCGGGATGCCGAGGTCGCGCAGTTCGTTCTTGTCCCGCTCGAACATCCGCGAGAACGCCTCGTCGCTGGGACTCTCGGCGTAGCCGGCCACATTGCGCCGGATGCGCTCCGCGGGCAGATAGCCATCGGTCGACAACAACGCGATGACGAGGTTCATCAGCCGTTCGACTTTCGACGTCGCCACGTGCGAAGACCCCCCGACCTACATCGAGGCGATGAGCCGCTTGACCCGTTCGTCGACGGAGCGGAACGGGTCCTTGCACAGCACGGTGCGCTGCGCCTGGTCGTTGAGTTTGAGGTGCACCCAGTCGACGGTGAAGTCGCGGCCGGCTTCCTGTGCGGCGGCGATGAATTCGCCGCGCAGCTTGGCGCGGGTGGTCTGCGGCGGTGTGTCGACCGCCTCGTCGATCTCCTCGTCGGTGGTGATCCGCATGGCCAGCCCCTTGCGCTGCAACAGATCGAACACGCCGCGGCCGCGCTTGATGTCGTGGTAGGCCAGGTCCAGCTGGGCGATCTTCGGATCGGACAGTTCCATGCTGTAGCGGTCCTGGTAACGCTGGAACAGCTTGCGCTTGATCACCCAGTCGATCTCGGTGTCGACCTTCGCGAAATCCTGGCTCTCGACCGCGTCGAGCTGACGGCCCCACAGGTCGACGACCTGGTCGATTTGCGTGCTCGGCTCGCGGTTCTGCAGGTACTCCACGGCGCGGCTGTGGTACTCGCGCTGGATGTCCAGGGCACTGGCCTGCCGGCCGCCGGCCAGGCGGACCGGACGCCGTCCGGTCAGGTCGTGGCTGACCTCGCGGATCGCCCGGATCGGGTTGTCCAGCGAGAAGTCCCGGAACGGCACGCCCGCCTCGATCATCTCCAGCACCAGCGAGGCGGTGCCCACCTTGAGCATGGTGGAGGCTTCGCACATGTTGGAGTCGCCGACGATGACGTGCAGCCGCCGGTACTTCTCGGCGTCGGCGTGCGGCTCGTCCCGGGTGTTGATGATGGGCCGGCTGCGCGTCGTGGCACTGGAGACGCCCTCCCAGATGTGCTCGGCGCGCTGGGACAGGCAGAACGTCGCCGCCTTGGGGGTCTGCAGCACCTTGCCGGCCCCGCAGATCAGCTGGCGGGTGACCAGGAACGGCAGCAGCACGTCGGAGATGCGGGAGAACTCGCCGGCGCGCACGATCAGGTAGTTCTCATGGCACCCGTACGAGTTGCCCGCCGAATCGGTGTTGTTCTTGAACAGGTAGATGTCGCCGCCGATCCCCTCGTCGGCCAGGCGCTGCTCGGCGTCGATCAGCAGGTCCTCGAGGACCCGCTCACCGGCCCGGTCGTGGGTGACCAACTGGAGCAGGTTGTCGCATTCGGCGGTGGCGTACTCGGGGTGGCTGCCCACGTCGAGGTACAACCGGGCGCCGTTTCGCAGGAAAACGTTGGAGCTGCGGCCCCAGGAGACCACCCGGCGGAACAGATAGCGCGCGACCTCGTCCGGTGACAACCGTCGGTGACCGTGGAAGGTGCAGGTCACACCGAATTCCGTCTCGATGCCCATGATTCGTCGCTGCACGACTCCGAGACTACTTGCTGGGTGTTGATGTGGGTGTGCAAGTACACCGGGGCGGTGGAACATGCCACTACTTACTTGCGGGTAAGGACGACGGTGTACATTTCACCGCTCAGTGGGGGTGGCCTGATTTGCACACCGGAAAGGAAGCCGCCGTGACGTTCTCCCTGGAGCTCTCCGAGGAAGTCGCCGCCGTTCGGGACTGGGTACACGAGTTCGCCGCCGAGGTGGTGCGTCCGGCCGCCGCCGAATGGGACGAACGCGAAGAGACACCCTGGCCGATCATCCAGGAAGCCGCCAAATGCGGGCTGTACTCGATGGAGATGATGTTCACCCAGGCCACCGAGGCGACGGGGCTGGGCATCCTCACGGTGTTCGAGGAGATGTTCTGGGGTGACGCAGGCATCGGCCTGTCGATCATGGGCACCGCCCTGGCCGCCGCCTCGCTGAGCGCCAACGGCACCCCCGAGCAGATCGGCGAGTGGATGCCCCAGATGTTCGGTGACGCGGCGGAGCCGTTGCTGGGTTCGTTCTGCTCCTCGGAGCCGGGCGCCGGCTCGGACGTGGGCGCCATCCTCACCCGGGCGCGCTACGACGAAGCCACCGACGAATGGGTCATCAACGGCACCAAGACGTGGGCGACCAACGGCGGGATCGCCAACGTGCACATCGTCGTCGCGTCGGTTTATCCCGAACTCGGCTCCCGCGGCCAGGCCACGTTCATCATCCCGCCGAACACCCACGGGTTCAGCCAGGGCCAGAAGTTCAAGAAGCACGGCATCCGGGCGTCGCACACCGCCGAGGTGGTGCTCTCCGACGTCCGCATCCCGGGCCGGCTGATCGTCGGCGGCCGGGAGAAGTTCGAAGAAGGGATCGCCCGCGTCCGGTCCGGGCAGCGGACGTCGGGGCAGGCCGCGATGAAGACCTTCGAACGCACCCGCCCCGGAGTTGGGGCGATGGCCCTCGGTGTGGCCCGGGCCGCCTACGAATACGCGCTGGAATACGCCCAGGAGCGTGAGCAGTTCGGCCGGCGCATCGGCGACTTCCAGGCCATCGGGTTCAAGCTGGCCGACATGAAGGCCCGCATCGACGCGGCCCGGCTGCTGGTGTGGCGGGCCGGGTGGATGGCGGCGAACAACATTCCGTTCACCGCGGCCGAGGGCTCGATGGCCAAGCTGGTCGCCAGCGAGACCGCGGTCTATGTCACCGACGAGGCGATCCAGATTCTCGGCGGTAACGGCTACACCCGCGACTTCCCGGTCGAGCGTTGGCATCGCGACGCCAAGATCTTCACGATCTTCGAGGGCACCAGCGAGATCCAGCGACTGGTGATGGCCCGCACCATCACCGGCCTGCCCCTCAAGTAACTCTCCTCGACTCACTCTCCCCCGATCTGTTCAGCGATCCCTGCGACAAAACGCGCGAAGGATTCGCAGGGATTACTGAATAGAAGGGGAACGGTGACCCCTGTGGATAACGGTCGGCGCGGACCGGCCGGCCGGTGCCAGCATGCGGCATGGACAAAACCACTGTTGACCTGAACCTGTTGCGCGCCACCGCCGATCGGGTGCAGCGAAGTGCCGACGCCCTCGGTCTGCTGCGCATGCCCGAGCTGAACAGCGCCGACCTCCCCGGATCGGAGGTCGCCGACGTGATGGGGTCGGCCAAGCTCGCCGACTACTTCGAGGTCGTGATCATCGCGATGGAGGACTGGGCGCTGGTGGCCCGCCGATCGGCCGACGCGTTCGAGTCCGCCGAACAGCAGGCCGCCATCGGCGTCGGCGAATCATGGTCCGCCCCACGGTGAGTCAGGCCCGCAGCTGGCGACCGGAGGCGTTGCACGAACTCGCCGACGCCTGGGATGCCGCCGCCGGGCAGGTGCAGTCGGCCGCCTCCGGTGGCAGTCCCGACGGGCAGGGTTCGGCGCTGCAGGCCGCGGCCGAGAAGTGGCGCGCCATCACCGATTCGGCCACCGCCGCCGCGCGGGTGCTGGTCGGCGCCGCGGTCGTGGCACGTAACGGGGCCGAGCGGATCGGCGCGGCGCGGCTGGCCGTCGTGCACGCGATCGAATCGGCCGAACAGACCGGGTTCCGCGTTGCCGACGACGGGACGACGACCCCGGCCGGCGCGGACTCTGAATTGCTGGGCCTGATGGGCGGTCCGTCCGGAACCGTCCACCTGTTGTCCTGCCGTTCAACCGTGCTCACCGGCGAGATCACGGCCGCACTCGACGGACTCGGGACCGTCGATGCCGACACGGCACGAAAACTGTTGGCGGCGTTCAGGTCCGGCGCACCCACGCCGGAGGTGACGCGACCCACCGGAGTGAGCACCGACCGGATCGTCGCCGATTGGCCGACGATGGCCCAGGACCGCATCGCCGAGCAGGTCGCCGCGATGACACCCGAACAACGCCGGCAACTGGTCGCCGAGGCGCCCCGGCAGGTCGGCAACACCGATGGAGTGCCGTGGGAACTCAGGATCGCGGCCAACCGGATCAACATCACCGACGCCATCCTGGCGGAGCGGCGCACGATCGACCGTCCGGTCGAGGACAAGATCCGCGTGGTGGTCGACGAGCGCTACGGCGCCCGCTGGGATCGCATCAGCTTGGAGCGGGCGCGGCAGGCCATCGCCGCGGACCCGGTCCGCCGGGCCGCCGCCGTCGCCGATCATGACCGAATGGCCAACCGGCGCATAGCTTTCTACCAAGGGCTGCTGGCCGATGTACCCGACCCGGTGCGCAGTGCCGCTCCGCCGGTGCCGCGCCAGATCCTGGCGTTCGACCCGGAGCGGGCCGAACTGGTGGAGTTCACCGGCGACCTGAGCACCGCATCGAATGTCGGGGTGCTGGTGCCCGGGCTCAACACCACCATCCTCGACTCGGGCGAGAACACCGAAACCGTGCGCCGGTTCGTCGCGGCCGGCGGCGGTGACGTCGCCATGATCACCTACCTCGGTGGCCCGTTTCCCACCGGTCCGGTGTGGAACGCGGGAACCCCGCAGTACGCGCTGCAGATGGCGCCCCGACTGGTCGCCTTCAGCGAGGACGTCAACCGCACCGTCGACAACGTCGGCGCCGCCACCGGGCGGTCGATAGCGGTGACCTACCTCGGGCATTCCTACGGCGGTTCGATCCTCGGCACGGCCGAGCGGGAGGGCCTGACGGCCGACCGCACGGTCTACGTGGAGGCCGCCGGGGCCGGCGTCGGGGTGTTCCATCCATCCGATTGGCACAATCGCAACCCGGCCGTGCGGCGGTTCTCGATGACCGCTCCCCTAGACCCGATCGAAATCGTGCAGGGACTGCCGCTCGGACCGCACGGGGCGGACCCCGACAACATGCCCGGCGTGGTGCGCCTGCCCACCGGCCGGCGGTCGGACGGTTCGTTGATGGCCGGGCTGGACGCGCACGGCGATGTGCTCGACGAACCGTCCGACGCCTGGCACCGGTTGCTGGAGGTGATCACCGGGCGACGGTGAAAAGCGCCTGTTCGGGAGCGGCCCTTCTTAACCGACGCACCGCGTCGAGGCCGAGCTGGGAACCGCGGACCGCCCATGGTCACACCCGGGTGTCAACGGCTTGATGGCCAAGCCCGGAGTGACGCCTTCCCAGTCCTGTGGATTGCTCGTGATCGTTTCGGTTCCGCCGGGCACCACGAGCTGGCTGTTCGACCACACGAACGATTCGAAATCCCTGATGGCATCGGGAGTGCTCTCGCCCGGGCCCTTGAACAGGTCTTTCGCCAAATTGAATTCCTTGCCGGGCGGAATCGGGTCGTTCGACGCCGCCAACGGGGGTGTGACACCGGTGGCGGAGAAATCGCCGAGCTTCTGCGGCATACCTCCCTTGCCCACGCCGTTGACCGTCGAGGTGTCCGTCGAACTCGGGCTGGACGGCGGCTCTGCCCATCCCGTTGCCGCGAGCGGAACGGACACAGCGGCCGCTGCCGCCGCGGTGAAGAACAGTTTCTTGAACATGAGGACTCCCCTCTCGATGGCTGCGAGCGTGCCGCTCACAGCACCGATGCTCGGGGCCAGCCGACGAGCCGGATCCAGTAGTGGACTACTGCACATTCGACGGGTTACGCAGCATGACTACTGCGGCCAGCCGGGGGGCGCCGGCGGAACTGACGGTGGACGTCAGCGGTTCACGCCGCGGGTTGCGCCCTGGGAGACTATTCCGGCGCGGGTTCGGGGGCCGGATCCTGTTGTGGCAGAAGGGCTTCCAGTGCGGGACCGGTGATCCGCCGGAAGGCCCGGCGCGGCCGGTTGGCATCCAGGACCGCCACCTCCAGCGTCGACGGCCCCAGCACCCGCTGTTCGCCGTTGGCGCCGCTAGCCTGCAGGGCCGAGACCGCCATCCGGACCGCGTCGCCCAGTTCGGCGTTCTCCGAGTACGAGTCCTTCAGCGCGGCCGCGATCGGTTCGGTGGTGCCGCCCATGACCACGAAGTGCGGCTCGTCGGCGATCGAACCGTCGTAGGTGATCCGGTACAGCTCGGGCGGTTTGGCCTCGCCGTAGTGTGCGACCTCGGCCACGCAGAGCTCGACCTCGTACGGCTTGGCCTGCTCGGTGAAAATGGTGCCCAGCGTGTTGGCGTACACATTGGCCAGCTGCCGGCCGGTCACGTCGCGACGGTCGTAGGCATAGCCGCGGGTGTCGGCGAACTGGATGCCGCCGCGGCGCAGGTTGTCGAACTCGTTGAACCGGCCGACGGCGGCGAATCCCACCCGGTCGTAGAGTTCGCTGACCTTCTGCAGGGAGCGTGACGGGTTCTCCGCCACGAACAGCACACCGCCGGCGTAGGCCAGCACGACGACGCTGCGCCCCCTGGCGATGCCCTTGCGCGCCAGTTCGCTGCGCTCACGCATCGCCTGTTCGGGCGAGATGAAATACGGGAAGCTCATTCGTCACCCCGCGGCGCGACGTTGAGGCCGGAATCGTCGTCCGGACCGAAAGTGTCGCTGCGCGAACGACTTTCGATCACCTCGCGGGCGAGTTCGGCGATCTTCTCCTCGGGCACGTCGAGGGCACCCTCGGCGCCGATGATCACCGCCGTCGGATAGATACCGCGAACCAGGTCGGGTCCCCCGGTGGCCGAGTCGTCGTCGGCGGCGTCGTAGAGCGCCTCGATGGCCACCCGCAGCGCGGAGTCGGCGTCGGTCACCCGCGAATACAGCTTCTTCATCGACGCCTTGGCGAACAGCGAACCCGAGCCGACCGACTGGTAGCCCTCCGGTTCGATGTTCCAGCCGCCGGCCGCGTCGAACGACACGATGCGGCCCGCCCCGACCGGGTTGGGGTCGTCGAGGTCGTAGCCGACCAGGAGGGGCAGCGCGATGAAACCCTGCAGCGCCGCGCCGAGGTTGCCACGCACCATGGTGGCCAGCCGGTTGACCTTGCCCTTGAAGCTCAGGGCCACGCCTTCCAGCTTCTCGTAGTGCTCCAGTTCGACGGCGTAGAGCCGGGCGAACTCGACGGCGATGGCCGCGGTGCCCGCGATACCGGTGGCCGTGTAGTCGTCGGTGATGTACACCTTCTGCACGTCGCGGCTGGCGATCATGTTGCCCTGCGTGGCGCGCCGGTCACCGGCGATCAGCACACCGCCGGGATACTTCAGCGCGACGATCGTGGTGCCGTGCGGCAGGTCGTCACCGGGCCCCGACACCCGTCCCACGCCGGGCAGCAGATGCGGCGCCTGCCGGCGCAGATGGTCGGAGAACGACGAGCTGTCGGATGTCGTGGATGAAGCGTCGAAGTGGGGCAGCGCCAGGCGATCGTTGGTCGGCCAGGTCACTGGCCGCCCTTTTGGACGTATGCCCGCACGAAGTCCTCGGCGTTCTCCTCCAGCACGTCGTCGATCTCGTCCAGCAGGTCGTCGGTGTCCTCGGCGAGCTTCTCGCGGCGCTCCTGACCTGCAGCGGTGCTGGACGTCACATCGTCGTCGTCGCCCCCACCACCGCCCCGCTTGGTCTGCTCCTGAGCCATCGCCCGCCTCCTGTATGACTGAAGTGCCTCCACCCTACCGGCCGGGGGTGAGATTGCTGGGGCAACACCCAGTCGCCCGAATCTAACCGGAACTAATTCGTGAGCTGGTCCACCAGCTCCACGGCGCTGTCGACCGAGTCCAGCAACGCCCCGACGTGGGCTTTGCTGCCGCGCAACGGCTCGAGGGTCGGGATGCGGACCAGCGAGTCGCCGCCCAGGTCGAAGATGACCGAATCCCAGCTGGCCGCGGCGATATCCGCCCCGAAGCGGCGCAGACACTCGCCGCGGAAGTAGGCGCGGGTGTCCGTCGGCGGGTTCTCGACGGCGTCGAGCACCTGTTGCTCGGTGGTCAGCCGCTTCATCGAGCCCCGGGCGACCAGGCGGTTGTACAGACCCTTGTCGAGGCGCACATCGGAGTACTGCAGGTCGACCAGGTGCAGCCGGGGTGCGTTCCAGCCCAGGTTCTCCCGCTGCCGGAACCCTTCGAGCAGGCGCAGCTTGGCCGGCCAGTCCAGCAGCTCGGCGCATTCCATCGGGTCGCGCTCGAGCAGGTCGAGGACCCCTGCCCAGGTCTGCATGACATCGTCGGCACGCGGGTCGGGGTCGCGGGTTTCAAGCAGCTTGGCCACCCGGTCTAGGTAAATCCGTTGCAGCGCAAGGGCTGTCAGTTCGCGGCCGTCGGCGAGTGCGACGGTGGCGCGCAGCGTGGGATCCCGGCTGATGACGTGCACGGCGTGCACGGGCCGGGCCAGCGCGAGGTCGGACAGGTCCAGCCCGAGTTCCGGGCCCTCCTCGATCAGGTCGAGCACCAGCGAGGTGGTGCCCACCTTGAGGTAGGTCGACGTCTCGGCCAGGTTGGCATCCCCGATGATGACGTGCAGCCGGCGGTACTTGTCGGCGTCGGCGTGCGGCTCGTCGCGGGTGTTGATGATCCCGCGCTTGAGGGTGGTCTCCAGGCCGACCTCGACCTCGATGTAGTCCGCGCGCTGGGACAGCTGGAAGCCCGGATCGTCGCCGGACGGCCCGATGCCGACCCGGCCGGACCCGGTGACGACCTGGCGGGACACCATGAACGGCGTCAGCCCGGAGATCACCGCGGAGAACGGCGTCTGCCGGCTCATCAGGTAGTTCTCGTGGGAACCGTACGAGGCCCCCTTGCCGTCGACGTTGTTCTTGTAGAGCTGCAGCTTGGCCGCGCCGGGGACCGAGGCGACGTGCCGGGCCGCGGCCTCCATGACCCGCTCGCCGGCCTTGTCCCAGATCACCGCGTCCAGCGGGTCGGTGACCTCGGGGGCCGAGTATTCGGGGTGGGCGTGGTCGACGTAGAGGCGCGCGCCGTTGGTCAGGATCATGTTCGCCGCACCCACTTCGTCGGCGTCGACGATCGGCGGCGGCCCGGATGACCGGCTCAGGTCGAACCCGCGGGCGTCGCGCAGCGGCGACTCCACCTCGTAGTCCCACCGGGTGCGCTTGGCGCGCTGGATGCCGGCGGCCGCGGCATAGGCGAGCACGGCCTGCGTGGACGTCAGGATCGGGTTCGCGGTGGGGTCGGACGGCGACGAGATGCCGTACTCGACCTCGGTCCCGATGATCCGTTGCATCCCGCCAGCGTAACGGGCGAACACGCAGCCCCAACATCAGACAGGTTCGCCCGCTGCGTGGTGAACTATTCCGCGTGGCACGAACCGTCGACCAGCGCCGACTCGCCGAACGGTGGTTTCTGGCCAACGGACTGCCCGCCGTGTTGCGCCCGGGTGTCCTGCTGCGCGGCGTCCTGCCGCGGTCCGCGCCCGCTTTGGCCGCCTTCGCGCTCGTGATGGCCTGGTCGATCGCCGTGGTGGCCATCACCGGAGAGCACACCATCGACATCCACGGGACACCGACGAGAACCGACTGGTTCGTGCTGGCGCTGCTGACATTGGTGCTGCCCGGCGCAGCGACCCTCGGCTGGGCGGTGTCGCGAATCGACGACGCCAGGCCGCGCCGCGTCGTCGCCGCGGTGTCCCTCGGGATCGCGGTGCTCGGCGGGTTCCTCGGCGGCCCGAGTGCGGTGATGTTCGTGGATCTGGCGGTCGACGCGGTGGTCCTCGCCCTGATATTCATCTGCACCGCAACGGGAGTCGGTTCGGTACTCGGGTGGGCGGCCCGGATGACCGTCACGAATCTGGCGTCGATCGGCGACCTGCTGGTGCACGCGCTACCCGTGCTGCTGCTCACGATGCTGGTGTTCTTCAACTCGCCCGCATGGGTCATGGCGGCGACGGTGAGCCGGCCCAGACTGTGGCTGGCGCTGGGCTTTCTGTACCTGATCGCCGCGGCATTCCTGGTGTCGAACACGTTTGGCCGGGTCCGTCCGATCCTGCAACCCGTCAAGGATCCGGCCAACGAACGGGCGGACGCCGAGGCGTTGGTGGGCACCCCGTTCGAGCACCTGCCCGACCGGCCGCGACGAGTGCCCCTGTCGAAGGCCGAACGCGCCAATGTCGGCTTCGTGCTGGCACTTTCGCAATTGGTCCAGGTCTTGACGGTGGCCTTCGTGACGGGGCTGATCTTCCTGGTGTTCGGGCTGATCCTGATCAGTCCCGAACTGTTGAACGCGTGGACGCACGGTTCACCGTCGGACGGCCACATCCTGGGCATGACGCTGCCGATTCCCAACGCGCTGATCCAGATCTCGATGTTCCTCACCGTCCTGACGTTCATGTACCTGTCCGCAAAGGCCGTGAGCGACAAGGAGTATCGGGAACGCTTCATCGACCCGCTGATCGAGGACCTGCGGGTGACGCTGGTCGCGCGCGACCGCTACCGCACCGTGACGGCCAGGCGATGAGCGACACCGCGGCCGACACCCGCGCCGTCAACGAGTGGTTCCTGCACCGCGGCCTGCCGCTGGTGCTCACCCGGCGGGTGCGGTCGCGGGCGCTGGTCGAGCGCTCGGCGCCGATGGTGGCGGGGATGGGCGCACTCAGCGCGCTGACGATGCTGCTCGCGAACTGGACCGGCGACGACCCCGACTACGGGTACATCATCCGGCTCGCGGCCGTCACGGCAATCCTCGTCGGGGCGCCGTTCGGGCTCTACGTGCTGCACCGGATGGGCACCACCGCCTCGGAGGCCGGCCGGCGTACCGCGGCGCTGTTGGTGATGGGGATCTTCGTGGTCGTTCTTCCGGTGATCGCATCCGGATGGTCGATGACGGCCGTCGCCGAGGCGCCGGTGTTCCTGATGGTGACACTGCTGGCGATCTGGCTGACCTATCTCGGCTTCGGCTCGATCCTGTTGTGGGCGTTCCGGTTCGCCTGGGTGCAACTCGGCGCGCTGGGCACCCTGATGAGTCGCGCGCTCCCGCTGTTGATGCTCACCGTGGTCGTCTACTTCACCGGTGAGCTCTGGCAGCTGGCCGCCCGAATGACCCGTCAAAGACTTTGGCAGACAATCGGTTTCCTCGCACTGGTGGCACTGGTCTTCGTGATCGCGACCATTCGGGACGAGGTGCGCACGCTGCGCGACGACCGTTCGGCCGAGTCCGATCCGGCGGCGCTGCTGGCCGGCACACCGCTGGCGTCGCGATCGGGCAGCCAATTCGACGGGACACCCCTCTCACCGGGCGAGCAGATCAACGTGGTCGCGGTGATGGTGCTCGCCCAGGCCATCCAGGTGGTGCTGTTCACCACCGGACTGTTCGTGTTCTTCCTGGCGCTCGGTGTCGTCGCGGTTCCCGACGACGTGACCGTGCTGTGGTCCAGTGAGCAGGCCTGCGTCGTCGGCCAACCTCCCTGCGCCGGAACGTGGTTCGGCATCCATATCCCGATTCCGCAGACCATGGTGCACACGTCGTTGTTCGTCGCGGTGCTGTCCGGCTTGTACTTCACCGTCAGCACGAGTGTGGATCCGCTCTATCGGCAACGGTTCTTCGAGCCGCTGATCGCCGACGTCGCGGTCAGCCTGGCCGGCCGTGACGCCTATCTGGCCATGCAGCAGCCGACGGGTCGGCCGTGAAGCTCGAAAAACGTTGTACCCCAATTTGACTGGGGTTGGCGCCACGAAATCAGCGCGCGGGCACCCGATTCTTCGCCCGCTCCACGGATCCGTAGCCATCGCCGCCCTTTATTCTTCGCGACGAGTCTCGCGGCAGTACTCGGGTAACCGGCCGTGACCAGCGGTTTTTCGTTCAAACCGGACTATCGGCGACCCATGAACTAGTTGATTTCGCAACGATTGCCCGATCGGCATCCGCGACATCGCCTTCGGCGTGCTATGCACCGTCCTAAACTGCGAAAACGCCGCGAAGTTCCAGTACAGACGCTGGGAGCGGCCCTCTTGAATGCTGCGTTCACACAAAGGAATCCGCCATGAAGAAATTCATTCCCGCCGCGGCCGCCGCGGTGTTCGCCCTCGGCGTCGGATTTGCCGCGCCGGCCAGTGCCGACGAAGAGGGCTACCTCACCGACCTGGCCAACCACGATTTCACCGGGCCGACCGAGGAAGCACTGACCCTCGGCTACCAGATCTGCACCGACATCCAACACAGTGTCCCGGAGGACACGACAATCGCCGCGATCTACAAGAACACCGGCGACAGCATCGGATCCGACGAGGCGAAGTTCATCTACGACTCCGCTTCGATCTACCTCTGCGGCTAGAGGTACTGGCCCAGGTTGCTCTCGGTGTCGATCGCCCGGCTGGCGCTCGAACTCTTGCCGGTGACCAGCGTGCGGATGTAGACGATCCGTTCGCCCTTCTTGCCCGAAATCCGTGCCCAGTCATCGGGATTGGTGGTGTTGGGCAGGTCCTCGTTCTCGGCGAACTCGTCGACGATCGAGTCCAGCAGGTGCTGGATGCGCAGGCCCGGCTGACCGGTTTCCAGCACGCTCTTGATTGCGTTCTTCTTCGCGCGGTCGACGACGTTCTGGATCATGGCCCCGGAGTTGAAGTCCTTGAAGTACATGACTTCCTTGTCACCGTTGGCGTAGGTGACCTCCAGGAACCGGTTGTCGTCGATCTCGGCGTACATCCGGTCGACGACCTTCTCGATCATCGCCTTGACCGTCAGGCCGCGGTCGCCGGAGAACTCGGCGAGGTCGTCGTCGTGGATCGGCAGTTGCTCCGTGAGGTACTTGCTGAAGATGTCCTGCGCCGACTCGGCATCGGGCCGCTCGATCTTGATCTTGACGTCCAGGCGGCCGGGCCGCAGGATCGCCGGGTCGATCATGTCCTCGCGGTTGGAGGCGCCGATGACGATGACGTTCTCCAGGCCTTCGACACCGTCGATCTCGCTGAGCAGCTGCGGCACGACCGTGGTCTCGACGTCGGAGCTGACGCCGGTGCCGCGGGTCCGGAAGATCGAGTCCATCTCGTCGAAGAACACGATCACCGGGGTGCCCTCGGACGCCTTCTCGCGGGCCCGCTGGAAGATCAGCCGGATATGCCGTTCGGTTTCGCCGACGAACTTGTTCAGCAGCTCGGGGCCCTTGATGTTGAGGAAGTAGCTCTTGGCCTCGCGGGACTCCTCGCCGCGCAGCTCGGCCATCTTCTTGGCCAGCGAGTTGGCCACGGCCTTGGCGATCAGCGTCTTGCCGCAGCCGGGCGGACCGTAGAGCAGCACGCCCTTGGGTGGGCGCAGCGCGTACTCGCGGTAGAGCTCCTTGTGCAGGAAGGGCAGTTCCACGGCGTCGCGGATCTGCTCGATCTGCCGGGTCAGACCACCGATGTCGTGGTAGCTGACGTCGGGCACCTCTTCGAGGACCAGGTCCTCGACCTCGGCCTTGGGGATGCGCTCGAACGCGTAGCCGGCCTTGGTGTCGACGAGCAGCGAATCGCCGGGACGCAGCTTGCGCGGCCGCTCGTCCTCCGACAGCGCCTCCAGCACCTCGGCCGGCAGGTCGTCGGCGGCGATCAGCGGTTCGGCCAGCCAGACGATGCGTTCCTCGTCGGCATGACCGACCACGAGCGCCCGGTGGCCGTCGGACAGGACCTCGCGCAGCGTGCTGATCTCGCCGACCGATTCGAAGCTGCCGGCCTCGACCACGGTCAGCGCCTCGTTGAGGCGGACGGTCTGGCCCTTCTTCAGCGTCTTGCTGTCGATGTTCGGTGAGCAGGTCAGCCGCATCTTGCGGCCCGACGTGAACACATCGACGGTGTCGTCGTCGGCGACCGCCAGCAGCACGCCGTAGCCGCTGGGCGGCTGTCCCAGCCGGTCGACCTCTTCGCGCAGGGCGAGCAGTTGCTGGCGGGCTTCTTTAAGAGTTTCCATCAGCTTGGCGTTTCGCGAGGCGAGCGAGTCGATCCGGGCCTCGAGCTGGTGAACGTCACGGGCATTGCGGGCTCCGCCGGGCGCGGCGGCGACCTCTTGAAGTTGCACGCGCAACGCGGCCGCCTCGCGGCGCAACTGCTCCAGTTCAGCGGCATCTTCGCTGGACATGTCTGGTTCGCGGGATGTTTCGTAGCCGTCAGAACGCTCTGACCCACTCATGCTGCGCTCCTCTCCCACACCGAAAGTTGGTGCAGTAACAACGTCAACGCTACCGGCGATTCAACGATCGTGTGCGCTGTAGAAATCCGACACACGGGCGCCGCTGATAATCTCTAGGACATGTCGGGCCGATCGAAAGGACAGCCGTGACCCTGAACTCCCTAGCCAAAGGTATTGCGACCGTGGCCGGTGTGGCCGCCGTCGCCGGCGCCGTGACCGCGGGGCTGACCTCAGCTTCGGACGCCGTCACCGCGTCTTCCGTACAGATCCAGCCGGTGGTCTTCGGCGTGCCGATGCCGCTGGACCCGGCCGCCGACCTGCCGACCCCCGATCAGCTGTACGGGGTGCTCAACGGTCTTGCCGATCCGGGCGTGCCGTTCCGCTCCAAGTCCTACCTGGTCGAGGGCGGGATCGGGCTGATCGAGGGCCGCACCGCCGACGCGCTGATGCGTAACGCGGTCGCCAAGGGCCAGGTTCCGCTGACCTTCCAGGTCTCGGGCATCACCCCGGTCGGCCCGGGTGCCGCCTCGGCGAGCGTCACCGCCTCCGGTCCGGCCATGGCCACGCAGACGCAGAGCATCACCTTCGTCGACCAGGGCGGCTGGAAGCTCTCCCGCACCTCGGCCTCGACGGTGTTGCAGCTGTTCTCGGCCTGATCCGGGTCCGAGTTGCCCCTGCACACACCCGCAGCCCTGAGCGCCGCCACGATTGTGGCGGCGTTCTGGCTGTCGGGGTGTGCCGACCAGACGTCCACCATCTCCGAGTCGGTGACCACCCCGCCGGCCAGCACGTCCGCCGCGGCCCCGGCCGCGCCGCTGCCCGACCCGGTGACCCTGACCGACCTGCTGGGCCGGCTGGCCGATCCGGCGGTACCCGGGGCCGACAAGCTGCCGCTGGTGCAGGGTGCCGGCGCCGCGGACGTCACGTCGCTGGACAACTTCACCAAGGCGTTGCAGGACAACCACATGGTTCCGCTGATTTTTACCGCCGGCGGGCTGGCGTGGTCAGAACAGACGCCGGGGAACGTGGTCGCCCAGGTCAGCGCCGCCGGCCCCGATCCGAAGGTCGGCGGCTTCTCCTTCCCGATGGAGTTCACTCCGAACGGTCCCGGCTGGCAGCTGTCGCGCAAGACCGCCGACATGCTGTTGGTGTTCGGTGACAGTCCCGGCACTCCCACGTCGCCGACGCTGCCGTTGCCGCCGCCGCCCGAGCCCGTTCCACCGCCGGTTCCCACACCCCCTCGCTAGTCATGTGGATCGGTTGGCTGGAGTTCGACCTGCTGCTCGGTGACGTGCACTCGCTCAAGCAGAAGCGCTCGGTGGTGCGGCCCATCGTGGCGGAGTTGCAGCGCCGGTTCGCGGTGTCGGCCGCCGAGACGGGTTCGCAGGATCTGCATCGCCGCGCCGGCATCGGGCTGGCGGCGGTCGCCGGAGACCACGGGCACCTGGTGGAGGTTCTCGACGCGGCCGAACGGCTGGTGGCCGCGCGGCCCGAGATCGAACTTCTCTCCGCCCGGCGCGGGCTCGTCCACAGCGACGACTAGAGATTCTTCTTGCGCCGCAACCGTGTTGGCGTCACGGTGCCTTCGGCCAGCCGGCGCGCCGACACCAGGAAGGCGGTGTGCCCGCGCATGTTGTGCTGCGGGCGGACGGACAGCCCGACGACGTCCCAGCCGCGCTGCAATGTCTCCCAGGACCGCGGCTCGGTCCAGCACTGCTGCTCGCGCAGCGCCTCTACCGTCCTGGACAGCTGAGTGACGGTGGCGACGTAGACGATGAGCACACCGCCGGGAATCAGCGCCCGCTTGACGGCGTCGAGCACCTCCCACGGGGCGAGCATGTCGAGGACCACCCGGTCCACCTGGTCGCCGGCGTAGTCGGCCAGGTCGGCGATTACCAGGTCCCAGTTCTCCGGGCGCCCACCGAAGAAGGTCTCGACGTTGCGTTGCGCGTGCACGGCGTGGTCGTCGCGCACCTCGTAGGAGATGACGCGCCCGGTCGGGCCGACGGCCCGTAGCAGCGAGCAGGTCAGCGCGCCCGAGCCGGCGCCGGCTTCCAACACCCGGGCGCCGGGGAAGATGTCGCCGTCGTGCACGATCTGCGCGGCGTCCTTCGGGTAGATCACCTGGGCGCCGCGGGGCATCGACAGCACGTAGTCGATGAGCAGTGGACGCAACACCAGGAACGGGTCGCCGTTGGTGGACGTGACGACGCTGCCCTCGGGGATCCCGATGACGTCCTCGGCGGCGATCGCCCCGCGATGGGTGTGGAACTCGCCGCCCGGGGTGAGCACCATCGTGTAGTGCCTGCCCTTGGCGTCGGTGAGCTGCACGCGGTCCCCCACGGCGAACGGTCCGGTTGACGACACGGCGTTCAGCCTGCCATGCCTTGTCAGACCCGCCTCATAGGCTCGAATCATGAGCCGTCCCGCCCTGTCGCCGTCGCGGGCCGCCGACTTCAAACAGTGCCCGCTGCTGTACCGGTTGCGGGCCATCGATCGGTTGCCCGAGCCGCCGTCGGCCGCGCAACTGCGCGGCTCGGTGGTACACGCCGCCCTCGAGCAGCTCTACACGCTGCCGGCGCCGCTGCGCGACCCGGAGACCGCGATGACGCTGGTCGCCCCGGCCTGGGATCTCGTGGTGGGCGAGGAACCCGAACTGGTGGCGGCCTTCACGCCCGAACAGCGCGGCCGGATTCTGATCGAGGCGCAGTCGCTGCTGTCCGGCTACTACCGGCTGGAGGATCCCACCCGGTTCGACCCCGAGAGCTGCGAGCAGCGCGTGGAGGTCGAGCTGTCCGACGGCACGCTGCTGCGCGGGTTCGTCGACCGCATCGACGTCGCGGCCACCGGCGAGTTGCGGGTGGTCGACTACAAGACCGGCAAGGCGCCGCCGGAGGCCCGCGGGTTCGCCGAGGCCAAGGCGCTGTTCCAGATGAAGTTCTACGCGGTGGCGCTGCTACGCTCCCGCGGGGTGATGCCGGCGCGGCTGCGGCTGATCTACCTGGCCGACGGGGCGGTGCTGGACTACAGTCCCGAGCTCGACGAGCTGTTGCGCTTCGAGCGGATCCTGCAGGCCATCTGGCAGGCCATCCAGAATGCCGGTGCCACAGGCGATTTCCGCGCCACGCCGTCACGGATGTGCAACTGGTGCGCCCATCAGTCGCTGTGCCCGGTGTTCGGCGGGACGCCGCCGGTATATCCGGGTTGGCCGGAGGCTCCGGCGGCCTGAAGGGTCACGCCGAATCCTTCCGCCCGCCTGACGCGGCAACCGACACATAGTTATCGGGCCGAATGCGCGTCTCCCCCGACCACCGGTAGGCCGTCAATGCGCCGTCCTTGACCGCGCTGAAGTCGACGCACGCGGTGTAGTCGGTCCAGTCGTGCAGGTGCTGCGGCTCCGGGGTGCGCCAGTAGTGGCCGTAGAACACCGGAACCTGCTCGTTGTACACGTGGGTGCGGTGCTCGGAGCTCACCTCGGTGTGCGGCAGGGGCGGGTACGGATCGCCGTCGGCGGTGGTGAATGTGCCGCCCATCACGGCGATCTCACGCAATGTCGTCGCCCCGGCGCTCCACCACTGCACCCGGGCACTGTCCCGGGTGGTGCCGTCCTTGTCCCGGTACGGTTCGTGGCCGTGGTCCGTCAGGCTGATCTCCGGTCCCTTGAGCAGAGTCTCGACCGCGGTGTACAGCGGGTCGCCCTCGGTCGAGGCGCGCGCCAGTTGCTCGACGGTGCTTAACCGCGCGCCTCCCAGCTCCCGGGCGGCTAGGTCGATCGACGGCGCATGCCAGCACGCGTGCACCACCCGGATGCCACCGAGATCCACCCACAGCGGCAGCGTCCAGAACCAGTCCACATACCGGTCCCGCTCGGTGCCGGTGACCTGTTCCAGGAATTCTCGGTGCTGATTCTCGTTCTTCTGTGACAGCGGATTGTCCGGGTCGTCGTGCGGGCGCAGATATGTGCCTGGCGCAGAAGGTGATTCGGTGGCGTAGGCGATGGCATTGAACTCGTGGTTGCCCATGACGATCTGTGCACTGCCGGCATCAACCATGTCCTTGACCGTTTGCAGGACCCGCAGCTGATCGGGTCCGCGGTCGATCAGGTCGCCGACGAAGACGGCCTGCCGGTCGGTATGCCGGTACGGACCTGAAGATCCGGTGCGGCGGTATCCCAACTTGTCGAGCAGTGCTTCCAATTCGTCTGCGCAGCCGTGGATATCGCCGATGACGTCGTAGCCACTCGGATTCGAAACGCTCATGTGCAATCCCCTTTGAAAGCCTCCGAAGCGGAGGTGCTCTTGCCGACGCCGGTTGACATCGGCCACTTCGTCATCCGAGCCACCCGCGAGCGTGGGGTTGGCGTGCCTCGAGTCGGAGCTTGGAAAAGGCATCTCGTGAAGCTGACTTCAGTATAGCTGCGGGTGCCGACAGATCCGTCACGTCAGACGGCGAACCCGGAACAATTCGGCTGGCCGGCCTCGGCCCGCGACCACCCAGGTGCCCGTCGGCTCCAACTGTGTCTCCATCGCGCGGCGGAACGTATCACGTTGCACTGCTTTGCCTTTCACAGCTTCATGGACCAGCCGGAGCTCCCGCAGCGTGAACTCGTCGGCGAGCAGGCCGTCGGGGTCCGGCGCGGCCGCATAGCGGGCCCGGACGTCGTCGACCGCCAAAGCGATGATGTCGGGGTGGTCGTAGATCAAGCGACCGGGCGCGTCCACCGGCATCAGGCGGGTGTTCTCGGTCAGCCGTGTCGAGAGCCGTTCGAGCGGAACGACCGCGATATGCGCCACCGACAGCACCCAACCGCGGTCGTCACGGTCGGGTGCGTCGAAGACGTGCAGTTGGCGTGGACACAGCCCGCGGATGTTGGCCTTCTGATCCAGCGACCGCGTCACCGCGTCGGCGAGCGTCTCCCTCGGATGGATGAAGGTTCCCGGTAGCGCCCATCCGCGTCCCTGACCGCGGCGCACCTGCAGCACCACCAGCCCGATTTCGGGATCGGGTGCCAGCACCGCGGTGTCGACGGCGACCGACGGTCGCGGGTAGTCCTCGAGGCTGCGCCCACTGCTGTCCCGATAAGTTCCGTTGCCCATGTCAGTGCCTCACCGTACAGTTGCGATATAATTAGAGCAGATATGCGCAAAATAAGGGAGGGATTCGATGACATCACGAAATGACCGGGTTGAGGGCGTCCTGCTGGCAACGGCGGCCGGCGATGCGTTGGGGGCGCCGTATGAGTTCCAGCCGCCACGCGGATCCGAGTTGCCGGTGGAGATGGCCGGCGGCGGCCCGTGGGAGCCCGGCGAATGGACCGATGACACCGCAATGGCGATCGCCATCGCCGAAGTCGCCGCGACAGGGGCCGATCTGCGCGAGGCCAGCGCGCAGGACGCGATCGTCGCCCGCTGGCGCGAATGGTCTTCGGGTGCCAAGGATGTCGGTATCCAGACCGGATCGGTCCTGAGGACCGCATTCCGCAACGGGACGATCACCGCGGCGGGCGCACGTGCCGCATCCGAAGCGCTGCACCGGCAGACCGGACGCACCGCCGGCAACGGGTCGCTGATGCGCACCGCGCCGGTGGCCCTGGCCTACCTCGACGACGAGGACGCCATGGTCGAGGCGGCTCGGGCGATCAGCGAACTCACCCATTTCGATCCCGATGCCGGCGACGCCGCCGTGTTGTGGTGCTGCGCGATTCGTCACGCCGTGCTGACCACCGGGCTGGATGTGCGAATTGGCCTGCCCCACATCGACTCCGATCGCCGTGCGGTGTGGGAGCAGCGCCTGGATGAGGCGGAATCGGTCCGTCCTGCCGACATCCCCAAAAACGGTTGGGTGGTGGCCGCGTTGCAGGCCGCGTGGTCGGCGATAGCCACCACGAATACCGGCGGCCCCGAGCACCTCCGCCGCGGCCTCGACGCGGCGGTGCGGGCCGGCTTCGACACCGATACCGTCGCCGCGATCACCGGTGGCCTGCTCGGTGCGGCGTACGGGGCATCCGCCGTGCCTTTGCAGTGGCGCACGCTGCTGCACGGCTGGCCGGATATGAACGCCCGGGGACTCGTCAAGCTCGCGACTCGGATCGACCGGAAGGGCAAGACGAGCACCGGACCCGGCTACGTGGGTTACCGCACCGGCGCCCTGGTCCCCCACCCGTATGACGACAAGGTCCTTATCGGTGGCATCGGCGCGCTGCGCCAACTCCCGACCGGTGTGGATGCCGTGGTGTCGCTGTGCCGGGTCGCCGACGATGACGTTCCGGTGGGCATGCCGCATGTCGAGGTCCGGCTGATCGACAGTCTCGACCCGGACGAGAATCCACACCTCGATTTCGTCCTGCTCAATTCCGCCCAGGCCGTCGAAGATCTTCGTGCACAAGGCCATACCGTTCTGCTGCACTGCGTCGAGGCGTTCAGCCGGACGCCGACGGTCGCGGCGCTCTACGGTGCGCGACTGCGTCATGTGGGTGCCGACGAGGCGTTGGCCGACGTTCTTGCGGTCTTGCCCGACGCTGATCCGAACCCGGCGTTCCGGGAAGCGCTGAGACGACTGAGCAAGGAGCAATGACCGACTGGTCGTGCTCATTCCCATGCTTCAGCTCCGGGGCCGTGGCCGGCCTTTGGTGTATCGCGAGGAGAGGCGAAGCGGCGGGATGTGGCTGTAGTCCATCGTCCGCAGCTCAGCATTCCGGGCTTCTTGGTCGACAGGCGTGTCGGCGACGCGGACAACCGGGGTACGGCAGTCTTGGCGCTGCTCAAGCGTCGCCATGTTGAACACGCTGCGGGCGCTACCCATCATCGATTCCGTGGGGACTGCCAGAAGGTGCCAGCGCGGCTTCCAGAGCGCCATTCCATCGAAGCGCTGCAGGGCCGTGCGCACCGCGTCGGGCCGATGGTGCCACCGCACCAGCGACAGGCCGTCGCCCTCGATGTGCACCAGGCCGTCGTCGTCGACCCAGGCGGTCACCGGAACGCGCTCCCCGGGCTCACGCGTCGCTTTGTTGAAATGGATCCAGTGGATCTCGTGCCCTGGCGAATACATACCGCAGCGCAGATCGGAACTCGGCAATTCCCAAACAGATCCGGACATAAATGCCTCCCCATCAGGGGCCCCGTCGCCGGGGCGCTCTTGTCGGCAGCGGTTACGGCCGACCGCTTCGTCATCCGAGCCACCCACGAGCGTGGGGTTGGCGCACCGCCCAGTCGGAGCTTGGCGACGGTGTCTCGTGAAGCAGATTCAGGATACGACGGCTTACCGACAAGGGGATGCCTGCGCCACAGCACATCGGCTGAATCAAAGAGTCCGAAGGCCCCACTCAGCGATTATCTGGGCCGGCCGGCAGCCGTCGCGCCCGGCGGGTGGAAAACTGTGGCGATCCTCGGCATCACCAGCCGCCGAATCACTGAACGGGTCTTTGCCTCCGAGTCTCCGCACCGCCACTGGGATCGTCGACCGACGTGGCGCGAACGACGTCCCACCACGTCACGACAACCGGGGACCCACGAGGGGTGTTAACAGTCAGAAGATCCAGGTCGATCGAGCTAGCCCACGTGGGCAGATGCTCGATGAATTCCAGGTCGGATACAAAGTAGAGGCTGCCGCGCGGAATTGGATAGCCCGTCGCCGTCAAGTCGGCTGCTGTTGCTGGTCTCCAGTGCAGTATTCGTGCAACGCGGGTCACGTGGAGAGCACCGTTCCGATTCTCGTACAAGAGAAGCAGTTTGGCGCCCAGCTCTCGTCCGCCGATCTCGACTGCACCGACCCGACTTCCGGCACGGATGTTGTACTGCCCTGTCTGCTCTATCCATCTGCTGTGCTCCGGATTTCGGACGAAACCGAGAAGTACATCAGTGTCGGCGGGAGGTTCGTCGAGGAAGTCAGCCGTCAGCGACGACGTGAGGTTCGGTTCCTCAGGTCGGGCTACGGTCGCGGTCCAAAAGCGGTGCCGCTCATCACGGGTGACCTGACTGGCGACATGTGTGAGCACATCGCTCAAGAATTGGTCGATGGCCTGCGATGACGAAGGCAGGCCATCGCTGCTCGGCCTGAGCGGGAAGGCACCGAGTCCAGGCAACAGTTCTTTGAAGCCTGGATGTCGTCGAATGTTAAGGATTTCTGATCCCGGATACAGAACGTACGCTCCTGCGGTTCGCGAGATCGCGTCTCGGTACGCGTGCATCTTGAGCAGGTCGTCGCGCTTTGCACCGCCAGATGTCATGGGTTCCCCTGACAACTCATCCGAATCAGGGGCTGATGTCAGCTGCGCGAGGAGATTGTCGACACGATACTTCGCATCGAAGTGCAACCAAACCTCGAGTTCATGCGCGGAGACGCGCGAAGGCGTGCTCCCTTCTGGTCGAATACGCACAGAGCAGTCGGGCCGCATCGACCGGCTCCATGAGCCCCGTCGATCATCTTCTCGGGCGAAGGTCCGATTGAAGTAAACCTCGACACCAAGTGGCCGGCCTCCTCGTCTGACCGACCACCGCAATCTTGACGCATCGCCTGACTGCAAAGTTAGGGAGAGGCCATCACTAGCGACGGTGAAGGCACGCGCCGTCCGGTCTTCCCCGCAGACTCTGCCGAGTGAATTCACCACTGCGAGAAAGCACCAGAATTCGTAGAGCGTTGCGATGTTGCGCTGCGAAGCTGCGAAGACGTCGGTCATGTCGTCTCGATCGATTCGCACGGTAGGGCCTGATTCAGTCATCGCGAATATCCGGAAGAGTTCGCGGTAACCCGCCCGTTTGAGTAACACTTGGTCGGACGTCGGAATTCTGCGTAGTGGACCCACCTCGTGAAAGAGTGGGTGCGCCAGGTATTCGTCGAGTTGAGCACCCACCTCGCCAGCGATCTGCTGACCCCGACGCAGCGGTCCTGAGTCGAGCTTCTCGCAGGCCAGCTGTAACACGTCGACCAATTCCAGCGCTACGGCTCGCCACCGTTCGAGAGCAAACTTGACGAATTGGTTTGCCGAGTTGTCCACACTCGCCTCCGCGCGATCGCGGACTAAGACAATAGGTAGCGACGAGAGTTTGGCCGAATCGCCCCGCCACGGCACCCGCGGGCCGGGCGCACAAACTGCGCGACGAAAAGCGGCCCCGGCTGGGAATGGCGATCCAATAGGACGAATCTCATGCTCCGACACCCAAGTACGATGTGGCTGTGACGTAACACGGGCAATCGCGGCCTCGAACGCCGGGTCCTGCAGGTACGCCGCGATCATCGCGAATCGGAGGTACAGCAATTCGGCGGGTAAGTCGCTTGGCGCGAGATCTGTCAGACTTGGCGCGAATCCTTGCAGGACTGCTTCAGCAGCGAATGAGGAGATGTCCGTGAGCATTTGGCGATACTCAGTCTCGTGCTCCAGCTTAACAGCGAGAACGTCGACATCGGTTGTGCCCGTCAACCCGGTCGCGCTATCAACAACCTGGATCCGAAGACGCCCAACAGCCTGGCCCGGTCGTAACCGTCCCCGCTTCCAACTCAGGTCATCTGGGTCGAACAGCTCGCGCGGCTCAACGTCTACTTTCGTTGCGTCACTTATTATTTCGTATCTGTATACACCTGCTTCGCGCAGCGCGACATCACCACGTGCGGTAAACGTCATGTCCTGCCGACCCGGAAGATCAGCGATCCGCAGGTTACCGACGGCGTGGCCTTCGACATTTCGAAGCGCAAAGAGCGTCGATTTCTCCGGCATGACTACTCAGCGAAGCTGACGAACTGATTCGCACGAAGGGACTCGATCATGCGGACGATCTTCTGGTGCGTGGAAGGTAGCCGCGGGGCCGGGCCGGCTCCCACGGCCAGTGTATCGAGCGCCGTGAGAACGGGTTCGATGCGCCGGCGCGACCCGTGAACCTTCGGTAGGACCTTCTGCATGATCGCGAGATCGAGCGCAGTATCAGTATCGATGTCTCCCGTCGCTGCGAAGAACGCGCAGAACCGCAAAGTCTCGTAAAGCGTTCGGTGCCCGAACTCTTGGTTGGCGCCAGCCAAAATTGCGTGCGCCTCTCGAAGAGTCGACACAATCTCATCGCGGGCCGGGTGAGGATGCGCCTGCTGCCAATCATCTCTCTCGGCCAGCGACGCGAAGGCACGCACTCGCTGATCCTGCCCCGCCGACGCCGCAGTGGGCCGTCGGAGCTCGGCGTCGAGCTCATCTGAGGTAACCCGAAACTCAAAGGTGAAGGCCCTGTCGAGGACTTTGGGCGAAAACATGTAGGTCGACTCATCCACGTTGACCGTGCCGACAACGAAAAGGTTTCGCGGCAACGGCAACCTTTGCGCTTCGACGTCACGCAGCACCCACTGACGAGATGGTTGATCGAAGACTAGATCCGGTAAGACCGGGCGTCGCGATTCGACCCCGGAGAGGAAGTCAGAAAAGTAGCGCTCGACGTAGGCCAAGTTCATCTCGTCCAGAATTAGCAAGTACGGATGCTCGGGATCGTTCGCCGCGCGAAGAACAAACTCGAACGCTTCCGGCACAAACCACACCGGCGCCCCAGACGCGGACGTACGTAGCGCGTCCTCGTACCCAAAGATGGACTCCGGCCCCGTCCAGTCAGGCCGCACAGGTACGACGACGTGGCGATGACGCCCGTGTTCATCTGTGCCGAACCATTCACCAAGCCTCATCGCGAGCTGGGTCTTGCCCGAGCCTGCGAGTCCCGTGAGGATCACGAAGGGTTTAGCGAGCAGACTGCTCACGAACGATCGAACGAGGTTCGAGCCTTCTGGGAAACGAAGTCCCGAAGCTTTCACCGCTTCTGAGAAGTCATGAACCAGTTCGTCCGGCGTCACTTTCGGAACCGGCGGCGGCTTAGGCGGCGCAACGGGAGGTAGATGTTCCGCAAGCTCCGGAAAGCGCTGGGCGAGTTCATAGATGAACTCGTCCTGCAGGCGTACCAGATAAACCTGCTGGACGGATCCGGTGCTTGTGAATGGTGAGCCCTGCCGAATTCGGGCACCCTCGTCAATAGCGCCAAGCGGTACTGGCTCATTCAACTCCTCATAGTGCGTCTCGACCAACCGACCCGCGTTCTCCCAGGTTTGGTCGCCGAGCGGATTCGGCGCGGGCGTCGCAGCTGCCCTTACATGGCTTGCGGCTCGCAACGAGCCACGGTTGTAATGCAGAACAACGTCACCTTCACGAACCTCATCCATGGTTTCCCAGTGGTATTGAGGGCGACCCGCCTTGTCCCGCATCGGTGCCCAAAGGAATCCGCCATCGCGCTCCTCCGTGTAGGTGCGTTGATTCACCCACCAGACCGAAGGCGGTCGTCCGAGGAAGGTGACACCTTGATCGGTTAGTTCACCGCTCTTATTGATAAGCGCACTCTCTATGAGGAGTTCTCGGTATCGAGCACCCTGCGATTCGAACGTTCGGTCTGCTTGCCACTGGTCGGATTTCGCATGCTCCGCAAGAGCGCGTCCTAGGTCGTCACTAGACCAGCCGGCGGTCAGGTCACGAACAACCTGAAGAGCAATATGAACGTCCTCTGCCAGCGCTGCGCCACCAGATAGCTGGTCACGAAGGACCCCAGCCTTGATCTCATCAACAATCCAAGGATTGCTTGGATCAACATTTTCGGCGTAGGTACTACCCGATGCGGTGAGCTTCCACCTACGGTCATCCTCCACCACCAGGTCGAGCATCCGCGCGAATCTAAGACAATCACGCGCCCGTTGCTCTGGGTTCTTGTGTGCTGCGTCGGACTTGAAGAGTTGCTCCGGATCGTCGCCAAGGAGTTCCTCGATGTTGGCCGAGCCAAGCTCGCGAAGGCGGGCGAGCAGCAGATTTCCGTAACTGAACTTGAGTGTCGGGATGGCCAGCACCGTCTCAGGTTAGTTGGACATGCAGCGGCGCGCGGGTGTTCGCGACTCGCGACCGACAGTCGACCAGAGCACGGCCAGAGTCCATCGCCCGACTGAACCGCAGCGCGGAAAGTCACTCCAACAGCCGCAAGTCCTGCAACATCGTCGGCACCAACTCACTCACCGTCGGATGAATATGCATGGTCCGCGAGATGGCCGTGTACGGCAACCCCGCGGTCATGACGTCGACGATGCAGTGGATCACCTCGTCCCCACCGACACCGAGAATCGCCGCGCCGAGGATCTCATGAGTCCCGGCGTCCACCACGACCTTCATGAAGCCCTGCGTCTCGCCCTTCTCCACCGCGCGACCGACCCGCGTCATGGGCCGCTTGCCCACCAACGCTTTTCGGCCCGACCGGCGGACCTCGGACTCGGTCATGCCGACTCGGCCCAGCGGCGGGTCGATGTAGAGGGCGTAGGTCGTCACCCTGTCCGACACCCGGCGCGGGTCGTCGTCGAGCAGGTTGGCCGCCACGATCTCGAAGTCGTTGTAGGACGTATGGGTGAACGCCCCCTTGCCGTTGCAGTCCCCCATCGCCCAGATGCCCTCGGCGCTGGTGCGCAGCTCGTCGTCCACCTCGATATAACCGCGCCCGTCTGTCCGCACCCCGGCGACATCGAGTCCCAGGTCGTCGGTGTTGGCCCGACGGCCGGTCGCCACCAGCAAGTGGGAGCCCACAACAGGATCCGCCCCATCCCGCGGCGTCAAAGCAAAACCGTTGTCCTGCTTGGCAACAGACATCGCGGTCGCGCCGAGCACCACCGCAATCCCCTCGGCCTCCAGGATGTCCTTGATGGCCGCCGAGACATCCTCGTCCTCGCGGGACGCCAGCCGTGGGCCCTTTTCGACCACGGTCACCTGGGCGCCGAACCGGCGGTACATCTGGGCGAACTCCAGCGCGATGTAGCTGCCGCCGATGATGACGAGATGCTCAGGGACGGTGTCGAGTTCGAGCATGCCGACGTTGGTCAGGTAGTCGACATCGGCCAGGCCGGGAATGTCCGGTATGACGGCGCGGCCGCCGACGTTGAGGAAGATCCGGTCCGCCTCGATGGTCCGATCGTCGATCTGCAAAGTCTTCGGGCCGACGAAGCGGGCGTGACCGCGGAGGAAGGTGCAGCCGGTCATCCCGGTGATCCAGTCTTCGACGCCACGGCGATCGTCGTCCACGATTTTGTCCTTGCGCGCCTTGACTTTCGCCATGTCGACGGAAACCTCGCCCGCCAAGACGCCGAAGTCGGCGCCGCGGCGGGCCAGGTGCGCGGCGTGCGCGCTGGCGACCAGAGTCTTGGTGGGGATGCAGCCGTAGTTGACGCAGGTGCCGCCGACCAGCTTTCGCTCCACCACGGCGACGGTCATCCCAGCAGAAGTCAGCCGGCCGGCGAGGGGTGGTCCCGCCTGGCCTGCCCCGATGATGATCGCGTCGAAGCGCTCCGTCACCTCGTCAGCGTGTCACAGAGCGGCGGTCAGCGCGACGACGGCGAGGCCGCCGAGCACGGCGACCACGTCTTCGCTGAGCGCGACGGGCAGATCGACGCCGTGATGGTCGGAGAGTCGGCGGCGCATCTCGTAGCCGATGATGGTGCCGACGGCCGCACCGATCAGGGCCGCACCCAGACCGCCCCACCGGTAACCCCACGCGGTTCCCAGCGCCGCGCCGGCGAACCCGCCCGTGATCAGGCGGGTGATGAACTGCAGCGGAACGGTGCGGCGCGGCGTTTTCGGCAGTTGGTCGGTGATCAGCTCACCCAGCGCCAGCACGGTCAGCACCGCGACGGTGATCGGGTGGCCCAACCACTGCACCCAGGTGCCGTCGAGGTTGATCCAGTGCAGCATGGCGGCCCAGGCGACCACGGCGGGAGCGGTCAGGGCCCGCAGTCCGGCGACCGCGCCGATCAGACCGGCCAGCACCAGAACGAGGAAGTGCGTCACAACCAGGGACGTTATCAGGTCAGAATCGGCAGAATCGGATGTCGGAGGCCAGAATCGCCTTCGCGCCGATGGTGGCCAATTCGTCCATGATGGCGTTGACGTCCCGGCGCGGCACCAGGGCGCGCACCGCGACCCAGTCCGGGTCGGCCAACGGAGCGATGGTCGGTGATTCCAGCCCGGGCGTGACCGCGGTCGCTCGCTCCAGGACCGCCTTGGGGCAGTCGTAGTCGAGCATCAGGTACTGCTGGCCGAACACCACACCTTGCACGCGGGCGGCCAACTGGTCGCGGGCCGCATCGGGCCCGTTGCCGGCGCGTTCGATCAGCACGGCCTCCGAGTCGCACAGCGACTCGCCGAACGCAACCAGGTTGTGGGCGCGCAGTGTGCGGCCGGAGCCCACCACGTCGGCGATCGCGTCGGCCACGCCCAGTTGCACCGAAATCTCCACCGCGCCGTCGAGTCTGATGACCGTCGCGTCAATCCCATTGGCGGCCAGGTCTTTTCGGACCAGATTCGGATAGGCGCTGGCGATCCGCTTGCCCGCCAGATCGGCGACCGTCCAGTCCCGCCCGGCCGGGGCGGCGTACCGGAACGTCGACGATCCGAAACCCAGCGCGAGGCGCTCGGAGACCGGGGCGTCGGACTCCAGCGCCAGGTCCCGGCCGGTGATCCCGAAGTCCAGCTGACCGGAGCCGACGTAGATCGCGATGTCCTTGGGCCGCAGGAAGAAGAACTCGACGTTGTTGACCGGATCGAGGACGGTCAGGTCCTTCGGATCGGTGCGGCGACGGTACCCGGCCTCTGCGAGGATCTCGGCCGCCGACTCGCTCAGCGCTCCCTTGTTGGGGACGGCGACACGCAACTGCGACGACCCGTTGGCGCGAAGAGCATCGGTCACGGCGCTCACAGCTTCCGGTAGACGTCGTTGAGGGTCAGGCCACGCGCAACCATCAGCACCTGGGTCCAGTACAGCAGCTGGCTGATCTCCCCCGCGAGCGCCTCGTCGGACTCGTGCTCGGCGGCCATCCAGACCTCGCCGGCCTCCTCGAGGATCTTCTTGCCGATGGTGTGCACGCCGGCGTCCAGTGCCGCGACGGTGGCGCTACCCTCTGGCCGGGCGGCGGCCTTGGCGCCCAGTTCGGCGAACAACTCCGCGAAGGTCTTCACGGGCAGTGATTGTTTCATGACGGGTCAAAGCACTTTCCAACCCGCCGTGACGGTGTGCCGTCAGATGGCCGCGGAGAACCGTTCGGCGTGGATCTGCTCGCGTGGCACCCCGACCGCGGCGAGCGCGTGGTACAGCGCGTCGACCATGGGCGGCGGCCCGCAGGTGTAGACGTCCGGCCACTCGTCCAGGGCGGCGACTTCGGCGGCGACCAGGTCGACGGGGTTGCCGACCGCACCCGTCCACTGTTCGTCGGGATGCCACACCAGCGTGTCGGCCCGGAAGTCGGGCATGACGGCGGCCAGCTCGGCGATCTCCGCCTGGGCGAACACCTCGGTGTGCCGGGTGACACCCAGGAACAGCCGCACGGGCTGAGGATCACCCCATTCGGCCATCCGGCGCAGCATCGACAGCAGCGGCGACAGGCCGGTGCCCCCGGCGACGAACCAGCGCGGCCGCAGCCCGTTCTCGGCCAAGGTGAAGTCGCCCTGAGCGGTCGTGACCGTCAGCATGTCGCCGACGGCGGCCCGGTGCACCAGGTAGTCCGACATCACGCCCCCGGGCAGCAGCCGGATGAAGAACTCCAGCTCGCCGTCCCAGTTGGCGACGTTGGCCGGCGAGTACGCGCGATGATCCTTGGTGCCCGGGACGATCATCCGCACGAACTGGCCGGATTCGAAGTCGGCGGACGCGGTGTCGCCGGCGTCGTCCACCAGCGCGAGCTTCAACCGCATGACGGCCTCGGCCACCTGCTCCAGAACGGTGATGCGCGCCTGCCGTTCCGTCGGCGGCGCGGTGACCACCTTGCTGCGGTCATAAGGCAGGTCGATCCGGCAGTCGCTACGAGGGAAGCTGCGGCACAACAGGATTCCGCCCTCGTCCTCCGGCACCTCGATGACGTCGGGGTCGTGGTCGCCCATCTCGATCAGGCCGCCGGAGCGCACCGCCGAACAGGCTCCGCACCCGCCGGCCTGGCAGGCCGACTTGAGGATCAAGCCGGCCTGTTCGGCCGCGGCGAGCACCGTCGTCTCCGAATCGCATCGGATCGACGACTCCACTCCGTCGTTGGTGACCAGTGTGACGTCGTAGCCGACACCGTCACCGGTGCCGGAGCCGGCGTCGGTCGTGATGACCTCGGTCATCAGGCGCCCGCCATCGCGTCCGCCAGATCCTGGGCGGGATCGCCGATCGGCTTGAGCGCGAACTTCTCGACGAGGATGTCGACCAGCGCCGGAGTGAGGAACGCCGGCAGCGTCGGGCCGAGCCGGATGTTGCGGATTCCCAGCGACAGCAGGGTCAGCAGCACCGCGGCGGCCTTCTGCTCGAACCACGACACGAACAGGCTCAGCGGAAGTTCGTTGACCCCGCAGTCGAACGCGTTCGCCAGCGCCAGTGCGATCTGCACGGCCGAGTAGCTGTCATTGCACTGGCCGACGTCGAGCAGGCGCGGGATGCCGCCGATCTCACCGAAGTCGTGCGTGTTGAAGCGGTACTTGTTGCAGCCCAGGGTCAGCAGCACGGTGTCGTCGGGCGCGTTGTCGGCGACGTCGGTGTAGTAGTTGCGTCCCGGGGCGGCCCCGTCGCACCCGCCGATCAGCAGGAACCGGCTGATCGCGCCGTCCTTGACGGCCTGGATCACGGTATCGGCGACCCCGAGCACCGCGTCGCGGCCAAAGCCGGTCGTGACGGTCTCGGCGGGCACCTCGGTGGTGAATCCGGGCAGCGCCTGGGCCGCCTTGACGACCAGCGAGAGATCGCCGCCGTCCAGGTGCCGCACGCCCGGCCAGCCGACCGGTCCCATGGTGAAGATCCGGTTGCGGTAGGCCGGCTGCGGCTCGATCAGGCAGTTGGAGGTCATCACGATCGGACCCGGGAATGCGGCGAAGTCGCGCTGCTGGTCCTGCCATGCGCCGCCGTAGTTGCCGGCGAGGTGGCTGTACTTGTGCAGGCCGGGATAGCCGTGGGCGGGCAGCATCTCGCCATGGGTGTACACGTTGATGCCGGTGCCCTCGGTGGCTTCCAGGATCTTCTTCAGGTCGCCGAGGTCGTGGCCGGAGACGAGGATCGCCTTTCCGACGACCGGCGTGACGCGCACCGGCGTGGGCACCGGGGTGCCGAAGCTGCCGGTGTTGGCCGCGTCGAGCATCTCCATCACTTTGTAGTTGATGGACCCGAGTTCCAGTGCGTGCCCGAGCAGAGTGTCGGCGTCGGCGGGCGGGTTTGCCAGGAACGCCAGGGCGGACTCGATGCCGGCGTCAGTCTCGTCGGTGTGGTAGCCGAGGACGTGCGCGTGATGGGCATACGCGCAGACACCCTTGAGGCCGTACAGGTTGAGGTTGCGCAGCCCCACCACGTCGGGTCCCAACGTGTCGAGGTCGGCGTCCACGCCGAGGGCGGGAGCCTGCTCCAGCACCTCGGCGACGGTGGTCGCCGGAACGAATTGTGCTGCGCCGGTGAGGGTTTCCGGTTCCTTGCCGGCGGCGCGGGCGGCCGCTTCGTAGGCCTGCCGGGCCTGCTCGCGGACGGCGACGGCGTCGGCGATCAGGGACATGAACCGGGTGGTGTTGAAGTTGACGTTGGTCAGGGTGGTGAACAGGTCGTAGCTGGCGTGTGCGGCGTACTGTGCGTCCGGTGCGCCGAGCTGACGCAGCTTCTCCGCGTACTGCCCGATGCCCAGGTCGACGTGGATCAGGACATCCTGGAGGGCCGCGGTGGTGGCGTCCTTGCCGCAGTTGCCCTTCTGGCTGGCGCAGCCGAAGGTCAGCAGGTTGGGGCGGTTCGGGTCGGCGGTGTGGTCGGTTTGCTCGCACTGGTAACAGAACATGCGCCTCACGCTAGAAACCGGTGGGGACGATGCCTTTGACGTAGATCAACCGACCGCTGTGAGAGCAGTCACAGAATTGATCCAGTGGCCGCATAGGCCTCCAGCGCGGCGATGTCGGGAATCTGCACCACCGCGCCGTCCACCGTGATGAGGCCTTCGTCGGAGAGCGTTCGCATGGCGCGGGAGAACGTCTCCTTGGTCATGCCGAGCCGCGATGCCAGCACCTGCTTGCGCACCGGCAGCTCGACGCGGACCGATCGCGGCGTGGCCTGCGAGCCGGTGCCGCCTTCCACCGCGCCGAGGATGTAGGCGACGATGCGCTGGGTGGCCGATTGCAGGGACAGCATGGCGATGTCGGCAATTTTGGCCTGCAACCGTTTCGACACCGATGCGAGCATGATGCGCGCCATCTCCGGTTCCTCGTCGAGAACCCGGTCGACGGCAGCGGTGGGGACGAAGATCAGCTGCGTGTCGGCCAGTGCGGTGGCATCCACCGGGTACGGCTTGTGCAGGAACATCACCGCCTGGCCGAAAGCGTTTCCGGGGCTGAGGATTTCAACCACCTTGACCATGCCTTCGGAATTGGACACCGACAGTTGCATCAAGCCCTCGCGCACCACGTAGAAGCCCGTCGACGGGGTGCCGCGGCGGAACAGCACCTGACCACCGGGCAGGAACAGTGTCCGGCTCTGCGCGGCCAGAGCATCCAGATGCGGGTCGTCGAGCCCGTCGAACATCGGTGCGGCCTCGATGGCCTCGCGGACCTCGGCCGCCTGCAATGTCACGCCGAACAGCCTAGTCAAGCGGTGCCCAAGGGTGGCCCGCGTGGTGGGGTGATACCCATTTACCTCATTGCCCGATTACTTCTTGTTGATGACACATACTTGGGCGAGGTACTTGATGCGCTCTTTGTTGGCGAGAGGAGGCGTGAGATGACCGCTGACCCGCTGTTCGAGCCGGTTGCCGAGGTGACCGCGGACGAACGAGCCCGTATCTCCTTCGGCCGGATCGGTGTGCGTGGCAACGACCGCTTCCTGGTTTCCCGCCGCGCCTCCGGCGAGTTGCTGCTGACCCCGATGGCGTCCATTCCGCAGCGGGAACTCCTGGTGTGGGACAACGAGTCCGTCAAGAACTCCGTGCTGCGCGGTCTGGCCGATGTCGCGGCGGCTCGGGTGTCGCGACGTGACGATTACCTAGACGACGTCGGCGACGACGACGAGTGAGCGTGCCACCTTTCCCCTGCTCTACACCGATGAAGCACAGTCCGTCATGGACGATCTGCTGAGACCTCTGGGTGATGTCAAGACCAAGAAAGTGAAGAAAGTGTTGCGGGATGTCGGCCCGTCACATCCGGGTCTTGAATCGCACGAGTATCACTCACTGAAATGGCCGAACAAGGAAGACGTGTGGGAGTCCTATGTGGAGAAACCGCACGCCGTCAGCTTGGCGGAATTGGCGGGTACGGACCTGATGCCGACACGCTGACCATCCGACGAGCGGGCCGCACCCATGAGCCGGTCAAGTTTGCGCCACCCTAAGGATCGTCCGTGCGACGAGTTCGGGGTCGTCCATCATCGGATCGTGTCCGACGTCGGGCAATACTTCAAAGTTGGCGTGCGGCAACATCTGTCGCGCCACCGGATCACAAGTGTCCAATGTATTGATCCGGTCCCGCTCCGACCAGACCACGGTGATCGGGCACGGCAATGGGTCCAGCGGCGCGACCTGCTGGTCGTCGGTCGAGAAGATTTCCTTCGCGACCGTGCAGCCCAAGAAGTCGTCGAAGATCTCGACACCACGTGTCGCGCTGATCCGATCGCCGTGGCAGGCGCCGTCGCGGAACCACAACCGCCGCGCCGCCGGTGACCGCAGCATCAACGGAATGACGGGCCGCAGCGCTCGGGCCGCACCCTGGCCCCGGCCCACCCGGGCCATCGTCTTTTCGCGCTGGTCCCCCCAGAAGCCACCGGGCGCGAATGCACAAACCGACGCGGCACGACCCCGCCGAGCCAGTTCGATGGCCAGGAAACCGCCCATCGAATGTCCGGCGATACATGGCCGATCCAGTTTTTCGCCGTCGAGATACTGTTCGGTCCAGTCCACGACGTCCCATGCCGTCGCTGGGCGCCTGATGGCCGGACCGCCGCGGTGACCCGGGGCGGTAGGTGCATATACGCGGTAGTCCCCCGACAACCGCGGCACGACGCCCTGCCATGCCCGGCCGGACGCGGTCAGGCCGTGTAGCAGAACGAGGGCGGGCTTGGCCGAATCCATGAGGCAAGTCTTCCGCCGCAGCCGCAGCCGGGGGCGAAATCACGCGGTTTTGCTACCGCGACCAGTGGAGTCGTGTACTATCGAACACATGTTCGATCAGTCACTACCCGGACCCGGCTCGCTGGCCGACCTGGATGACGCCGCACTGATCGACGCCTTGACCGGTTGGGCCGCTGCCGAGTCGGCCGCCGCGGCACGGCGACTAGCGGTGATGGCCGAATTCACCACCAGGCGGTTGCAGGATGCCGCGTTCGCCGACTGGGCGGTCGACGACTACCAGGCCGCCGCCATCGAAGTCGGTGCCGCGCTGAACGTCAGCCACTGGGTGGCCGCCGACCAGATGGAACTGGCGATGGTGCTCCGTACCCGCCTGCCCAAGGTCGCTGCCCGCTACGCCGCCGGGCAGGTCAGCAGTCGCACGGTCACCACCATCAAGAAACGCACGGACCTGGTGCGTGACCCCGAGGCGCTGGCGGCACTGGACACCGCCCTGACCGAGAACCTGGACGCCTACGGCCCGTTGTCACAACGCAAACTGGAAGCGGCCATCGATGTGTGGGTCACCGCCGTCGATCCCGATGCCGTCCGGCGTACCCGTCACAGCGCCCGGGACCGACAGATCGGCTTCGGCGATCCCAACGACGGCGACGGGATCACCGCCATCTGGGGCCGGCTGCTGGCCACCGACGCCAAACTGCTCGACGCCCGGCTCACCGCGATGGCCACCGCGGTCTGCGACGCCGATCCGCGCACCGTGGCCCAGCGGCGTGCCGACGCGCTCGGTGCGCTGGCCGTGGGCAGCGATCACCTGGCGTGTGCCTGCAACACGCCAGGCTGCCCGGCCGCCGCACCCGACCGGCGGGCGTCCAGCGTCGTGGTCTACGTGCTCGCCGAAGCGGAAACGACGGCCGCCCAGCCCGATCCGTACTGCCACGGGAAAGGCCGCCTGCCCGATGTCCCACCGGTACTGTCTCGATCGGACAGAATCGTCATCGGCAGGAAGACGGAAGCCCCTCCTCGGCCAGCCTCCGAGCGCGAGCCCAAGCCGAAACCGCTGCGGCCCGCGGTCATCGCGGGTGGCCCGATCGTGCCGGCTCCGCTGCTGGCCGAGTTGATCAAGTCCGGGGCCAAGGTCCGTCACCTGACACCGCCCGGCCTCGATCCGACACCCCGCTACAGGCCATCGGACGCCCTGGACGCATGGGTACGGATGCGGGACCTGACCTGCCGCGCGCCCGGCTGCGACAAGCCGGCCGTCGCCGCCGACATCGACCACACCGTGCCGTGGCCGGCTGGACCCACGCACCCCTCCAACATCAAGGGATACTGTCGTACCCATCATCTGGCCAAGACGTTCGTTCCCGGTTTCCGGGACCGCCAAAAGCCCGACGGCACAATCGAATTCACCACGCCCACCGGGCACACTTACCGCACCCACCCATTCAGTCGCGTGCTGTTCCCGACCTGGAACACCGCCACCGCCGAACTGCCCGACCCGCCGCCCCAGCCGCCACCGGATCCCGCCCGCGGCTTGAAAATGCCGAAACGGAAACGGACCCGCGCCAAGGAACGGGAATACCGCGTCAACGCCGAGCGGGCACTCAATCGCGCCGAGAGTCCGGCGCCGCCCTTCTAGCTGGCACCACCCTTCTAGCTGGCGCCACCTTTCTAGCTGGCGCTGCGTTCACCGATCTGGTCGGTCAATTCCCCATAGGCGGAGCGCAATTCGGCGACGGTCAACCCGGCCAGTGTGCTGACGAAGGCCCGCCGTGGACTGCCCGGCACCTCGACCTCGTTGGGCACCACCAGCACCGGACAACCGGCTGTCTCGGCGGCGGCGCTGCCCGTCACCGAGTCCTCGATCGCCAGGCAGTCGGCGGGGTCATAGCCGAGCAGTTCGGCGGCGCGCAGGTAGACATCGGGTGCCGGTTTCCCATAGGGCACCTCGTCGCCGCACACGGTGACCGAAAAGTAGTGCCGGCCAATGCTGTTCAACGCGTTCTCGGTCAATGCCCGGCGGGTGTTGGTCACCAGCGCCATCGGAATCTCGGCGGCCTGCAGGGCATCGAGCAGTTCGCGGGCCCCCGCGCACCATGGCAGTCCGGTGCCGAACAGCTCACCGACATAGTCGTGCATCCAGTCGGCGACCTCGGCCATGTGCATGGGATCCGGGTCCAAACCCAGGTCGTCGAACACGATCCGGATCACGCCGTCGGCCGAACCCCCGACGGTGGAGTCACGGACCTCCGGAGCCAGGACCCGGTCATGGCGCGCGTAGAGCTCGTTGATCGCGACGTCCCACAGCTTTTCGGAGTCGACGATGGTGCCGTCCATGTCCCACAGCACCGCACGCATGCCCGAAATTGTCCCATTGACCTCGACACCGGATGAAATCGTGTGGCCGCGGTCACCGGGCTGTCAGTCCTCCGGGTTGTAGCCCAGGTTGGACCCGAGCCAGCGCTCGGCCTCCTGCAGCGTCCAGCCCTTGCGCTTCGCGTAGTCGGCGACCTGGTCCTGTGCCAACCGGCCGACCACGAAGTACTGCGACTGCGGGTGCGAGAAGTACAAGCCGCTGACGGCGGCACCGGGCCACATCGCCATCGAATCGGTCAGCTCGATGCCGGTCCGCTCCCGGACGTCCATCAACTCCCAGATCGTCGCCTTCTCGGTGTGCTCCGGGCAGGCGGGGTAGCCGGGCGCAGGGCGGATTCCGACGTACTTCTCCCCGATGAGCGCCTCGTTGTCCAGCTGCTCGTCGGGCTGGTAGCCCCAGAACTCGGTGCGAACCCGTTGGTGCATCCGTTCTGCGAACGCCTCGGCCAGCCGGTCGGCGAGCGACTCCAGCAGGATCGCGCTGTAGTCGTCGTGGGCTGCCTTGAACTCGGCGATCTTGTCACCGCTGCCGAGGCCCGCGGTGACGGCGAAGGCGCCGACGTAGTCGGCCAGACCAGTCTCCTTGGGCGCGACGTAATCGCCCAGCGACCGGTTCGGGATGCCGGCCCGGTGCTCGCCCTGCTGGCGCAGGTTGTGCAACGTGGTCAGCACCTCGGTACGGGTGTCGTCGGTGTATACCTCGACGTCGTCGCCGACGGCGTTTGCGGGGAAGAACCCGATCACCCCGTTGGCGGTCAGCCACTTCTCCTTGATCAGGGTGTCGAGCATCTCCTGGGCGTCGTCATACAGCTTGCGGGCAGCCTCGCCCGAAGCCGGGTTGTTGAGGATGTCGGGGAACCTGCCCTTCATCTCCCACGCGTTGAAGAACGGCTGCCAGTCGATGAACTCGCGGAGCTCGGCGAGGTCGTAGTCCTTGAACTCTCGTACTCCCACACCGATAACGGGCGCCGGCGGCGTGTAGCCGTCCCACTCGATCGGCGTCCGGTTGGCGCGGGCCTTCTCCAGCGTCAGCATCGGCCGCTCGCTCTTCTGGGCGTGCCGTTCGCGCAGGGCCGCGTAGTCCTTCGCGGTGGCCTCCAGCAGGGCCGGCCGCTGCTTGTCGTCCAGCAGTGCGGCAGCGACCGGCACCGAGCGGGACGCGTCCTTGACCCAGACCACCGGACCGCTGCGGCGCGGCGCGATCTTCACGGCCGTATGCGCGCGCGAGGTGGTCGCGCCACCGATCAGCAGCGGGATCTCCAACCCCTCGCGTTCCATCTCTACGGCGAAGTTGGCCATCTCGTCCAGGGACGGGGTGATCAGACCGGACAGCCCGATGATGTCGGCGTCATGTTCGCGCGCCGCGTCCAGGATCTTCTGGGCGGGCACCATCACACCGAGGTCGATCACGGTGTAGTTGTTGCACTGCAGCACGACCCCGACGATGTTCTTGCCGATGTCGTGGACGTCGCCCTTGACGGTCGCCATCACGATGGTGCCGTTAGACCTTTCGGCATCCCCCGGCTGCTTCTCGGCCTCGATGTACGGCAGCAGGTACGCGACGGCCTTTTTCATCACCCGGGCCGACTTCACCACCTGGGGTAGGAACATCTTTCCCGAGCCGAACAGGTCACCGACGACGTTCATGCCGTCCATCAGCGGGCCCTCGATCACCTCGATCGGGCGACCGCCCGCGGCGGCGATCTCGGCCCGCAGTTCCTCGGTGTCGTCGTCGACGTGCGCGTCGATGCCCTTGACCAGCGCGTGCGTGATCCGCTCGCGGACCGGCAGGCTGCGCCATTCGGCGGCGGCGGGATCTTCGGCTTGATCGGTGCTGTTGAACCGCTCGGCGATCTCCAGGAGCCGTTCGGCGGCATCCCCGCGGCGGTTCAGCACCACGTCCTCGATGCGGTCCCGCAGCTCGGGGTCGATGGAGTCGTAGGGCACCAGCGCACCGGCGTTGACGATGCCCATGTCCAGGCCGGCCTTGATGGCGTGGAACAGGAAGACGGCGTGGATCGCCTCCCGCACTGGGTTGTTGCCCCGGAAGGAGAACGACACGTTGGAGATGCCGCCGGAGATGTGCACCCCGGGCAGGTTCTCCTTGATCCAGGCGCACGACTCGATGAAGTCGATCCCGTAGGACGCGTGCTCCTCGATGCCGGTCGCCAGCGCGAAGCAGTTCGGGTCGAAGATGATGTCCTCGGCCGGGAAGCCGACCTCCTCGGTCAGGGTGCGGTACGCGCGCCCGCAGATCTGCTTGCGGCGTTCCAGGTTGTCGGCCTGCCCCTGCTCGTCGAAGGCCATCACGACGACGGCGGCGCCGAACTTGCGGCACAGCCGCGCCTCGCGGACGAACTTCTCCTCGCCCTCCTTCAACGAGATCGAGTTGACGATCGGTTTGCCCTGCACGTTCTTCAGGCCGGCCTCGATGACCTCCCACTTGGAGGAGTCGATCATCACCGGCACCCGGCTGATATCGGGTTCGGCCGCGATCAGCTTGGTGAACCGGTCCATCGCGGCGACGCCGTCGATCATGCCCTCGTCCATGTTGATGTCGATGACCTGCGCACCGACCTCGACCTGCTGCAGGGCGACCGACAGCGCGGTGTCGTAGTCCTCGGCCTTGATCAGGTTGCGGAACCGGGCCGAGCCGGTGATGTTGGTGCGCTCACCGATGTTGACGAACAGCGAGTCGTCGGTGATGTTGAGCGGCTCCAGGCCGGCCAGCCTGGTGGCCACCTCAACGTCCGGCACCTGCCGCGGCGGCTTGCCGTCGACGACGGTGGCGATCGCGGCGATGTGCGCTGGCGCCGTTCCGCAGCAGCCACCGACCAGGTTGACCAGACCGGCGTCGGCGAACTCGGCGATGTAGCCGGCCTGACGCTCCGGGGACTCGTCGTACTCGCCGAAGGCGTTGGGCAGGCCGGCGTTCGGGTAGCAGGACACGAAAGTGTCTGCGATGCGCGAGATTTCGGCGAGGTAGGGCCGCATCTCCGGCGCGCCCAGGGCGCAGTTGAGACCCACCGCGATCGGCTTGGCGTGCCGGATCGAGTTCCAGAACGCCTCGGTGACCTGGCCGGACAGCGTCCGCCCGGAAGCGTCGGTGATGGTGCCCGAGATGATCACTGGCCAGCGGCGGCCGCGGTCCTCGAACAGCGTCTCCAGGGCGAACACCGCCGCCTTGGCGTTGAGCGTGTCGAAGATCGTCTCGACGATCAGGAGGTCGGCGCCGCCGTCGACCAGGCCGTTGGCGGCGTCGAGGTAGGCGGCGACCAGTTGGTCGTAGGAGACGTTGCGCGCGCCGGGGTCGTTGACATCCGGCGAGATCGACGCGGTCCGGGTCGTCGGGCCCAGCGCGCCGGCGACGTAGCGGGGCTTGTCCGGGGTGCTGAACTCGTCGGCAGCCTTGCGGGCCAGTGCGGCCCCGGCGTAGTTCAGTTCGTAGGCCAGTTCCTGCATGCCGTAGTCGGCGAGCGAGACCGCGTTCGCGTTGAAGGTGTTGGTCTCCAGGATGTCGGCGCCCGCCTCGAGGTATTCGCGGTGGATGCCCTCGATGATGTGCGGCTGCGTCAGGGTGAGCAGGTCGTTGTTGCCGACCAGGTCGCTCGGCCAGTCCTTGAACCGCTCGCCGCGGTAACCGGCCTCGTCCGGCCGGTCCCGCTGGATCGCCGTGCCCATCGCGCCGTCGATCACCAGGATCCGCCCGCGCAGAGCGGCCGTCAGTTCGTCGGTGCAGTCGGGCCGGATGTTCGGCGCGAATGTGTCCCTCTCGGGGATGTTCACAGGCATTCCTTCCGTGGCGGAAGGCGTCCTTTACTCTGCCGAGCGTGGCGGATACCGGCTCAGGGCCCGGATCCGTTGCAACGCCTCTCGACCCCGGAAAGTCTACGTGCTCACCCGACCGAACTGCTGCGCGCGTGCGCACTCGTCACCGCATCGCAGGCATTAGGCTGAATTGGTGCCCGCGCCGGATGCCAGCCTGCCCGATCTCCGCAACACCATCGTGGTTGCGGCCTTCGAAGGCTGGAACGACGCCGGGGACGCCGCCACCGATGCGCTCGAGCACCTGGACGCCATGTGGGAAGCCGAGACGATCGTCGAGATCGACGACGAGGCGTACTACGACTACCAGGTGAACCGGCCGGTGATCCGCCAGATCGACGGCGTGACCCGGGAGCTGGTCTGGCCGTCCATGCGGATTTCGCACTGCCGGCCGCCGGGCAGCGACCGCGACATCGTCCTGATGCACGGCGTCGAGCCGAACATGCGCTGGCGCACCTTCTGCGCGGAACTGCTGGCCATCGCCGACAAGCTCAACGTGGACACCGTCGTGATCCTGGGCGCGTTGCTGGCCGACACCCCGCACACCCGCCCGGTCCCGGTGTCGGGGGCGGCCTACTCCCCCGACTCGGCCAAGTACTTCGGCCTGGAGGAGACCCGCTACGAGGGACCCACCGGCATCGCCGGGGTCTTCCAGGATGCCTGCGTGGCCGCCGGCATCCCGGCCGTCACGTTCTGGGCCGCCGTCCCGCACTACGTCTCGCAACCGCCCAACCCCAAGGCCACCGTGGCGCTGCTGCGCCGCGTCGAGGACGTCCTCGACATCGAGGTGCCGCTCGGTGACCTGCCGCAGCAGGCCGAGGAGTGGGAGGAGGCCGTCAGCGAGATGACCTCCGAGGACGACGAGATCGCCGAGTACGTGCAGTCGCTGGAGGAACGCGGCGACGCCGAGGTCGACATGACCGAGGCGCTGGGCAAGATCGACGGCGACGCCCTGGCGGCCGAGTTCGAGCGCTATCTGCGCCGGCGGGGTCCCGGCGGCACCGGCTTCCGTAGCTGAGCGCACTCAGCGGAACTCGGCGACGTACCGCGCCCAGTCCCAGGTCGACAGGAACTCCTCGGCCGCGCGGTAGCCGTCGTCGTACGCCGCCGCCTTCTCCTGGTCCGACAGGTCGAAGTCGAGCACGCCGACATCGCTGGTGTCGACGCGGATGCTGCGGGCGGCGACCCGGGGCTGGTTGAGGTAGGCCTGGTCGTGGCCGACCAGCAGGGTGGTGACGACCTGTTCCAGCAGCGTCGGCGGCCGGATCCAGTGCAGTGTCCGCAACGCCGGGAAGATCTGCGCGTTCTGGGCGGGCAGATCCGGCAGCAGCGTCACACCGAACGTCGGCCAGCGCGGCTTGCGGCCGTCGGTGCGGTCCAGCGACTCGATCGGGAAGTTCGACAGCAGCCCGCCGTCCACCAGCGTCGACTCCCGGCCGTCGGCGCTCGTCAGCGTGGCCGGCCGGTAGAAGAACGGGATCGCCGTCGACGCGCGGACCGCGTCGGCGACGAGTTGCTCGTCGGGGTTGAGGCCGTAGAGCCGCTGGTAGTCCCACGGCAGCCGGACCAGCTGGCCGAGGCTGACGTCGGCGACGGTGACCACCAGCCGGTAGCGCTGCTCGGGCGGCAGCGAGCGGTCGCGGATCGCCAGGTCGGCGAAGGTGAACACGCCGTACTCGGCGAGCCGTTCGTGTACCCAGGCGTGCAGGTTGTCCCCGCGGTAGATGCCCGAGCCGGTCAGCACGCCCCAGGCGGGTCCGGCCAGCGGGATGCGCTCGATGGGGCCCTGGTCGAGGAATTTCCGATAGTCGATCGCCATCGCCAGCGCCGCGAGCTGCGCGCCGTCGACCGGCCCGTGCTGGGCGGCGGCGGCCAGCACCGCACCGACGAGTGCGCCCGCCGAGGTGCCCGAAACCCGTTGCGGCACATAGCCCGCATCGACCAGGGCAGCGGCCGACCCGACCAGCCCGATGCCCTTGACGCCGCCGCCGGAGAGCACCAGATCGGCGCGCTTGGCCGCCGGCACGCTACTTCTCCAGCGCCTCGGTTCGGGCGCTGAAATTGCGGCCCATCACCGCGGCCTCGGCGTCCAGGCCCTCGACCAACTCCGGCGCCGACTTGCGCAGGTCGCGTTCGGCCACCGGCGTCGAGACGAGCGGGCGTACCCACCGGAACAGTCCCACCCACCGCGGACAGTAGACGCGGCGCTTGCGTGCCTCGATCCCCGCGACGAACGCCGCGCCGCACTCCTGCACCGAGGTGGTCTTGGACAGCGGACCGGGCATGCTCGCCAACATCTTCTGGAAGGCGCCGAGTTCGTCCTTTAGTTCCTGAACCATGGGCGTGTCGATCCAGGACATGTGCGCGCTTCCGACGTCGACACCCAGGTGGGCGACCTCGAGCCGCAACGCATTGGCCAGGTTCTCCACCGCGGCCTTGGACGCGGTGTAGGCCGCCATGCCGGGCCCGGCCACGAAGGCCGCCAGCGACGACACCATCAGCACGTAGCCGCGGCGCTGCACCAACGACGGCAACGCCGCGTGCACGGTGTTGAAGACACCCGTCACGTTCACGTCGATGACCTTCTTGAAGGCCTCCGGGTCGATGTTGCGCATCGACCCGAAACTGCCGATCCCGGCGTTCGCCATCACGACGTCGATGCCGCCGAACCGGTCGACGGCCTGCGCCGCCGCGGCCGCCATGGCCGCCGCGTCGCGCACGTCGGCCACCACCGTCAGGACCCGGCTCCCGCCCAGTCGGCCGGCGAGTTCCGTCAGCGCGGGCCCGTCGAGATCGGTCAGGACCAGGTTCGCGCCCTTGGCGTGCAGGCGGCGGGCCACTTCCGCGCCGATACCGCTGGCGCCGCCGGTGATCAGTACGACCTTGCCGTTGATGTTCCCCATGTTTCGAACGGTAGGCGCACGGCAGCCGAGCATGCAACGACGCAGCACATCTCCTGCGCGTCGCGGACCGACACGCACGCCGGCGTCAGGTGAGCGGTACGCCCAGCAGGGCGTCGACCGCGACGCGCACCTGACCGGGCGCGGCCTCGTCGTGGCCGCCGTACTCCAGCGCATCGGTGGCCCAACCGTCAAGTGCGGCAAGGGCTTTCGGGGTGTCCAGGTCGTCGGCCAGATACTGGCGAACCCGGGCGATCAGGTCGGCGGTGTTCGGGCCGGCGGGCAGCGCCGCGGCGGCACGCCACCGGGCCAGCCTCGCCTGAGCCTCGTCGAGCACCTGCGGGCTCCAGTACCGGTCGGCGCGGTAGTGCCCCGCGAACAGCCCCAGCCGGACGGCGCCCGGATCGACGCCCTCGGCGCGCAGTTGCGACACCAGCACCAGATTGCCGCGGCTCTTCGACATCTTGTGCCCGGCCCAGCCGATCATCCCGGCGTGCACATAGTGCCGCGCGAAACGCCGCTCCCCCGTTACGGATTCGGCATGGGCGGCGGAGAACTCGTGGTGCGGGAAGATCAGGTCGGTGCCGCCGCCCTGGATGTCGAATCCCATCCCGAGGCGGTCCATCGCGATCGCCGAGCACTCCACGTGCCAGCCGGGCCGGCCCGGGCCGAACGGCGACGGCCAGCTCGGCTCACCGGGCCGCGCGGCGCGCCACACCAGGGCGTCGAGCGGGTCCGCCTTGCCGGGCCGGTCCGGGTCGCCGCCGCGCTCGGCGAACAACGCGCGCATGGTGTCCAGGTCGTAGCCGGACTCGTAGCCGAACTGTTCGGTGGCGTCGACGCGGAAGTAGACGTCCGGGAACTCCGGGTCGTCGACCACGTAGGCCGTCCCGGCGGCCAGCATCTTCTCGATCACCTCGACCACTTCGTCGATGGCGTCGGTGGCGGCGACGTAGTCCTGCGGCGGCACCACCCGCAGCGCCGTCATGTCGTCCCGGAACAGCTGGGTCTCGCGGGCCGCCAGCTCACGCCAGTCGATGCCGTCCCGGTCGGCCCGCTCGAACAGCGGGTCGTCGACGTCGGTGACGTTCTGCACGTAGTGCACCCGATGTCCGGCGTCCCGCCACAACCGGTTGACGAGGTCGAAGGTCAGGTAGGTGGCGGCATGGCCGAGATGGGTGGCGTCGTACGGGGTGATCCCGCAGACGTACATGGTGGCCGTCGGGCCGGGCGACACGGGCCGGACCTGCCGGTCGGCGCTGTCGTAGAGCCGCAACTGCGGACCGCGTCCCGGCAACTCCGGCACATGGGGCACCGACCACGATTCCATGGGCACCAACTCTATGGGTACCGCGGTGCGCCCGGACCGGCCGCCGTCCGGATCGCGTCGAGCAGCACGTCGGCGAGTTCGGGGCGGCACATCAGCAGGTCGGGCAGATACGGGTCGGGCCGGTTGTAGAGCATCGGCGAGCCGTCGAGGCGCGACGCGTGCATGCCGGCGGCCTGCACGACGCCCGCCGGGGCCGCCGAATCCCACTCCCACTGACCGCCGGCGTGCAGATAGGCGTCGACGTCGCCGCGCACCACGGCCATGGCCTTGGCGCCGGCCGAGCCGATCCGGACCATCTCGAACTCGAGGAGTTCGGCCATCCTGAACAGCACCCGCGGCGGCCGGTTGGCGCTCGCGGTGATGCGGATCGGCGCCGCCGGATCGCGCCGGGCCGCCATCGTCACGGTGTCGCTGCGGTAGACCTCGCCGAGTGCGGGCAGCGCGACCGCGGCATCGGTGATCGCGCCGTCCGGGCCGCCGACCCGCTGCCACAGCGCGATATGCACCGCCCAGTCCGGCCGCCGCGGCGTGGAGAACTCCCGGGTGCCGTCGACGGGGTCGATGATCCACACCCGGTCCGCTTCGAGGCGGGCCAGGTCGTCGGGCGCCTCCTCGGAGAGCACCGCGTCGTCGGGCCGCTCCGCCTTCAGCCGGCGCAGCAGCAACGCATTGGCCCGGGCGTCGCCGATGTCGCCGAGGTCCCACGGGTAGTCGAACCCGATCTCGGCGCGGATGTCCAGCAACAGCCTCCCCGCGTCGGCGGCCAGATCGGCGGCCAGCGCCGCGTCGGTGGTGGCCGGATTCACCGTCCCAGTATCCACGCGACACGCACCGGCGATGACGTGGGCGCGGCCGGTGAATCCCGGCCTTCGGTAGGTTCGAACTCGTGAAGATCGCGTTTCGGCCGCTGACCGCCGCCCTGCTGACAATCGGCGTGTCGGCCGGTGCCGTCGCCTGCTCGTCGGACTCCACCGCCACCGCGCCCACACTGCCCGGCACCACCTGGCAGTTGGTGTCGCTGCAGTCGATGGACGACGCGCAGGGCACCACCCCGGTGCCGGACCCGGCGAAATTCACCGTCACGTTCGACCCGAACGGCACCGACGCGTTCTTCCAACTCGACTGCAACCGCGGCAAGGGCACCTACAAGCTGGAGCCGGGCGGCGACGGTTCGGAAGGCAAACTCGAGTTCAGCCCGATTGCGACCACCATGATGATGTGCCCGCAGCCGTCACTGGACTCGCAGGTCGGCAAGGCGCTGAGCAATGTGCGCACGTACCTGATCAAGGACGATCAGCTGCACCTGTCGCAGCTGGCCGACGCCGGCGTGCTGACCTGGAAGCG
>CAZTAA010000011.1:0-18933 GCA_964611465.1 uncultured Mycobacterium sp. | reverse complement strand
ACGATCAGCTGCACCTGTCGCAGCTGGCCGACGCCGGCGTGCTGACCTGGAAGCGTGGCTAGCGCGCGACCTTGACGCGGGTTCCCGCGGTGCCCCGCACGATGTCGTCGATGTCGGACAGCGAGCCGATGACCGCCTCGTTGCCGGTGGCCCGGGCGAACCCGCACGCCGCGTCCACCTTCGGGCCCATCGACCCCTTCGGCAGGTTGAGCCCCTCGAACTCCTCCGGGGTGACCGCACCCAGCTTCTGCTGGTCCGGCTTGCCCCAGTTGAGGTAGACGCCGTCGACGTCGGTGGCGATCACCAGCAGATCGGCGTCCAGTTCCTGGGCCAGCAGGGAGGCGGCGAGGTCCTTGTCGATGACGGCCTCGACACCCTGCAGGTTGCGGTCCTCGTCGTACATCGTCGGGATGCCGCCGCCGCCGGCGCAGACCACGATGACGCCCGCGTCGACGAGCATCCGGATCGGCCGAATCTCGAAGATGCGCTTGGGTTTCGGGCTGGCGACCACCCGGCGGAACTTGTCGCCGTCGGGTGCGATCGACCAGCCCTCCTCGGCGGCCAGTTTTTCGGCGGTTTCCTTGTCGTAGACCGGGCCGATCGGCTTGGTCGGGTTCGCGAACGCCGGATCGTCGCGGTCCACCTCGATCATCGTCAGCATGGTGGCGAACGGCTGCTCGAACGGCAGCAGGTTGCCCAGCTCCTGTTCGATGACGTAGCCGATCATCGCGTCGGTCTGGGCGCCGAGCACGTCGAGCGGATACGGGTCCACTTCGGTGTAGGCGGCCGACTGCAGCGCCAGCAGACCCACCTGCGGGCCGTTGCCGTGGGCGATGACGAGCTGGTTGCCGTCGGCCACCTTCGCCATCGCCTCGGCGGCGATCCGGATGTTGGCCCGCTGGTTCTCCGCGGTCATCGGCTGCCCGCGTTGCAGCAGCGCGTTACCGCCCAGGGCGATCACGATTCGCATCGCAGACCCCGAAATCAGTTGGCCCGTAAGGAGGACACCAGGACCGCCTTGATCGTGTGCATGCGGTTCTCGGCCTGCTCGAAGGCGATGTTGGCCGGGGTCTCGAAGACGTCGTCTGTGACCTCGATGCCGTTCTTCAGATCCGGGTACTGCTCGGCGATCTGCTTGCCCACCTTGGTCTCCGAATTGTGGAACGCCGGCAGACAGTGCATGAACTTCACCCGCCGGTTGCCCGAGGCCTTCATCAGCTTCGCGTTGACCTGGAACGGCATCAGCTCACCGATGCGCTCACCCCAACTCTCGATCGGCTCGCCCATCGACACCCAGACGTCGGTGTGGATGAAGTCGACGCCCTTGACGGCCGTGACCGGATCGTCGGTGATCGTGATGCGCGCGCCGGATTCCTCGGCGAAGCCCTCGCACAACTTCACGTGATCCTTTTCGGGCTGTAGATCCTTGGGCGCGCCGATCCGCACGTCCATGCCCAGCTTGGCGCCCACCATCAGCAGCGAGTTGGCCATGTTGTTGCGGCCGTCGCCGACGTAGGCGTAGGCGATGTCATGCAGCGGCTTGGGGCAATGCTCGGTCATGGTCAGCACGTCGGCCAGCATCTGGGTGGGGTGGAACTCGTCGGTGAGCCCGTTGAAAACCGGTACCCCGGCGTACTTTTCGAGTTCCTCGACGACCTCCTGGCCGAACCCGCGGTACTCGATCGCGTCGTACATCCGGCCGAGCACCCGGGCGGTGTCCTTCATCGACTCCTTGTGCCCGATCTGCGACGAGGTCGGGTCGATGTAGGTGACGTGGGCGCCCTCGTCGTGCGCGGCCACCTCGAACGCGCAGCGGGTCCGCGTCGAGGTCTTCTCGAAGATCAGCGCGATGTTGAGACCCTCGAGGTTGCGGGTGCGCACCCCGGAGTACTTGAGCCGCTTGAGGTCTCGGGCCAGGTCGATCAGGTAGAGAATCTCGCGCTCGCTGTGGTGGGCCAGGCTGAGCAGGTCTCGTCCCTGCAGGTTGAATCCCATGGTGCATGTCTCCTTTTGGGTCTTGGGATGCTCAGTACGCCGGGTCGCGCAGGATCGGGCAGGTCATGCACCGGCCGCCGCCCCGGCCGCGGCCGAGCTCGCTGGCGTCGATGGTGATGACCTCGACGCCGGCCTTGCGTAATGCCGTGTTGGTCAACGTGTTTCGGTCGTAGCCGATGACCACGCCGGGCTCCAGGGCGACGACGTTGTTGGCGTCGTCCCACTGCTCGCGCTGGATCCCGTAGACGTCACCGGCGGTCTCGACGACCTTGAAGCTCACCCCGAGCGCGTGGCCGATGGTCTCCACCAGGCCCTTCGTCTCGTGGTGGACCGACATCCCGCCGGGCGCCTTGTCATCCGGCCGCAGCGTGATCGGTTCGATGTTGTCGACGATCGGCGCGAACGCCGTCACCACGTCGTGGTGGCAGAAGGTGAACACGGTGTCGAGGTGCATCGCCGAACGCGTCTTGGGCAGCGCGGCGATGATGACCCGCTCGGCGGCCTCGGCGGCGAACAGGCTGCGCGCCACCAGCGCGATGGCCTGCCGCGACGTCCGCTCCCCCATGCCGATCACCACGGTGCCCTTGCCGATCGGCATCACGTCGCCGCCCTCCAGCGTGGTGGCCCCGTGGTCGTAGGGATTGCCGTCCGGGTCGCCCAGCCAGACGTTGTACTCCTCGTTCTCGAACGCCGGGTGGAAGTTGTACACCGCGGTGGTCAGCAACGTCTCGGGTTGCCGGGCCGGCCAGTACATCGGGTTGAGCGTCACGCCGTGGAAGATCCACGACGAGTTGTCCCGCATGAACTGGGTGTTGGGCAGTGGCGCGATGACGAAGCCGGCCGGCTCGGTCTCGGCGAAGGTAGACAGGAACGGCCCGGCGACGTCCTTGGGGACGTCGTGGAAGGCGATGCCGCCGATCAGGTACCTGGCGAGCGTCGCCGCGTCCATCTCCTCCAGCCACGGCCGCATCTCCAGGCTGATGTTCGGGCCGACCAGGTAGTCGGTCAGCCGGCGGTCGAGGACCCAGGCGCGGGCCAGGTGGTCCTTGAGCACCTCGGCCAGACAGTCCTGCAGGTCGTACACCTCGACGCCGTGGTCCTCCATCTTGGAGACGAAGTCGAAGTGGTCCCGGCGCGCCTGGGCCAGCCAGATGACGTCGTCGAAAAGCAGTTCGGCACTGTTCTCCGGCGTGAGGCGCTGGTGCGCCAGGTCGGGCTGGCACACCAGGACGCGGCGCAGTTTGCCGATCTCCGACCAGACACCGACCCGGGAGTCCGACGCGGGTCCCGCTTTCGGCTTGGCTTTCTTTGCGGCCTTGGCAGCCATCAGTATCGCTCCCTTTCTGAAATCGGTTCAGGCGCTGAAGACGTCGATCTTCCCGGTGATGATCAGGTAGAGCCCGACCAGACCGGCCAGCGCGATGACCGCGAAGAGTATCCACTCCGCGGGGTTGAACAGCGTCAGGTTCTTCTCCCGGCGCGCCCACACGAACAAGGCCGTGCCGATGAAGTACAGCAGCGCCGCGGTCAGCAGGTACTCCAGACCGCCGGCGTAGACGAGCCAGATGGCGTAGATCAGCGCGATGCCACCGACCACCAGGTCCTTGGTGCGGCCCTCGCCGTTGCCGTAGGTCTCCCCCCGGACCGCAAGCAGCACCTGGTAGGCCGCCGACCACAGATACGGCAACAGGATCAGCGACGTCGCCAGCAGCACCAGACCCAGGTAGGTGCTCGTCATGAAATAGGTGAGGACGAGCACGACCTGGACGCAGCCGTTGGTCAACCACAGCGCCCCGGCCGGTGAGCCGTTGGCGTTCTCGCGGCCGAGCGCCTCGGGCATCACGCCCTCCTGGGCCGGGATGCGCAGGATCTCCGCGCACAGCAGCACCCAGGCCAGCAGGGCGCCCAGCAGCGAGATGATCAGGCCGATCGAGATGAACGCGGCACCCCAGCTGCCCACCTGCTGTTTCATCAGGCCGGCCATCGACGGGTCGGCCAGACCGGCCAGCTTGGACTGCTCCATCAGGCCGTAGGACAGGAAGTTCACCAGCAGCAGCAGTGCCAGCACGGCGAGGAAACCGAACACCGTGGCCTTGCCGACCTCCTTGCGGCTCCTGGCCCGCTGCGAGTACACCGCCGCGCCCTCGATGCCGATGAACACCCAGACGGTCACCAGCATCATGTTGCGGACCTGGTGCAGGGTGTCGCCGAGTGGCGCGCCGTCGATCTCGGTGTGGCGGCCCCAGAAGTCCGCGCTGAACAGTCCGGCCTTGAAGCCGACGACGGCGATCGCGATGAAGGTCAGGATCGGGACGACCTTGGCGATGGTCACGATGGTGTTGACGAACGCCGCGGTCTGCACGCCGCGCAGGATCAGGAAGTGCACGATCCACAACAGGATCGACGCGCCGATGATCGCCGGCAGCGTGGTGCCGTCGGTGAACGTGCCCGGGAAGAAGTAGTCGAGGGTGGCAAACAGCAGCACCAGATACGCGACGTTGCCCATCCAGGCCGACGCCCAGTAGCCGAACGCCGAGGTGAAGCCGATGTAGTTGCCGAACCCCTCCTTGGCGTAGCCGTAGACGCCGCCGTCGATCTCGGGTTTGCGCTCGGCGAGCGTCTGGAACACGAAGGCCAGTGTCAGCATGCCGACACCGGTGACCGCCCAGCCGATCAGCAGGGGTCCGGGGGCCGCGCTACCGGCCATCTGAGACGGCAGGGCGAAGATGCCGCTGCCGATCATCGAACCCACGACGATGGCGGTCAGGGCCGACAGGCCCAGTAGGGGCTGCGATGCGCCGGCGCGCTCGTCGGTCGAGGTCGTTATGTCAACGTCTGACACGGGAACCCCCATGTTGTGTTGTTGTTGTGACTAGCGGCACGGATGAGCCTAGTAGCGCATTCGCTGTTACATGGCCGAAATTTTGCCGAATTGCTGAAACTGGTGTGCGCAGTCGGCGGGCCGTCGTCCGCTATCGCCCCCAGACCACCCGGCGGGCAGGTCAAAGACGTTCGGTGCCAGTCTGTTTCGCGCCGTGTCTGTTCAGAAAACGGGCCGGATGTTCAGAAAGCGGGCCACGGAATGGGCCGGTGCCGGTCGGGGCCGGGCAGCACCGGCTGATCGAGCAGTTCCAACGCCCGCCGGCGCAGCGCCCTGACCTCCCGCGGCGTGATGTGCGCGCCCAGTCGCACGGCCAGCTCGCCGTCCAGCGCCGAGGCCAGCGCACGGACCGCGTCGAGGGTCTCGTCGTCGACGGGCTTGCCCGCCCAGCCCCACAGCACCGTGCGCAGCTTGTCCTCGGTGTGCAGACACAGGCCGTGGTCCACGCCGTACACCCCGCCGTCCACCCCGCGCAGCACGTGGCCGCCCTTGCGGTCGGCGTTGTTCACCAGCACGTCGAAGACCGCCATCCGGCGCAGTGCGGGATCGTCGGCGTGGATCAGCGCGACCGCGTCGCCGGTGTAGTCGTGTGCCTGCAGGACCGCCAGATAGCCCGCCGGCACCCGGTTCGACGGGCACACGTCGACCAGGTCGCAGGTGGCTTCCTCGGGCTGGTCTACCCACAGCTGCAGCATGCCCGGTCCGGCCGGGCCGTCACGAATAATGGTGTGCGGCACGATGTTCCAGCCCAGCGCCTCCGACACCAGGTAGCTGGCGAACTCTCGGCCGGCCAGCGTGCCGTCCGGGAAGTCCCAGAGCGGACGCTCACCGGCGACGGGCTTGTAGACGCAGTGCACGGCCCGGCCGCCGAACTCGGCCTCGCACAGGAAGGTGGCGTTGCTGGCCGAGCGGATCCGGCCCAGGACGGTCAACTCGCCGTCGCGCAGCGCGCCTTCGGCATCCCCCGGCGCGGTCATCTGGCCGCCTCAGTCCGTGGGGTCATCGTCCGACCCGAGCGCCGCCCGGCGATAACCGTTGGTGCGCACGCAGATGTGGCCCTCGGGGTCCAGCGGTTCGTCGCACAGCGGGCACGGCGGACGTCCCGCCGAGATGACCCGCACCGAGCGGGTGGCGAATTGGCGGGCCGACTCGGGCGTGAGGAACACCCGGACCGCGTCGGGCCCCTCCTCGGCGTCGTCGAGCACCACCGAGGCGTCGAATTCGGTGTCGGTGACGGCCAGCAGTTCCACCACCACGGTCTGCGCCTCGGAGTCCCAGCCCAGACCCATCGTGCCGACCCGGAACTCGGCGTCGACCGGGGTGATCAGCGGGCTGAGGTCGCCGGCGTCGTCGCCCTCCGGGGGCAGCGGCGTGCCGAACCGGCGGTTGACCTCGACCAGCAGCGCGCCGATCCGCTCGGCCAGCACCGCGACCTGCTGCTTCTCCAGGACCACCGACACCACCCGGGCGTCGTGCACGGCCTGTAGGTAGAAGGTCCGGTCGCCGGGCTGACCGACGGTCCCGGCCACGAATCGGTCGGGTGTGCGGAAGACGTGGATTGCGCGGGCCATGACCTCTCCAAAATACCGGTAGCAGCGGCCGTTCAGCCGGTTGAACCTCCGACCGTGGCGTCACCGGACGGCTGTGGCGGCGGCGCCGAGAGGACCCCGGCGAGCCGGTCGCCGGTGTGGTTGACATGCACGACGAACGGCCGGTGCGGCGTGTAGCGGATGACGCTGAGCGACGCCGGATCGGCGGTGATCCGCTGGAAGCTGTCCAAATGGGTGCCCAGCGCGTCGGCGACGACGGACTTGATCACATCTCCGTGCGTGCACGCCACCCACAGGACGTCACCGCCGCCGTTGCCCTCTGCCAACCGGCGGTCGTGTTCTCGGACGGCTGAAACGGCGCGGGCCTGTACGTCGGCCAGGCCCTCGCCGCCGGGAAAGACCGCGGCGCTGGGGTGCTGCTGGACCACCTGCCACAGCGACTCGGAGACCAGCTCGGACAGCTTGCGCCCGGTCCAGTCGCCGTAGTCGACCTCGGTGAGCCGGTCGTCGAAGACGGGCTGCAGGCCGAGGCGCTCGGCCAGCGGCTCCAGGGTGCGCCGGCAGCGCAGCAGCGGCGAGCACACCAGCGCCCGCACGGGCAGGTCGCCGATGCGGTCCACCAGCGACCGGGCCTGTTCGACCCCGGTCTCGTCGAGGTCGACGCCGGCCGAGCGCCCGGCCAGCGTGTGGGCGGTGTTCGCCGTCGAGCGGCCGTGCCGCAGCAGGATGACGGTCATGGCGGCTAGGTCGCGGCCAGGACGCCGGTGGCCAGCAGGGCCAGGACGGTCGTTCCGGCGACGATCCGGTAGGCCACGAACCAGTACATGCTGTGGCTGACGAGGAACTTCAGGAACCACGAGATCGCGGCGAAGCCCACCACGAACGCGATGACGACGGACACGAGGAGCTGCACCCCGGTGGCGCTCATGCCCTCCTTGACGGGGGCGAACGCGTCCGGCAGGGAGAACAGACCCGACGCGAACACCGCCGGGATCGCGAGCAGGAAGCCGAACCGGGCGGCCAGCTCCCGGTCCAGGCCGAGGAACAGGCCCGCGCTGATCGTCGCGCCCGACCGCGACACCCCGGGCACCAGTGCCAGGCACTGCGCGAGGCCGACGGTGAGGCCGTCGCGCCAGGTCAGGTTCTCGGCGTGCCGGGTCTGCCGGCCGAAGTACTCGGCGGCGGCGATCACCAGCGCGAACACCACGAGTGCGGTGGCCACCACCCACAGGTTGCGCACCCCGGTGCGGATGACGTCCTTGAACGCCAGCCCGAGCACCATGATCGGGATGGAACCGATGATCACCAGCCAGCCCATCCGGTAGTCCACGTCGCGGCGGGCCTCGTCGGTCAACCCGGCGAACCAGGCCCGCAGGATGCGCCAGATGTCCCTGGCGAAATACACCAGGACCGCCAGTTCGGTGCCCAGCTGGGAGACGGCGGTGAACGAGGCCCCGGCGTCGTCGGCGAAGAACAGCCGCGACGCGATCGCCAGGTGCCCGGAAGACGATATCGGCAGGAACTCCGTCAGCCCCTGGATCAGCGACAGCACGACCACCTGCAGCCAGGACATCGGGGCGATGAGCGTGCTATCCACAACGAAGAACGTACATAAACCGCGCTGAGAGAGCGCTGTGAGGGGACGGCCGCGGCGAAAGAGCCTCGCGCCGAAGCGAATTGGTCAGCGGGGCACCGGGACGGCGGCACTGACCGCGTCGCGCACCGCCGCGGCCAGGCTGCGCTCGTCGCTCAGATCGATGTGGCGCACCCCGCGACGCGCGACGGCCACGACGTCCTCGGCCTGCGGGACGGGCCCGGCCAGCCGCGGCCGGTAGATCTCGATGACCAGGGTGTCCTGCTCGATGTGGAAGGAGAAGCTGCGACCGCCGTCGAGGTGGCCGTATCCGCTGGCGTGAAGACCGGCGATCAGGTCTTCGAGGACGAACTCACATCCCGCCACATCGAGGTCCGCTGTCAGCGACATGAGGGAAACATACCTCGACTTATGCCGACCGTCCCGACGACGCGCGGAAATTGTGCGTCCGACTGTTTTCTACAATCGGCGTTTTACCGACAGACCCGGAGTTTGCCCATGCCACGCGTCCCCGTCCGCGCAGTTCGCCGCCTGATCGGCGCAGCGGCCGTGGTGGGCGTGTTGCTGACGGGCTGCGCTTCCAAGCGCACCGAGACCGCCGCCGCACCGCTCGGTCCCGCCTCGGCGGCCCTGGCACCGGCGCCGACGGCGGCACCGGCCGGAGACATCCGTCCGTACCCCGGGCACCCGGTCGCCGCTGTGGTCGACGCGGGTCCGGCCGGTCTGGCCGTGCTCGGCGGCGCCGATGCGGGTGGTTTCGCCGCCGACACGGTGACGGTGTTCGGCCGGGATCACGCGGCGCCGCGCACGATCGCGCTGCCCGCGCCGGCCGCCGCGCTCACCGGGGATGGCGCCGGACGGGCACTGGCCCCTACCCGCGGTGGCTACTTCGACGTCGACCTGGCCGGCGGCACCGCGCGACGCGTCGACGTCGACGGGGAAAAGCAGACCGAGTTCACCGCGATCGGACGGTTTCCCGGCGGACAACTGGTGCTCGGCAGCGCGGACGGTTCGGTGTTCGTGCTGTCCTCCCCGACCGCCGTCGGACACCGCGACAAGAAGTTCACCCGGGTGGATTCCCTTGTGGTTCAAGGTAATACGGCCATTGTTCTGGACCGCGGTCAGACCTCGGTGACCGCCGTCGAGCCCGACGGCAGCGCACCGCAGTCGCTGCGGGCGGGCGAGGGCGCCACCAGCATGGCCGCCGACAGCCTGGGCCGGGTCCTGGTCGCCGACACCCGGGGCGAGGAACTCCTGGTGTTCGGCACCGAGCCACTAATGCTTCGCCAGCGGTATCCGGTGCGCCAGGCGCCGTACGGCGTGACCGGTTCGCCGAGCCTGGCCTGGGTGTCACAAACCGCCGCCAACGCCGTCATTGGTTACGATCTGACGACCGGAATCCCCGTCGAGAAGGTGCGGTACCCCACCGTGCAGCAACCGAACATCCTGGCCTACGACGACGCCTCGGGCGCGCTGTACGTGGTGTCGGGCGCCGGCGCCGGGGTGCAGGTCATCCAGAAGGCGGGCCGACCGGCGTGAGAGTCCGCGGCTGGGATGTCGACCTGTCCGACGAATACGAGTGGGTTCCGTTGCGCCTGCCGCCGGACGTCACCCGGATCACGGCATCGACCCGGCTGTCGATCGAGGCCGAGTACCGCGGCTGGGAACTGACTCGGGTCCGGCTGTACACCGACGGAACGCGGCGGGTGTTGTTGCGCCGCAAGAAGACCCGCATCGGCAATCCGCACGCGCACCAACTTCCGGAACTGTGATGGCAGACTCCGGGCTCTACCCCCTGCTGCGGCGTGCGCTGTTCCTGGCGCCGCCGGAACGCATCCACACCCTGGTGTTCGCCGGGCTGCGCGGACTCACCCGGCCGCCGGTGCTGCGCCGGCGCGCCGAACGTCTGCTGGCGCCCGACCCGGTGCTGGCCAGCACGGTGTTCGGCATCCGCTTCCCGGGCCCGTTGGGTCTGGCCGCCGGTTTCGACAAGGACGGACGCGGACTGGACACCTGGGGTGCGCTCGGATTCGGCTACGCCGAGGTCGGCACCGTCACCGCGCAGGCCCAGCCCGGCAACCCGCAGCCCAGGCTGTTCCGGCTGGCCGAGGACCGCGCGCTGCTCAACCGGATGGGCTTCAACAACCACGGCGCCGGCGAGTTGGCGCTGCGGCTGAGCCGGCACTCCGGCGGTGTCCCGATCGGGGTGAACATCGGCAAGACCAAGGTCACCCCGCCCGAGGACGCCGTGGACGACTACCGGGCGAGTGCGCGACTGCTGGGGCCGCTGGCCGGCTACCTCGTCGTCAACGTCAGCTCGCCGAACACCCCGGGCCTGCGCGACCTGCAGGCCGTGGAGTCGTTGCGGCCGATTCTCGCCGGCGTGCTGGCCGAGACGTCGACCCCGGTGCTGGTGAAGATCTCCCCCGATCTCAGCGACTCCGATGTGGACGAAATCGCCGACCTGGCAGTCGAATTGGGGCTCGCCGGCATCGTGGCCACCAACACGACGACCTCCCGCGCGGGCCTGCGCACCCCCGGCGTCGACGCGCTGGGATCCGGCGGGGTGTCCGGACCGCCGGTGGCCCGGCGCTCCCTGGAGATCCTGCGCCGGCTGCACGCCCGGGTCGGTGACCGGCTGGTGCTGATCAGCGTCGGCGGCATCGAGACGGCCGACGACGCCTGGGAGCGCATCGTCTCGGGCGCGTCGCTGTTGCAGGGCTACACCGGCTTCGTCTACGGCGGCGGGTTGTGGGCCAAGCACATTCACGACGGCATCGCGCGGCGGTTGCGCGACGGCGGGTTCACGTCGCTGCGCGAGGCGGTCGGCTCGGCGACCCGCTGACGTGTGTTTCACCCGGGGCGTGCCGCGGGAGGAGCGCGGCAGCGTCGCGGTCGCCGTCGTCGAAGCCACCACCGTCATCGTGGAAACCCCGAAAGGACAGTCATGAAGAGCTGGACGAAGCTCGCCGTCGCCGCCGCATCGGTGGCGCTGGTCGCCGGGTGCGGCAGCGGCGACAACAGCACGTCGACCGGCTCGGGTGGGCATCTGACGGTGTTCGCGGCGGCGTCGCTGAAGTCGACGTTCACCGAGATCGGCGAGCGGTTCAAGACCGACAACCCGGGATCGTCGGTGGACTTCTCCTTCGCCGGATCCTCCGACCTGGTCACCCAGCTGACCCAGGGCGCCGCGGCCGACGTGTTCGCCTCGGCCGACACCCGCAACATGGACAAGGCCGCCGGCGCGGGCCTGCTGGCCGGCGACCCCGTCAACTTCGCGTCCAACACCTTGACCATCGTGACGGCGCCGGGAAACCCGAAGGGCATCAAGTCATTTCAGGATCTCGCCCAGCCCGGCCTGAACGTGGTCGTCTGCGCACCGCCGGTGCCCTGCGGCGCGGCCACCCAGAAGGTCGAAGAGGCGACCAAGGTGAAGCTGGCTGCGGTCAGTGAGGAGTCGTCGGTCACCGACGTCCTGAACAAGGTCACCACCGGGCAGGCCGACGCGGGCGTCGTCTACGTCACGGACGCCGCCGGGGCCGGCGACAAGGTGACAGAGGTGCCGTTCCCGGAATCCGCCGGCGCGGTCAACACCTATCCGATCGCGGTGCTCAAGCAGAGCAAGAACGCCGCACTCGCGCAGAAGTTCATCGACCTGGTGACCGGCGATTTCGGCCAGAAGGTGCTCGCCAAAGCCGGCTTCGCCAAACCCTGAGTCGAGCGATTTCGGTGCATTTCCCGTCGCCCAGCGACGGTGGATGCACCGAAATCCCTACTTCTGTTCGTAGGTGCCCGTGATGGTGGCGCGCGCGATCGCGTTCATGAACAGGTTGAAACCGAGGAAGGCCGGTGACGCGTCCTCGGTGAGCTCCAGCTTCTCCACACCGACGGCGTGCACCGCGACGATGTAGCGGTGCATGCCATGGCCGGCCGGCGGGGCCGCGCCGAGGAAGCGGCGTATTCCGCCGTCGTTCACCAGCGTGACGGCATCGCCGGGCAGCGAGCTGCCGTCGCCGATGCCGGCGGGCAGTTCGGTGACCGTCGCGGGCAGGTTGGCCACCGCCCAGTGCCAGAACCCGGATGCCGTCGGCGCGTCTGGGTCGTACATGGTCACCGCGAAGCTGCGGGTCTCCTCGGGGAATCCGGACCAGCTCAGCTGCGGTGAGACGTCCTCTCCGCCGGCGCCGAAGATGCCGCTGACTTGCGCGTTGTTCAGCGGCTGGCCGTCGGTGATGGAGCTCGAGGTGAGCGTGAAGCCGGGCAGCTTCGGCAGAAACGAGTAGGGGTCATAGGGAAAAGCCATGTGCGATGGGTCCTTTCGGGTTAGCAGTTCTTCAGGAAATGGTCGAGCACCTGCGTGCCGAAGAGCAGCGAGTCGACGGGCACGCGTTCGTCGATGCCGTGGAACAGCGCGGCGAAGTCGAGGTCCGGCGGCAGCCGCAGCGGGATGAATCCGAAGCACCGAATTCCCAACCGGGCGAAGTGCTTCGCGTCGGTCCCGGCGGCGAGCATGTAGGGGACGGTGCGCGCATCCGGGTCGACGGCCAGCAGGGCGGCGTTCATCGCGTCCACCAGGTCCCCGTCGAAAGTCGTTTCATACGAAGGTAACTCGGTGATCCACTCGCGCGCGATGTCGGGGCCGATGATCTCGTCGACCTCACGCTCGAACTCGGCCTGCCGGCCCGGCACCACCCGGCAGTCCAGGACGGCCTCGGCGGTGGCCGGGATGACGTTGGCCTTGTAACCGGCCTTGAGCATCGTCGGGTTCGCGGTGTCGCGCAGGGTGGCGCCGATGATGCGGCCGATGGAGCCCAGCTTCGCGATGCTGCCCTCCAGATCCGGCGAGTCCGGGTCGAAGCTGTGGCCGGTCTCCTCGGCGACGGCACCGAGGAACTCGGCGACGGCGTCGTGCAGCACGATCGGGAACCGGTGCCGGCCGAGCCTGGCCACCGCATCGGCCACCGCGGTGACGGCGTTGTCGTCGTGCACGAACGAGCCGTGACCGGGCCGGCGCCGTGCCGTCAACCGCATCCACAGCATGCCCTTCTCGGCGGTCTCGATGAGGTAGAGCCGGCGCTCGCCCCCGTCGCGGCGGGGCACGGTCAGCGAGAAACCGCCGACCTCCCCGATGGCCTCGGTGATGCCCTCGAACAGGTCGGGCCGGTTCTCGACGAGCCAGCGGCAGCCGTACTTGCCGCCGGCCTCCTCGTCGGCGACGAACGCGAACACCACATCGCGCGGCGGCACGGTGCCGTCGCGTTTGAACTGGCGGGCGACGGCGATCATCATGCCGACCATGTTCTTCATGTCGATCGCGCCGCGGCCCCAGACGTAGCCGTCCTCGACGGCGCCGGAGAACGGGTGCACGCTCCAGTCGGCGGCCTCCGCGGGCACGACGTCGAGGTGTCCGTGCACCAGCAGCTTGCCCCGGGTGCCGTCGGCGCCGGGCAGGATGGCGAACACGTTGGCCCGCCCCGGCGCGCCGGACTCGACATAGGTGGTCTGGTAGCCCACTTCTTCCAGCTGCTCGGTGACCCAGCGGGCGCACAGGGCCTCGCCTTTGGTGGTCGCCGGCTCCCCCGTGTTCGACGTGTCGAACCTGATCAGGGCGCTGGTGAGGTCGACGACCTCGTCGACGGCGCGGACTTGCGTCACGTCCCTTTCCTACCATCCAGGCGCCGGGCGGGTTTGGGCGCGGGCACCCCGATCCGTTAGCCTTAGCTGCCCAGTCGCGTGGTGGGTGATGTCCGAGTGGCGGAATGGCAGACGCGCTAGCTTGAGGTGCTAGTGCCCTATTAACGGGCGTGGGGGTTCAAGTCCCCCCTCGGACACATCCGGCGACACGACTTAAGTCGGCCGTCACCTTGACTTGTCGTAGGTGCGGGTCGTAATCAAGACGCAAACCCAGGCTCGCGTACACCTGGGCGCGTTCCACCCCGGTCGCCTTGCCGAGGATCACCGACAGTCCGCCCAGCTCCTGTACCAATTCGCTGATCTGGACAGCAGACATGACGTGGGGTCGCTCCGTTCGCTCAAGACGAGCCCTCAGCTCGTCACGCTCGGCCGTGCGGCGACGCAACGCAGCAGTCAAGTCCTCAACAGCCACACCCGACTCGACCGCGGCGACCAAGGCAGCAATCTTGCTGTTGACCTCGCTCAGCTCGCGCTGCAAGGCGGCGTGGCCAGTTCTCGCCGAGGGGTTCATCTCCTGCCCGCGGGCGAGGTCTTCTGGATCGGCCAGGGTGGCGATCCATTCGTCCAGTCGTGCGGTCACCTCGTCTTCCCGAAGATAGACGGTGCGCGGATGGTCACTCAGGTCCACAGGTACGGAACGCGACTTGCCCAGCTCACATCGGTAGAGGATGCGCGTTGTTTGCTTCCCTGGTCGGGCGGCACCCTGCATGCGGCGTCCACATGCGGCACAGAACAGCAGCCCGCGCAGCGCATATGGCACCGTCGATTCTCTGCTACACACAAGACCCGGACCCCGCCGCGCCTGCATCCGAAGTCGGACAGCCTGCGCCAGCTCGTCAGTGATCAGCGCTTCGTGCGTTCGCCGGTCAGGTGCGATCCAGTCGACCTCGTCACGCCACCGCATACGAGTCTCGTACCCGGCAGCGACATCGTCGGGGTTGACCAAGACCTCGTATTTCTCCTGCTTGCCCCACACACGAATACCGCGGTACGCCGGGTTGTCGAGGATTGCGCGGATCGCCGAATGGGACCATCCGCGCGGATCACGGTGCCGGTTCCGCGCCGGGTCATATTGGCTTGGTGATGGCACACCCTCGTCGGTGAGCTGTTGGGCGATGTAGCGCAGCCCGGCGCCGTCCGCGTACATGCGGTAGATCCGCTCAACGACCGACGATGTCGCGGGGTCGGGTTCGAGGCAGTGAAGTCGCTGCCCAAGACTTGCCTTGGCAGGGTTGGGGTGCGGTCCGGCGTCGACGAGCCGATAACCATATGGCGGCCGACCACCGAGGTACCGGGTAGTGTCCTGCGCGAGCGCCGACATCGCGGTACGCACGCGCATCTGGATGCGAGCGCGCTCCCCCTTGCTCATGCCGCCGAACAGCGTCATCACGAGATCGTGCGCCTCGGAGCCGGGATCGACCGCTCCGCCGACCTCGGGCACCCATAGGCCGACTCCATAGTGCGTAAGCACCGGGAAGGTCAGCGCGAACTGCGGCCCGTAGAACGCGCGGGCGGGTTCGCCGATCACCACAGCGTCGAAGCCACGATCCCGGCCGGTGACATCGGCTAGCAGACGCGACGCCTCGGGCCTGCGCTTCCACGGCAGCGAACGGCTTTGTCCCACATCGAAGTAATCACTGACGAGGACCCCGCCATGCGGAGTGATCAGGTCGATGGCCCGCCGTTTCTGCCAACTGCGACTCGCCTCGGGTTCTTGAGCGTCCTCCGTGCTCACTCGGCCGTAGAAGGCGAACCTCAGACTCACGCCACTCCCCTCCCTGATCCAAGCATCCGGTCCCGTACAGCCAGTATGACCTGCACCAGCGCACGGTTGGCCTCATGCGGAAATCGATAGCTCTCGGGTACCACCATTTCAACACCTCCCTCCGACAAGGTCGGCGCATCGATTCGACCGTCGCACTCGGTGCGAGCATCTGCTGCTCGGGAACTGTCAGCCATCGCCACCCCTGGGGGGATCTCCCTGTTGGTTGCAAGCTTGGCGACGGGCTTCCACCCGTCCGATGCGGCGGGCGTGGATGCGTTGCAGGGCGGCGGAATAGATGAGGGTGCGGTCGCCGAGGCTGGCGGGGCCGGCACGGTCAAACTCCCACGCCACCAGATCATCGCCATCGGCGGACTCCAAATCCAGATCATGCTGATGTGCAGTGCTTATCAAACGCTGTTCACGTGTCCAGGTGGCGCGGCGTTCGCGCAACGCGGTCATGGTGGTGGAATAGCGGCGGGACTTGGAGGTGATGTGGCCTCGGTAGCCCAGAGTGTGCAGCCAGCGGCCGATACCAGCCAATCCCCTATCGGCGAGTTGGCTGATGGTGGTCAGGATCGCGCGAACGTGCTCAGTGACGTCGAGGTCAGCGACGGCCTCAGCGGAGATTCGCCGTGCACTAATCCCCACGTCAGCCAAGGACTTGGTGACGTATTTCGCGAGGTAGCGAGCTACGCGCCGGCCTGGCAGCATCCGGTCGCGTGGTGAATCCTCCTGCACAGCAATTTTTTTCGCGTCAGCTTGCCGGTTGTCGATTGGTTGGGTGTCGACTTGTGTGCCGAACCTGATTACCCGTGTCGCGGTGTCTGAGGATGAGTCGGTGACCGTCACGGCCACGGTTCGAGCGGCCTGTTGGATGATGGTGGCCAGTTCGGTTGCCGCGAGAGGCGCCTGCCAGTCCTGACCGCCACTGTTGTCGCCGGCGGGCGGGTCGAGGCGGATCAAGGCATGAATATGCGGGACAAGTCGGGCTTGCAGCTCAACGACTTTGATGAAGCTGACCCGCACCGAATCCGGGTCGGCCCCCGAGGCGCTTAGCTTTCGGCGCAGTGTGCGTCGCAGAGTGATGGTGAAACGTCGCCACAGTTCAGGCAGGTGCCAGGTGAAAAGGACGTGCCCGGTGTAGTCGTAGCAGTCTGCGCAGATCGGCTGTCCCACATGGATATCACCGTCGCTGTGGGTTGCACTGCACCAGAGGGGTTTTCCGTGTTGGCAGCGGTTGGCGCCGCCGGTGCGGTGATGATCGCGGCACACCCGGTGCCGCTTGTCGCCCGCACGTTCGGTGGTGTGAACAGGTCCATAGCTGGGGGCCGTAAGGGTGAGGAACACCTGCGGACGATCGGCCACTGCTGCGGGGATAGCGTGATGGCCGCCAACGGTGCCGGCGTGCACGAGTTGCCAGGTGTCGCGGGCGTATAGGTCTGAACACGACGGGCATATCTGGGCCCGGCGGTTGTTGCACCGTGTCCACACCACCCGATCCCGACCATATTCATCGGTGCCGACCAGTTGGATGGGGTGAGCGCAGAACCCGACCGATTCGGCACGCCGCCACCACGATTCGAACCCCATAGAGGCCGCGCGGCGTACCATCTGCTCAACCACCTTGGCGGTGTCGATGATCTCAGGAACACCGGGAAGGCCGAGCTGTGCCGCTTCCTTGGAGCTATTCATTGCTGCCCTCGCCCGATGTCTGGCCGCCGCCATGGCTTCTCGGCTGCCTCTTGCTGCCCGGCCGACCGGTAGGGCGGCGGAATCGAGCGGCGAGGGTGGCGATGTCCTGGTCGGTGACGTGGAAAGCCCGCACTCGCTGAGGTTGGGCGGTGCCGTCGACGAGCATGTAGCCCACACCCGGTGTTGCATCGGAGATCCGATCGCATTCCGCACCGGCATCACGCGCGCCTTGGCCCAGCACCATAGCGGTTTGAGTAGCCTCGGTCAGCCGCAGCCCGATCCGCACGGTGAACAGCTGCCGGACGGGGAGCGTGTCCTTGGCCGGGTCTTGGACCGCGGCCACCACCGAAATGCCGACGGCGCGGCCCTGGGAGAGCAGCAAGCCCAGCAGTTGTTCGATTTCGCTGCGCAGCTTGCGATCAGTGACATAGGCGGTCAAGGCCGCGATCTCATCAATCACCACGACAAAGAGCGGTTCGGATGAGGTGGGGGTGTGCAGGCGCGTCTTGCCGCGCAACCGGTTGGCGCGGGCGTGCATCACCTCCACCAGTTGCCGCAGCAGATGCAGAGTGGTGTCGGTAGCGTCGTGGCTAAACACCGTGAACATCGGGGCTCCGGCGCCCAGTTCCATGCCGCCTTTGGGGTCGATGACACAGAGTCGCACGTGCCCGGTCTTCACCGAGGGAGCGATGCCCGTGACCAATGACCACAACACCGAGCCTTTGCCGGCGCCGGTCGCCCCGGCGACCAGGATGTGATGCCCCAGTAGCGGCAACCGCCACCACCCGTGGCTTTCGGTCATCCCGACGCACACAGCCGTGAGGTCGACGATGGTGGCCGGCGTGGGCATCGGAAGTGCGATCGGTTCGGCGAGTAAGTCGCCACGCATCAGGGTGATCCGTAGTTCTCCTGGTGCGGTAGCGGTGATGGTGACGCGCTCCGCGCGCCACGTGGCAGCCAGCGCCTCGGCTTGTCTGTGCCAGTCCGGCACCGATTGGCCGGTCACGACGCGCAGCCGGAGTACATCGGTATGCGTGCCGATCTGCACTGACTGCAGTGTCGGCGTGAGAATGCGCTCGCCTAGCTTGGCGGTCAATCCATGCAGGACGCACACAGAGCCCCAGTTGCGGGTGTAGCGCCACCACGTCAGCCAGCGCCGCCGCACCGGCTCGGTCACCCAGGCGTGAAAGGATCGGCGGTCCAGCCATGCCCACGCCATGTACCCGAAACTGACCACGACGGCAGTGATCAGTCCCGGACGCACCCCATGGGTGATCGCCACCGCGATGCAGGCGACGATCGGGATGCTGATGGCGGGAAACAAGATCGCCCACCACAGCAGATATCCCACCGCTTTGAACAGTGACACGATGAGGTCTTCAATCCAGTCGTCATTGTTCGACTGGGTGTTGTTGGTGCTCTTGTTGTTTGACGCCATGATGGCTGCCTTCCGTGAACTCGGCGTGATGTGCGGATGTGCGGCCCGGGCTGGGGCGTGAGACTGTGCCAGTGCCACACCCCAGCCCAGGCGCTCATTTCGGTGCGCGCGCCACCTGGTCACCCGACCCAGCCGAGATCGCGGTGATCGCGTCGGCGCGGAAGGCCACACCGCTGCGATCGCCCTGTGCCCACGGGATCGCCACCAAGCCCGACACCGACACCGCCTGTGTGACAGTGAGTTTCGGGTCACCGGCGACGGTGACATTGAGTACTTCGCCGCCGGTGTCATCCAGGGCTAGGAGTTGTGTCGCAAACAGTGGCA
>CAZTAA010000010.1:25599-77547 GCA_964611465.1 uncultured Mycobacterium sp. | reverse complement strand
CCGTACGTGTCCTGGCTGAACTATCTGCTGTGCTGGGGTGCGCTGTATCAGTTCGGCATCGCCTGGCACGGCGGGTTGCTGACCGGCCGGCGCGCCGTGCTGCTCGCCGTGGTCTCGGCGGTGGCGCTCGGCCTGCTGGTCGGGGTGGGCCCGTTCCCGGTGTCGATGATCTCGGTCACCGGCCAGACCATCCAGAACTCCTCGCCGCCGTCGCTGGCGATGCTGGCGTTCGCGTGCGCACAGACCGGAATCGCGGTGGCGCTCGCGCCGGCCCTCAACCGTGCCCTGCGGGGTCCCCGGATCCAGCAGGCGCTGTCGGTCGCCAACACCAACGTGATGGCGCTGTACCTCTGGCACATGGTGCCCGTCGTCATCGTCGCCGCGGTGCTCTACCCGACCGGGCTGATGCCCCAACCTGCCGAGGGAACACCGGCGTGGTGGTTGGCGCGGTTGCTCTGGGTGGCGATCCTGGCGGCGGTGACGGCCATGGAGATGCTGGTCCTGGTCCGGCTGCGCGGGTTCTTCGCCGCCCCGTTGCCGACGATCGCGGTGCCCGGCCTCGGGACGGTGCTCGCCGAGGTGACGATGCTGCTCGGGGTGGCCATGACGGCGTACGGCATCTCCTATGTGTCGGCCCGCGGCTTCGCGCCCGGCGGCCACTTCCCGTGGCACGCCATGGCGATCTTCGCGGCCGGCGCCGTGCTGGTCGCGCTCACACCGCCGCGGGCCTCGTCCGCTACTCCGGCGAAATCCGCTGCAGCGCAACCCGGATCGGGTCGGGAATCGGGGCGGCTTTCCGGCTGACCCGGTCGACGAAGACGTGCACGAAATGCCCCTGAGCGGCGGCGCGGTCGTCGTCCTCGGTGAAGATGCCGATTCCGTAGGTCACCGACCTGGTGGACAACCGGTCGACCCGCAGGCCGGCCCGCAACCGGTCGGGGTAGGCCAGCGGTGCGTGGTAGACGCAGTGGGATTCGACGACCAGGCCGATCACCGGTGCGGTGTGGATGTCCAGGCCGCCCTCCGTGATCAGGTAGTGGTTGGCCACGGTGTCGAAGTAGCTGTAGTAGGTGACGTTGTTGACGTGTCCGTAGACGTCGTTGTCCATCCAGCGGGTGCCGATGGGCAGGAAGTACCGATAGTTCCCGGCGGATTCACGGTCGGCCATAGCGCTCACCAGTATCGCAGGGCGGCCCGAAAGAGATCCGACAGAATGTCGCGCCCCGTTCCGATAGGGGCGTTCTGCAGTAGCCGCTGCTGTGGCCAGGCGCCGTCCGCCAGTGCTGCGCAATCCGATTCACCGTAGCCGACGCCGGTGATTCCGTTCGGCATGCCGACCGCGCGCATGATGCGGATCAGTTCGGCGGCCAGCACCTCGCCCGCCGCGTCGTCCTCGGCGGCGGCACCGCCGAGCAGATTTGCAGCCTCGGCGTGCCGGCGCGGATCGGTGTGCGCGGTCGCGCGGAACACCGACGGCGCGTTGACGATGACGGCCATCCCATGCGGCACAATCGATTCCGGGCCGGGATAGCCGACCGGGTGGAAGTCGCGGACCTGTCCGGCGACCGCGTAGGACATCGCGTGCGGGATGTGCACCCCGGCGTTACCGAACGCGATGCCGGCCAGAGTGGCGGCCCACATCACCTGTTCGCGGGCTTCCCGGTCCGACGCGTCGGCGACGGCCCGTTCGAGGTACGTGCCGAGCAGTCGCAGCGCCTCGCGGCAGCCCAGGTCGCTCCACGGGTTGGCGCCCTGACTCGCCGGCCGGCGATGCGGCGGGTCGGCGGGTGGACGCCGGCTGAAAGGCCTTGCGGTGTATGACTCCAGCGCGTGAGACAGCACGTCGAGCCCACTGCACGCAACCACCTCGGAGGGCAGGGTGTCGGTGGCATCGGGGTCGATGAGCGCCTCGGTGGGCCGTAGGGCCGGGGCGGCGATGCCGGTCTTCGCCTTCAGTGACAGCAGGTCGCAGATCGCGATGCCGGTCACCTCGCTGCCCGTGCCGGAGGTGGTCGGGCAGGCGATGTGCGGTGCCAGTGGCCCCGGCACCGGACGGCCCTCGCCGACCGGGGCGTTGACGTAAGAGAGGAAGTCGGCGGGGTGACTGGTGTAGAGGTTGGCGGCCTTGGCGGTGTCGATGACCGATCCGCCGCCCACCGAGACATAGCCGTCGACCCCGGCGTCGGCGGCGAACCGGGTGGCCTCCCGGAAGGACACGTCGGTGGGTTCGACGTGGACGGCGGTGTAGGCGACGACGTCCAGGCCCGCCGCGGTCAGCGATGCCCGGGCGGAGTCGAAGAACTCCATCCGCGACACCCGGGGGTCGGAGAACAACGCAACCCGGGTCATGCCCTGCGCCCGGGCCCGGTCGCCGAGTTCGCCGATACAGCCCCGCCCGAACGTGATCCGGGAGGCGTCGACGGAGAAGGCGCCGTCACCGCCGGCGGCCGCTTCGTTGTGGCAGCAGGTCATGTGACGATCATTGCAGTGACCGGCGGTAGCGCCGCATGCCGCTGATCCAGCGGTCGTAGTCGGCGCCCTTGCCGCGGTACATGTCGAGGACCTCCGGGTGCGGCAGCACCAGGAAGGTTCCGCTGCGCACGGCCTCCACCGTCACGGCCGCAACGTCTTCGGGCGTCACCGTGGCGCCCGCGCGCAACACCGCGTCGGCCGCCATCCGCGCGGCCGGGTCGGTTGCGCCGCGGATGGCCGCCATCAGCGGTGTCTCCACCCCCATCGGGCACACGCAGCTGACGCCGATGCCGTCGTCGCCGTAGCTGATGGCCAGCCATTCGGCGAAACCGACGGCGGCGTGTTTGGTCACCGAGTAGCCGGCGCCGCCGATCTGGGTCAGCAGACCGGCCGCCGATGCGATCGAGACGAAATAGCCTGCGCCCCTTGACTTCCAGTGCGGAACCAGGAGGCGCGCCGCGCGGATGTGGGCGCGCAGGTTGACGTCCAGGATGCGGTCCCAGTCCTCCTCGCTGCCCAGCTCGAGGGCGCCCATGATGCCGGCGTTGGCGACGTAGATGTCGACCGCGCCGAACTCGCGACCGGCCAGCGTGATGAGCGATTCGATGCCGGCGGTGTCGGCGGCGTCGGCCTGGAACCCGACGGCCCGCCCGCCGGCCGCGCGGATCCGGTTCGCGGTTTCATGCACGCCGGCCTCGTCGATGTCGCCGGCCACCACCCGGGCGCCGGCCGCCGCGAACTCGCTCGCCAGTGCCCGGCCGATGCCCGACCCGGCGCCAGTGACGATGACGTTTCGTCCGTCGATGTCCATGGCACGAGGGTACTTTGGGGTGTGCCCGACAACCCCCTGGAACAGCTCACCCTCGCGGAGTTGCGCAAGCGTACGAGCGCCAAGTGGGCGGTGTACCCCGACGACGTGCTCCCGCTGTGGGTCGCCGAGATGGACGCACCGCTGGCCGCGCCGATCGCCGACGCGCTCCGGCGCGCCATCGACCTCGGCGACACCGGGTACGCCTCCGGCGACGGGTATGCGGAGGCGCTCGCCGGGTTCGCGGCCCGCCGCTGGAACTGGACCGACCTGCCCACCGAGTCGGCCCAGCTGGTACCCGACGTGATGCGCGGGATCGTCGAAGTCCTGCGGCTGATCACCGGCGACGGCGACCCGGTGGTGGTCACCGCACCCGTGTATCCCCCGTTCTTCGGGTTCGTGACCCATGCCGGGCGGCGGATCGTGCAGTCACCGCTGGATTCCACGGGCCGGATCGACCTCGACGCGCTGGCCGACACCCTCGTCGCCGCTGCGGCGGGGAATCGCCGGGTGGCGTTGTTGATCAGCAATCCGCACAACCCGACCGGGGTCGTGCACACCCGCGGCGAACTCGAGACCATCGCGGAGCTGGCCGGCCGGCATCACGCCCGGGTCATCGTCGACGAGATCCATGCGCCGCTGGTGCTCGACGGTGCGCGCTTCACCCCCTACCTGACCGTGCGTGGCACCGAGGACGCCGTCGTGCTGACATCGGCATCGAAGGGCTGGAATCTGGCCGGACTCAAGGCGGCACTTGCCATTCCCGGTGCCGCGGCGGCCGACGAGCTGTCCCGGCTGCCCGTCGAGGTGACACACGGCGCCAGTCACTTCGGGGTGATCGCGCAGACGGCCGCTCTGGCCGAGGGCGACGCGTGGCTGGACGCGATACTGGCCGGGCTGGCCGACAACCGGCGGCTGCTGGCACAACTGGTGGCCGAACACCTCCCGCAGGCCGGCTATCGCGAGCCGGAAGGCACATACCTGGCCTGGCTGGACTGCCGGGCGCTGGCCGACGGGGACGGGCCCTACCGGCTGTTCCTGGATGCGGCCCGCGTCGCGCTGACGTCCGGTCACGCGTTCGGCGACGGCGGCGGCGGGCATGTGCGGGTCAACTTCGCGACGTCCCGGGCGATCCTCACCGAGGCGATCACCAGGATGGGTCGCGCCTGGACGAGCCACAACCACATCTGTTCAGCGGCCACCGACACAAACTGCGAGTAGATCTCGCAGCAGCCGCTGAACAGATCGGGATGGCGCAAGTCCCCGGCCGACGTGGTTACCCTGGCACGGTGAGCGGTGGACAAGTTCCCGGCGGCGTGGTGCACGAGATGCCCTCAGACCTGCGTCGCGCGTTACTCGACAACACACCGGCGCTGACGGCGTGGCGTGACATCACCCCGTTGGCGCGCAACGAGTTCATCTGCTGGGTCGAGGACGCCAAGCAACAGAAGACCCGGGAGCGCCGGATCCGTCGCACCCAGGAGGAACTCGAGGAGGGCAAGCGCCGGCCGTGCTGCTGGCCCGGGTGCAAGCACCGCGAGCGCACCGGCAGGTAGCGCCCTCAGCCGGGGACGTTGGACACCAGCGTGGCCAGCGCGGCCTGGCTCAGGCGGGCCAGTTCGACGGCCTCCTCGGGTTCCAGTGCTTCGGTGAAGAGGTCCGTCATGCGCCCGTTGGTCAGCCGTTCGACCTCCGCGAGGCGGTCCTTCTTGTCGGCGCCGTCGGCGAACGGCTGCGGCCAGCCGAACATCGACGTGTACTCCGGGCCCTTGTTGAGCATGTGGGCTTCCACCGGGGTGATGCCGGACAGCGACAGCACATTGAAATGCACCGCGGCCCGCAGTTCGCGCAACACGAACATCACCTGCAGCGCCCGGGCCGGCGCGTCCTGCGCCAGCGGCATGGCGCGCCAACCGGCATAGAGCGGCAGGCCGGCGCCCGGTGCGGCCGCGATGACCTTCTCGCCCAGCGCGGCGAGGCGATCCAGGCCGTCGGCGCCGGAGAGGTACTTACGGCCGAAGTTCGCCGTTTGCTCCCAATAGATTTCGGCGGCCCGGCCCGCTCCGTGCACGGCAACGCCTTCGTCCCACATCGCGCCCAGCGACGTCGGTTCGAACACCATGAAGACCGAGGCGACCGTGGCGCCGGAGGCCTCGCCGAGCACGCCGCCCCGGCCGACGACGTAGCCCGCCAACGGGTTCTGATAGCCGGCGGCGATGCTCTCGGTCATCGTCTCCGGATGGAGCATGAAGGTCGCGACGGCCTTTTCCATCGCGGCTCCCGCGGTGCGGGCGGCGTCGGACATGTCGACGTCACTCATGGCGATCAACTCCTCATCGAAGACGGCTCCGGCATGCAAAGTACCGTGAACCGGTCGGGGGAAACGCGCTATGGACAAACACCCCGGGCCTACAGCGCCAGGGAGAACCCGCCGTTGACGCAGATGGTCTGGCCGGTGATCCACGACCCGTGCCCGCTCGCCAGCAGCAGCGCGAGTTGGGTGACGTCGTCGGGCACGCCGGGCCGCCGGATCGCGTAGCTCTGCAGGATCGCCTTGGCCTGAGGCGAATCCCCGTGCTCCGACCACAGCGCTTCAGTCATCGGCGTGCGCATCGTGCCCAGCGAGATGTTGTTGGCGGTGATGTTGAAGCGGCCGTTCTCCAGGGCCACCGACCGGGTGAGGCCGGCGGCGGCCGCTTTGGTCGCACCGTAGACGGCGCCACCGGGATCGCCGACCCGCCCGGCGTCGGACACGATCGTCACGATCCTGCCCCAGCTGTTCGCCACCATCTCCGGCAGCACCGCCCGTGTGCAGTGCAGCACCCCGTAGAAGTTCACCCTGATGAACGGTTCCCAGTCGGCCGGCTCGGTGTCGGCGAACTTGGCCCGGCTGCCGAATCCCTCGGCGCCGGCGTTGCCCGCGTTGTTGACGAGGACGTCGACCGGACCCGCCTCGGCCACCGCGGCCCGCACCGCGTCGTAGTCGGTGACGTCGAACGGCACCGAGCGCGCCGAACCGCCGTCGGACCGAATCTCGTCGACAACCTGATCGGCCCGCTCGCCGCGCAGGTCGTTCACCAGTACCTCGGCGCCCGCCCGCCCGAACGCGGCGGCCAGGCCGTGACCCACGCCCTGTCCGGCTCCGGTGACGAGCACGCGACGGCCCTGGACGTCAAACCCTTGATCCACCCGACACCTCCCTGATCCGCTCCGGCGGCACAATAGCCGACCGGGGTCAGGCCGCCGTGGACACCTCCGAGACCGGGCGGAGCCGGGCGGCGCGACGGATCAGCCCGCGGGTGGCCTTTTCCAGGATCTCCTGGGCGGCGCCGGGCCGGCGGACCCGCTCGGCGCGGCGCACGGCGGTCTCGATGGTGGCGCCGTGCTCATAGGCGCGGACCACCCGCGGGTCGACATAGGCACTGCGCGCCACCGCCGGGGTGTTCCCCAGCGCCTCGGAGACGTCCTTCATCACCGCCGACGTGACCTTCTTGCCCACCCGTTGGCTGACGGCGGGGTCGGCGAGCGCGAACGACCGGGCCGCGAGCACCGTGCCGTGCCAGGTCCGCAGATCCTTGACGCTGTACTCGTCGCCGACGAGCTCCTTGAACCGGCAGTTGAGATCGTCGGCGCGCAGGTCCACCCAGCCCGACGAGGTGCGGCATACCAGAAGCCGGTCGGTCTGATCGCCTCGCCGCAGCAACGCCCGAACCACGCGGGCGACGTCGGGATCCTGGATCTCCAAGGTGCGCTGCACACCGCTCTTGGCCGGATAGTCGAAGGACACCACGTCGCCGCGCGCACGCACATGTGCGCACAACAGCGTGGCCAACCCGTAGGACTCGTTGTCCTCGGCGTACTGTTCGCCGCCGGCGCGGAAGTAGCCGAGATCGATCAGGTGCAGGGCCAGGGCCAGCACCCGATCCCGGTGCAGCCCACGGGAATTCAGCTGGGCGGCGATCTGGGTTCGCAGTTCCGGCAACTTCGTGGACAGTTCGAGCACGCGGTCGAACTTCTCCTCGGCCCGCTCGTCCTGCCAGCGCTGGTGGTACAGGTACTGCCGGCGACCGGCCACGTCGGTGCCGACCGCCTGGATGTGCCCGTTGGGCCACGGCGAGATCCACACTTTCTTCCAGGCCGGCGGGATGACCAGTTCTTTGATCCGCGCCAGCGTCTGCGGGTCGTCCACCCGCACGCCGTCGGGCCCGAAGTAGCGGAAACCCGTTCCGGATCGCTTTCTGGTGATGCCGGGTTTGTCGAGCACACTGCGCCGCAACCGCATCGAAGCCTCCATGCCCTCCACGAATCTGTCCGAGGCCGGATTCCCCGAAGTCTCGGCCTCCTAACTCGCGGGAAACGAAAAGCGGGATTTTCGCTCCAACTGGGTATATGCACGGGGTGTTGACCGGTGGTCTGCGTCGGGTGGTCGGCCCGCTGGAACGGCGATACCGCCGATGAAGATCTTCGCCGTGGCGCTCGGCGTTCTCACCGCGATCGGCGGCTTCCTCGACATCGGGGACCTGGTGACGAACGCCGTGGTGGGCTCCCGCTTCGGGATGGCGCTGGCCTGGGTCATTCCGGTCGGCGTTGTCGGCATCTGCCTCTACGCGCAGATGGCCGGACGGGTGGCCGCCGTCAGTGGGCGCGCAACGTTCGAGATCATCCGCGAGCGCCTCGGCCCCCGAATGGCCGCGGCCAATCTCGGGGCGTCGTTCCTGATCAACCTGATGACCGTCACCGCCGAACTCGGCGGTATCGCCCTGGCGCTGCAACTGGCGACCGACGTCGGACCGCTGCTATGGGTTCCGGTGGCCGGGTTCGCGGTGTGGCTGGTGATCTGGCGGGTGCGATTCAGCGTGATGGAGAACGTCACCGGGGTGTTGGGCCTGTGCCTGACCGTCTTCGTGGTGAGTGTCTTTGCGCTGCAGCCGAACTGGAGCGAACTCGGCCACCAGGTGCTCTCGCCGGCCGTCCCGGACAGCGAGTCCCGGGCAACCTACTGGTACTACGCGATCGCGTTGTTCGGGGCGGCGATGACACCCTACGAGGTGTTCTTCTTCTCCTCCGGCGCGGTCGAAGAGCACTGGAGCGTCAAGGATCTGGGCACCTCCCGGCTCAACACCCTGGTGGGATTTCCGCTCGGCGGCATCCTGTCGCTGGCGATCGCGGCGAGCGCCACCCTGGTTCTGCTGCCGGGACAGATGGAGGTGACCTCACTGTCGCAGATCACCATGCCGGTGGTGGCCGCGGGAGGAAAACTGGCGCTGGCGTTCGCGATCGTCGGCATCGTCGCCGCCACCTTCGGCGCCGCACTGGAGACCACGCTGTCGTCGGGCTACACCCTGGCCCAGTTCTTCGGCTGGAGCTGGGGCAAGTTCCGCCGCCCCGCCGAAGCCGCCCGGTTCCACATCGTCATGCTGGTGGCACTGGTGTCGTGCGCCGCGGTGTTGTTCACCGGGATCGATCCGGTGATGGTGACCGAGTATTCGGTGGTGTTCTCCGCGATCGCGTTGCCGCTGACCTATCTTCCGATCCTGATCGTCGCCAACGATCCCGGCTATATGGGCGAGCACGTCAACGGCCGGGCGGTGAACGTCGTCGCGTCGGTCTACCTCGTCGTCATACTCGCTGCCGCACTGGCGGCGATCCCGCTGATGATCGTCACCGGAGCAGGACAGTGAGGTCTCGATGAACAAGTCCGCCAACACTTTTCCCGACGCGCCCCGTCCCGCGGGCAGCCTGCTGGCCGCCCGGCTGCATCTGCTGGATCGGCAGCTGCTCGACGCCAACGCCGACCCCGTCGGGATCGTCGACGACGTCGAACTCGACGGCGTCGAAGCCGGCGTGGACATCCCCGCCAATGCCCCGGCGCCGCAGGTGGTTTCGATCCTCACCGGTCAGGTACTGTTCACCCGCATGTTCGGCGGGCGGCCCCCGCGGACCCGGCTGCAGGAGCTCCCATGGCACCTGGTGACGAAGGTGGGCACCGCCGTGCAGTTGGCCTGCGATGCCGGCTCCCTGGACAGCCTGTGGGTTGAGCACTGGCTGCGCGAGCACATCATCAGCCGGATCCCCGGGGGGCAGCATGCAGCTGAGTGAATTTCTCGGTCTGGCCGTCCACGACGCGGCGGGCCGCCGACTGGGCGCCGTCACCGACGTGCGGCTTTCGGTGGCCGGAGACCTGGACGACCACCCGCGCCGCCCGGAACTTTTCGGCCTGGTCGTCAGCCCGCACACGAGATCTTCGTATTTCGGCTACGAGCGCGCCGACATCCGCGGGCCGGCATTGCTGGCAGCCGCGCTGCGCTGGCGTCATCGGGGCGCCTTCCTGGCCTTATGGCCCGATGTCGGTCGCGTCAAACACACCTCCGTCGCGCTGCGCGACGGCTTCACCCGCTACTCACCGTTGCTACGCGATGTGGACTGAACCGCCCAGCCGGATTAGCCGCCCCGCCGACCGGGTATCTATCGGACACTTTCGGGGCGACAATCGGTCAAGGGAAGGAGCGGAGGATGAAGACGTTGTCGGCGACGTTGTCACGCGTCGGTCGGACGTTGCGGGGCGGCGACTACACCGGCCCGGGCGCGCATGTTCCGCTGCTGTCCCTCTTCCCGCGCCAGGTCGCCGGCTCCGGTCCCGGCAGCCCGTCGGCGTCGGGCACCCCGACTTCCGGAAGCTGAGCCCATCCCGTGCCGTTTGGCGGCACGAGCGGCAGGGTACCTCGGCTGTATGACTCGAATGGCCAAAGTCTTGTACCTGCCGCTGTCGATGGGCACCAGTGTCGTCGGCGGCCTGCTGGCCGGTGCGGCCTTCAATCAACTGTGGAAGCGCATCGACAGCAGCGAAGAGCCGCCACCGGACCCCAAGGACCTCAAACGCTCTGGGACCGTCGCGCTTTCAGCGGCCGCCCTGCAGGGGTTGGTGTTCGGCTTGGTGCGCGCGGCGGTGGACCGGGCCGGCGCGCACGGCTACCAGGCGGTCACCGATCAGTCACCCGTCTCGTCCTCGTAATCGGGCCTGCCGGCTCAGGACAAGGCGCGCCGCAGGGATGACCGACCCTGCTTCCAGCTGTCCAGCAGTGCCGCGGCCAGGCGGTCCTCGACGAGACCGAAAGCCCGCATGCCGAAGACGACATCACCGGCGAGGTAGGGCTCGGTGGCCAGCAGGTCACCGATCACATCGGTACGGACCACCTGCTCGTGCACCGCATCGGCCTCGACGTGCTCGGCGTAGAAACGCACACAGGGCTCGGGTGCGTCCATTCGGCGCAGCGCCTCGACCAGTCGCCGCGAACCCGGCGGTGACGTGATCTCCGTCGCGGCGAAGTGGCCCACCGTGGCACCGCGCAACTCCCTGTGCAGACCGAACAGGGACATCACGTTCACCGCGGCCAGCGTCTCGGCGCCCACGTCGTCCAGATAGCCCAGGTAGGTGCTGTCGAGCCCGGCGGCCTCCAGCAGGTCCGCGAACAGTTCCTGGTGCAACCGCGCGCCTCGCCCGGCGCCGTACTCGTCGAATTCCACTGCGACGAAAGACGCTTTCGCGTGCCCGACGAGCCGGGGGATCACCCAGGCGTGCGGGTCCGCCTCCTTGAGGTGGTACAGCGACCGGTGCGCGAAAAGCTCCCGCATCTGGTCCCAACTGCCCTCCTCGCGCAGATACCACGACAGGCCCGCGCGCTCGACCGGCTCGCGCGACAGCGCCTCGATCTCACCGACGGGGTCGGCGCCCGGCCCGATTCGACCGACCGCTGCCCGCAGCGCGTCCAGGAAGATGTCTTCGATCCGCCCCCGCAGATGCAGCAGCGCGGGGTCCCACTCCCAGCGTGCGTGCACACCGTCGAATCCGCGGTAGTGCAGCTCGTAGCAGACATACAGGGCCAGTTGCAGGTCGAGACCGAAGGGGTCGGCGTCGGCCAGCGACGTCTTGATCCGGGTCAGGTGGCTGTGCGGCACCCGCTCGCGCAACATGCCGATGACGCTGTGCGACAAGGGGCCACGGGGCCGCGGGAGCGCAGGATGCAGCCGACTGCGGGCAGCTACGGGTTTCACGTTGAATTGATACCCGTCGACGGCCACGTCAAACGCCGACGAGGGTTTCACCATCGCATGGGCGGGCACTCCGAGCCCATGAAAGCCTCTGAGGTCGCGGCCCTGCCGATACGCGCTGGCGCCGCACTGCGTCACGCCCGGTTGTTCCATCCCGACGGCGTGCTGTGCAACGGGACCCTCACCCGGCGTGCGGCGACGGGCGAGGGCTTGCCGATCGCCGACGGCGACGTGGTGGGCAGATTGTCGAAGGGAGCCGGGATGCCCGGCGCCCTCCCCGACTTCGCCGGCCTGGCCTGGCGGTGCCGGTCGGAGGGAAGTTCCGAGCCATGGGACGTCCTGATGGTCTCCGCCACGGCCCGGGTGTTGTTGCACCCCAGCACATCGTGGTCGTCGGCGGTGTTCTCGACGTTGATGCCCTACGGGTACGCCGGTCAGACGTACTGGCTGCGCGCCCGGATGACGTCGCCGACGCAGGTGACCGGCCTGGCGGTGGAGGAGCTGCGCCGGCTGTTGCGCGAGGCGCCCGTCGTGATCGAGGTCGAACAGGCAAGCGGCGGAGCCGATTTCACGCCGCTGGCCGTCATCGAGTTCGACGCCGAGCTCGAAACACCTTCTCCGGACGGGGATGTCAACTTCGATCCGACACTGAATCTGCCGGCCGGCCTCAGCCTGCGGCCCGGCTGGTTGACGCGGGTGCGCCGGCGTGCCTACCGCAGCAGTCGGCAGGGTCGCGACGCGGAATGACGGCCGGGCCTTAGCCGGCGTTAGTCGCCGGCGGCTTAGCGCGACGACGGTGGCTGGTGTCGCACAGCGGGTAGTTCCTGCTGCGGCGGCATGTGCAGACGGCGACCATGAACCGGTCCGACTCGACCGTCGAGCCGTCCGCCAACTCGATACACACCGGGCCCTCCACCATGATCGGACCGCCGGGCACCACCCGGACGATCCGCACGGCGTCGTCGGTCACGGCGTCGTCGGTCACGGCGTCGTCGGTCACGGCCGGGCCGCCCGGATGACGACCAATTCCTCGACGCGTCGCCCCGGTTCCAGCAGTCCGGCCCGCTCCAGCTTCTCCGCCCTGGCCGACAACACCGGACCGAACGGAATGCGCCGGGTGGAAACGACTTTCGCGCACAGTCCGGTTTCGGTCAGCAAATCCACGGAACGATCGACCCCGGAGAACTCCGATTGCACCAGGAAGAACTCGCCCCGCGGGGCGAGGAATTCGACCACCGACCCGCACAGCGGATCCAACACCTCGCGGCCGTCCACTCCACCGTTGTAGGCCAGGGCCGGGCCGGCCCAGGCCGGAATCGTCTCCTCGGCGCCGTCGAGCACCGGAACATAGGGCGGGTTGCTCAGCACCAGGTCGTACGGTCCGAACTCGGCGGCCCGCGTCCACGGGCCGTGGTGCACGTGAAGTTCCACACCGGAAACCGCGGCGTTGGCCTTGGCCGCCTGCACCGCGCTGGGACAGATCTCGAACGCCCGAACGCTGTGCGCGCCGGCCTCCGCCGCGGCGATCCCGACGACGCCCGAACCGGCGCACAGGTCGGCCACCCGCTGCCCCCGTGGATCGTGGTGGCGCAACGCGGTCTCGATCAGCACACGCGAATCTTCCTGGGGCCGATAGACGTTGCCGCCCCCAAGGTGTTCGGCTATTCCGGCACTCGTCACAGCGGCCTCCCGGTTGTTCCCGACGACTTGCTTGCCCGCAAGATGCCCGCTGTGCGCACCGGTCAAACGTCCGCCGACACCTAGGGGGCGGCCCGACCGGTGGTGGCGTCAGCCGATGCCGACGACTTCCTGGGCGATCGCCGCCAGTCGGGTCTGCGCGGCGGAAACCACCCGGGCCCGGCCTTTGTGCGCCTCTTCGTACGCGATGATCGCGCGGATGTCCGCCGGGTCCCGCAGTTCCTTCACCGCCGTCGCCGCGTCGCCGACATTCAGATCGTCGTAGTCGGCGATCGGCAAGTCTTCGGCATCGACGATTCCCGCTGCTTCCCGCGCCGCGTGGATCGCCTCGGCCGCCTTGTCCGCACCTTCTTCGCGGGTGATCCGCTCGGCCGTTTCCAGCGCCGAATCACGGGCTCCGGCAAGAGTTTTGGCGGCGATGTCACGGGAACGTGTGCCGCGGCGGAGCAGGTCGGTCAGCGCCGGTCGAATCGAGCGCAGGGCCCCGGCGGCGCGTTCGGCGGCGCGGGCCGACCGGTTCGCCGGCAGGTTGACCAGTTTGACCACGGTGCCCGACGCCGCCTGGAACGGTGTCCGGCGCAGGGCTGCCGGGCCGCCGAGCGCGGCTTCCGCCAGGACGGTGGTGAGCCAGTCGACCGTGGCGGTGTGAGCAGTGATCAGTCGATCGGCCAGGCTTTCGACATCGCCGTTCCCGGCCGCCACGGCCAGCGCCTTGAGGTAGCGGGAGCGCCCCACCAACTCGTTCTCCAGCGCCAGATCACCCAACAGGGCTTCTTCGAACGGCTGCGCGTTCTCGACCAGCGCCTTGACCGCCGCGCCGGCCCGGCCCAGCAACGGGCCGATGACGTCGGGGTATTCGCCAAGGTCGCGCAGCGCCTTCTCGATCGCCTCGGCACGTTCCCGGCCGTTGTCCGCGTTCTGGGTCAGTTCGGTGCGCACGGCGTCCGTGCGCGCCTGGGCAACCCGGACTTCGGCGACCTGTATCTCGGTGTGCGTCAGGTCGAGGAGCGCCCGCAGCTGGGCCGGCAGGGTGGAGCTGGAAATCGTCGTGACGGTTGAAGCCATCGTGGTTCATCCTTCTGTGTGGTAGGTCGAAGTAGAGATGCCGGCGTGCGGCCGGCACCCTCAAGCCGTACCCCGCCGCGGCGGGTCGATAACCCGATCCGCCGGGTTTGACCGCGGAACCACCGGGTAACTGCACCGGTATGCCGTCACTGTGGTCGCCCGGCCCGATCCCCGCCGTCCCCCCACCGCCGTTCGAAGACACCGAAGCCGACGTGGTGGTGATCGGCGGCGGGCTGACCGGTGTAACGGCCGCCGCGCTGCTGGCCCGGGCGGGTAAACGGGTGGTGCTGCTCGAGGCCCGCTACATCGGCGCCGGTGCGACCGGCAACACCACCGGCAAGGTCAGCCTGCTGCAGGGCACCAAGCTGGCCCGGATCGCCGCCCGGCACGGCGGCGAGACCCTGCGCGGTTATGTCACCGGGAACACCGAGGGCCGCGACTGGCTGCTGCGGTACTGCGCGGACCACGGACTGGACGCCCAGCGGCAGGACGACTACGCCTATGCGCAACAGCCCGACGGCGTCGACACCGCGAAAGCGGTGCTGGCGGCCTGCCGGGAAGCCGGCCTCGACAGCGCGGAGTGGGCCGACGACGCCGACGTGCCGTTCCCGTTCCACGGCGGAGTCCGGCTGCCCGACCAAGCCCAGATCGACCCGGTCCCGGTGCTCGCCACTCTGGTCGCCGAACTGCGCGGCCACGGCGGGACCGTGCTGGAAGGTGTCCGCGCCACCGCGGTCAACGGCACCCACCCGGTGCGCGTCACGGCTGAGCGGGCCGTAGACCACACCGCCCCGCAACAGGTCACGATTTCCGCGCAGAAGTGCGTATTGGCCACGGGCACACCGATTCTCGACCGAGGCGGCTTCTTCGCCCGGGTGAAGGCCAACCGGTCCTACTGCCTGGCTTTCGACGTGCCCGGGGACGTGACGCGCCCGACCTTCATCTCCGTGGACTCGCCGACCCGCTCGGTCCGCTATGCCCCCACCGCCGCCGGCGACAAGCTGATCGTCGGCGGGGCCGGCCATTCGGTCGGCCGCGGCAAGCAGCCCGCGGCCGGGGTGAACGAGTTGTCGCACTGGGCCCGGTTGCACTACCCGGGGGCCATCCAGACTCACCTGTGGTCGGCTCAGGACTACACGCCGGCCGGCCAACTCCCCTACGTCGGGCCGCTGTTGCCGGGCAGCGAAAGCATCTATGTGGCAACGGGTTTCGACAAATGGGGCATGACCAACGGGGTCGCGGCCGCGCTGGCGCTGTCGTCGCGCATCCTGGGCGGCCGGATGGACTGGGCGCGCGCTTTCGGCAGTTGGTCCCCGCACGACCTCAGCGGCATCCCCACCGCGGTCACCGACAACGTGGAAGTGGGCTTCAACCTCGTCCGAGGCTGGCTGACTCCCATCGTCACACCGTCGGCGACACCGCCCGACGGGCAGGGCAGGGTGAGCGGCCCGCCGTGGCACATGCACGCCGACAGCGTCGTCGACGGCGTGCGGCGCACCGTCTCACCCGTCTGTCCGCACCTGGGCGGCGTGGTCTCCTGGAACGACGCCGACCAGTCCTGGGAGTGCCCGCTGCACGGCTCCCGCTTCGCCCCCGACGGCACGCTGCTGGAGGGTCCCGCCACCAAGAACCTGACCCGGTCATGACCGACGTGCTGGCCGACCGCATCGTCCAGCGGCTCCGCGACTGGGGCGTCAGCCGGATCTTCGGCTACGCCGGCGACGGCATCGACCCCCTGCTGGGCGCACTGCGCCGCGCCGGCGGCGAACCGGAATATGTCGGCGCGCGGCATGAGGAGATGGCCGCGTTCATGGCGTGCGGTCACGCGAAGTTCACCGGAGAGCTGGGCGTCTGCCTGGCGACCCAGGGGCCCGGTGCCATCCATCTGCTGGCGGGGCTCTACGACGCCAAACTCGACCGCCGGCCGGTGCTGGCGATCGTCGGGCAGGTGGTCTCCACCGCCCTGGGCAGCGGCTACCAGCAAGAGGTGGACCTGCACACGCTGTTCCGCGACGTCTGCGGGCAGTACGTGCAAACCGTGCTGTCGCCCCAGCAACTGCCGATGGCGCTCGACAACGCCGTGCGCACCGCGCTGGCGACCAGCACGCCGACGTGCCTCATCGTGCCGCACGACATCCAGCAGGCCGAGGCGCCCGAGCAGACGCCGCACGGTCACGGGTTCGTGCCGTCCGCGCCGGTCTTCACCCGGCCGGCCCTGCGGGCGCCGGAAGACTCCCTGACCCGCGCCGCCGCCGTGCTCAACGACGGCGCACGGGTGGCCCTGCTGGTCGGAGCCGGAGCCGCCGGCGCGGCCGACGAGATCGCCGCCGTGGTCGACGTGCTCGGGGCCGGAGTGACGACCTCGCTGCTGGGCAAGACCGTCCTCGACGAAGCCGAGCCGTGGCACACCGGTGTGATGGGACACCTGGGCACCACGGCCAGCGCCGCACTGATGGCCGACTGCGACACCCTGCTGATCGTCGGCTGCAACGACCCGTGGACGGAGTTCTATCCGCCGCCCGGCCAGGCCCGCGCGGTTCAGATCGACGTCCAGCCGCGGGTGGTGGGCAGCAAGCATCCGGTAGAGGTACCGGTCATCGGCGACGCACGGGAGGCGCTGGCGGGGATGCTGCCGCTGCTGAGCCGGCGCGCGGACCGTCGCTGGCAACGTCAGGTCGAACAGTCCGTCCGGCAGTGGCGGGATATCGCCGACGCCCGCGCGGCGACCGAATACCGCGGCGCCAACCCGCAATTCGTGATGGGGGCGTTGTCGGCGCAGGTGCCCGCCGGCACCCGGGTGGCCGTCGACGTCGGCTCTTCGACCTACTGGTACGCGCGACACCTCCGGTTGGCGCCCGGAACGCCGGCCCACGTCTCCGGCTATCTGGCGGCGATGGGCTGCGCAATGCCCTACGCTTTGGCCGCCAAGCTGGCCGCCCCGGATCGCCCGGTGGTGGCCCTGGCCGGCGACGGCGCGATGCAGATGAGTGGGCTACTGGAGTTGATCACCGTCGCCGATCGCTGGCGGGGCTGGGCCGATCCCCGGTTCGCGGTGCTGGTCCTGCACAACGCCGACCTGGCGGAGGTTTCGTGGGAGCAGCGCGAAATGGAAGGCGATCCACGCTTCGCGGCATCCCAGTCGGTGCCGTCGTTCCGATACGCCGACTATGCCGAACTCCTCGGCCTGCGCGCGATCCGGATCACCCGGTCGGCGGACGCCGCCGAGGCCTGGCGGGCCGCGTTCGCCGCCGACCGCCCCATACTGATCGAGGCGCTGACCGACCCGGCGGTTCCGCTGCTGCCGCCGAACCTCTCGAAAGCAAAGGCCGACAAGGTGATTCGCGCCATGAACGCCGAACCCGATGCCGACCGCACCCACCTCGTGAGCATGCGGCACGGACTGGACCCCGGACGGGACGGTCCGGCTGCGGGTTGACCGCTACCGGCCGTCATGCCGAGAGCAGGCCCGCCGCAAACCCCAGGTCGGCGACCAGGCCGTCAAGTGCGGCGGCGCGGTCCTGCGGCGACGTCCGCAATACCGCGGACGGATGGATCGACACCACCACCTGCGGGTCACCGACGTCGGGCGGCCGCGCGCCGGCCGGCAGCCTGAGCACCTCGCCGCGGTGCGCGGTGAGCCGAAAATCGCTGCCCAGCAACGACTTGGCGGCGGTCGCGCCCAACAGCAGCACCACCTCGGGCTCGATGACACCCAGTTCGGCGAACAGCCACGGCCGGCAGGCCACCACCTCGGTGCGACTGGGCGTCTGGTGGATTCGCCGCTTCTGGCCGGCCGCGCGGCTGAACTTGAAGTGCTTGACGGCGTTGGTCACGTACACCCGTTCGCGGTCGACTCCCGCCGCGGCCAGCGCCTTGTCCAGAAGTTGGCCGGCCGGACCCACGAACGGTTTGCCCGCCCGGTCCTCACGGTCTCCCGGCTGTTCGCCGACGATCACCATGGCGGCCGTCGTCGAGCCGGCGCCGAACACCACCTGCGTGGCTTCCCGGTACAACTCGCAGCCGCGACAGTCCCGCGCGGCAACCGCCAACTCGCCGATCGCATCGGTGGCCGGAACGAACTGCGCCGCGCCGGGCTGTGCGGCCGACACCTTCACCGGCGCCTGGCCCACACCAGCGCGCCGGCCAGCACCACCGCGCCGGCGATCACCCACGGCACGGCGGACCTGCGCGGATGCTCAAACCGCTGAACAGTTTGCGCCACAACATCTTTGGTGTTGTCTTTGGCGGTGTCGACCTTGGCCTTGACGTCCTCCTTGACGTCTTGGACCTTCTGCTCCGCACGGCCCTTGACGTCCAGCTTGTCGGTCAGCGCCGCGACCGTCTCGCCGAGCTCCGCGCGGGTCTGCTCGATGTCGGCCTCCAGTTCGTCGATCTCGGCCCGCGGCTCCGGTTGGTCAGCGTGCGACATGGCGCGACTCCTTGATCGTCTCGAAGTCCTGTTTGACGCTGACCGCCGATTCCCGCGGGGGTTCGCTCGCCTGCTCGACCTGCTTCTTGCCGACCATGGCGGCGATGCCCGCGGCGGCGAACAGGACGACCGCGACCACCACAGCCGCCAGCCAGACCGAGAGCACCAGGGACAGCGCCGCGACCGCGGCCGCCACCAGTGTGGCCAGCCCCAGCACCGCCAGTACGCCGGCGGCACCGGCCAGCCCCGCGCCGCGGCCGGCCCGCTGTGCGCTGATCTCGAATTCCTTTTGGGCGAGCCGCATCTCGTCCCGGATCAGGCGGCTGGTCTGGGCGGACAGCTCCCGCAACAACTCCGGGGTGGTCGGGACGGCGTCCGCGGCCCGATGCTGCGCATGCGGAGTGGACACGTCGATCTCCTTTCGATGGTCGGGTATCTGCAGCATGCCCAGCGGCGGCGGCGCTAAACCGTGCGCATCGCAGTCGGCGGACAGCGGTTTCGCCGGGTCGGCACCGTGGTACCCACGGCGTCAGCGCGAAACACAGGAGTCGCCATGTCGCAGAATGCCGATCCGGCACCGCACGGTGTCATCCCGTATCCCGGTCGTACCGCCGAGATGGACCCGCGTCCCCGTGACGAGATGCGCGACTACGTGGGGAGCCAACTGCTGGCGGGCAAGCGGGCGTTGATCACCGGCGGTGACTCCGGGATCGGCCGGGCCGTTGCGGTGGCGTTCGCCAAGGAGGGCGCCGACGTGGCGATCGCCTACCTCGACGAGGATGACGACGCCGCCCACACCGTGTCGCTGATCGAAGACGCGGGCCGGCGCGCCGTGGCGCTGCCCGGTGACCTCGCCGAGGCGTCGCACTGCCGATCCGTCGTCGCCGAGACCGCCGGACGGCTCGGCGGCCTGGACATCCTCGTCAACAACGTGGCGTTCCAGTCGCCGGTCGACGACCTCGGCGAGTTGAGCGACGAACAGTGGCGGCGGACCTTCGCGGTCAACATCGACAGCTACTTCTACGTGACCAAGGCGGCCCTGGAGCATCTGAGCCCGGGTGGCGCCATCGTGAACACCGGCTCCATCAACGGCCTGCGCGGCAACAAGACGCTGATCGACTACTCGGCGACCAAAGGTGCCGTCGTCGCGCTGACCTATTCGCTCGCGCAAGCCCTGCGTGACCGCGGGATCCGGGTGAATTGCGTTGCGCCGGGACCGGTTTGGACCCCACTGATCCCCGCCACGATGGACGCCGAGAAGACCGCGTCGTTCGGCGAGCAGGCGCCCATGGGACGCGCCGCCCAGCCCGACGAGATCGCGCCGTCGTACGTGTTCTTCGCGGCCGGCCGGCTGTCGTCCTATTACAGCGGCGAGGTGCTGGCCCCGATCGGCGGCGAGACCCTGCCCGGCTGACCGAGCGACAGCCGCGCAGCCAACCCCATGCCCACGCGAGAGGAGCCACCCGTGAAAGCCGTCACCTGGCACGGAAAACGCGACGTCCGGGTCGAAACGGTGCCCGACCCGAGGATCGAACAGCCCACCGATGCCGTCATCGAGGTGACCTCGACCAACATCTGCGGCTCCGATCTGCACCTGTACGAAGTGCTCGGCGCCTTCATGACGCCCGGCGACATTCTCGGCCACGAACCGATGGGCATCGTGCGCGAGGTGGGCAGCGCGGTGGGAAATCTCAAGGTCGGCGACCGCGTGGTCATCCCGTTCCAGATCTCCTGCGGCAACTGCTACATGTGCGACCTGAAGCTGTACACCCAGTGCGAAACCACCCAGGTGCGCGAAAAGGGCATGGGTGCGGCGCTGTTCGGCTACTCGGAGCTCTACGGCTCCGTGCCCGGCGGCCAAGCCGAATACCTGCGGGTGCCGCAGGCCCAGTTCACGCACATCAAGGTTCCGCTCGGCCCGCCCGACGCCCGCTTCGTCTACCTTTCCGACGTGTTGCCGACCGCCTGGCAGGCGGTCGAATACGCCGCGGTCCCCGACGGCGGGTCGGTGACGGTTCTCGGACTCGGCCCGATCGGAGACATGGCCGCACGGATCGCCGCACAGCGCGGCTACCGTGTCATCGGCGTCGACCGGGTGCCCGAACGGTTGGCCCGCGTCGAGGCCCGCGGCATCGAGGTGATCGACATGCAGACCCTGCCGGAACCGCTCGGCGACGTCATCCGCGGACTCACCGACGGCCGCGGCACCGACTCGGTGATCGACGCGGTCGGGATGGAGGCGCACGGCTCACCGGTCGCCAAAGCCATCCAGCAATTCAGCGGCCTGCTGCCCGACATGGTCGCCAAACCGGTGATGCAGAAGGCCGGCATCGACCGCCTCGAGGCGCTGTACTCGGCCGTCGACATCGTCCGGCGCGGCGGCACCGTGTCACTGATCGGTGTCTACGGCGGCATGGCCGATCCGCTGCCGATGCTGACGCTGTTCGACAAGCAGGTGCAGGTGCGGATGGGGCAGGCCAACGTCAAGAAGTGGGTCGGCGACATCATGCCGCTGCTCGGTGACGACGACCCGCTGGGCGTCGACGACTTCGCCAGCCATGTGCTGCCGCTCGAACAGGCGCCGCACGCCTACGAGATCTTCCAGAAGAAGCAGGACGGCGCGGTCAAGGTCGTCCTCACCCCGTAGTCCGCGTGCTATACAGCTGCGATGTTATTGATCACCGGTCCCTCCGGGAACGTGGGCGCGGAACTGGTGGAGGTGCTGCGCGCCGCTCCCCCGGCCGGCGGTTGGCGGGTGGCCAGCCGTCATCCCGACCGGTCGCGCGACCCGGCGGCCGGCGAACCGCAGGTGTGCCGGTTCGATTTCTTCGACCGCGCCACCTGGCCGGCGGCCCTGGCCGACGTCGACACCCTGTTCCTGTTGTTCCCGCTGCCGGGCAACCGCGCCGCCCGGGACGCGATCATCCCGTTCATTCATGCCGCCGAGGCCGCCGGCTGCCGGCATGTGGTGTACGTGTCGGTGTTCGGCGCCGACCGGGCCCGGTTCATCCCGCACTACAAAGTGGAAGCGGCACTGCAGACGTCGTCGATGAGTTGGACGCTGCTGCGGTGCAGTTTCTTCATGCAGAACCTGCACCGCTCGATCTCCAGCCACGGAACCGACATCGTCGAACACGGCGAACTGTTCATCCCGGCCGGCCGGGGACGGACCACGTTCATCGACGCCCGCGACGCCGCCGAGGTGGCGGCACTGGCACTGACGGACCCGGCCGCGCACCGCAACGTGGTTCATCACCTGACGGGGCCCGCGGCGCTGAGCATGGATGAGGTCGCCGCCGCGCTGACCACTGCCCTGGGCTACCCGGTCACCTACACCCACCCGGGTGTGGTGCGCTTCGCCGCCCGGCTGCGCCGCCGCGGTCTGGGCTGGGACGCCATCGGATTCATGGTGGCGGTCTACACGCTGACCCGGCTCGGCCGGAACCAGCCGATCACCGACGAGGTGCAGCAGCTCCTCGGCCGCCCGCCGCGCGACCTGGACCAGTTTCTGCGGGACAGCGCCTGGCGCTGGCGGGAACGCGCCTGGACCTGACGCTCAGTCCGGACGGCTACCGATTTCGAGCCCGGCGAGCTCGGAGGTGCCATCGAAGATGACCCGGCCCCATTCGCGAACGGTGCAGCGCAGACTGCCCGCCAAGTATTCGAAGTCGCTGTCGATGTTGCGCCGCTCCGCGGGCAGCGGCACCGGCAGGGCGTGCGGGCCCTCGGGGACACCGCGGCCGTCCAGGTCGACGCGATACCGCAACGTCTGTGCGCGGATCTGCCAGCGGTCGTCGCCGCCGCGGTAGGAGGTCAGCGCCGGCGGGGTGATCCGGATGACCCGATCACCCAGTCGCACAACGACTCCGGTGACTTCGCGGTTCAGCGGACCCAACTCCAGCAGGCCGCCCGAGAACGCCACGCAGACGTCGTCGTCGCCGAAGTCGTGGGCCTGGCCCCACCACCATCGCCGGGGGAATCCCGCTCCCCAGTTCCGTTCGCAGTACAGCACGGCGTCGTCGAAATCCCAGCGCCGGCTTCCGAATCGCGCGGTGCCGGACGCGCGGCCACCCAGGCGGTAGGGATGCCAGTACTGGTTCAGGAACGGCACCGACGAGAACACCCCGCCACCGCCGAACGCCTTCGGCCACCGGTGCTCGTCCCGGAACGTCAGGTCGACGGCACAGTCGCCGATCTCCATTTCGAGCCGGTCGGTGGTCGCATTCAGGCAGTCGGTCCCGGAGCGGCCCTGCACCGCAAAGTGATTCCGGTCCGCGGTCACCGTGTCGACGGCGGCCGAGCGGACCACGCCGCCGGGGTGCAGCGCGATGGCTGCCGTCGCCCAGTCACCGTCGGGATGTCGGTTGGCGCTGCACAACGCCACCACGACACGTCCGGCTTCGGGGTCGGTCAGCCGCCAGAACCAGCCCTCCATCTCGGTGCCGTGCGACGGCAACGGATCCCCGAACGGCACGTCGGCGCCCGTGCGGCGGTACAGCGAGACGGCGGATCGCCCGGTCTGCGTCAAAGTCGCGACGATGTCCATGCGTTGCAACGTACCCATCCGCCCCGGACTCCAACTCAACAACGAGCCGGCGAAAGACGGTCGACGCACCAAGCCGGCCCTCCGAAAACCCGTGCAGAGGTTTAGCCGTGCCGAAATCGGCCATCACAGAAGTGAACTCCGACGATCGATTCACCAAGAGCAGACCCAGCCGGGCGCCAAGCGCATCGAGGGCCCGCCGCGGGCGAGAAGGAGGTGATGACGTTGCGGATAGTGCAAATCGCACCGCCATTTTTCGACGTCCCACCCAAGGGTTACGGCGGCGTGGAAACGGTTCTGGCGGACCTTGTCGAGGCGCTGGTGGCCCGAGGACACGACGTCACTCTGCTGGGTGCGGGCGAGCCCGGCACCCCTGCCCGATTCGTGCCGCTCTGGGAGCACACGGTTCCCGACCGCCTCGGCGAACCCTATCCGGAGGTGATGCATGCGCTGAAGGTGCGCAAGGCGATTGCCGACATCGCCGCGGCCGACGGGATCGACGTCGTCCACGATCACACCTTCGCGGGCGTGCTCAACGCGCCCGTCTACCGCATGCTCGGGTTGCCCACGGTGGTGACGGTGCACGGTCCCATCGACGAGGATCTCCACGCGTACTATCACGCGCTGCGCGACGACGTCGCGCTGGTCGCCATCAGTGATCGCCAGCGGGAACTGGCCCCCGACCTCAACTGGGTGGGACGCGTGCACAACGCGCTACGGGTCCACGATTGGCCGTTGCGGGCGGAGAAGGACGACTATGTGTTGTTCCTCGGCCGTTTCGCGCCCTACAAGGGGGCGCACCTTGCGCTGCGGGCCGCCCACGAGGCGGGTGTGCCGCTCGTATTGGCGGGCAAATGCAGCGAGCCGTCGGAGCAGACCTATTTCGATCAGGAGATCCGTCCGTTGCTGTCGGACAGCGATCACGAGTTCGGCGAGGCCGACGCGGAGAGCAAACGAAAGCTTCTGGCCCGCGCGCGCTGTCTGCTCTTTCCGATCCGGTGGGAGGAGCCGTTCGGCATGGTCATGATCGAGGCCATGGCGTGCGGCACACCGGTGGTCGCGTTGCGCGCCGGCGCCGTCGGTGAAGTGGTGGTCGACGGGGTGACGGGGTTAATCTGTGAGCAGCCAACCGAACTGGCCGACGCGATCCGGAAAAGCAGCGGTCTCGACCCGCATGCCTGTCGGCGTCACGTGGCAACGAAGTTCGACGTGGGCCAGCTGGCTGCCGGATATGAACGAATCTATGACCGATTACTGCGCGGCGACACCGACGAGACACACGGCTGCAGGCTGCCCACATCCGCTTGAGCGGCCCAGGGGTGACAAGGCCGTCACATGACCACCCCGCAGGTCGCGTTCAACAGCAGCGCCCCGCTTCGCCTCGGGTCGTGTGCCGACACCGTCACGCTGGTGGAAGGGTCGACGTTCTGCCTCTCGGATCGCCGGGGCGACATTGTGGCGGGCCGGCCGCACGGGTTGTTCTTCCGCGACGCCCGGATGCTGTCCAAGTGGGAGTTGAGAATCGACGGTCAACCGCCGGAACCGTTGTCGGTGCAGCCGTCCGAAGCGTTCTCCGCACAGTTCATCCTGCAGCGCCCACCGCGGGCCGACCGTGCCGACAGCACGCTTCTGGTGATTCGCGAGCGGCTGGTGACGAGCGGGCTGCACGAAACGATCACCGTGGAAAACCTTGACCATGAACCCACCGTGGTGTCGCTGGAATTGCACGTCGACGCCGACTTCGCCGACCTGTTCGCGGTCAAGGAGGGCCGGGCGCCGCTGCGTGGCGGCGAGGGGACGGTGCTGGAAGGCGAACTGGCCGTGCAGGAATGGGGCGAGCGAGTCCGCGGCCTCCGGGTGCGGGCCTCCGGCGACCCGATGCTGGCCCCGGGACGGCTGAGCTGGCGGGTGGTGGTGCCCGCCGGGCAGCAATGGCACACCGAGGTCCTCGCAGACCCCACCGGGCCCGACAACACGGTGACGGCCCGGTCTCGTCGCGGCGAGCACGCGAAGTCCAGTGCCCCGGCCCGCAAGATGGGGGCGTGGCGCGATGCCGCGACCGCCGTGAAGGCCGACGACCGCGTCTTGACGGACGTCCTCCGCCAGACGCAGAGCGACCTGGGCGCCCTGCTGATGCACGACGAGACGGGTCAGAGCGGATTGTTCGTGGCCGCTGGGGCGCCGTGGTTCATGACGCTGTTCGGCCGCGACAGCCTACTGACCGCGTGGATGGCGTTGCCGCTGGACATCGGGTTGTCCATCGGCACCCTCCGGCAGCTGGCAGCCGTGCAGGGCCGCCGCGTGGATCCGATCACCGAGGAAGAACCCGGTCGCATCATGCACGAGATCCGCCGCGGACCGGCCAGCACGGAGGTGCTCGGCGGCGACGTCTACTACGGCTCTGTGGACGCCACCCTGTTGTTCGTCATGCTGCTGGCCGAGTGCCGGCGGTGGGGCGCCGATCAATCGGAGGTTCGCGCGCTGCTACCGGCCGCGGATGCGGCGCTGGCCTGGGCCGAGCGCTACGGCGACCGCGACGCGGACGGTTTCGTCGAGTACCGGCGCGCCACCGACCGCGGCCTGATCAACCAGGGCTGGAAGGACAGCTTCGACGGCATCAACGACGCCGGTGGCAGCATCGCCGATCCGCCGATCGCGCTGTGTGAGGTACAGGGCTATTACTACGCCGCGCTGCTGGCGCGCGCCGACCTGGCCGACGGGTTCGGCGACACCAACCGGGCCGCGCGGTTACGCGCCCGCGCCGAGGCCTTACGGGCCGAGTTCCTCGAGTCGTTCTGGCTGCCGGACCGCGGTTGGTACGCGGTGGCGCTGGACGGACGCAAACGGCCGGTCGACGCGTTGACGAGCAACGTCGCGCATTGCCTGTGGACCGGTGTGGCCAGCGACGAACACGCCGCGACGCTCATCGAGCGGCTCTCCGGCCCGCACATGGATTGCGGCTTCGGGCTGCGCACCCTGGCCAGCACGATGGGCGCCTACAACCCGATGAGCTATCACAACGGATCGGTCTGGCCGCACGACACTGCGCTGGCGGTGGCCGGACTGCTGCGCTATCGGCACCTGCCGGACGCCGTGGACCTCGCCCAGCGGCTGACGACCGGCCTGCTCGATGCCGCCGAGGCGTTCGGTTGCCGCCTGCCCGAGTTGTACTGCGGTTTTCCGAGAACACAGTTCCACTCGCCGATCCCGTATCCCACTTCCTGCTCACCGCAAGCCTGGTCCAGCGCTGCCCCCCTGTTACTGCTCAGGGCCTTTCTCGGGTTGGACCCCGACGTGCCCAACCGGCACATCACGGCTGTGCCACAGCTGCCGTCCGAGTGGGGGAAAGTCACCATGACGAACCTGCGTCTCGGCGGCGCCACGATCGACGTGGAAGCGGAAAACGAGACGCTCACCATCCACGGGCTGCCCGACGACTGGCAACTCACCGGCGCCATATCAGCGCCGTGACGTCTTAAGACGGACTCCCGCCGGGCTGCTCCGCGACCGCATCAGTTCCTCTAATGCACATTGAGAATCATTAGCTGTTCTGCTTCGCCGGTGCGGCCTACCGTCGGTCCGGTGAACAGCTCCCTGGCCGTCGTCTACTTCTCCGGCTTCGCCACCACCATGGCGCTGATCGCCGCGATCGGCGCGCAGAACGCGTTCGTGCTGCGCCAGGGCATCCGCCGGGAGCACGTCCTGGCCGTCGTCGCGCTGTGCTCGGTTTCCGATCTGGTGCTCATCACCGCCGGAATCGCCGGCTTCGGCGCGCTGGTAACGGCACACCCCGACGTCGTGACCATCGCACGATTCGGCGGTGCCGTCTTTCTGGCCGGATACGGACTGCTGGCCGCCCGCCGCGCGGTCAGGCCCGGCACGCTCACCCCGTCGGAGGCGGCGCCGGCCCGGCTGGCCGGCGTGCTGGGAACGTGCCTGGCGTTGACCTTCCTCAACCCGCACGTCTATCTCGACACCGTCGTCCTGCTGGGCGCGCTTGCCAACGAACACAAGGACGGTCGATGGATCTTCGGCGTCGGCGCGGTCACCGCAAGTGTCGTGTGGTTCACCGGCCTGGGCTTCGGAGCCACCAGACTGAGCGCGTTGTTCGCCAGGCCGACGACGTGGCGCATCCTGGACGGCGTCATTGCGGTGATGATGATCGGACTGGCCGTCGCGATCCTGTTGTGATGCCACAATGGGCTGATGGCGTCCGATGATCATCCGCCGGGATTGCGGGAACGAAAGAAGATACGGACCCGGGAAACCATCCGCGTACAGGCGCTCAAGCTCTTCGAGGCCAACGGATACGCCGCAACCACCGTCGAACAGATCGCACAAGCCGCCGACGTCTCGCCGAGCACCTTCTTCCGGTACTTCGCCAACAAGGAGGCGCTGCTCATCCCCGACCAGTTGATGGATCCGATCATCGACGCGTTCATCAACGCGCCGCCGGAACTGTCGCCGGTCGCCGCCTACCGGCTCGCCGTGGGGCACATGTTCACCGGGATCAGCAGCACCGAATGGGAACCGGAACGGGCCCGCCAGAAGCTGATGTACACCCTGCCCGAAGCCCGCGGTGCGCTCTACAACCAGTACATCGACACCATCGAGCAGATCAAGGCCGCGCTGGCGATCCGGCTGCGGCTGCGCGCCGACGACCCGCGGTTGCGAACAACCGCCGGGGCGATCACCGGGGTCATCATGGCCTCGCTGCACGGTGCCCCGATGGATCCCGACGACATCAACCGGGCGCTCGAATTCCTCGACGCCGGATTGCCTTTCCCGAAGGACGCCGATGGGTAAGTCCGTGTTCATCACCGGAGCCGGCGCCGGCATCGGCCGGGCCACCGCCGTGGCGTTCGCCGGCCGCGGCTACACCGTCGGCGCCTACGACATCGACGAGGCCGGGCTGGCCACCACGGCCGAGAGCATCCGCAGCACCGGCGGCACGGTGCTCACCGGCCATCTCGACGTCACCGACTACGACGAAATGTCAAGCCGGGTATCCGAATTCGCGCAAACGAACGGCAACCGGCTCGACGTGATGATCAACAACGCCGGCATCCTGGCGTCGGGCCGCTTCGAGGAGATCGACGTCGCCGTCAGCCACAAGGAGATCGACGTCAACTGCAAGGGGACGGTCAACGGTCTGTACGCGGCGTTCCCGTATCTGCGCTCGACGCCGTCGGCGGTGGTGGTCAACCTGGCGTCGGCCTCGGCCATCTACGGACAGGCCGAGCTGGCGGTCTACAGCTCGACGAAGTTCTTCGTGCGAGGTCTCACCGAGGCGCTCAACCTCGAGTGGCAGCGCCACGACATCCGCGTCATCGACATGTGGCCGTTGTTCGTGAAGACCGCGATGATCGAAGGCGTGCACACCGGCTCCACCGACTCGCTGGGAATACACCTCAGCGCGGCGGACGTGGCCGACGCGATCATCGCCGCCGTCGACTTGTCCGGACTGCGAAAAGCCTTGCACCAGGTGCATTTTCCGGTCGGCACGATGACGAAGGTGGCCAATACGGCCAGCCGACTGGCCCCGCCCGCGGTGAGCCGTCTGATCAACAAGCGCCTGTCCAAGCTGTAGCCGGGATAGTCTCGCCCCGTGCAGACGCAGTGGAGCAGACGGGGGTTCCTCGGGCTGACCGGGATGGCCGGCCTGGCGCTGGCGGCCTGTTCACGGGACAAACCGGCGCCGGGCACCCCCGGCGGTGGCGCCGCCGTCGTCAAGCATGCGTTCGGTGAAACCTCCGTTCCGGCGCCACCCAAGCGTGTCGTCAGCGCCGGCTTCACCGAGCAGGACAGCCTGCTGGCACTCGGTGTGGTGCCGATCGCCACCACCGAGTGGTTCGGCAGCCAACCGTTCGCGGTATGGCCCTGGGCGCAGCCGAAACTCGGTGCGGCCCAACCGGTCCTGCTGAACCTCGACGACGGTGTCCAGGTCGACAAGATCGCCGCGCTCAAACCGGATCTGATCGTGGCGACCAACGCCGGCCTGGACGCCGACAGCTATCAGAAACTGTCGGCGATCGCTCCGACGATTCCCCAGTCCGGCACCGACGCATTCTTCGAGCCCTGGAAGACCCAGGCCGCGGCGATCGGCGCCGCGGTGTTCCAGGACGACACCATGAAGAACCTCATTAAGGCCGTCGACGACGGTTTCACCCAGGTGGGCGCCGACAACCAGCAGTTCAAGGACAAGAAGGCCGTCCTGCTGGAGGGCAGGCTGTGGGACAACGGCGTGGTCGCCACCCTGCCCGGCTGGCGCACCGACTTCTTGAACCAGATGGGATTCACGCCGCCGGACGGCATCAAGTCCTACGGACGCGACGACCACCGGGCCGTCATCCCCCTCGACCAGGCGGCGGCGGCCCTCGACGACGCCGACGTCCTGATCTGGACGACCGAGAGCGACGAGGACCGGGCCGCCCTGTTGGCCAACCCGGCGATCGCCGGCCTGCGCGCGACCAAACTCGACCGAAACGTGTTCACCGGCAAGGACCTTGCGGGCGCCATCGCCTTCTCGTCGGTCTTGTCCTATCCGGCGGTGGCCGACCAACTGCCGCCGCTGCTGGCCGCCGCACTGCGATAGGGCGGGCCCCTGTGCCGTGGCTCTGAGTTCCCACCCGGGCCGACAATGCGCTTGGATGGCCAGGTGACCAGCAGGGATCTCACCGACCACCGGCCGAGCGGTTTCGCGCAGGTGGGCTCGGTCTATTACCCGGTGTTCGTGGCGGTGTTCACCGCGCTGGTGATCATCTCCAACGTCACCGCCACCAAGGGCGTCGCGTTCGGCCCGATCATCACCGACGGCGGTTTCATCGTGTTCCCGCTGACCTACGTCATCGGCGACGTGCTCTCGGAGGTCTACGGTTTCGGCGCCGCGCGCCGGGCGATCCTCCTCGGCTTCGCGATGAACATCCTGGCGGCGCTGGTGTTCTGGGTGACGGTCTACCTGCCGGCCGCCGACTTCTACGAGAACCAGGCGCACTTCCAGAACGTGGTGCACGCCTACACCCAGTTGATCATCGCCGGGCTGGCGGGCTTCATCGTCGGGCAGACCATCAACGCCTGGACCGTGGTGGCGATCAAGGAACGGACCAAGGAGAAGCACCTGTGGGCCCGGCTGGTGGGCTCGACGTTCGCCGGGCAACTCGGTGACACGCTGGTGTTCTGTTCGATCGCCGCGGGCGCGATCGGCATCAACACCTTCCGCGACTTCGCCGTCTACACCGCGCTGGGCTGGTTCTACAAGACCGCCGTCGAGGTGGTCATGCTGCCCATCACCTACCGGGTGATCGGCTACGTGAAGCGCCACGAACCGACCTACGAGCCGATGGTGTGACCGCGGTTGATGAGCCGTCGTTAAGGCTCCTCTGGCGGACGGATAAAGTCACTGGCCCGCGTCACTACTCGGCGGTAACGTCGGTACATGAACGCCGCTTCGGATGTCCGTCTGGACTTGAAACTCCTTGACATGGTGCATGATTACGGCGACTCCGCACTCCTGCTCGAATGCGCCGACACCAGCGCCGTTCTGGCCTGGGCCGGCACCCTGCACCGGGCCGCGCTGCCCGGCGTCGTCGACATCGTGCCGGGTGCCCGCACCGTACTGATCAAACTCGCCGGCCCGGGCTACCAGGGCCCCACCCGGCAGCGCATCGGCCGACTTCGCGTGCCGCGCAATCCCGCCGACGCCCGCCCCGCCGACGGCCGGCCCGACGTCGTGATCGACGTGGTCTACGACGGCGCCGACCTCATCGAGGTGGGCCGGCTGACCGGACTGGATCCCGTCGGCGTCATCGCCGCCCACACCGGCACCCTGTGGCGGGTCGGATTCACCGGATTCGCACCGGGTTTCGGCTATCTGGTCGACGGTGACCCCCGCCTGCGGGTGCCGCGCCGGGCCGAACCGCGCACCGCGGTGCCGGCCGGCGCCGTCGCGCTGGCCGGTGAGTTCAGCGGCGTCTATCCGCGGCAGTCGCCCGGCGGTTGGCAGCTGATCGGGCACACCGACGCACAGTTGTGGGATCTGCACAGGCCGGACCCGGCCCTGCTGGTCCCCGGCATGTGGGTTCAGTTCCGCGCCGTCTGAGGAGAATGCCGTGACCACGTTGGAGATCCTGCGCACCGGCCCACTGGCCCTGGTCGAAGACCTCGGCCGCACCGGGATGGCGCACCTGGGAGTGACGCGGTCGGGTGCCGCCGACCGCCGCTCACACACCCTGGCCAACCGACTGGTGGCCAATCCCGACGACCGCGCGACCGTGGAGGTGATGTTCGGCGGCCTGACCGCGCGGGTGTGCGGCGGGGACGTCGACATCGCCGTCACCGGCGCCGACACCACCCCGACCGTGAACGGGAAACCGTTCGGCACCAACAGCATTCAGCATGTGCGCGACGGCGAGGTGATCTCGCTCGGATCGCCGGACACCGGGCTGCGCAGCTACCTGGCCGTCCGCGGCGGCATCGACGTGGAGCCGGTGCTGGGTTCGCGCAGCTACGACGTGATGTCGGCGCTCGGGCCGCGGCCACTGCGGGCCGGCGACGTGGTGCCGGTGGGCGAGCACACCGACGAATATCCGGAGATCGAGCAGGCGCCGGTGGCCACCATCGCGGGTCAGATGCTCGACCTGCGCGTCATGCCGGGGCCGCGCGACGACTGGTTCGTCGATCCCGACGCGCTGGTGCACAACGTGTGGGTGGCCTCCGACCGCAGCGACCGGGTCGGGATGCGGCTGACGGGCACCCCGATGCGCCACCGGGATCCGCACCGGCAGCTGCCGTCGGAGGGCGCGACCCGCGGCGCGATCCAGGTTCCGCCCAACGGGCTGCCGGTGATCCTGGGCCCAGACCATCCGGTCACCGGCGGCTATCCGGTCGCCGGTGTGGTCGTCGACGCCGACATCGACAAGGCGGCCCAGATTCGCCCGGGCCAGACGGTGCGGCTGCACTGGAGCCGGCCGCGGGTGTAGAACTCAAGGTGTGCACACCCAGGTTCACACCGCCCGCCTGGTTCACACGGCCGACCTGGACAACGAAACCCGCGAGCACGCCAAGCTGATGCTCGCCGAGGCGTTCGACGGGCATTTCACCGAGCATGACTGGGAGCACGCGCTGGGCGGCATGCACGCGCTGATCCAGCACCGCGGCGCCATGATCGCCCACGCCGCCGTGGTGCAGCGCCGGCTGCTGCACCGCGGGGTCGCGTTGCGGTGCGGCTATGTCGAAGCCGTGGCCGTTCATCCCGAGTGGCGCGGCCAGGGCCTGGGCACCGCCGTCATGGACGCCGCCGAGCAGGTGATCCGCGGCGCCTACTCCACGGGCGCGCTGTCCGCGACAGACGGCGCGGACGGCTTCTACACCGCCCGCGGCTGGCAGCGCTGGCTCGGCCCGACGTCGGTGCTCGCGCCCGCCGGGCCGGTCCGCACCCCGGACGACGACGGCACCGTCCTGGTCCTGCCCAACAACATCGGCGTCGACCTGACCGGTGCGCTGGCCTGCGACTGGCGCGACGGCGACGTCTGGTGACACCGTTCGCCGACGGCGAACGCCGAAGCGGAACTTAAGCGTAGTCCACTCAAGTTTGTATGGGTGACGGGCCGGCGGGATGCCGGTCGGACACCTAATCAAAGGAGTGAACATGACCAACCAGCGGAGTGTTGCGCTGTGGGGCCGGCCGACGTGGAGCGCCGACCGGTTCGTCCGCGATTTCTTCGGGCCTGCCGCCGCCAGTGACTGGATCAAGCCACTCGATCAGGCCGCGGCATTCAACCCGGCCGCCGAGGTGATCAAGGACGGCGACGACGCCGTGATCCGCCTCGAACTGCCGGGCGTCGACGTGAGCAAGGACGTCAACGTCGACGTCGAGGACGGCCGCCTGGTCATCCACGGCGAGCGTCGCGACGAGTTCGACGCCAAGCCGGCCGAGGACACCGAGTCGGGCGTCAAGGCAACCCGCGTGCTGCACGAGGTGCGCTACGGCGCCTTCCGCCGTTCGTTCGCGCTTCCCGAGCACGTCACCGGTGACGACGTGTCGGCCTCGTACCACGCCGGAGTGCTGTCGGTACGGGTCAGCGGGGCGCACCGGAAGCCGGAGCTGCCCGGCGCGCGGCGCATCCAGATCGAAACCAACTGACGGCATCCCGAAACGTCCGGTGGGCACCTCGCCCACCGGACGTTTTCGTGTTTTCGGAAGGCCGGCGACGGTCCGGGCGCAGGTATCGGATCACAGGGCCCGGCGCGGCGGCATAAGCCCTGGCAGGTGGGGGTGCCGGCGATGACGTGATGTGTGTCACGCCAGGCTGGTGAAATGGCTAGCATCAAGTGTCGTACCGTGACCGATGACAGCCGCTCCCGCCTCCAGTCCCGCACTGTCCGAGCTAAGGAAACCGAATACATGAGCGCGCCCACTGCAAACCGGCCCGGCCAGGGCACCGGCGTCTTCTCCCCCACCCGCGCCGCGATCCCGCAGAAGACGCTGCGCACCGACGCCTGGTGGAAGTCGCCGCTGATCGTCGACCTCGGCTTCGCCGCCTTCGTCATCTACGCGACCGTGCGCGCCTTCATGCAGAAGTGGTACTTCGTCGCCGACTACCACTATCTGACGCCGTTCTACTCGCCGTGCGTCAGCAAGTGGTGCACCCCGGAAGCCAGCCACTTCTGGCCGCAAATCATCCCCGGGGCCTGGTGGTTGCCGTTCGCGGCGCTGTCGCTGCCGTTCCTGCTGCTGTTCCGGTTGACCTGCTACTACTACCGCGGCGCCTACTACCGCTCGGTGTGGCAGTCGCCGACCGCCTGCGCGGTGGCCGAACCGCACGCGAAATACACCGGCGAGACCCGGCTTCCGCTGATCATCCAGAACACCCACCGCTACTTCTTCTACATCGCGGGCATCATCTCGATCATCAACACCTACGACGCGATCATCGCGATGCATTCGCCCAGCGGATTCGGGTTCGGCCTGGGCAACGTCATCCTGTGGGTCAACGTCGTCATGCTGTGGGTCTACACCCTGTCCTGCCACTCCTGCCGGCATGTGACCGGCGGACGTCTCAAGCACTTCTCCAAACACCCGGTGCGGTACTGGATCTGGACCCAGATCAGCAAGCTGAACACCCGGCACAAGCAGTACGCGTGGATCACGCTGGGCACCCTGATGCTGACCGACTTCTACGTCATGGCCGTCTCGGCCGGGTGGTTCGCCGACCCGAGATTCATTGGCTGACAAGTAAATACACGCGAATAGGCAAGTGAGGACGAATGACTGAGGTCGAACGGCACCAGTACGACGTGGTCGTGATCGGTGCCGGTGGTGCAGGGTTGCGAGCGGTCATCGAGGCGCGCGAGCGGGGCCTGCGGGTCGCCGTGGTGACCAAGTCGCTGTTCGGCAAGGCGCACACCGTGATGGCCGAGGGCGGCTGCGCGGCGGCGATGCGCAATGTCAACACCAAGGACTCCTGGCAGGTGCACTTCGGTGACACCATGCGCGGCGGCAAGTTCCTCAACAACTGGCGGATGGCCGAGCTGCACGCCCAGGAGGCCCCGGACCGGGTCTGGGAGCTGGAGACCTACGGCGCGCTGTTCGACCGCACCAAGGACGGCCGGATCAGCCAGCGCAACTTCGGTGGCCACACCTACCCGCGGCTGGCCCACGTCGGCGACCGCACCGGCCTGGAGATCATCCGCACCCTGCAGCAGAAGATCGTCTCGCTGCAGCAGGAGGACAAGGCCGAACTCGGCGACTACGAGGCGCGCATCAAGGTCTTCCACGAGTGTTCGATCACCGACCTGATCAAGGACGGTGACCGGATCGCCGGTGCTTTCGGCTACTGGCGCGAGAGCGGCAAGTTCATCCTGTTCGAGGCGCCCGCGGTGGTGCTGGCCACCGGCGGCATCGGCAAGTCGTTCAAGGTGTCGTCGAACTCCTGGGAGTACACCGGCGACGGGCACGCCCTGGCCATGCGCGCGGGGTCCGGCCTGATCAACATGGAGTTCATCCAGTTCCACCCGACCGGCATGGTCTGGCCGCTCTCGGTCAAGGGCATCCTGGTCACCGAGGGTGTCCGCGGCGACGGCGGGGTGCTGAAGAACTCCGAGGGCAAGCGGTTCATGTTCGACTACATCCCCGCGGTGTTCAAGGGGCAGTACGCCGAAACCGAAGCCGAAGCCGACCAGTGGCTCAAGGACAACGACTCGGCACGCCGCACGCCCGACCTGCTGCCCCGCGACGAGGTGGCCCGCGCCATCAACTCCGAGGTGAAGGCCGGCCGCGGCACCCCGCACGGCGGCGTCTACCTCGACATCGCCTCGCGGATGACGCCCGAGGAGATCAAGAAGCGCCTGCCGTCGATGTACCACCAGTTCATGGAGCTCGCCGAGGTGGACATCACCAAGGACGAGATGGAGGTCGGCCCGACCTGCCACTACGTGATGGGCGGCATCGAGGTCGACCCGGACACCGGCGGCGCGGCCACCCCCGGCCTGTTCGCCGCCGGCGAGTGCTCCGGCGGTATGCACGGCTCCAACCGGCTCGGCGGCAACTCGCTGAGTGACCTGCTGGTGTTCGGCCGGCGCGCCGGCCTGGGCGCGGCCGACTACGTGCGGGCGCTGTCCAACCGGCCGGCGGTCAGCGACGCAGCGGTCGCCTCGGCGACGACGGCGGCACTGTCGCCGTTCGAGCCCAAGGCCGACGCGGAGAACCCGTACACCCTGCACGCCGAACTGCAGGAGACGATGAACGACCTCGTCGGCATCATCCGCAAGGAAGCCGAGATCGAGGAGGCGCTGGCCAAGCTCGAGGTGCTCAAGCAGCGCTACGCCAACGTCACCGTGGACGGCGGCCGGATCTTCAATCCCGGCTGGCACCTGGCCATCGACATGCGCAACATGCTGCTGGTCAGCGAGTGCGTGGCCAAGGCGGCGCTGACGCGCACCGAAAGCCGCGGCGGACACACCCGGGACGACTACCCCGAGATGGACGCCAACTGGCGCAACACCCTGCTGGTGTGCCGGACGGCGCCGGGCCAGAACGCGGCCACCGCGGTGCCCGACGTCACGGTGACCCCCGAGCAGCAGGTGCCGATGCGTCCGGACCTGCTGGAGATCTTCGAGCTCGGCGAGCTCACGAAGTACTACACCGACGCCGAACTTGCCAACCACCCGGAACGGAGCAGCTGAGATGGCCACCTATGACGCGAACATGCGGGTGTGGCGCGGCGACCCCGACGGGGGTGATCTGCAGGACTACACCGTGGAGGTCAACGACGGTGAGGTGGTGCTCGACGTCATCCACCGGCTGCAGGCCACCCAGACGCCGGACCTGGCGGTGCGGTGGAACTGCAAGGCCGGCAAGTGCGGCTCGTGCTCGGCGGAGATCAACGGCCGGCCACGGCTGATGTGCATGACGCGGATGTCGACCTTCGGCGAGGACGAGACCATCACCGTCACGCCGCTGCGCACCTTCCCCGTCATGCGCGACCTGGTGACCGACGTGTCGTTCAACTACGAGAAGGCGCGCGAGATCCCGTCGTTCACCCCGCCCAAGGACCTGCAGCCCGGCGAGTACCGGATGCAGCAGGAGGACGTCGAGCGCAGCCAGGAGTTCCGCAAGTGCATCGAGTGCTTCCTGTGCCAGAACGTCTGTCACGTGGTGCGTGACCACGAGGAGAACAAGCAGAACTTCGCCGGACCCCGATTCCACATGCGCATCGCCGAGCTGGACATGCACCCGCTCGACGTGCTGGACCGCAAGGACATGGCGCAGGACGAGTTCGGGCTGGGCTACTGCAACATCACCAAGTGCTGCACCGAGGTGTGTCCCGAGCACATCAAGATCACCGACAACGCGCTGATTCCCATGAAGGAGCGCGTCGCCGACCGCAAGTACGACCCGATCGTCTGGCTCGGCAACAAGTTGTTCCGGCGCTAGCCGACAGCGTCACGATTCAGCGTCCAGGTCTTCGATCTGGGCGCTGAATTCGTTCGGCGGTGGGTACCCTCGACCAGAGCGGCCAATCAACGACGAAAGGCACGAAGATGCGGGAAACCCTCAGCGTCAACGACATTCGCACCGCCATCCGTGAACTGACGGCCCGCGCCGAACTCGCCCACAAAGAGGGCCGGCCGGCCGACGCCACGGAACTGGAGCAACGGATCGAGGGCTACCGGGAACAGCTGGCTCAGCGGCCCTGACGCGCGGCGCGGCTCAGGCGCCGAGCTTGCGGAAGGCGCTGCGGTGGAAGACGATCGGCGGCACGTCGTCGTGGACGGTGATCGCGTTCACCCGCAATACGACGATGACGTGATCCCCGGCCGGGATCTGCTGCTCGATCGCGCTCTCCAGCCAGACGCTGGTGCCGTGGATGAACACGGCGCCGTGCTTGCTGGACGTCGTCTCCAGGCCGGCGAACCGGTCGCCCGTCTTGGCCGCCAGCGTGCGGGCCGCCTCGTCGTGTGACTCGCCGAGCACACTGATGCCCAGGAACGGCGCGTCGACGAGGGTCGGCCAGGTGGTCGACGAGTTCTGCACGCAAAACGACACCAGCGGCGGGTCGAGGGACACCGGCACGAACGTGCTCGCGGCCAGACCGACCCGGGTGCCGCCGATCTCGGCCGCGATGGCGATGACACCGGAGGGGAAATGCCCGAACGCCTCCCGCAGGGACGTGGGGTTCAGGTCGATCTCGGCTGCGCTCATCGCGGACCATCATCCCACGCAGGACGGACGCTGACTACGCGCAGGGTGACGGACGGTAACCTGACCCGCATGCCGAACTCGTCGTCGCTGGCCGTGACCGGCCGGCCGGCTTGACGACCCCGCCATGTGGTTGACGCTCCTCGTGATGGCCGGCGCGGTCAGCCTGGAACCCTTCCGGATCGGCATGACGCTGCTGCTGCTCAACCGGCCCCGCCCGACGCTGCAACTGCTCATCTTTCTCGCGGGCGGTTTCGCGATGGGAATCACGGTCGGACTGATCGTCCTGTTCGTGCTGCGGCCGGCCCTCGGGTCGGCCCATTTCACCCTGCCGAGGGTGCAGATCGTGGTCGGGGCGGTTGTGCTCGTCAATGCCGCGCTGGTGGCCACCGGGCTGCTGGGAAAGGCGCGGGACGACCGGCGGGTCGGGGCGATCGAGACACGGGCCCGGCAACTGCTCAACGGCCGTTCGCTCTGGACGGCGGGCGTCGCCGGACTCGGCATCGCGCTGCCGTCCGTCGACTACGTAGCCGCGCTGACGCTCATCGTCGCCTCCGGCGCCGCGGCCACCATCCAGGTCGGCGCATTGATGATGTTCAACGTGGTGGCCTTCGCGCTCGTCGAAGTGCCGCTGCTCTGCTACCTGGTCGCCCCGGTCCGCACCCGCGCAACGCTGGCGGCGCTGTACGACTGGGTGAAGTCGCGGGGGCGGCGCGGAGTCGCGATCATGCTGGCGGCGGTCGGCTGCGTGCTGCTGGGCGCGGGGTTCGCCGGATTGTAACCGGCTCAGGCGTCCAGCCGGGTGAACTGGTCGCGGCGGTACTGCGCCTCGCATTCGGCGCGACGGATCTTGCCGCTCGTCGTGGTCGGAAGGGATCCCGGCGACACCAGGACGAGGTCCTCGACGCTCAACCCGTGCGCGTTGGAAATCGCCGAGGTGACGTCGCTCTTGACGCCGTCGAGCCAGTGCGCGGCGTCACCGGCGCCCGCCCGCTTCTTGACCTCGATGACGGTGACCAGCTTCTCGGTGCTGTTCACCGGCACCGATATGGCCGCGACCCGGCCGCCGGTGATCTCCTGGACGGTGGCCTCGATGTCTTCGGGGTAGTGGTTGCGGCCGCGGATGATGAGCAGGTCCTTGATGCGGCCGACGATGAACAGGCCTCCGTCGGAGACGAAACCCAGATCACCGGTCTTCAGCCAGGGTCCGGCCGGTGTGCCCGCCGGCGGTTCGACGAGCGTCGCGCCGAAACAGGTCTGCTCCTCCGGCGGTTTGCGCCAGTAGCCCTCGGCGACGTTATCGCCGTGCACCCAGATCTCACCGACCACGTCGTCCGGGCACACCCGGCCCGTCTCGCGGTCGACGATCCGCAGCGCCGGTGACTGCGGCACCGTGTACTCGACGAGCACGGTCGACTTCCCGGCCGCCGTGCCGGTCCCGGCAGGGCAGCGCCGCACCCGGCCCGCGGCCAGTTCGTCGGTGTCGAAGCGGGCCGGCGGCGACGACTCACTCCAGGTGCCCGTCGCCACGAAGACCGTCGCCTCCGCCAGGCCGTAGGACGGACGCATCATGCGGTCGGCGAAGTTGAAGTGGGCGAACCGATCCACGAAGCGCCGCAACGTGGCCGGCTCGACCCGTTCGGCGCCGCTGATGATGCCGAGCACCCCGCCGAGGTCCAGCCCGGCCAGGTCGCCGTCGGTGGTCTTGCGGGCCGCCAGGTCGAAGGCGAAATTGGGCGCCGACGACCAGGCGTGCGGGTTCCGGGCCAGCGACCGCACCCATCGCGCGGGCCTCTCCAGGAACGCCACCGGGCTGGTCAACTCGGCGCGGTAGCCGCCCAGGATCGGCGCGCAGACGCCGAGCACCAGACCCATGTCGTGGTAGAAGGGCAACCAGGAGACGATCGTGGCGTCGGCGGGGATCGTCGTGCCGGAGTCGGCGAAGAAGCTCCGCATCAGCTGTTCGAAGTTCACCTTGAGGTTGCGGTGCGACAGCATGACGCCGGTGGGTGTCCGGGTCGAACCCGAGCTGTACTGCAGATAGGCGATGCGCGGCCAGTCGGCGGCCGCGATGCCCGGTCCGGCGCCCTCGCCGTCCAGATCCAGCGAGTCGATCTCCACGATCTTGGGAGCGGTGTGCATCCGGGACTGATCGACGTAGTCGCCGACGTCCCCGGCGACCGCCGAGGTGGTGAGAACGACCGACGGGGAGGTGTCGGCCAGGACCGCGCCCACGCGCTCGTCGGTGGAACCCCGGTGCGGCAACGGCAACGGCACCGCGATCAGCCCCGCCTGCATCGATCCCAGGAACGCGGCGATGTAGTCGAGGCCCTGCGGCGCCAGGATCAGTGCCCGGTCCCCCACCGCCGCGTGCATACCGAGCTCGCGGGCCACGTTCAGGGTGCGCCGGGACAGTTGCGACCACGTCAGACTCCGGGAGATGCCGTCGACACCCGAACCGGCGGGGTACTCGGTGAAGGTGAACGCCACGTCGTCGGGCCGCAGGCTGGCGCGGCCGTGCAGCATCGACAGGATCGTCGACGGCGGAGTGCCGGGAGTGGAGGGGTTCACATCACGTCTCAGTGCGCGCCGTCGGACAGCAGGGACAGGGCGGTGTTGACCAGCTCCGAGATCGCGTCACCGCCGCCGCCGAACGTGGCCTCGTTGATCGGGGCGGTGATCTCCAGGGGGTCGAAGCCGTGCACCGGGTCGACCTGGACCGGAGTGGTCGCCGGGTCGTCATTGCGCGAGTAGCCCGCATTCACCCGGGGCAGCAGGATCGCGTCGAGCTGATTGAGCGTGCCCTCGTCGAAGCCGAGGTACTTGAACGGCAGCACCAGCGGAAGGTGTTGCTCCGGAATGAGATATGTCGTCGTCGTCGCGCCCCGGGAGTTCACCGTGGTCCGGATGTTCTGCGGCGGAACCATGCTCGGGTTGGTGAACGCCACCGCGGTGTGCCCGGTCGCCAGCCCCACGATCGAGTTGGCGAGGGCGAACAGGTTGTCCGGCCGGTCCGGGAAGTCGGCGATGCTGTCGTAGGCGGAGACGAACTGGTCGGTGTGGTACTGGCTCTCCACCGGGGCCGGGACGGTGTAGTCCATGGCGGGCACGACGCTGCCGGCCGGGAACATCTGGGTCAGGAAGCTCTCGCCGAACGGGTGCTTCGCGATCGGGTCGCCGAACGTCGCGAAGCTCAGCTGGTCCGGCGGCGGCGCGGTCGGATCGTTGGCCATCTGCGCCTTGACTGCGTCGAGCACCAGGGCTCCCTCGGACAACCCCATCGCCCGGCCGGGACCGCCGGCGCGGATGGCCGCCTGCAGGTTGGGCGCTCCGACGTCCACCGACTCACCGATGCTGGGCCCGTCGAGACCGATGCCCGGATAGATCTGCTCGCCCAGCCGGCCGATCCCGGGGACCAGCTGTTCCAGGACATGGCCCTGGACCTGCCCGGCCGGGTAGTCGACCTTCTCCCGCTTCATGCCCGGGAACCAGTCGGCGCCGGTCTGCCGGATGTACTCGTCGTAGGGAATGGCGAGGACGTGCGCACCACCCAGGGCGTAGGCGGTGCCGGGATCCGAGGGGGCCGGTGGCGGGGGGGCCGGGGTGTCGTCCGCCGACGCCGCGCCGACGCCGACGTATCCGGCAAAGCCGGTGGTCAGCAGCGCCGTGAGCGCCACGAGTAGTTTGTTCATCCCTACTCTCCTGACCTCGACTCGTCCCGTAGTTTCACACAGATCATCGGACCGTGCTAACCCCCTTCGTCCGCCACACCCGCCGGCCCGCGGGCGACGGCCACCAACTCGCCCGCCCCACCAGCGTGGCGACGGCGGGCACCGTGATGGTCCGGACGACGAAGGTGTCCAGCAGGATCCCGACCCCGATCACGAACCCGCCCTGCACCACGGTGCCGATGCTCGAGAACAGCAGTCCCGCCATCGACGCCGCGAAGATCAGGCCGGCCGCGGTGATCACCCCGCCCGTCGACCCCAGGGTACGGATGATCCCGTAGCGCGCGCTGGCGGACGGGTCGTCGCGCATCCGTGACGCGATCAGCATGTTGTAGTCGGCGCCCACCGCGACCAGCACCACGAAGGCCAGCGGCGGCACGCTCCAGTGCAACTGCTGGCCGAGGATGAACTGGAAGGCCAGAACCCCGAGGCCGAGAGCGGCGAAGTAGGAGATCACCACCGAACCGACGAGGTACAGGGGTGCCACGAACGCCCGTAGCAACAGGGCCAGGGTCAGCAGGACGACCACCATCGTCACGGCGATGATGAACCGGATGTCGTGCTGGTAGTAGTCGCGGGTGTCCCGCAGCGCGGCGGGGAAGCCGCCCATCGAGATCGACGCGTCGGACAGCGTGGTGTTCGGCTGGGCGCTGCGGGCCGTGTCCAGGATCGCGTTGACCTGATCCATCGCGTCGAGGCTGAACGGATTGAGTTTCGTCTGGACCAGGTAACGCGCCGAGTGCCCGTCCGGCGAGACGAACAACTTCGACGCCTTCTGGAACGCCTCGAGGTCGAGCACCTCGGCCGGGATGTTGAATCCCGCCATCGCCGGATCCGACGCGTTGTGCTTCATCGTCAGCAGGAACGCCGACGCCTCGTCGAGGCCGGCGCTCATCAGTTTGACCTGATCCACGAGTTCGTCCACGCCGCCGGCCACCTGCCGGCTGCCGGTCGCCAGCCGGTCGGCGCCCTGACGCACCTGGGACAGACCGGCCTGCGGGCCGCCGGGTTTGTTCAGCCCCATCGCCCGGGCCGTCCTGGTGAAGTCGCTCAGCGCGGCGTTGAGTTTGTTCACCGTCGCGGTGAGCGTCTGCCCCCGCCCGATGCCCTGCAGTTGCCCGGCCAGGTCGTTGATCTGCTGGACGGTCGCGCCGTTGCGCGGGTCGGCGACCTCGGCGAGGTGGACCCGGGTGGCGCTGCAGGACGGATCGGCGTCGCACACCGGGTTGCCCTGCAACGCCGTCAGCACCGGGCCGATCCAGGCGAACTTGTCCTTCACCGCGGTGAAGTTGACGCCCATGGCGTTGGAGAGCACGTTGATGCTGTCGACGAGCTTGGCCGCGGCGTCGACGTCACGCACCAGGGCGTCACCGCCGTACTGGACCCGCAGCGCCGACAACGCGTCGACCAGGTTCTGCAGGCTCGGTGCGATCTGGTTGATCTGCGCACGCACGTCGGCGAGATTGTCGGCCAGGCTGTTGGCGCCGTCGGAGAGCCGGGCCAGATCGCCGGAGTGCTGGCCGATCTGGGCGGAGCCGTCGGCCAGCCGGTCGCCGACGATGCCGGCCTGGTAGGTGGCCCGGAACTCCGGCGGCACCTCCCCGAGCGGGCGGGTGATGCCGCTGACCAGTCCGATGTCGGGCAGCTGGGCGACCCGCGACGCCAGCTGTTCCAGGTCCGCCAGCGCCTGCGGGGTGCGCAGGTCCCGCGGCGACTGGATGAGGATGTACTCCGGGATGGACCGGCTGATGGGGAAATGTCGTTCCAGCGCGGCGTAGCCGAGCGAACTCGGCGCCGACGGCGCGACGGCCTTGCGGTCGTCGTAGTTGAACCGCACCAGGGCCGCGCAACCGGCCAGCGCACCGAGTACGAGCAGGCTGGCGACCAGGTTCACCACCGGCCGGCGCACGATGCGCACGCCGGAGCGCCGCCAGAACCGGGCCGTCAGTTCGCGTCGCGGTTTGACCCAGCCGCGCGGCCCGGCCAGCGCCAGGATGGCCGGCAGCAGCGTGATGCCGGCCAGGTAGGCGACACCGACACCGATCGCGGCCGCCATTCCCGTCGTCCGGAACACACCCATCTTCGTGAAGCTCATCAGCAGGAAGGTGATGCCCACGGTGGTGGCGGACGCGGTGATCACCTTGCCGATCGAAACCATCGCGGCCCGGACGGCGTCGTCGTAACCGCTGCCCGATCTCAGGTAGTCGTGGTAGCGGCTGATCAGGAAGACGGCGTAGTCGGTTCCGGCGCCGGCCATGATCGCGCTCAGGAACACGATGGACTGGTTCGAGACGCCCGAGCCGGTCAACTGCGAGTAGCCCGCCACCACCGCCTGCGCGATCACCAGAGACAGCCCGATCGTCAGCAACGGCAGCAGCATGGTGATCGGGTTGCGGTAGACCAGCAGCAGCACGGCCAGCACCAGCACCGCGATCGCGATCTCGATCGGCGCGCGGTCCCGTTGGCCGGCGACCGTGAGGTCGGCGACGGTGGCCGCGGGGCCGGTGATGTGCACCGTCAGCGGGCTGCCCGCGAGCGTCTGCTCGACGAGGTGGGACACCCGTTGATAGGAGTCGTAGGACCGCGGTGTGCCCAGTTCGCCGGCCAGCCCGACGGGCACCACCCAGGTCTGGTTGTCCGCACTGGTCAGGAACTGACGGAGTTGCGGTGTGGTCAGGAAGTCCTGAACGGACACGACGTCGGAATCGTCATGCAGCGCTTCGACCAGCTTGCGGTAGGTCGCCTCGTCGGCCGGAGCCAGACCCTTCTCGTTGATCAACGCGATCAGCAGGAGGTCGTCGTTGGCCGACTCCCGGAACGCCTCGCTCATCTTCCGGGCGGCGACGCTCGACGGCGCATCGGCGGGCAGCACGACGATCGGGTGCTTCTGGGCCATCTCGTCGAGCGACGGGACGGACAGCGGCAGGGCGACCGCGAGCGCCAGCCACAGCCCGATCACGACCCAGGGCCAGCGAACGACGAAGTCGGCTAGCCGCCGCACACCGCGCCGCCGGGAGTAGAAGGGCGGAATGCGGACCGGCGGCGCGTCGGGTCAGGCAACGCGTCCCCAATTCCCGATGTCAGCGACCCGCGCGCAGACGGACTTCATGGCCGACATGTAGCGGTCGACGGACTTGAGGGCGACCGCATTGTCGGGATGCATGATCGCCATCGCGGTGCCCTCGCCGTACCGGAAGATGTAGATGGTCAGCTGATGCGAGTACCGGCCGTCCGGGTAGATGCCGATGTTGTTCGCCAGGCCCAGGTCGGCGGCGGCGAGGATGGCGTTCAGCGGCGCGGCGCCGCCGTGGAAGAAGTTCGACACCGGGAAATTCGGCTGCGGCCAGTCCAGCCACGGCGCCAGTTCCAGCACGCGGTAGTAGGGCACTTTCGCCATGTCCAGACCCGAGTCGAACGACGCCTGCGCGGCCCACGCGGCGTCGCCGAACGAGGCCGCGCCGATGGGCACGGTGATCGGGATGAGCCCGGTGAACCAGCCCTGCGTCATGAAGTTGTCCGAACCGGTCCGGGAATCCCGGGGGGTGAGTCCGTAGTAGGTGAGCGCGCCGGTGAATTCGTGCTCCACCAACGCCAGGCAGGCGAACAGGCCGCCGACGAAGCGCGCACCGGCCGCCGCGCAGGCCGAGTCGAACCGGTCGGTCTGGGCCGGGTCCATCAGCAGCTCGGAGGCCATCACACTGCTGGTCGACTGCTGCGGACTGCCCAGCGGCAGCGGGAACTCCGGGAAGCCGTTCCGGTTGTTCTCGGCGAAGTCGATCCACGCCCGCACGCCGGGCGAGTCCAGCGTCAACGCCGAGGTGGACTCGCGCTCACGGACGCAGAAGTCGTCGAAGCTGCCGGCATCGGGCAGCGTCAGCGGTTCGCCGCCACCGCTCAGCGCCGAATACATCCCGTTGGCTTCCAGCATCGTCGTGCCGATCAGCGTCGCGTCGCCGTGGACGTGGTCCATGGCGGCGAAGAAGGTGAAGCGGTCCTCGTTCTGCACCACCCCGAACGTGAAGCAGCCCCACTCCAGGGGACTCGGGATGTTTACGACGTGCGCGTGGATCTGGTCCACCGTCAGGTGGCCGTGGTCGACCGGGGCGAACTCCATGTCGGCCGGGTCGGTCACCGAGTGCCGGACGAACTCCCCGTCGGCCGTCTGCTCGAACCAACTGCGGAAGGTGTCGTGGCGGCGCAAGTAGGCGTTGAGCGCCTGATCCATCGCGGCGATGTCGCAGTGGCCGGCCACTTCGCAGCTGGCGATGATCTGCCGGGAGAAGTTCCGGCCCGCCGCGGTGCGTTCGCAGTAGTTACGCAGATGCTGGCCCTGCATGTAACTGACCGGCACCGGGCTGACCGGCGCGTGCCGCACCTTTTTCCTCGACGCGGCCGTCGGATGCCAGGAGATGACGGTGCCCGGGGTCAACGGCCATTCATCGAGCGTGCCGATGGTGATCTTCCCGATCCGCAAGATGTCCTCCCCGCCGGCGGACTCCATTACGCCGACACTCGTAGCCTGTTTAACGTACCTTTGCCACGGCCGTCCCCGGTTCGCGCCGAACCATGAGTGACGCCGCTGCACGCCACGGGCGCGCGTGCAAGAGTGGAACGTCGGTAAGTGATTTCGACGGTACCGGCATCCGCACAACCAGACCGATCGCCGAGGGGGCACATGGGTATGGGACCTGCCGAACATCTGACCGATCCGGGCCAGGGATTCGCGATCATCGGCTACGCCGCGCGGTTCCCGGGGGCGGCGGATGCGGACGAGTTCTGGGAGGTGCTGCGCGACGGCCGCGACGCGATCTCGGAGGTGCCCGCGGACCGCTGGGATGCCGACGAGTTCTTCGACCCGGAGCCCGGAGCCGCCGGCAAGGTCGTGACCCGGCGGGCCGGTTTCGTCGACGACGTTACGGGTTTCGACGCCCCGTTCTTCGGCATGTCGACGCGGGAGGCCCGGCTGTTGGACCCCCAGCACCGGCTTCTGCTGGAAACGGCGTGGCGCGCGGTCGAGCATGCCGGTATCGCGCCGACGGCGCTGGCCAACACCAACACCGGTGTGTTCGTCGGCCTGGCGACCCACGACTACCTCGGCATGGCGTCCGGTGAGCTGACCTATCCCGAGATCGAGGCCTACATGGCCATCGGCACGTCGAACGCGGCCGCGGCCGGGCGGATCAGCTACCGGTTGGGGCTGCAGGGGCCGGCGGTCGCCGTCGACACCGCCTGCAGCTCGTCGCTGGTGGCGATCCATCAGGCCTGCCAGGCACTCCGGCTGGGCGAGTGCGACCTCGCGCTGGCCGGCGGGGCGAACGTCCTGCTGACCCCGGCGACGATGATCACCTTCTCCAGCGCCCACATGCTCGCGCCGGACGGCCGGTGCAAGACGTTCGACGCCGCCGCCGACGGTTACGTGCGTGGTGAGGGTTGCGGCGTGATCGTCGTCAAGCGGCTCGAGGACGCCGTTCGCGACGGCGACCGGATCCGGGCGGTGATCCGGAGCAGCGCGATCAACCAGGACGGCGCATCGGGTGGGCTGACGGTGCCCAACGGGATCGCCCAGCAGCGGGTCATCACCGACGCCCTGCAGCGCGCCGGTCTGGCGCCGGCCGACGTCGGATACCTGGAGGCGCACGGCACCGGCACCTCGCTCGGCGACCCGATCGAGGCCCAGGCGGCCGGCGCGGCGTACGGGCCCGGGCGCGCGGCCGACCGGCCGCTGCTGATGGGGTCGGTCAAGACCAACATCGGCCATCTGGAAGCGGCCGCGGGAATCGCCGGCGTCATCAAGGTGGTGCTGTCGCTGGAGCACGGGCTGCTGCCTCAGCACCTGCACTTCACCAACCCGTCACCCCACATTCCCTGGGACCGACTACCGGTGCGGGTCGTCAAGGACGCCGTCCCGTGGGAGCGCACGGACCGGCCGCGCATCGCGGGAGTCAGTTCGTTCGGATTCGCCGGGACCAACGCGCACGTCATCCTCGAAGAGGCTCCGCCGCAACCGGTTTCGCCCACGCCCTCGGTTGAACCCGGCGGTCGGCGGTTCAGCATCCTGCCGCTGTCGGCGCGCACTCCCGCCGCGCTCGTGCACCTCGCCGACAGCTACCGCGGCTGGCTGACCGCGCACCCGGACGCCACCCTCGACGACGTGTGCTTCACCGCCGGGGTCGGGCGGGCGCATCTGGAACACCGGGCCGCGTTGGTGGTCAATTCGCGGGAGTCCGCCGGTGAGCTGCTCGGCGCGCTCGCGGACGACCGCCCGGCGCCCGGTCTGGTTCGCGGCGAATCCCATGACGCCCCGAAGACGGCCTGGCTGTTCACCGGGCAGGGCAGCCAGTACCCCGGGATGGCGCGGGAGTTGTTCGACACCGAGCCGGTGTTCGCCCAGACCCTGGCCCGGTGCGCGGAGGCGGTCGCCGGCGTTCTCGAAAAGCCTTTGCTGGACGTCATTTTCGACACCGATGGTCCGGATGCCGACACGCTCCGGCAGACGTCGTATGCCCAGCCCGCCCTGTTCGCGGTGGAGATGGGCCTGGCCCGGCTCTGGCAGTCGTGGGGCTTCGAGCCGGATGTGGTGCTCGGCCACAGCGTCGGGCAGTACGCGGCGGCGTGCGTCGCGGGCGTGTTCGGACTCGAGGACGGCGCACTGCTGATGGCCGAGCGCGGCCGGCTGTTCGGCAGCCTGCCGGCGGGCGGCCGGATGGTCGCCGTCTTCACCGCCTCCGACCGTGTCGAGAGCCTGACCGACGAGTACCCGAGCCTGTCGGTCGCCGCCTACAACGGCGCCAACACCGTATTGTCCGGGCCCGCAGGGGATCTCGAGAAGGCGGTGGCCGGGCTGGCGGCCGACGGGGTGCGGTGTGAGTGGCTCGAGACCAGCCACGCGTTCCACTCCGCGCTGCTGGACCCGATCCTCGACGAGTTCGCGTCGTATGCCGACCGGTTCGAATTCGGCTCCCCGCAACGCATCCTGATCGACAACCTCAGCGGGACCGCGCTGGGCCGGAGTGTGAAACTCGACGGCGCGTACTGGCGCCGGCATGCGCGCCGGCCGGTCGAGTTCGCCAAGAGTGTGCGCACGCTAGCCGATCTGGGCTGCAAGGTGCTGCTCGAGATCGGGCCGCAGCCGGTGCTCACCGCGGCCGCACTGCGGGCCTGGCCGGAACCGGCCACCGCGCCGCGGGCCATCGCGTCCATGCGCCGCAACACCGCCGACCACCGGCAGATCACCGAAGCCCTGGCCGACGCGTACGTCCTCGGCCATCTGCCCGACTTCGCCGCCGTGCAGCACGGGCAGGCCCGAAAGGTCGACCTGCCCGAGTACCCGTTCGAGCACCGCCAGTACTGGTTCCGCGACGACCGGGAACGCCCGAACCAGCAGCAGCACGTCGGCACCCGAACCGAAGCCGTCCGCCTGCTCGAAGACGGCCGGATCGAGGAGCTCGCCGCGCTGCTGGACGGCGACAGCGGCCAAGACACCCGCGAGACCCTGAACGTGTTGACGAAGCTTGCCGCACAACACAATCGGCAGCGCAACGCGCGCCACATCGCCGACGACCGTTACGAGATCCACTGGGAGAAGCACCCCGCCGCGGGCAGCAGCGCCGAAAATTCGTCCTGGATTCTGGTGTGCGACGACCCCGATGCGGTCCGGCCGCTGGTCGACGTGCTGACCGCCCGGGGCGACGAGCATCGCATCATCGGGCTGCCGGCCTCGGATGCCGACGAGGCGCAACTCGAGGCCGAGTTGCGCGCCGCCGCAGCGGCGGAGCAAGCCGTGCGCATCGTGAGTCTTGCTGCGCTGGAGGCGGATTCGGACTCCACAGAGGCGCCCTCGATGCGTTCACTGCTGCGGATGCAGCACCGCGTGCTGGGCGGGACGCGGCGACTCGTCCGGGCCGCGGCCGCCGCCGAGTTGCGCGCGCCCATCTGGCTGGTGACCCGCGGCGCGCAGCGGGTCACCGACGCCGACACGGTGTCGCCGGACCAGAGCTGCCTGTGGGGTTTCGGCCGGGCGGCCGCCCTGGAGCTGCCGCTGGTCTGGGGTGGGCTGGCGGATCTGGGCGCCGACGGCGACGGCGCGGATTGGTCGCGGTTGGTCGACCACGCGGTCACCGCCTCCCGGGACTCGGCCGTGCGGGAAGACCAGGTGGCGCTGCGTGACGGCGCGCTCTACGTTCCCCGGCTGGTCCGGCTGCCGGGCACACCGGCAACCGACCCGCTGGAATTACGCGGCGACGCAACGTATCTGGTGACCGGAGCGCTGGGATCGATCGGCCTTGAGATCGCCGGATATCTGGCCGCCCACGGCGCCCGGCAGCTGGTCCTGACTGGCCGGCGCCCGCCCGGCGATGCCGCGCAACAGCGCATCGACGCGCTCCGCGAGCAGTACGGCTGCGAGTCCCGCGTCGTGGCCGCCGACGTCGCCGACGCGCACGACGTGGCCCGCCTGCTGGCGACCGTCCGGTCCGAGCTACCGCCACTGGCCGGCATCGTGCACGCCGCGGGCGAGATCGACACCACCCCGCTGACCACCCTGGAGGATGCCGAGGTCGATCGGGTGTTCGCCGGAAAGGTCTGGGGCGCTTGGCATCTGAGCGAAGCGGCGGCCGACCTCCAACTGGACTTCTTCCTGAGCACCTCGTCGATCGCATCGGTGTGGGGCGGGTACGGGCAGACGGCCTATGGTGCCGCCAATGCCTTCCTCGACGGGTTGTCCTGGCGGTTGCGCGATCGGGGCATCCCCGGGGTCAGCGTCAACTTCGGGCCCTGGGCCGTCGGCATGGCCGACGAGGAGTCCCGGGCACGGCTGGACAAGCGCGGAATCCGCACCCTGTCGGCCGTCGACGCGTTGGCGGGCCTGGCCGACGTGGTGACGTCCGCCGCGCAGCGGGGCGTCGCAGCGGGGGTGGTCGCCCGGGTCGACTGGGCCCGCTTCCTGCCGCTCTACCAGCAGGCGGGCCGGCGGGGGTTGCTGGCGGAACTGGACCGCGAGGTGCCCCGCGACACACCGGGCGCCGCGCCGGCGCTGACTCGTTCCGGCAGAACGGAACTCGTGGAACGGCTCGCCAACGCACCGGTGCAGCAACGCAAGCGGCTGTTGGCGGACTACCTGCGCGACGCGGTCGCGGAGGTCACCCGCGTCGATCCCGCCGAGATCCGCGAGGACGCCGGATTCTTCGACCTGGGCATGGACTCGCTGATGGCCGTCGAACTGCGGCGCCGCATCGAGCAGGGCGTCGGTGCGGAGATACCGGCGACCCTCGCGATGGATCATCCCCGCCTCTCCGACGTGGTCGACTACCTGCTCGACGACGTGCTCGGGCTCGGTGAGCAGTCGTCGGCCAGGTCCGGGCCGGCCCTGGCGTCGGTGGTCACGACGCGCACCGACGAGCCGATCGCGATCGTGGCGGTGTCGTGCCGCTTCCCGGGCGCCCCCGACCCCGAGGCGTTCTGGGAGCTGCTCTCCGGCGGCGTCGACGCGATCCGCGAGGTCCCCGAGGACCGGTTCGACATCGACGAGTTCTACGACCCGGACCCCGAGACGCCCGGCAAGATCTACACCCGCCTCGGCGGCTTCCTGGACGGGATCGACGGCTTCGACCCGGAGTTCTTCGGCATCTCGCCGCGCGAAGCGGTCTGGATCGAGCCGCAGCAGCGACTGATGCTCGAAACGGTGTGGGAGGGCCTCGAGAGGGCCGGGTACGCGCCATCCGCCTTGCGCGGCAGCCGAACCGGCGTCTTCGTGGGTGTGGCGGCCAACGAGTACGCGCATCTGCTGTCGGCCGAGCCGGTCGACAAGATCGAGCCCTACTTCATCACCGGCAATGCGCTCAACGCCATCTCCGGCCGGGTCGCCTTCGCCCTCGGGCTGGAGGGGCCCGCGGAGGCGGTCGACACGGCGTGCAGTTCGTCGCTGGTCGCCGTGCACCAGGCCTGTCAGGCACTGAAGTCCGGTGACTGCGATCTGGCCGTCGCCGGCGGGGTCAACGTCCTGCTCAGTCCGGTCACCTTCATCGCGGCCTCCCGCGCCAGGATGCTCTCGCCCGTGGGCCACTGCAAGACTTTCGACGCGTCCGCCGACGGCTATGTGCGCAGTGAGGGATGCGGCGTCCTGGTGCTCAAGCGGCTCAGCGACGCGCAACGGGACGGCGACCGGGTGTGCGCGGTGATCCCCGGGACCGCGGTCAACCAGGACGGCGCGTCCAGCGGTCTGACGGTGCCCAATGGCGGTGCGCAACAACGGCTCATCGCCACGGCGCTGACGCGGGCGGGCCTGGTCGGCGGCGATGTCGACTACCTCGAGGCGCACGGCACCGGCACCCCGCTGGGTGATCCCATCGAGGTGCAGGCGGCCGGAGCCGTGTACGGGCCGGCCCGCGACGCGGACCGGCCGTTGCTGATGGGCTCGGTCAAGACCAACATCGGTCACCTCGAATCGGCCTCCGGAGCCGC
>CAZTAA010000010.1:15991-25499 GCA_964611465.1 uncultured Mycobacterium sp. | reverse complement strand
CGCTACGAAGCCTGGTTGGCGGCCCACCCGGACGCCGACCTCGCCGACGTGTGCTTCACGGCCGGTACGGGTCGTTCACATTTCGAACACCGCGCCGCGCTGGTGGTGGATTCGGTGCCGGCCGCCCGCGAGGGCCTGGCCGACCTGGCGGAGAACCGGTTGCGACCCGGTGTGGTGCGCGGCGAGCACACCAACCGACCGACGACCGCGTGGCTGTTCACCGGGCAGGGCAGCCAGTATCCGGGGATGGCCCGCGAATTGTTCGACGCCGAACCGGTTTTCGCCGAAACCGTGAAACGCTGCGCGGACGCGGTCCGGGACATCGTGGCGCGCCCGTTGCTCGAGGTGCTGTTCGCCACGGATCGGGCAGACGCCCAGACCGCACAGGACTTACGCCACACCTCGTTCGCGCAACCGGCGCTCTTCGCCGTCGAAATGGGACTGGCCCGACTGTGGCAGTCGTACGGCATCGAACCCGACGTGGTGCTGGGTCACAGCGTGGGTCAGTACGCGGCGGCGTGCGTCGCGGGCGTGTTCAGCCTCGAGGACGGGGCCAGGCTGATCGCCGAGCGGGGCCGGTTGTTCGGCAGCCTGCCCGAAGGCGGCCGGATGGTCGCCGTGTTCACCGACCCCAAACACGTCGAGGAGGCTGCCGCGGAATTCCCGCGGGTGTCCGTCGCCGCCTACAACGGACCCAACACGGTTTTGTCGGGCCTCGGCGACGACCTGGAGCAGATCGCCACCCGGTTCGGCGACGACGGAATCCGCTGCACCTGGCTGGAGACGAGCCACGCATTCCACTCGGAGTTGCTCGATCCCGTCCTCGACGAATTCGAGTCCTACGCGGGGGCTTTGACGTTCGACGCGCCGACCCTGCCGCTGGTCTGCAACCGCACCGGCGCCGTCTTGACGGCCGACACCCCGCTCGACGCCCAGTACTGGCGGCGGCACTCACGCAACCCAGTGCAGTTCGCCGAGAGTGTGCGCACCGTGGCGGCGCTGGGCTGCACGGTGCTGATGGAGATCGGTCCCCAACCGGTGCTCACCGGGGCCGCGGTTCAGGTCTGGCCGGAGCATCTCGCCGCGCCGCGGGCCATCGTGTCCATGCGCAAGGGTGTCGCCGACCGCCGTCAGATCGCCGACGCCGTCGCCGCGGCCTACGTGAGCGGGCACCGGCCTGATTTCGCTGCGCTGCAACATCATCCGGCCCACCGGCTCGAGCTGCCCACCTACCCGTTCCAGCGCCGGCACTTCTGGCCCCGGACGTCCGGGATCAGCCTCGACGGACCGACGGTTTCCGGAATCCTCGGCAGCGCCAAGGATCTCGCCTCCGGCGACTCGGTCTACACCAGCCGACTGTCCGTCAAGTCGCAGCCCTGGCTGGCGGACCATGTCATCTACGGCACCGTCGTCGTCCCCGGGGCGACGTACGCGGCGATGGCGCTGGCCGCCGCCGGTCCGCCGGCCCGGGTCAAGGACGTCTTCTTCTACGAGCCGATCATCCTGCCCGAGAAGACATCCCGCGAGGTGCAACTGACGTTGCATCCGCTCGCCGACGGCAGCGGGTCGACCTTCCAGGTGCACAGCCGCCCGTACGGGGATCACGACGCCGACTGGTCGCTGAACGCCGAGGGCACGCTGGAACCGGGCGCCGTCGCCGACGAGCCCGCAGCGGAACCGGCGGAGCCCGTCGACGCGGCCGTCGAGCGGCTGGAACGCATGCGTCCGCAGGAACTGTTCGAGACGTTCGCCGACATGGAACTCGCCTGGGGGCCGAACTGGTCGGGCTCGCTGAAGTCGCTGTGGCTCGGCGAGGGCGAGGCGATCGGCGACATCATGGTCGGCGAGGAGCTCGCCGAACAGCTCGGAGCCGAGCCGATGCACCCGGTGCTGCTCGACCTCTGCACCGGAGTGGCCTTTCCCGCCTTCCCGGCACTGCGGGCGGCCGAACAAGGGGTGCATGACCTGTTCCTGCCGTTGCGGTACGGGCAGGTGCTGCTCGAGGAGAAGATGCCCCGGCGGTTCTACTGCCGCGCGCGCTGGCACGAGAGCGCCCTCGACGCCGAAACCCAGGTGTTCGACCTCGATTTCATCAGTCGGGATGGCCGGTTCCTGGGCGGTATCCGCGAGTTCACCGTCAAACGCGCACCGCGCGAGGCGCTGCTGCGCGGCCTTGGCGGCGACGCCACCCGTTTGCTGTACACCCTCGGCTGGCATGAGGTGCCGGCGCCCGGCGGCGACGCCGAAACTCCCGCAACGGTGAGCGGCACCTGGCTGATCGCCGGGTTCGACGAACTGGCCGCCCAGGTGCCGGGGTGCATCCCGTTCGACCGGGCCGGCGACGCACAGCTGTTGGGCGAACTGCTCACGCAGGCCCACGAACGCGGGATGGGGTTCTCCGGCGTGGTCTGGCGCAGCGCCGGGCCGGCCCCGGAAGGCTCCGAGGAATCCGGTGCGGGTGTCGCGGCGCGGCTCGAGGCCGAGATCGCCAACCTGCTCAGCGCCGTGCACGCCGCGCAGGGCGGTGACGTGAAGCTGCCCGGCGGGCTGTGGATCGTCACCGAACGGGCGGTGGCGTGCGAGGCGGGTGAGCCGGTCGACCCGGTCCAGGCCGCACTGTGGGGCTTCGGGCGCACCACCATCAACGAGGAACCCGCGCTGCGTTGCCGGCTGGTGGACTGCGACGGATCTCCGGAAGCGGTCCAGTCTCTGGCCGGCCTGCTCGCCGACCCGGTCGCGGACCCCGAACTCGCTGTGCGGCAAGGCAAGTTGCTGGCCTCCCGGCTGCTGCCGTGGGCGCGCAGCGGTCATCTCGCGGTGCCGCGGACAGCCGACTTCGCGCTCGCGCCGACCGAACGCGGTGCGATCGACAACCTGCGGCTGACCGAGACGGAGGTGCCGCCGCCGGATGAGGGGTACGTGCAGGTGCGGGTGGAGGCCGCCGGTCTCAACTTCCGGGATGTCCTCAATGTGCTCGGCCTCTACCCCGGGGATCCGGGCCCGATCGGCGGTGACTTCGCCGGCGTCGTCACGCAATTGGGCGACGGCGTCACCGGACTCGAGGTGGGCCAGCGCGTTTACGGCTTCATGCAGGGCGCGTTCGCCAGCCGGTTCAATGTGCCGCTCCAGTTGCTGGCGCCGCTGCCCGACGGTTTGAGCCCGGAGGCGGCCGCAACCATTCCCGCGGCCGCGCTCACCACCCGGCTGGCTTTCGACTGGGCGGAACTGCAACCCGGGGACCGCGTGCTGATCCACGCCGCCAGCGGCGGGGTGGGCCTGGCCGCGATCCAGATGGCCCAGCGGCACGGCGCCACCGTCTTCGCGACCGCCAGCACCTACAAACGCGACACGTTGCGGCGGATGGGCGTGAAGTACGTCTATGACTCGCGCACAACGGATTTCGCCGACCAGATCCTCGCCGACACCGACGGTCAGGGCGTCGACGTGGTGCTCAACAGCCTGACCAACGAGGGATTCCTCGAGGCGACGGTGCGGGCGACCGCGCAGAACGGCCGGTTCGCCGAGATCGCCAAGCGCGACATCTGGACGCCCGAACAGATGGCGGCCGTGCGTCCCGACATCGACTACGAGATCGTCGCGCTCGACGTGACCACGTTGGCCGAGCCGGATCGCATCAAGCGTCTGCTCACCGAGGTGTCCGACGGGCTGGCCCGCGGCGAGTGGGCGCCGCTGCCCGCCGAGATCTATCCGCTGACGGAGGCCAGGTCGGCGTTCCGCCGGATGCAGCAGGCCCGCCACATCGGTAAGATCGTCTGCCAGATTCCGAAACCCCTTGCCCCGCAACCCGATCGTAGCTATCTGATCACCGGCGGACTCGGCGCGATCGGTCTGCACACGGCCGCGTATCTGGCCCAACTGGGCGCCGGTGACATCGTGCTCACCAGCCGGCACGCACCCGATGACGACGCCCGGCAGGCGATCGCGGACATCACCGAGCGGCACCGCTGCCGCGTCCACGTGTTCACCGCCGACGTCGGCGACGAGTCCGAGGTCGCCCGACTGCTGGAGCGGATCCGCGCCGAACTGCCGCCGTTGGCGGGCGTGGCGCACCTGGCGGGCGTCCTCGACGACGCGCTGCTGTCCGAGCAGACCGTCGAGCGTTTCGAAACCACCCTGGCGCCAAAGGCATTCGGCGCCTGCCACCTCGACCGCCTGACCAAGCAGGACGATCTCGACTTCTTCATCATGTCCTCCTCGGTGTCCAGCATCTTCGGCTCACCGGGACAGGCCAACTACTCGACCGCGAACGCCCTGCTGGACGGGCTGGTCGCCAGGCGAAAGGCGAAGGGCCAGCCCGCGACTGGCGTCAACTTCGGACCCTGGGCCGACGGCGGCATGGCCAGTTCGGATGCCGCGCGCGCCAATCTCGCCGCGCAGGGCCTGATTCCGCTGGAACCGTCGGCCGCGCTCGGCGCACTGGCCGAGGTCGTCGCCAACGGAACCGGTCAGGCGACCGTGATCAATGCCAACTGGCAGCGGGCCGCGAAGCTGCTCGGCGCATCCCGGCCGCCCATCCTCGACCTCGTGCTGCCGCGGGCCGCTGGCGAGGTGGTCGGCGACAGCGAGTTGCTCGCCCAACTACAGGAGATCCCGGTGGCGCAGCGCGCGGCGTTCGTGACCGAATTCCTTCAGCAGGAGGTGCAGAACTTCCTGCGGCTCGCGCAACCGCCCGCCGCGACCAGTCGGTTCCTGGACCTGGGCACGGACTCCCTGATGGCGATCGAACTGCGGAACCGCCTGCACAGTCAGTTCGGTGGCGCGTTCACGATCAACGCGACCGCGGTGTTCGACTATCCGACGATCGGGGGGCTCGCGGAGTACCTCGTCGGTCAGCTGCCGGATGCCGATGCGCCGGCGGTCGAGGCGCCGAACGTCGAGGCGCCACCCGAGCCGGACACGCCGGCGGAGGAAGAGTCGGAGCCCACCGCTCAGCAGGATTGACGGCACCGCGCGTCGCTGTAGCGCTCGCCGTAAACCCATCTGAGCTGCGGAAACACTGCGGCCCCGACCGCGTCGGCGACCACTTGACCCACCGGTGGGTCGACTTGCTCACATCGACTTTGCATTCAAGTTACCGACCGGTATAGTTTGACTTAGGTTACTGGTGGGTAACTTGTTCGAAAGTACTCAACCAACCCGATAATCCAGGTGTCAGTCTCATCGAGGAGAATGTTCCGTGAGCCACTACAAGTCCAACGTGCGTGACCAGGAATTCAACCTGTTCGAGGTACTCGGCGTCGACAAGGCGTTGGGCAAGGGCAAGTTCGCCGACCTCGACGTCGACACGGCCCGCGAAATGCTGAACGAGATGGCCCGCCTGGCCGAGGGCCCGGTCGCCGCCTCATTCGCCGAGGGCGACCGCAACCCGCCGGTGTTCGACCCGGAGACGCATTCGGTCGCGCTCCCCGAGAGCTTCAAGGGATCGGTCCGCGCGATCATCGACAACGGCTGGGACAAGGTGGGCGCCGACGAGGTAATCGGCGGCACGCCCGTTCCCCGTTCCCTGCAGTGGGCGATGGTCGAGCACATCCTCGGCGCCAACCCGGCGGTGTACATGTACGCGATGGGCACCGGGCTGGCCAACATCTTCTACAACAACGGCACCGACGAACAGAAGAAGTGGGCCGTCATCTGCTCCGAGCGCAACTGGGGCGCCACCATGGTGCTGACCGAGCCCGACGCGGGCTCCGACGTCGGCGCCGGCCGGACGAAGGCGGTGCAGCAGCCCGACGGCAGCTGGCACATCGACGGCGTCAAGCGCTTCATCACGTCGGGCGACTCCGACGACCTGTTCGAGAACATCTTCCACCTGGTGCTGGCCCGGCCCGAGGGCGCCGGCCCCGGCACCAAGGGCCTGTCGCTGTTCTTCGTCCCGAAGTTCCACTTCGACCCCGAGACGGGTGAACTCGGCGAGCGCAACGGCGTGTTCGTCACCAACGTCGAGCACAAGATGGGCCTGAAGGTTTCGGCCACCTGCGAACTGACCTTCGGTCAGCACGGCGTGCCGGCCAAGGGCTGGCTGGTCGGCGAGGTCCACAACGGCATCGCGCAGATGTTCGAGGTGATCGAGCAGGCCCGCATGATGGTGGGCACCAAGGCCATCGCCACGCTGTCGACCGGGTACCTCAATGCGCTCGAGTACGCCAAGACCCGCGTCCAGGGCGCCGACATGACCCAGATGATGGACAAGACCGCCCCGCGCGTCACCATCACGCACCACCCCGACGTCCGCCGCAGCCTGATGACCCAGAAGGCCTACGCCGAGGGCATGCGCGCGCTGTACCTGTACACCGCGACGTTCCAGGACGAGGTGACCGCCGAGGCCGTGCACGGGATCGACCCCGAGTTGGCGTTCAAGGTCAACGACCTGCTGCTGCCGATCGTCAAGGGCTTCGGCTCGGAGACGGCCTACGCCAAGCTGACCGAGAGCCTGCAGACCTTCGGTGGTTCCGGCTTCCTGCAGGACTACCCGATCGAGCAGTACATCCGTGACGCGAAGATCGACTCGCTCTACGAGGGCACCACGGCCATCCAGGCGCAGGACTTCTTCTTCCGCAAGATCGTCCGCGACCAGGGCAAGGCGCTGGCTTACCTGGCCAACGAGATCGACACGTTCGTGAAGAACAAGTCGGGCAACGGCCGGCTCAAGGACCAGCGCGAGCTGCTCGCCACGGCCCTCGGCGACGTGCAGGCCATGGCCGCCACGCTGACCGGCTATCTGATGGCCGCCCAGGAAGACCAGGCCAGCATCTACAAGGTGGGCCTGGGATCGGTCCGCTTCCTGCTGAGCGTGGGCGAACTGGTGCTCGGCTGGCTGCTGGCACGTCAGGCGGCCGTCGCCATCGAGAAGCTCGACGCCGGCGCCACCGGCGCCGACAAGTCCTTCTACGAGGGCAAGATCGCCGTCGCGTCGTTCTTCGCCAAGAACATGCTGCCGGTGCTGACCAGCACCCGCGGCATCATCGAGAACCTCGACAACGAGGTGATGGAGCTCGACGAAGCGGCGTTCTGACGCAGACACGGAAGTGGCCCCCGGGAGTTCCCGGGGGCCACTGTCGTTTCAGGACCCGGCCCGGACAAAAAGGTCCGGACATGAAAAGGCGGGCTCGGGAGAGACAATCGAGGGCGTCTTCATAATCTCGCGCGTCCGGCTTTCACCTCGTTGCCGGAACTTCGGATCAGTCATCTCCCGAACCCGTCGTGCGGATCACTGTACGCCCGAACGGCGGCGTGCACCAGAGGTTCCCGGAGGGGAATTTTCGCCCTGCGAGGGCGCCGCCGCCGGAGCCCCCTCTCATCCGGCGACGGCTCTTCGTCCAGGAGAAACTCCCGGACAAAGAGGATGGCCCGTGTTGCCGTCGGGTCGGGGGGTCAGACGGCAACACGGAGCCATCCGGTACATCGGATACCCGGCCGCGGGCGTTACAAACCTCCGGTTTCGAGGATTGCCGTCACACCCTGACCTCCGGCGGCGCACACCGAAATCAGACCGCGTGCCGGCTTGCCGGTCTCCGCTTTTTTCTTGGCCAACTGCTTGGCGAGTTGGGCGACGATCCTGCCGCCGGTGGCTGCAAAGGGATGGCCTGCCGCCAACGAAGAACCGTTGACGTTGAGTGTAGACCGATCGATCGAACCAAGGGCGGCGTCCAGACCGAGCCGTTCCTTGCAGTACTCCTCGGACTCCCATGCCTGCAGTGTGGCCAGCACGACCGAGGCGAACGCCTCGTGGATTTCGTAGTAGTCAAAGTCCTGAAGCGACAACCCGTTTCGCGCCAGCAGACGGGGAACGGCGTAGGTGGGGGCCATCAGCAGACCGTCGGCGCCGCCGACGTAGTCGACCGCGGCGGTCTCACCGTCGACGAAGTAGGCCAGCACCGGAATGTCATGCGCCTGCGCCCAGTCCTCCGATGCCAACAGCGCGACCGATGCCCCGTCGGTCAACGGGGTGGAGTTGCCGGCCGTCATGGTGGCGTCGCCGTTCTTCACACCGAACACCGGCTTGAGGGTGGCCAGTTTCTCCGGCGAGGACTCCGGCCGCAAATTGTCGTCACGGTAAAGGCCGAGGAAGGGGCTGACCAGATCGTCGAAGAAGCCCGCGTCATACGCCGCGGCCATGTTCCGGTGGCTCGCGGCGGCCAGGGCGTCCTGGTCGACCCGCTTGATGCCCATCTTCTTGGCGGTGATGGCCGCGTGCTCGCCCATCGACAATCCGGTCCGCGGCTCGCCGTTGGTGGGGATCTGCACCCCGATCGAGGCGGGCAACCTGCCGGCCAGCTTGAGGCGTTCCACGTTGGACTTCGACCGGCGCAGGCCGAGCAGGGTGCGGCGCAGGTCGTCCCCGAACGCGATCGGCGCGTCGGACGTGGTGTCCACGCCACCGGCCGCCGCGACCTCGTAGCGGCCCATGGCGATGCCGTCGGCGGCGGAGATCGCCGCCTGCAGGCCCGTCCCGCAGGCCTGCTGCAGGTCGAACGCCGGGGTGTACGGCGACAGCGAACTGCCCAGGACGCATTCGCGCATCAGGTTGAAATCCCGGCTGTGCTTGAGTACCGCGCCACCGATGACCATGTCCAGGCGCTGCCCCGCGAGCCCGAACCGGTCGGCCAGGCCGTCGAGAACCGCGGTGAACATGTCCTGGTTCGACGCCTGGGCGTAGGCGCCGTCGGACCGCGCGAACGGAATTCGGTTTCCGCCGAGGACGGCGACCGGCCGCTTCTGCTTCGCTGTGCTGCTAACCACGAGAATTCTCCGGTTGATTTGGTTCCGTCAGTGGGGTTTGGGTCACCCAGTCGTTTAGGACATAATAACCACAGTTCTTACTCTGAAGTAAGTTAGTTTTCCATCACTCCTGCATCAGTTCCGCGATGACGAGAGGTAGCGCCGTGGCTCCCAAGCTCCCGACCGATCTGTACTCCCAGCTCGTCCTGTCCGCCCCCGGCTCGTTCCTGGCCAAACAGCTCGGAATCCCGCAACCGGAAATCCTGCGCCGCTACCGCCCCGGCGAACCTGCGCTGGCCGGGCCGCTGCTGATCGGCGGGGACGGGCGGGTCGCCGAACCGATGCGCGTCGCGCTCGGCGAGGACTACGACCTGGTGGGCAACAACCTGGGCGGCCGCTGGGCCGACCGGTTCGGCGGTCTGCTGTTCGACGCCACCGGCATCGCCGAACCCGCGGGCCTGCGCGCTCTCTACGAGTTCTTCACGCCACTGCTGCGCAATGTCGGCCCGTCCGGGCGGATCGTGGTGGTCGGCACAACTCCGGATCAGACCGCGTCCGTGGACGAGCGCATCGCCCAGCGCGCCCTGGAGGGCTTCACCCGGTCGCTGGGCAAGGAGATGCAACACGGCGCCACGGTGTCGCTGGTCTACCTATCCCCCGAGGCCAGGCCGGCGGCCACCGGCCTGGAGTCGACGCTGCGGTTCCTGCTGTCGGCGAAGTCGGCCTACGTCGACGGACAGGTGTTCTACGTCGGCGCGGCCGACTCGAC
>CAZTAA010000010.1:0-15891 GCA_964611465.1 uncultured Mycobacterium sp. | reverse complement strand
GACAAGCTGCTCGCCAACATGGACGACGCCAGATGGGATGCGGTGATCGCCGTCAATCTGCTTGCGCCACAACGTCTTACCCAGGGCCTCGTCGGCAACGGTGTGATCGGCGACGGTGGCCGCATCGTCGGCCTGTCGTCGATGGCCGGCATCGCGGGCAACCGCGGCCAGACGAACTACGCGGCCACCAAGGCAGGCATGATCGGGCTCACGCAGGCGCTGGCGCCGGAACTCGCGGAGCGGAACATCACCATCAACGCGGTGGCACCGGGGTTCATCGAGACGAAGATGACCGAGGCGATCCCGTTCGCCACGCGCGAGGTGGGCCGGCGGATGAACTCGCTGTTCCAGGGCGGACAGCCGGTGGATGTCGCGGAGACCATCGCCTACTTCGCCAATCCGGCCTCGAACGCCGTCACCGCCAACACCATTCGGGTGTGCGGCCAGGCGATGCTGGGGGCGTGATGAGTTCGAGCCTGTCGAACATGATCCGGGCCGCGGCCGGCGCGCTGCCGTTCGTCCCGCGCGGCGACACCCTGCCCGACCGAACCCTGACGGTCGACGACATCGCGATCGACCGGGCGAACGTGTCGGCCTATGCGGCGCTGACGGGGTTACGTTACGGCGACACCGTCCCGCTGACCTATCCGTTCGCCCTGACCTTCCCGACGGTGATGGAGTTGATCACCGGATTCGACTTCCCTTTCGCCGCAATGGGTTCGGTGCACGTGGAGAACCACATCACCCAGCACCGGCCGATCGCCGTCACCGACACGGTGAGCATCAAGACGCATGCCGAGAACTTGCGCGAGCACCGCAAGGGCCTGCTGGTCGACGTGCTCACCGATGTCAACGTGGGAAACGACACGGTCTGGAACCAGGTCACCACCTTCCTGCATCAGCAGCGCACCAGCTTGTCCGACGAACCCAAACCGCCGCCGGTCAAACAGCCGAAGCTGCCGCCGCCGAACTCGATCCTGCGGATCACACCCGGCCAGATCCGCCGGTACGCGTCGGTCGGCGGCGATCACAACCCGATCCACACCAGTTCGGTCGGCGCTCGGCTGTTCGGCTTCCCCGCCGCCATCGCGCACGGAATGTTCAGTGCCGCAGCGGTTCTGGCGAACATCGAGGGTCAGTTGCCCGACGCGGTGCGCTACGCGGTGAAGTTCGGCAAGCCGATCATCCTGCCGGCCAGCGCCGGACTGTACGTCGACCGCGTGCAGGGCGGCTGGGACCTCTCGCTGCGCAACATGAGCAAGGGCTACCCGCATCTGACCGGCGAGGTCCGCGCGCTCTGACAGGTTCGGCGGTCACTCCGGCGGGGCGGCGTCCTCCGCGTCACGTTCGCTGGGCCGTCCCTTCAGGCCGCGCCAGAACAGGTTGATCAGCAGTTCGACCGCCTCGTCCACGTCGACGTCCCCCGCGCTGACCCGGGTGGCCACCGCCTCGCCGGCGCCCACCAGCGCGATCGCCATCATGTGAAAGTCGGTGTCCGGCTCCGGATTTCGGGTTCCGGCGCTGAGCATCCGGGACACCAGTTCGATGATCCGCTCGCGGCCTTCGCGCACCGTGTGGGCGAACGCCAGCGAGCTGGTGGCCTGTGTGTACAGCACGATCCAGGACGCCCGGTTGGTGTCGATGTAGGACAGGAACGTGCCGATCGCGTTGCGCAGCAGGTCATGTGGCGCCAGGCTGAAGTCGATCTCGGTGCGGACCACCTCGATGAAACGGGCCAGTTCGCGGTCCAGGCACGCGCCGAACAGGTCTTCCTTGGACCCGTAGTACAGGTAGAGCATCGGCTTGGAGATCTCGGCCTTGGCGGCGATCGCGTCCATCGACGTCTCGTGATACCCGTGGACCGAGAACACCTGCACCGCGGCGTCGAGCATCTGCTGTTCGCGGACGGCGCGCGGCAACCGCTTGGTTCCGCCGGCCATCATGCCGCCCTACGAACAGACCCGGCGCTCAGCAATGCGGATTCGTTCCCTTGGCGCCCGCGAGCTTGGTCACCGAATCTTCGACGCGCTGCTCGGACAACTCGCCGGCGTGGACCGCGCTCTCCAACCGGTCGAGCACCGCGGGAACCTCGCCGGTGGTGACCCACAGTGCGACGTCCGCGCCGGCCTGCAGCGCGCGCAGCACCGCTTCGGCCACCCCGTAGCGCTGGTTGATGGCGCCCATCGAGGACAGGTCGTCGGTGAACACCACACCGCCGAACGGCGGCCCGCCGTAGCCGCCGCCGCGCAGCAGGTTGTACGCCGCCGGGCTCAGGCTGGCCGGGTCGCCGCCGGTCAGCCCGGGCACCTGCATGTGGCCGACCATCACCGCGGCCGGCTGTGCCGTCAGCGTGCGGTACGGGACGAGGTCGTTCGCCTGCAACGAACCCAGGTCCGGGGTGGTGACGCCGCCGGTGTGCGAATCGCCCGACGCGTGGCCGTGGCCCGGGAAGTGCTTGAGGACGGGCAGCACCCCGCCATCCCAGAGCCCGCGGGCGTAGGCGCCGGCGTATTGGGTGACGACCGCGGGATCCGACCCGAACGAGCGGTCGCCGATGACCTCGTCGTCGGATTCGGTCGTCACGTCGACGACCGGCGCGAAGTCGACGGTGATGCCCATCCCGCGCATGGCCTGACCCCGCTGCAGGGCGATCTGGTACACCTCGTCGGGCGTCTTGGTCTGCGCGAGCACCCGGGGCGACGGCTGGCTGCCGATCAGCCCGGCCAGCCGCGAGACCCGGCCGCCTTCTTCGTCGACGCTGACCGCCAACGCCAGCGGGCCGGCCGCCGCGGTGATGTCGCCCAGCGAGCCGTCGGTCAGCATCGACTTGTCGGTCCAGCTGCCGATGAAGATGCCGCCGACGTGGTTGTCCGCGACGACCGCCTTGGCGTCGGCGCCGTTGCGCACGCCGACCATCAACAGCTGGGCCAGCTTGTCCCGCAGGGGCATCGCCTGGACGTCGCACGCCGCCGGCGCCGGGGCGGCCGGGACCGGATTGGCCAGTGGCAGGGCCGACGAGGCTGAGCCGGCGGACGCCGGGACGGCCGGCTTCGGCGCCGCAGCCGGGCGCGTTTCCGCATTCGAGCAGGCTGCCAGCACCACTCCTAGGGCAGCGGGCAATGCGATCGTGGCGGCCAGGGTGCGGCGTAGGTGGGCCGGGCGGCCGGACGATGATGGCATCCGCCCATGCTGTCATGCAGGGTGCCGATCTGTCCCTTCTGGTCAGTATTGAGGGTCGGGGTCCGGCTGAAGGTCGGGGCCGCGTCCGACCGTGCTACGTTGGCGCTCAGTCCAGACCCGCTGCGCTGAGGAGCCCACATGACCCGGTTCGTGGTGCCGGCTGCCGTCGCCATGGTGGTTGGTCTGTTGCTCGGCGCGGCCGCGGTGTTCGGGGTGACGCTCATGGTGCAACAGGACACCAAGCCACCGGTAGGCGCGGGCGATCCGGCGTCGTCCGTGCTCAACCGTGTCGAGTACGGCAACCGCACCTGACCTCGTGGGCCTGACGGCCCCTGTCGCACCGGCCCGTCCGGGAGGGCTTTCGCGCCGCTGGCTGTTGGCGGTCGGCGCCGTGTCACTGGTACTGGCCTTCGCGCAGTCGCCCGGCCGGATCTCGCCGGACACCAAGCTCGACCTGACCGCGAACCCGCTGCGTTTCCTGGCCCGCGCGGCCGACCTGTGGAACAGCGCACTGCCGTTCGGGCAGTCGCAGAACCAGGCCTACGGCTACCTCTTCCCGCACGGAGCCTTCTTCCTGGCCGGCGACCTGCTCGGCCTTCCGGGCTGGGTGACCCAGCGGCTGTGGTGGGCGCTGCTGCTGACCGCCGGCTTCTGGGGGCTGCTGCGGGTGGCCGAGGCGCTGGGCATCGGCAACACCCCGGCGCGGGTGCTGGCGGCCGGCGCGTTCGCGCTCTCGCCACGGGTGCTGACCACACTCGGCTCCATCTCGTCGGAGACCCTGCCGGTGATGCTGGCGCCGTGGGTGCTGCTGCCGGTGATCCTGGCTCTGCGCGGCGGCAGCGGGCAGAGCATGCGGGTCCTGGCCGGCCGGGCCGGCGTGGCGATCGCGCTGATGGGAGCGGTCAACGCGGTGGCGACCCTCACCGGGTGCCTGCCCGCGCTGATTTGGTGGGCCTGTCACCGGCCCGGCCGCGCGTGGCTGCGGTTCAGCGGGTGGTGGTTGCTGTCCGCCGCGCTGGCCGTCACCTGGTGGGTGATCCCGCTGGTGCTCCTCGGCCGGGTCAGCCCGCCGTTCCTGGACTTCATCGAGTCGTCCGGGGTGACGACGCAGTGGGCCTCCCTGACCGAGGCGCTGCGCGGCACGTCGGCGTGGACACCGTTCGTGGCGCCGAACGCGACGGCGGGCACCTCACTGGTCACCGGGTCGGTGGCGATCCTGGCCACCACACTGGTCGCCGCGGGCGGCCTGGCCGGCCTCGCGCTGCGTTCGACGCCCGCGCGCGGCCGGCTGGTGTGCATGCTCCTCGTCGGCGTGGTGCTGCTCGGGCTCGGCTACTCCGGCGGGCTCGGGTCGCCGGTGGCCGCCCAGGTGCAGGCGTTCCTGGACGCCGCGGGAGCGCCGCTGCGCAACGTCCACAAGATCGAGCCCGTCCTGCGGATCCCCATCGCCCTCGGCCTGGCTCAGCTGCTCAGCCGGGTGCCGCTGCCGGGCAGTGCGCCACGGCCGGTGTGGATCCGCTCGTTCGCGCGGCCCGAGGACGACAAACGGGTCGCCGTCGTCATCGTCGTGCTGGCCGCGCTGGCCGCCGCGACCTCGCTGGCCTGGACCGGCCGGCTGACACCGCCGGGCACCTTCGCCGCCATCCCCGACTACTGGCACCAGACCGCCGACTGGCTGACCGAACACAACACCGGAAGCCCCACCCCGGGTCGCGTCCTGGTCGCGCCGGGCACACCGTTCGCAACCCAGGTGTGGGGCAACAGTCACGACGAGCCGCTCCAGGTGCTGGGCGACAGTCCCTGGGGGGTAAGGGATTCCATTCCGCTGACCCCGCCGCAGGCCATTCGCGCGCTGGACTCGGTGCAGCGGCTATTGGCCGCCGGCCGCCCGTCGGCCGGGTTGGCTGACACCCTTGCCCGGCAAGGCATTTCCTACCTCGTGGTGCGCAACGACCTGGATCCGGAAACGTCCCGATCGGCCCGTCCGATCCTGGTGCACCGGGCCGTCGACGGTTCACCGGGCCTGACCAAGGTCGCCCAGTTCGGCGACCCGGTCGGGCCCGGCACCCTCGAGGGGTTCATCACCGACAGCGGTCTGCGCCCGATGTATCCGGCGGTGGAGATCTACCGCGTGGCCCCGTCCGGTGTGGCCGCGGTCAACCCCGCCGCCCCGTACCTCGCCGACGCGAACCGTCTGACCCGCGTCGACGGCGGCCCGGAAGTGCTTGCGCGCCTTGACGAGCGGCGCCGGCTGCTCGGCCAGGCCCCGCTGGGCCCGGTGCTGCTGACCCAGGACGCCCGGGCGGCCGGGATACCGCTGCCGCCCGCCGCCGGCGTGATCGTCACCGACACACCGGTCGCGCGCGAGACGGACTACGGCCGGGTGGACGACCACTCCTCGGCGATCCGGGCCGCCGGCGATCCGCGGAACACGTTCAACCGGGTACCCGACTACCCCGCGCCCGGCGCGCCGCTGGTGTACGGCGCATGGTCCGGCGGCCGGCTGAGCACCTCGAGTTCCGCGGGCGACGCCACCGCGCTGCCGAACGTCGCGCCGGCCTCGGCGGCCCCGGCGGCCGTCGACGGCGACTCGGCCACCAGTTGGGTGTCCAACGCGTTGCAGGCCGCGGTGGGGCAGTGGCTGCGCGTGGACTTCGACCATCCCGTCACCAACGCGACGCTCACGCTCACGCCGGCGGTGTCGACGCTGGGCGCCCAGGTGAACCGGATCGAGATCGCGACCGTCAACGGCACCGCGACCCTGCAGGTGGATCAACCGGGCCGGCCGGTCGCCGTGGCGCTGCCCTACGGCGAGACGCCCTGGGTGCGGATCACCGCCATCGGCACCGAAAACGGTTCCTCCGGCGTCCAATTCGGCATCACCGACCTGGCGATCACCCAGTACGACGCCAACGGTTACGCCCACCCGGTCAATCTGCGGCACACCGCCGTGGTGCCCGGGCCCCCGCTGGGATCACCCGTCGCCATGTGGGATCTGGGTTCGGACACCCCGGGCCGCGGCGGCTGTGTGGCCGCCCGCGACGGGGTGCACTGCGCGTCCCCGTTGTCGCTGGCCCCTGAGGAACTCGTCAACATGAGCCGGACTCTGACTGTGCCGGAAGCGATTTCGGTTCAGCCGACCATCTGGGTCCGGCCGCGCCAGGGCCCGGCACTGGCCGACCTGATCCGCCAGCCCGGCACCACGCACGCCGACGGCGACTCCGATTCGTTCGACGTCCTGGGCACCGCGTTCGCCGCCGCCGACGGCGACCCCCGCACCTCCTGGACCGCGCCGCAGGGACTGGTTCAGCACCACAGCGCGCCGACGTTGACCCTGACCCTGCCCGAACCCACCGACGTCGGCGCACTGAAGATCACGCCCAGCTCGTCGGCGCTGCCAACCCACCCCACCATGGTCGCGGTGGACCTCGGGGACGGCCCACAGGTGCGCCCGGTGGAAACCGAAGGGACGCAGACACTTTCACTGCGCCCGCGGGTCACTAAGTCCATCACGTTGAGCATCCTCGACTGGCAGGACGTCATCGACCGCACCGCGCTCGGATTCGATCAGGTCAAGCCGCCGGGCCTGGCCGAGGTCGTGGCGCTGCGGCCCGACGGCACCGCGATCGCCCCGGCGGATGCCGGACGCAACCGGACCCGGGCCGTCACCGTGGGCTGTGACGCCGGACCGGTCCTGGCGGTCGCCGGCCGCTTCGTCCACACCTCGCTGAACACCACGGTGGGCGCCCTGCTCGACGGCGGACCGCTGGCGGTGACGCCCTGTGACCGGCAGCCTCTCCAGCTGCCCGCCGGCATGCAGGAGCTCGTCGTCAGCCCGGGGGCGGCGTTCGTCGCGGATGGGATCCGGCTCACCGGCCCGTCGGGTGTCGAAATCCCCGGCGCGGCAACGACTCCGGCGGCGACCGGAACCTGGACCCCGGATCACCGGGAGCTTCGGCTGCCGCCCTCGCCGGTGGCGCGGGTCCTCGTCGTCCCGGAGAGCATCAACCCGGGATGGAGCGCGCAGACGCGGGACGGCATCCGCCTGACACCGGTACCGGTCAACGGCTGGCAGCAGGGGTGGCTGGTGCCGGCCGGCACGGCCGGTGGTGTCACCCTGACCTTCGCCTCCAATGCGTGGTACCGGGCCGGCCTGGCGGGTGGCCTGTCGTTGCTGCCGCTGCTCCTGGTGCTGGCGCTGCTGCCGGCGCGCCGACCGGTCCGCGACACACCGGTGTCCCCCTGGGCGCCCCGGTGGTCGGCGGCCGCGGCGGCGGTGGCGGCCGGCGCGCTGATCTCCGGTGTCACCGGTGCGGTGGTGTTCGCCGCCGCGCTCGCCGTGCGGTACGTGCTGCGCGGACGGCCGGGGTGGCAACGGGCCACGACGCTCGCGCTGGTGCCGGGTGGCCTGATCCTGGCCGGCTCGGTGTTGTCGCGCTACCCGTGGCGCTCGGTCGACGGATACGTCGGCCATTCGGCCGGCGTCCAGCTGCTCGCGCTGATCAGTTTGGCCGCGCTGACGGCATCCGTCTGCATCCCGCCCGCCGAATCGGACGAATCAGCGGAATCCACTCGCACGCTCCCGCCCGTCGGTACGTTTGAGCGGCATGACGCAGGTGCAGACGGCGCGGGGGGCGATCGACGACGGTGACCTCGGTGTCACCCTCATGCACGAGCACGTCTTCGTGCTGTCGCCGGAGATGGTGCAGAACGACCCGCAGGTGTGGGGCGACGAGGACAAGCGGGTCGCCGACGCGATCACCCGGCTCGACGAACTCAAGGCCCGCGGCGTGGACACCATCGTCGACCTGACGGTGATCGGGCTCGGCCGCTACATCCCCCGCATCGCGCAGATCGCCGCCGCGACGCAGCTCAACATCGTCGTCGCCACCGGCCTGTACACCTACAACGACATCCCGATGTACTACCACTTTCAAGGGCCGGGCACCGTGCTGGACGGCCCGGAGCCGATGACGGAGTTGTTCGTCCGCGACATCACCGAGGGCATCGCGGGAACCGGCGTCAAAGCCGCGATCCTCAAGTGCGCCACCGACGAACCCGGCGTCACGCCGGGTGTGGAGCGCGTGCTGCGCGCGGTCGCCCAGGCGCACCGGCGGACGGGAGTGCCGATCTCGACACACACCCACGCCGGTACCCGGCGCGGACTCGAACAGCAGCGCATCTTCGCCGAGGAGGGCGTCGACCTGTCCCGCGTGGTGATCGGTCACTCCGGCGACTCCACCGATCTGGACTACCTCGAGGAGCTGATCGCCAACGGCTCCTACCTCGGCATGGACCGCTTCGGCGCCGACGTGTTCCTGCCGACCCCGGAGCGGGTGGACACCGTGGTGCGGATGTGCGAGCGGGGCCACGCGGACAAGATGGTGCTCTCCCACGACGCATCGTGTTTCATCGACTGGCTGCCCGAGGAGGCCGTGCCGGTCGTCCTGCCGAACTGGCATTACCTGCACATCCACAACGACGTGCTGCCCGCGCTGCGTGAGCGTGGGGTGACCGAGGAACAGATCACCACGATGCTGGTGGACAACCCCCGCCGGATCCTCGGCACGCAGGGAGGCTATTGAGATGTCCGCGCCGGCGGTGCCACCGATCAGTACGCAGCTGCGCCTCATCGCCGAGCAGTTCCCCGACGACCCCGCGATCACGTGTGCGGGCCGCACGGTCACCCGTGCCGAGCTCGAGTCGTCGACCAACAGGCTGGCCCGGGCATTCGCCGATCATGGTGTCGGACAGGGTGATTACGTCACCATCACGCTGCCGAACTCGATCGAGTTCCTGGAGGCGGCGATCGCGTGCTGGAAGCTGGGCGCGGTGCCCCAACCGCTGCCCGCCCGGCTGCCCGACACCGAGTTCGAGGCCATCCTGGCGTTGCGGCCACGGGCCCTGATCGTGGGCCGCGACGACCCGCGAGGTGAAACCCGCATCATCCCAAGCGGTTTCGAACCCGGACCGGAGCACTCCGATGATCCGCTGCCCGAAGCGGTCTCACCCGCGTGGAAGTGCATGGCCTCCGGCGGCAGCACCGGGCGACCGAAGCTGATCGAGGTCGGCGGCGACAGCCGTTATGCCGGTGCGCTTTTCGGTCAGGCGCTCGGCGCGCAAGAAGGCGACGTCAGTCTGATGTCGATACCGATGTCGCACAACACCGGAATGGTGAGCGCGACCGTCGCCCTGCTGCAGCGCCACCATCTGGTGGTGATGCCACGCTTCGATCCGGCCGAGTTCCTGCGGCTGATCACCGAGCACCGGGTCAGCTATCTGGCCACCGCGCCGACGATCATGCACCGCGCACTGCAGGCGCACCGCGACGATCCCGCGGCCTACGACCTGTCGTCGCTGCGGCGGATGTGGCATGTCGGCGCGCCCTGCCCGCCGGCGGTGAAGGAGGGCTGGATCGACCTCGTCGGGCCGGACGCACTCTGCGAGTTGTACGGCGGCACCGAACTACAGGCGCTCACCGCGCTCACCGGCGCCGAGTGGCTGGCGCACCGCGGGTCGGTCGGCCGGGTCATCGCCGGTGAGATGAAGGTGCTCGACGACGACGGCAACGAGTGCCCGCCCGGTGTGGTCGGCGAGGTCTACATGCGCCCCGCCCCGGGCAGCGCCCCGACCTACCGTTACATCGGGGCGAACGCCAAGACCCGCGACGGCTGGGATTCGCTGGGCGATCTCGGCTACTTCGACGCCGACGGCTACCTGTACCTGTCCGACCGGCGCGTCGACATGTTCACCGTCGGCGGCAAGAACACCTACCCCGCCGAGATCGAGGGCAACCTGCTGGCCCATCCGGATGTGTTGTCCTGCCTGGTCGTCGGCGTGCCGCACGACGACATGGGCCAGGTTCCGTATGCCCTGATCCAGCTCGCCGACGGGGCCGCGCTCGACGCCGACGGCGTGCAGGCGTTCCTGCGGGAGCGCCTGGAGAATCACAAGGTGCCGCGCGCCATCGAGTTCGTCGACCGGCCCCTGCGCGACGAGGCCGGCAAGGCTCGCCGGTCCGCGGTGCGCGACGAAGTCATTGCGCGACAACGGGTTCCGGGACATCGGTGACGGAGCTGTCCAGCGGCGGCACCCGCTGCAGGCGGCGGTACTCCCAGTTGCGCAGCGCCTGCCGACACGGGTTCTCCACCAGGGCATAGCTGACGGCGGCCATCGCGAACCCGAACACCAGGGTCAGCACCAGGATGACCACCATGTCGCCGTTGAACACGAACCGGCCGACGACGGGGAACGCCATCGCCAGCGCCGCCAGATGCCAGACGAACAAGCCGTAGGACCACCTGCCCAGGATCACCATCGCCGGGCTGCCCAGGGTGCGGTGCGGCGTGTCGGGACGGTCGAGCACCAGCGGGGCCAACAGCACGCCGGCCAGGATCGCGCCCATCGCGGTGCGGACCACGAACTGGGCGAGCGTGGCCGGGGTCAGGCCCTCCGGGCCGGCCAGCGGCGACGCCGCGATCAGGTAGGCCACCAGGCCGATGCCCGCCATCAGCCACCTGTTGCGCGCCCACCGGTGCACCCGGCCGACCGGGCGCACGGTGTACTCGGCCAGCAGCATCCCGGCGGCGAACCACGACGCGTACGCGGGCGGCCAGTTCAGGAAGTTGGTGCCCTGCGGGGTGTGGATCGGCAGCAGCCCCCAGGCCAGGCTGGCCACCGCGACGACGACGATCACCGGAACCCGCGCGCCGACCGGCAGCCGCCGACCCAGCAACGCCAGCAGCGGCAACACCAGATAGAAGGTGACCTCGACCGACAGGCTCCACATCTGCGTCAGACCCGCGGTCAGCGTCAGCGGGACGTAGATCTGCGTCAGGGTGAGGTTCGCCAGCCATACCGTCCCGCTGGCTCCGCGCGCGTCCGGCAGCAGACACAGGATGACGACGACGGCCACCAGGTAGCCCGGCATGATGCGGACGATGCGCGAACGCAGGTAGTGGCCCGTCGGCGGACGGTGCCGCAACCCCCGCGCCGCGGCGGCGTGGCCGCGCCACAACAGGAAGCCCGACAGCGCGAAGAAGACCGCGACGGCCATGTCGAACCGGCTCAGCAGCCGGCCGCTGATCCCGCTGTGCTGCCCGGTCTGGAACGCCACGTGCGTGACGACCACACCCATCGCGGCGCACGCGCGCAGTCCCTCCACTGCGGGCAGGAAACTGCGCGTCCCGCCGATCCGGTCGTCCGCCACGCCAATCAGTGTGCCGGTAGGTGCTGCACACCAGGGCAGGTGCCTTACTTTGTGCTGTTAGGGTCGGCGGTTGTAGTTCGATATCGCTGGTTGCCGGCTGACCGACGAAAGGTGCGCGCGTCTTGAACCGAGCAGTCCTGTTGCGCCTCGTCGCGTGCGCCATCCTCGGCTTGGGAGCCGCCCTGCTGATCGCCGCGCTGCTGCTGTCGACCTACACCGCCGGCAAGATCAAACGGATCCCGCTGGACCTGGACACCACACTGGTCTCCAACGGCACCGGCACCGCACTGGATCCCGCGTCGCTGTCCGGTGACCACTTCGTCATCGACAAGGGCGTCCCCCTGGTCGCGCAGCAGCAGATGTCGGTCGAGGCGCCGTCGGACGCCGACGTGGTGACCCTGCAGGTCGGCTCGACGGTCCGGCGCACCGACCGCCAGCAGGACATGGGTCTGCTGCTGGCCATGGTCGACACCGTCACGCTGGACCGTTCCTCCGCGCTGGCGTTTTCCGACGACACCCATCCGGGCGGCGCGGTGCAGAAGCCCCGCAGCATCGAGGACACCAAACCGCCGACGAACATCCCGTTGCCCCACGAGGGCCTGTCCTACCGGTTCCCGTTCGACACCGAGAAGAAGACCTACCCGTACTTCGACCCGATCGCGCAGAAGGCGTTCGACGCCAACTACGAGGGCGAGGACGACGTCAACGGGCTCACCGCGTACAAGTTCGTCCAGAACGTCGGCTACGACGCCGACGGCAAGCTCGTCGAACCGATCAAGTACGCCTCGCTGTACAAGGATGCCGAGGACGCGCAGGTCACCGCGCGGGCGTCGCAGTGGGGTCTGCCCGGCGATCCCGACGAATCGATCGCGATGACGCGCTTCTACGCCGCCAAGCGCACCTTCTGGGTGGATCCCGTCTCGGGCACCATCGTCAAGGCCGAGGAACACCAGAACCACTACTACGCGCGCGACCCGCTGCGGCCCGAAGCCACCATGGCCGACTACACCGTCACCTCCACCGAGGCGACGGTCGAGTCGCAGGTTGCCGCCGCCCGCGACGAACGCGACCGCATCGCGCTGTGGTCCCGCATCCTGCCCATCACGTTCACCGCGGCCGGTCTGGTCGCACTGGTCGCCGGTGTTCTGCTGGGGTCGTTCGGTATCCGCGCCGAGTCCGCGCTGGCGGGGTCCGAGACCGACTCGGACGGCGGCGGATTCTTCGCCGGGCGCCGTGACACGGACACCGGACCGATGCCGGCCGCGGAGGCCGAGACCGAGAAGCTGCCCACCCAACGCCCGGACCTGCAGTCCGACCAGGGTTCCAGCTGACCCGGCGCCGGTTCGCGGCGCCGGGGTACGCCCTGCTGCTGGCGCTGCTCATCGTCGCCCCCCTGGCGGCCCCCGGTTATCTGCTGCTGCGCGACGCGGTCTCGACGCCGCGTTCCTACCTCTCCGACGCCGCGCTCGGTCTCAGTGAGGCCGCCCCCCGCGCGGTGCCGCAGGATTTCGCCGTCGCGCTGGCCTCGCACCTGCTCGACGGCGGCATCGTCGTCAAACTCCTGTTGCTGTTCGGGCTCGTCGCGGCGGGCTGGGGTGCCGCGCGGCTGGCCGACACCGTGGTGCCGGCCTCCGGCCTGCCGGGTCAGTTCGTCGCGGCGACGGTCGCCGTCTGGAACCCGTATGTGGCCGAACGACTGTTGCAGGGCCACTGGAGCCTGCTCGTCGGGTACGGCTGCCTGCCCTGGGTGGCCACGTGGGTGCTCCGGCTTCGCGACGGGGACGGCACGGGCGGCTTTTTCGCGCTGGCCTTCTGGCTGGCGCTGGCCGGGTTGACCCCGACCGGGTTGCTGATGGCCGCGGCGGTCGCGCTGGTCTGCGTGGCCGTCCCCGGCGCCGGCAGGTCCCGGGCCGTGTGCGTCGCGGCCACGCTGGCGCTGGCGGTCGCGGCGGCGCTGCCGTGGCTGACCGCGTCTGCCCTGGGCGGCGCGCTGACGGCGTATCAGGCCGCCGGCACACCGGGTTTCGAGGCGTTCGCGGCGCGCGCCGAGCCCGGTCTGGGCACCCTGGGCAGCCTCGCCGGTCTCGGTGGCATGTGGAACGCCGACGCGGTTCCCGGTTCGCGTTCGACGCCACTGGCGATCGTCGGCACCGCGGCACTGCTCGCCGTGCTGGCCCTCGGGTTGGCTCACGTCGGTCGCGCGGGCCCACGCCGCACCGCGGCCCCGCTGCTGCTCCTCGCCCTCGCCGCCGTGGCGGGGCCGGCCCTGCTGGCGACGGGTTGGGGCCTGGGGATGCTGCGTCCGGTCGTCGAGGCCATGCCCGGGCTGGGGGTGCTGCGGGACGGCCAGAAGTGGGCTGCGCTGGCGATGCCCGGTTATGCGGTGGCGGCGGCCGGCAGCGTCGTGACGTTGCGGCGGTTCCGCCCCGCCGCCGTCGCTGCGGTCCTCTGCGCGACGCTGCTGCTGGTGCTGCCCGATCTGGCCTGGGGCGGCTGGGGCAGGGTGACGTCGGTCCGGTACCCGCCGGGCTGGGCCGCCGTGGCCGCCGCGATCAACGCCGATCCGCAGCCGGTGGCCGTGCTGCCCGCCGGGCCGATGCGCCAATTCGCCTGGGCGGGAACGGCTCCCGTCCTCGACCCCCTGCCGCGCTGGGTGCGCGCCGACGTTCTGAGCACCGGCGACCTGACCATCGCGGGCCAGACGGTGCCCGGCGAGGGAAACCGTGCCCGCGGCGTCCAGGATCTGCTGCTCGCCGGCGCACCGGCCGAACAGCTCACCGCGGCCGGCGTCGGCTGGGTGGTGGCCCAGATCGGCAGCCGCGGCGAAATGGGCTCGGCGGCAAGGACACTCGCGAACCTGCCGGTGGTCTACCGCGACGGCGAGATCGCCCTGCACCGCGTCGGCGGCCACTGGGCCGCGGCCTCGCCGTCGCACCGCCGGCTTGCCGTCGCGGCGCACCTGGCCTGGCTGGCGGTGCTGGTCGGCGGCGCCACCCTCTCCTTGCAATCTGTTCAGCGTTGGCTGCGACATTCACTCGCACTTCTTCGCAGGGATTACTGAACAGATTGCAGGGAGAGGCCTGCCCAGTTCACCGTCGCCGCGAACGGTTGAGCCCCGTTCCGCTGCGCCCTGACATGTCCGTACGGGTCGATCGGCCCGCAGTGCCGGGCCACCGCGTCCATCACCGCGATCTGCAGGTCGCTGCGCGCGTAGTCCAGGCCGTGCCGCTGCAGTTCCTCGCTCACCATCATCTTGCGGGCGATCGGGTCGGCCATCGAATAGTCGTCACACGTCGGGCCGGAACCCGAACCGGCACAACCGGTTACGGTGAGCAGGACCGCCACACCAAGCACCGGTATGGGCCGGCTCACTGAAGGCCGCTGACCCGGCGGCCGGACGTCACCGCCTGCAGCACCCCGAGCATCGCGTCGGCGCTCTGCCGCCAGGAGAACTCCGCGGTGCGGGCCTGCGCCTTGCGGCCGAGTTCCTCCCGCAACACGTCGTCGGCCAGCAGTTCCTCGAGCCGTTCGGTGAGCTCGCGGCTGTTGTCCACCAGGATGCCGGTGACACCGTCGACGATCGAGTCGGTCAGGCCCCCGGACGACCGGTAGCCGATCGTGGGAACGGCGTGCTGGGCGGCCTCGACCACCGCCAGCCCCCAGCCCTCCTTGCGGGACGGCAGCAGGTGCACCCAACAGCGTTGCACCACTTGGTGTTTGGTGACATCGTCGACGTGCCCGTGGAACGTCACCGCATCGGCGATGCCGAGCCGTTCGGCGTGCGCGGTCAGCCGGTCGTGCCACCAGCCACCGCCCACGATGTCCAGGTGCAGGCCCGGGATCCGGTCTCGCAGCGCGGCGACCGCGTCCAGCGCATCCTCGATCTGCTTGTGCGGGACGAGGCGGGACAGCACCGCGACCCGCGGGGCGGCCGCGCGCGGAGCGGTCAGCGTGACCTCCGGCGCCGGGTCCAATCCGTTGCGCACCACCGCGATCCGCTCGGGAGCGACGCCGAGCGCGGCGAGGTCGCGCGCCGACGGCAGCGACACCGTCACGTACTGGTTGTGCCGGTGCAACCGCGGCGAGAGCTTGGACTCGACGAACCAGCCGAACCGGCCGGTCCACCGGCCGGCCACCGGCCACTGCTCGCGATGACAGTGGTGCACTAGCACCAACGACCGGCGGCCGTAGGCGAGCCGCGCCAGGAACGGGATGCCGTTCTGAGCGTCGATCACCACGTCCGGCTTGGCGTGCCGCAGCGGTCCCAGGCCGATTCTGGCCAGCACCATCGCCAGACCGGCCCAGATGTAGACCGAGTACGGTCCGCCGCCGCGGCTGATGCGCACGCCGTCGATGACGCCGCGCCGCGGGGCACCCGGGTAGCGGGCCGTCCGCAGCGTCACCGTCACGCCGGAGGCCGCCAGCTGCGCGCCGATCCGCTGCAGATAGGTTTCGCTGCCGCCGCCCTGCGGATGCCCGGTGTCGCGCCAGCACAGCATCAG
>CAZTAA010000009.1:78152-80431 GCA_964611465.1 uncultured Mycobacterium sp. | reverse complement strand
ATACCGATGGTGTGGTGGATCTTGCTGCCCGCATTCGGCCACCTTGGGTCGACCGCCCGCATACAGGTGTTGCCGACCACCCACTGCGAATAGGTCCAGCCGTCGGCGATCACGTCCCACACCCGCTGTCGCGTCGCCGTGGTCTCACGTGTCGCGGTCAACGGGCTGTCGGCTTGTTGGTCTGCCATCTACGTGTCCCTTTTCGGTGCGGCTTCCCTGTTCGAGTGATCACCAACCGTTGGCGACCCAAGACCGAGTCGGCGGGATGGCGAACTGTTCAGCGGGCGGTCGGGCGCGTACCGGGCCTGTCGATGCCGCGCTCTAGACCCGGACGACGGGACAGCAGCACGCCGAGTAGGACCATGACGACGCCCAGCGCGAAGTGCAGCCAGTTGTCCGGGCTGTTCACCGGGATGAAGTTGATCGGCTTCTCGAAGTCGATCACCAGGCCGTACAGCCACAGCACTAGGTAGATGACACCGCCGCCGATGAGGAAACCGCGAGCACCAGACCAAGTGCGTGCCAACAGCAGGCCGGCAACGCCGAACGCCAGGTGCACCAGGTTGTGCAGAATCGACACGTCGAAGATCCCGAGCAGACGCGCGCCGGATTCGTGTCCCGCAAAGGTCATGCTGTCGTAGTCGGTGGTTATGCCCGGAATGAATCCGAGGATGCCGACGAGCAGAAACACTGCTCCAACCGCGAGGGCGGCCTTCTGAACATCGGTCGAAAACCGCGACGTCGCACCCGCCCGGCCTGCATTGCTGGTAGCCATGAATTTCCCTTTCCAGTATCGGAACGACCGGTGTACCCGAGGACGGCATCGGAAAACATGGATTGCTCGAGGCGGTGCCACCGGGTTTGTCGCCGCACCGCACCGGGTATGGACCTATTGGGTCCGGCGAGTCGCTGGGGCGCATCGAACGCCCCGGATGTGGCGGTACCTACGACAGGCTAAGAATTAACGAGAGCGCCGTTGCGTAATAAATCAGGGCGCGTTATGCTGCGCAAACCGCCATCGTGCAGCTGACAACCAGTTAGCTGATAGCACATCCGGCGGAGGGATTACCACAGCGGCCGAGGAAGCGAGGTGTTTGCCAAATGTCGACGTTCGACGGACACCATGATCCCGACCGCTCGACCGGATCCGGCCATGCGGGCGATGGAGATGCGGGCTTCGGGGCCGTCCTCGCCGTCCACGCCTGCAGTCGCATCGGCATGCAGGCCAATCCGCCCCGGTCCGGCTTCGGCAGCTGGTTTCGCCGGCGTTAGTAGCCGCGCCGGAAGAATCGCCTGATCAGAATCAGCACCGCCACCGCGGCGATACCGATCAACGGGTACTTGACCTTGGGCTGGTCGATGAAGGCGAGCGCCTTCGACTTCGCGTCATTGGCGATCCGCTGCGGGTTGGCGCGCTCGGCCAGCGTGTCGACCGTGGCCGCCAGCCGCTCGCGGGCGTCGTCGATCTCAGCCTTGATGACCTCGGGGTCCCGGTCCGCCACGGTATTGCCTCCATGTGCTGCGCATGCTCGGCCTACTACCCTAGTTCAGTCGATGCGTCGCCCGGCGCATTGGTGCGACAGGAAGGACCAGAGTTGACCGCCACACCGCGCCTCAGCGTCGGAGACAAGGCCCCCGCCTTCAGCCTTCCGGACGCGGACGGCAACACCGTCAAGCTGTCCGACTACAAGGGGCGGAAGGTGATCGTCTACTTCTACCCGGCCGCATCCACCCCGGGATGTACCAAGCAGGCCTGCGACTTCCGCGACAGCCTCGCCGAACTCAACGACGCCGGCCTCGACGTCATCGGCATCTCCCCGGACAAACCGGAGAAGCTCGCCAAGTTCCGCGACAAGGAGGGCCTGACCTTCCCGCTGCTGTCCGATCCGGACAAGAAGGTGCTCACCGCGTGGGGCGCCTTCGGGGAGAAGACGATGTACGGCAAGACCGTCCAGGGCGTCATCCGCTCGACGTTCGTGGTCGACGAGTCCGGCAAGATCGCGGTCGCCCAATACAACGTCAAGGCGACCGGCCACGTCGCCAAGCTGCGGCGCGACCTCTCCGTCTGACCGAAATTACTTGCGGCCCAGCGCTTCCAACAGCAGCGCCTCGGCCGTCGCGGCCTTCTCCAACACACCGAGATGCAGGCTCTCGTTGATGCTGTGCGCCCGGGTGCCGGGATCCTCGACGCCGGTGACCAGGATCGTCGCCGCCGGGAAGGCGGCCGCGAACTCGGCGATGAACGGAATCGACCCGCCCATGCCCATGTCGACCGGCTC
>CAZTAA010000009.1:0-78052 GCA_964611465.1 uncultured Mycobacterium sp. | reverse complement strand
TCCACATCCGCCGCTGTCCCCTCGTGCAGACCCGCGACCGCGACGTTGCCGTCGTCGTCGTGCAGGCTGGCCAGCAGGCGCACCAGCGCCGAGAGCGCGTCGGGCACCACGCCGCCCCACAGTCCCGAATGCAGGCCGTGATCCAGCGTGGCGACCTCCACGACGCAGTCGGCCAGGCCGCGCAGCGACACCGTCAGGGCCGGAATGTCGGTGCTCCAGTTGTCCGAGTCGGCGATGACGATGACGTCGGCGGCCAGTTCGTCTCGGTGGGCGGCCAGCAGCCGACTCAGCGACGGCGATCCGGACTCCTCCTCCCCCTCGACGAACACCGTCACACCCACCGGCGGTGCACCGTCGAAGGCCCGCGCCGCCGCCAAATGCGTTGCGATACCGGCCTTGTCGTCGGCGGTGCCGCGCCCGTAGAGCCGGCCGTCGCGCTCGGTCGGTTCGAACGGCGGCGAGTGCCACTGACCGTGGTCGCCTTCGGGCTGCACGTCGTGGTGCGCGTAGAGCAGCACCGTCGGTGCGCCCGGCGGGGCGGGATGGCGGGCGATGACGGCCGGGGCGCCGCCCTCGCTGACGATGCGGACGTCGCCGAACCCGGCCCCGGCGAACAGGTCGGCGACGGCCCGGGCGCTGCGGTGCACCTCGTCGCGGCGGCCCGGGTCGGCCCACACCGACGGGATGCGCACCAGGTTCTCGAGATCGTTGCGGACCGACGGCAGCACCGCCTGGACCTTGTCGACGAGTTCAGTCATGACGTCCATCTTGCGACAATCGAGGATCTGTTCAGCGGCCACCGACAAATCATGCGAGTGGAGGTAGCAGGCACGGCTGAACAGATGCCGAGGTGAGTCAGGTCTCCAGGATGGCGACCGCGGCGGCGGTGTCCCCCTCATGCGTCAGCGACACGTGGATGGTGACCTCGGCCAGATGCGTGGCGATGTCACCGGTCAACCGGACCTTCGGGCGACCCCACATGTCGGTGATCACCTCGATGTCGCGGTGGATGCCCTCCGGCAGCACCGGACGCTGCGCGAAACGGGAACCCGACCAGGCTTTGATCACGGCCTCCTTGGCCGCCCATCGCGCGGCGAGGTGGCGCGCCGCCACCGAACTCTTGTCGGCGGCGTCGCGCCGCTCACCGGGGGTGAACGTCTCGGCGAACACCGTGCCCGGCTGGTCGACCTGTGCGGCGAAGTCGGGAATCGACACCACGTCGATTCCCACTCCGACTATCGCCACGGTGCGAACACTAGCCGACCGGTCACCGGTTGTAGTTGCCGTCCTCGCCGAGTCGCGACGCCGCATCGAGCAGCATCGAGGCCTCGGCGGCCTTCTCCGGCTGATCGTGGTCGAACCGCCGGCCGGCGGGCCGCTCGTACATCGGGGTGCCACCGGCGATCGCCGAGACCAGGCGGCGCTGTCCGGCCAACTCGCGGCTCTGCGCCTGAGCCAGGTAGGCGGCCCGCTGACCGGGGTCGAGCGCGGCGATGAACGCCTGCGGGTGCACCACCGCGATCAGACCGGACACGTGCCCGAAGCCCAGGCTGGTCACCAGACCGGCCTTGAGCGGGAACTTCTCGCCCATCCGCAGCGTCTCGCGCACCCACACCAGATGACCGGCCGTGTCCAGCTCGTCGTCGACACAGTCCAGGCTGCGGTTCGGCGGGATCACGCCGTTGCGCAGCACCTGGCACAGACCCACCGTCTGGAACACCGCGGCGCCGCCCTTGGCGTGACCGGTCAGCGACTTCTGGCTGATCACGAACAGCGGGTTGCCCGGCGAACGTCCGATCGCGTCGGCGAGCCGCTCATGCAGTTCGGTCTCGTTGGGATCGTTCGCCAGCGTCGACGTGTCGTGCTTGGACACCACCGCGACATCGTCGGCGGTGACCCCGAGCCGGTTCAGCGCGCGGGCCAGGTTCGACTCCCGGCCGCCGCGGCCCGCGCCCAGGGCGCCGATACCGGGCGCCGGGATTGACGTGTGCACACCGTCGGCGAAGCTCTCGACGTAGGCCAGCACCCCGAGCACCGGCAGACCCATCTTGGCCGCCAGATCGCCCCGGGCCAGCAGAACCGTTCCGCCACCCTGCGATTCGACGAACCCGAGTCGGCGACGGTCGTTGGCACGGGAGAACTTCGGGTCGCTGATGCCCTTGGCCCGCATCACCTCGGTGTCCGCGGTGGCCGACATGTCGCCGAAGCCGATGATCGACTCCAGCGTCATGTCGTCGAGGCCGCCGGCGACCACCAACTCGGCCTTGCCGAGCCGGATCTTGTCGACACCCTCCTCGATCGACACCGCCGCCGTGGCGCACGCGCCCACCGGGTGCACCATCGCGCCGTAGGAACCGATGAAGCTCTGAACCACATGTCCGGCAACGACATTCGGCAGAACCTCCTGCAGGATGTCGTTCTGCTTGGAGTGCCCCAGCAGGTTGCCGTGGAACATCGTCTGCATCGAGGACAAGCCGCCGATTCCGGTGCCCTGCGTGCAGGCCACCATCGTCGGATGCACCCAGCGCATCACCTCGGCCGGCGTGAATCCCGACGACAGGAACGCGTCGACGGTCGCCACCAGGTTCCACAGCGCCAGTCGGTCGATCGAGCTGACCATGTCCGGCGAGATGCCCCACACCGTCGGGTCGAACCCGGTCGGGATCTGTCCGCCGACCACCCGGGACAGCTTGGTCTTGCGCGGCACCCGGATCTCGGTGCCGGCCTGCCGGGTGACCTCCCAGTCGTGGGAGTCCGGCACCGGCCTGATGACGGTGTGCTCGGGATCGAACTCGACGAACGCCCGCGCGTCGGCCTCGCTGGACACCACGAACCGGAAGTCCTTGTCCAGGAACACACTCACCAGCAGCGGCGCCGAGTGCTCCTCGATAGCGCCGTCGGCGACGAACTCGCGGATGCCGCACCGTTCGATCACGGCGTCGTGATAGCGCTCCACGATCTCGGACTCGTCGACGAGGTCACCGGAGGAGGTGTCGTACCAACCCGGCTTGGGATCCTGCTCCCACTTCACCAGCCCGGTGGTCCAGGCCAGTTCGAGGACGCCGGCGGCCGACAGTTCGTTGTCGACCTCCATCTCGAACCGGGTGCGCGACGACCCGTACGGGCCCAGTTCGGCGCCGCCGACGATGACGACCAGATCGGCCGGGTCGACGTCCAGGTCGTCCCAGGCCGGCACCGGCAGGGAATCGTCCACCCGCGGGGGCGACGGCAGTGCCGAGATGGTGCCGGAGTCCGCCGAATCCTCTTCGGCCGCAGCGCCTTCGGCAAGCAGCTCCTCGCGGGCCTCGGCGGCCAGCGCGGCCATGTCGAGCTCGACATCGCCGAGACCACCGGTGAAGTCCACCTGGATCGGCTTCTCGGCGGCCGCCGCCTTGGCCTCGACGGTGCACAGACTCAGCAGCATCGCCGCCATCTCCGCCGTCGTGTAGGTGGTCACTCCGGCCGCCTCGACCGCGTCGACGATGGCGTCGTTGTGGCCCATCAGCCCGGTGCCCTTCGTCCAGCCGATCAGCGCGTGGGCCAGCGAAACCCTTGACGCCCAAGAGGACTCGGCGCTCCAGCGGGCCACCACCGCGTCCAGCGCGGACTTGGACTCGCCGTAGGCGCCGTCACCGCCGAACATGCCGCGGTTCGGCGAACCGGGCAGAACCGTGTGCAGCCGGGCCGAGATGTCGCGGTCCACGCCGATCGACGAGAGACCGCCGATGAGCCGCTGAACGGCCCACAGCAGAACCTTCATCTCCATCTCGGCGCGGGAACCGGCCTCGGACAGGTCGCCGGCCACCCGGGGCGCGGCGAACGGGAACAGCAGGGTCGGCGTCATCGCATCCTTGATGTGAATCGACTTGGGCCCCAGGCTTTCCGACTGTTCGTTGCCCACCCATGCGACCAGATCGTCGATGTCGCCGTAGGACGCCATGTTCGCCGGCACCACCCACAACGTGGCCCCGAAGCGCGCGTTGTCCCGGTAGAGCGCCTTGTAGAACGCCAACCGCTCGTCGTTGAGCCGGGAGGTCGTCGCGATCACCGTCGCACCGCCGTCGAGCAACTGGGCCACCACCGAGGCGGCGATCGACCCCTTCGAGGCACCGGTGACGACCGCGATCTCGTCCGCGTAGGCGCCCTTGGCGGGATTCTCCGCGCCGGCGGCGATCCGGCCGTACAGCGACGCATGCACGTTGCGTCCCGCTGCCAGCGCGCGGCCCTGCCACCAATTCGCCTGGGTCGCAACGACATGCCCGGCGCCTTCGAAGCGCTCGGACAGCCGCAGCCAGTCCGCGTCGACGTCGCCCTCGTCGGTCAGCCACAGCCGGGCGAGGTCCTCGCGGGCACTGGCCCAGCGGTCGTCGAGCACCACGGCCTTGCGGCTGTCGAACGCCGGGGCGACCAATCTGGGCCAGTCCGAACCGAGTTCGGCGCTGACCAGGTCGACCAGCTCCGAGTCGGTGGCCGTCTCCGAGACACCGACGCGGTTGTCCAGTCCGAGTTCCCCGAGCACCAGGCGCGCGGCGTTGGCCAGCACGCCGTCGGGACCGGTGACCTTCTCGGCGAACTCGTTGAGGGCGGCCGAGTCGACCACTCCCCCGGTGGCGCCGCCGGCCGACGGCAGCGAGACCGCGACGCCGCGACGGGCCGCGACGGCCGCGACCGCGTTGTCGATGGCCTTGTCGACGGCGGCGGCGTCGGCCAGCGCGCCGTCGTGCAGGCCGCCGAGGTCACCGCCGCGGACACTGGATCCCTCACGGGTGCCCAGGGCCACCTCGACGGTGACGTGCTTGGCCCAGCCGGCGCCGAGTTCCCACGTCTTGCCGACCCGTTCGGTGATGTAGGCGGGCCGCTTGCCGGACGGGCCCAGGATGGTCCGCAACTGATCGTTGATGGCATCGGTGAGCACCGGGCCGAAGGGCTTGTAGGTCCGGGCCAGCTTGCTGACCTGGCCCTTCAACGCGGCCAGATCCGCCTCGGCGGCGCCGTCGATGGCACCCAGGTTCAGCTCCGAGCCGAGGTCGACCAACAACTGGTTGCGGCGCGAGGACGCGCCGTCGGTGATGGTCTCGATGGAGTCCAGCGTCTCGATCTGGTCGATGCGCATCTTGGCGCTCAACGCGATGAGCGCGACGGTGGCATCGGCGGCGTCGAACGCGAGATCGTCGGGGCGGGGGGCCCCGGGCGCGGCAGCGGCCGGAGCAGCCGCGACGACGGGGGCGACATCGGCGCTGGGCGCACCCTCCGCCTCGGCCGCGGGCGCCTGCACCTCTTCGATCTCCGGCTCCGGCTCCGGGTCGGTGTCGGTGGCGAACAGCACCGCGGCGTCACGCTCGGTGTTGAGCACCTCGACCGTGCTGTGCGAGTACTCAGGCAGCTTCAACGTGTTGGTGGCCAATCCGGCGACCGTCGGCGCGGACTTCACGCCGATCTCCACGAACCGCTCCACACCGAGACCGCCGGCGGCTTCCTCGATGAACAGCAGATCCTGCGTCTCGATCCAGCGGACCGGGCTGGCGAACTGCCAGGCGAGCAATTCGATGACGATCTTGCGGCAGAGCTCGACCGGCTTCTCGTTACGCCAGGTGTCGTAGTCGGCGAGGATCTCGTCGAGCGGTTCGGCCGGAACCAGATCCCTGATCTCCTGGACGAAGTCGCGGTCCAGCGTGAACGGCCGGGGCACCAGGTTGGGAATGTAGCGGCCGATCAACAGCTTCGGGTCGGCGTCGCGCGGCATCACCCGTTCCAGGGAACGGCGGAAGTCGTCGACACCGACGCGCAGCACACTGGAGTGGAACGGCACGTCGATACCGGGCACCAGGATGAAAGACCGCTTGCCGCCGGAGATTTCCCGACGCCGTTCGATCTCCTCCTCGAGCGCATCCAAACCGCGCACCGTGCCGGCGATCGCGTACTGCGAGCCGCGCAGGTTGAAGTTGACGATCTCCAGGAATTCACCGGTGCGCTCGGAGATCTCGGCGACGAAGCTCGTGACGTCGTCGTCGTCGAGGTCGATCTGCGACGGCCGGATCGCGGCCAGCCGGTAGTCGGACCGCCCCAACTCGTCGCGCGGCACGATGTCGTGCATCTTCGAGCCGCGATGGAAGACGACCTCGAGCAGCGCCTCGAGCGGGTAGACGCCCGACACGCACGCCAGGGCCGTGTACTCACCCACGGAGTGACCGCAGGCGATGGCGTCCTCGACGAACGCGCCCTGCTCACGCATCTCGGCGACCTGCGCGGCGGCCACGGTGGCCATGGCCACCTGGGTGAATTGCGTCAGGTACAGCACACCCTCGGGATGGTGGTAGTGCACGCCGGAGGCGATCAGGCTGGTCGGGTTGTCCTTGACCACGTGCAGCACCGAGAACCCGAGGGTTTCCCGGGTGAATTTGTCCGCGGTGTCCCAGATCTTGCGCGCGGCCTTCGAGCGGGCACGCACCTCCATCCCCATGCCCTTGGACTGAATCCCCTGGCCCGGGAACGCGTAGACGGTCCTGGGTGAGGCGAGCCGCGCGGTAGCCGACATCTTCAGGTCGGATCCGACGCGGGCGGAAACCTCGAGAACCTCTGCGCCTTGGTCGATTCCGACCCGGTCGACCCGGAACTCCACTTCGTCGCCGGGCAGCACCATGCCCAGGAAGCGGGCGGTCCAGCCCACCAGTTTGGCCGGGGCCGCCGGCTTGCCGTCGGTGGCGGTCGCGACGTGCTGGGCCGCCGCCGACAGCCACATCCCGTGCACGATGGGCGATTTCAGCCCGGCCAGCAGCGCGGCCGCCCGGTCGGTGTGGATCGGGTTGTGGTCGCCGGAGACCATCGCGAACGGATGCATGTCGATCGGCGCGGTGACGGTGGCGTCGCGCCGGCGCCGGCGCGGGGTTTCGGTGGCGTTGTCCGAAACCGCCCCGCCCGCGCGCACCGGGTCCTCCAGCGGCGCGTCGCCGTTGCGTCCCCGAATCGCGAACCGCTCCTCGAGGGTGGCCAGCAGCTCGCCGTCGGGGGTGGTGAGGCGCACCGAAACCGGCACGACGCGGCCCACTTCGGTGTCGTGGGCGGCCAAAGCCGTTGCGGTGACGGTCAATTCGACCGGTTCCTTGGGCAGCGGCGTGAGCAGGTGCGCGGCGTGGTCGAGGTGCACCAGGCTGAGCAGACCCTCGACCACGGGGAAGCCGGTGTCGGTGACGGCCGCGCCGATGGTCGCGAACACCGCGGGCCAGCACAGGCCCACGACGGCGTCGGGGATCACGGTCAGGGTCGGCCACAGGGTGTCGCCGAAGGTCGCGGTGACACCGGTGTGGTCGGCGACGCGTTCGGGATCCCACTGGGCGGTGACGGTGGCCACCTTCGCACCGTTGACGTCGGCCACCGCCGGCAGTGCCTCGGGAACCTCGGTGCCGGCGGCGATCGCCAGCACCGAACGCATCGCCGTGGCGGCATCCTCGGTGGACACGACGGGCGCGCCGCCGTCCACGCACGAAGCCGGGATGGTGAAGCGGATCTCGACCCAGATGTCCGATAGCGGCACACTGAGCACCACCTGCTCGCCCGCGAGCTCGAGTCGGGCGCCGGTGGACGGATCGGTGGCGCTGACGGTGTCCTGACCCAGGTTCGGGTGCACCTGCCAGTCCGACGGCGGCGCGATGCGGTGCACCGGGTTGGTGGCGATTCGCCCGGCCCACAAGACATCCGGGGCGTCGAGGACAACGGCCAGCGGTCCGGTCGCGCCGGTCTGGCCGTGCCGGCGGGTGCGCACCGACGGCGGTGCGGTGTCAGTCGGCGTGGTTGCGACGACTTCTTGGATCGCCGCCTGCTCGAAGCGGTCCAGCAGTTCGCCGACGGGCTCGTCGACGCGGGTGATCCCGGCGACGGCGGCCGTTCCGGGAATGATGCACACCTGGTCGGCGGAGTACCGGGCGTCGTGCGCCTGCCACAGCGAGTCGCTGCGCCACCACCGGCGCACGTCCTTGTCGATGACGGGCACGAAGTTGACCGGCTTGCCGAGGGTCTTGCACAGCTCGACGAAGAACGGCACGTCGGCGGGATGCAGCTGCACCCGGCCTGCGTCGGGATACCGGGCCAGCAGGGCGTCGATCGCGGCGGTCGGGTCCTCCAGGAGTGCCTCGCCGGCGCTGTCCGTCTCGTCGAACATCGTCTCGATGGGGCCGGAATCCTGCGGATGCAACCGGGCTTCGGCGCGCTGCAGCATCGCGGACCAGCGATCGCGCCAGGTGATGTCGAGCCACGGCGAGTGGTCGCGGCGGGTGTCGGCCGTGGAGGTGCCGTCGCCGATGGCCAGCTCGACGTAGCGGCGCAGCCACTGTTCGTAGGTCATCTCGCCGATGTCGCCGAAGTACGGCTTGGCCGTGCCCGCCATCGCGGCGATGATCTCCGCGCGGCGCTCTTCGACCGCGTCGGCGTCACCTGCCACGTCGTCGAGCAGGCGCCCGCACCGCGACGCGGCGTTGTCGATCTCGTGGATGTCGGCGCCGAGCTGGCTGCGCCCGGATGCCATGCCGCCCTGGGCTTTTCCGGCACCGACCCAGCGGTCGGTCCCGACGGTCTCCACCAGCAGCTGCTTGACCTGAGGCGAGGTCGTCGCTTCCAGCGTGGCCATCGCGGCGGTGCCGACCAGGATGCCGTCGACCGGCATCAGCGGGTAGTCGTAGCCCTGCGACCACCGGCCGGACAGGTACTCGGCGGCGCGTTCGGGCGTTCCGATCCCGCCACCGACGCAGATGGTGATGTTGGGCCGCCGGCGCAGATCGGAGTACGTCGCCAGCAGCAGGTCGTCGAGGTCCTCCCAGGAGTGGTGGCCGCCGGCGCGGCCGCCCTCGATGTGGACGATGACGGGCTTGTCCGCCACCTCGGCGGCGATGTTGATGACGGCCTTGATCTGGTCGATGGTGCCGGGTTTGAACACCACATGGCTGATGCCGATGGTGTTGAGTTCCTTGATCAGCTCGACGGCCTCGTCGAGTTCGGGGATGCCGGCCGTGACGACGACGCCGTCGATGGGCGCGCCGGCCTGCCGGGCCTTCTGCACCAACCGCTTGCCACCCAGCTGCAGCTTCCACAGGTACGGGTCGAGGAACAGCGAGTTGAACTGGATCTCGCGACCGGGCTCCAGCAGTTCCGTCAGCTCGGCGATGCGGTCGTTGAAGATCTCCTCGGTGACCTGGCCGCCGCCGGCCAGCTCGGCCCAGTGACCCGAATTGGCCGCGGCGGCAACGATTTTGGCGTCGACCGTGGTGGGAGTCATGCCGGCCAGCAGGATCGGGGAACGACCCGTGAGGCGGGTGAACTTGGTGGAGAGTTTGACCGAGCCGTCGGGCAGCGTCTCGACCGACGGCGCGAAGCTCGACCAGGCCGGGTCGACGCTGGGGATGGCGCCCGGCGTGAAGAGGCTCCGGTGACCGGTCCGGGTCGCGGCCGGCACGATGCCGATGCCCAGCCCGCGGATGACCGGGGCCGTCACGCGGGTCGCGACGTCGCCGGGTCCGAGGTCGACGATCCACTTGGCGCCGGCGTCGTGGAGGCGCTCCACCTCGGCGACCCAGTCGACCGGTTCGACGTAGATCGTCAGCGCGCACTTGCGCGCCAGCTCGGGATCGATTCCCGGGCAGCGTTCGACCCATTCGTCGACCAGTGCGATCGCGTCGGACAGGCGCGGTGTGTGGAAGCCGACCTCGGTGAGGATGCGGTTGAACACCGGGCGGAAGACCGAGCCGCCGCGCAGCTTGGACTTGCGCTCGGCCTCTTCCTTCTCGGTGATCTTCGAGCAGTACAGCTCGAAGCGGTTGAGCTGCTCGGGCGTTCCGGTGATGACGACGGACCGGCGTCCGTTGCGAATGGACAGCACCGGCGGCTGGACGGTGCGGACGTCCTGGCTGAACTCCTCGAGCAGTTCGGCGATGCGCTGGGGGTCGGCGTTGTTCACCGACAGCATCGGGGACTTGTCGCCGCGCCCGACCATGCCGCGCCGGCGCGAGATCAGCGAGCCGGCGGCGCCGAGCAGTTGGGCGGTGGCCAGGATCTCGGCGTCGCGCGCGCCGCCGCCCCGCAGCGATTCGACCCCGAAGATGCCCTGGGAGTGTCCGGCGACGGCCACCGGCGGGTGCGCGGTGAGGTCCAGGCCCTGACGGGTCAGTGCGCGGATCGCCGCCATCTGGGTGAGCAGGATGCCGGGGCCGGAGATCGCGATCGCGGTGAGCTGCCCCTGGCTGGGCACCGACTCGCCGGCGGCCAGCGCGCGGACCCAGCGCAGCGGCTCGAAGCCGATCGGGCGGACCACGACGAGTTCGCGGGCGATCGGTTCGAGGAGCAGTTCGGCCTCCCCGGCCAGCGTGCTCAGCTCGGATTCGATGCCGGCCAGATTGACCAGTTCCTCGAGGTTCTCCAGCCAGGGTCCGCCCTGGCCGCCGAATACCACCGCGTACGGTTCACCGCCGTTGAGGCGATCCACCAGGGCCTGGGTCGACGGACCGGAGTCGGCGAGCCCCTCGTGACGTGCTTCGCGGCTGGTGGACACCTGGTCGGGCTCGAAGATCGTCACCTGTTGTATCTCCCTGTGCTTTGTCGTGCGCGTTCTGTGTTCGTCTGTGGGCCGGGGGACCGGACTGGACGCCGTTGCGCCCGGGGTGCTGGACTGTGGGCTGCGCGGCGGGCTCGTCGTCGAACCCCGTTCGGATGTCGGCCCGGGTCGCGGGCCTCGGTGCTCCGCCGGCGTGTTTCACGTTGGCTTCGGCGGCGTCACCGGCATTAAGCGTGGCATAAGAGTCTGGCACTCTCCCGGCCCATCGAGGGTTACTCATGAGTTCTACGGCTGAGTAACCGTGGCCGAGCTAACAGCCCCGCGAAACGGCCCGCCGATCCAGAAGGACAAACGTCCTGCATGTTGGTGGTTACGGTCGAGTAGCCATAACTTCGCTGATCAAGATAGTTTTGTTATGGAATCGTTACCTGAAAATTTTCGCGTCATTTTTCGGCGCCCGGCGGCCGTCCGAGCCGACGACGGCCGGGCCGGGCCGAACCGGAGGTTTGCTGGCGACTGGTGCGACGCGGCCCGGACGGCCGTCCGGGCCGTCGCGCAACGCCCAGTCGATGGTCTTCGAGTTCGCGTGCTGCCAGTCCCCCCGCCGGACGCAATCCCGGGCACCGGTTCCCATCCCCGGAGATTAGGGCCCGACATGCTCTTTGTGCTGATCGTGGGACGGACTGCCGTCGACGGCCCGGGTAGTGCAGATTCGCCGTCTGGGCGCGGTTCGGCAACGAAATCCATAGGATTTGCTCCATGCCGGCGGCCGGATCCCAGATCGAGCTGATCGGCATCCGCAAGGAGTTCGGTGACGTGGTCGCCGTCGACGGCGCCGACCTGAGCGTCGCCGACGGGGAGTTGTTCGCGATCCTGGGCCCGTCGGGGTCCGGCAAGACCACGATCCTGCGGCTGATCGCCGGGTTCGAACGGCCGACCGCGGGCGTGGTCAAGCTCGGCGGGCGCGACGTCACGGCGCTGCCTCCGGCCCGCCGCGACACGAACACCGTGTTCCAGCAGTACGCCCTGTTCCCCCACATGACGGTCGCGCAGAACGTCGAGTACGGGCTGCGGGTGCGCGGGGTGGCGCGGGCCGAGCGGCAGCGCCGGGCGGGCGAGGCCCTGGACATGGTCCGCCTGGGCGGCTACGCCGCGCGCAAGCCCGCACAGTTGTCCGGCGGCCAGCAGCAACGCGTCGCCCTGGCGCGTGCGCTCGTCGGCCGGCCCAAGGTGTTGCTTCTCGACGAGCCGCTGGGTGCGCTCGACCTCAAACTGCGTGAACAGATGCAACTCGAACTGCGGGCCATCCAGCGCGAGCTGGGCATCACATTCGTGATCGTCACCCATGACCAGGACGAGGCCCTGACGCTGTGCGATCGCCTCGCGGTGTTCAACGAAGGCCGCATCGAACAGGTCGGAGCGGCCCGCGACGTCTACGAGAATCCCGTCAACCGCTTCGTCGCCGACTTCGTCGGAACGTCCAACGTGCTGGACGGCGCGGATGCCGAGCGGGTGCTCGGCCGCAGCGGCGCGTTCGCCCTGCGACCCGAACGGATCCTGGTGCTCGCCGACGGGCGGGCCGCCCCGGCCGGCATGAACACCGTCGACGCGACCGTCGCCGAGGTCGTCTACGCCGGGCCGACCACCCGCGTCGCCGCACGGAACGGCGCCGGCGTCGAGTTGACCGCGACACTGCTGAGCGCCGAGGCATCCGACGCGCTGCGGCACGGCGCGGCGGTGACGCTGGCCTGGCCGGACAACGCCATCAGAGACCTCAACCCCAAAACCGAGGAGTGACAATGCAATTCACTGGGAAGATACGACCCGTCGGCATCGCGCTGGCGGGCTGTGCGCTGGTGTTGGCAGCATGTTCGAACGACTCCGGCGGCAGCGGCGGCCAATCCGCACCGAAGATGAGCCCGGCCGCCTCGGTGGGCGCCGGCGAAGGCCAGCTGAATCTGATCACCTGGGCCGGGTACGCCGAGAACGGTTCCAACGACCCGAAAGTCGACTGGGTGACCCCGTTCGAGAAGCAGAGCGGCTGCAAGGTCAACGTGAAGATCGGCAACACCTCCGACGAGATGGTCCAGTTGATGCGCAGCGGCCAGTACGACGGGGTGTCGGCATCCGGGGATGCCACGCTGCGGCTGATCTACGCCGGCGACGTCGCCCCGGTCAACACCGACCTGGTGCCCAACTACGCGACCATCTCGTCGTTCCTCAAGGACCGGGCGTGGAACTCGGTGGACGGCCAGATGTACGGCATTCCGCACGGCTGGGGCGCCAACCTGCTGATGTACAACACCGACGTCGTCAAGGGCGCACCCGATTCGTGGGGTTCCGTGTTCCCGGGCAGCGACTACAAGGGCAAGGTGACGGCCTACGACTCGCCGATCTACATCGCCGACGCCGCCCTGTATCTGATGAAGACCAAACCCGAACTGGGCATCAAGGACCCGTACTCGCTGACCGCCGAACAGCTAGACGCCGCAATGGAATTACTGAAGGCGCAGAAGGAGAACATCGGCGAGTACTGGTCCGACTACACCAAGCAGGTGCAGGCGTTCGAATCCGGGACGTCGGTGATCGGCACCACCTGGCAGGTGATCGCCAACACCATCGGCGCCGACAACAAGGTCCAGGTGAACACCGTGCTGCCCAAGGAGGGCTCGACCGGTTGGTCGGACACCTGGATGCTCTCGTCGAAGGCCGCGCACCCCAACTGCATGTACAAGTGGATGGACTGGATCACCTCACCGGAGGTCAACGCCCAGGTCGCCGAGTACTTCGGCGAAGCCCCCGCCCAGACGAAGGCCTGCGAGCACACCACCGACAAGGCGTTCTGCGACATCTTCAAGGCCACCGACGAGAAGTTCGCCGAGCAGATCCACTACTGGACCACGCCGCAGCAGAAATGCGTCGACGGCAGCGGCGACAACTGCACGTCCTATCAGCAGTGGGTCGACAAGTGGCAGCAACTGAAGGGCTGACCTCCCCCGATCTCCCCGCGAGCGCGCGTGTCGGTACGCCGGCACGCCGGGCCGGGCTGGCCCTGCTGCTGCTTCCGCCGATGGCCTGGCTCGTCGTCGCCTACCTGGGATCGCTTGCGGTACTGCTGGTTTCGGCATTCTGGTCCACCAACTCGTTCACCGGCGCGGTGGTGCGCAACTTCACCACCGACAATTTGGTCCGGGTGTTCACCGACCCGGTGTTCCGGACCGCGACGCTGCGCACCGTCGCGGTGGCGTTGACGGTCACCCTGATCTGCGCGCTGCTGGCGGTCCCGCTCGCGCTCTACATGGCCAAGATCGCCTCGCCGGCCGTGCGACTGGCCCTCGTCGTCGCGGTGACCACCCCGCTGTGGGCGAGCTATCTGGTCAAGGCGTACGCCTGGCGGATGATGTTCGCACCCGACGGCCCGCTGTCCTGGGCGACGGGCCACACGCCGGGCTACGGGCTCGTCGCGACCGTCGTGACGCTGTCGTATCTGTGGTTGCCCTACATGGTGATTCCGGTGTTCGCCGCGTTCGACCGGGTCCCGGACGCCTTGATCGACGCCAGCTCAGACCTGGGAGCGTCGGGCTTGACGACGGTGCGCTCGGTGCTCGCTCCGCTGGTGTTCCCTGGCGTGGTGGCCGGCTCCATCTTCACCTTCTCGCTGTCGCTCGGCGACTACATCGCGGTGCAGATCGTCGGCGGCAAGACCCAGTTGCTCGGCAACATCATCTACGGGCAGTTGGTCACGGCCAACAATCAGCCGCTGGCCGCGGCGCTGTCGCTGATTCCGTTGTTCGCGATCGTCGCCTACCTGCTGGCGATGCGCCGCACCGGGGCACTGGAAACCCTCTGATGTTCTCGACCGCGATGCGGCGCGCCACCCGCGCCTGGACCGTGCTCGTGTTGGTGTTCCTCTATGCGCCAATGCTTCTGGTGGTCGTGAACGCTTTCAACTCGTCGAAGACGTTCGCCTTCCCGCCCGCGGGCTTCACCTGGCAGTGGTGGAAGGCCGCGCTGCACAGTCACGGCATGTGGCAGTCGCTGGCCAATTCGGTGGTCATCGGCCTCGCGGCGACGGCCATCGCGCTGATACTGGGAACCATGGCCGCACTGGCCGTGCAACGCTACGAGTTCTTCGGCAAACACGTCGTCAATCTCCTTGTGGTGCTTCCCATCACGCTCCCCGGCATTGTCACGGGCATCGCCCTCAATGCGACGTTCACCTCGGCCCTCGGCCTGACCCTGGGCCTGGCCACCGTGGTCATCGGGCACGCGACCTTCTGTATCGTCATCGTGTTCAACAACATCCAGGCCCGGCTGCGACGGATGGGCACCTCCCTCGAGGACGCGTCGGCCGATCTGGGCGCCTCGTCGTGGCAGACCTTCCGCTTCGTCACCTTCCCGATGCTGCGGGGCGCACTGGTGGCCGGCGCCATCCTGGCGTTCGCCTTGAGCTTCGACGAGATCGTCGTGACCACCTTCACCGCCGGCCCGACGGTGCAGACCCTGCCGATCTGGATCTTCGGCAACCTGTTCCGGCCCAACCAGGCGCCGGTGATCAACGTGGTCGCCGCGGTTCTGACGCTGATCGCCGTCGTGCCGGTGTGGCTCGCGCAGCGTGTCGGCGGCGACCCCGCGACGACGCGGGTCTGACCGTTCGGCGTTTCCGTCCCGCCCGGCGCGGCTGGCATGATTTCACTCGGATCTGTTCAGCGGTGGCTGCGACGTTGTGCGAGTGGACTTCGCACACAGTGCTGAACAGATGAGGGGTGCTGAACAGATGAGGGGTGCTGAACAGATGAGGGCGATCGGGGAATAGGAGGCGAACGACGTGCGGCCCTGGATCGTGTGGTCCATCGGACTGCTGGCCTATGTCGTCGCCGTGCTGGATCGCACCACCATCGGGGTGTCCGGGCTGGATGCGGCCGCCCGGTTCCACGCCAGCCCCGGGGTGTTGTCGACGTTCGTCGTGCTGCAGGTGAGTATGTATGCGGCCGCGCAGATTCCGGCCGGTCTGCTGTTGGACCGGTTCGGCTCCCGGTTGATGATCGTCGTCGGCGGGATGTTGATGGCCGCCGGGCAACTGACCCTGGCGTTCAGCGAGTCGTTGCCGGCCGCCATCGCGGCGCGTGCGGTGCTCGGCATCGGTGACGCGTTCACCTTCATCTCCGTGCTGCGCCTGGTCCCGCACTGGTTCGACGAACGCCGGATACCTCTGGTCAGCCAATTGACCGGTATCTGCGGACAACTCGGGCAGGTGCTCTCGGCGGTGCCATTCGTCGCCCTGCTCGGCGGCTCGGGGTGGACCGCGGCCTACGTCTCGGCCGCCGGTTTCGGGGCCCTGGCCGCCGTGCTGGCGCTCGCCCTGATCCAGGACACCCCGCACGGCCGGATGACGCCCGAGCATTCCGTCGCGGTCCGGGAGATCTGGTCGCACCTGAAGACGGTGTGGCTGCGGCCCGGCACCCGGCTGGGCTTCTTCACCCACATGGGCACCCAGTTCTCGGTGACCACCTTCGCCCTGATGTGGGGGGTGCCGTATCTGACTGAGGCGCAAGGCCTTTCGCATTCGGTGGCTGGCGCCCTGTTGACGGTGTCGGTCGCCGCGGCGATCGCGTCCGGCATCCTGATCGGCATCTTCACCGGGCGGCATCCGCACCGTCGCTCCCGCGTCGTCCTCGGCATCATCATCAGCAACGCACTGATCTGGACAGTGGTGCTGGCGCTGCCGACCCGGGCGCCGCTGTGGCTGCTGCTGGTGCTGATCGTGGTCATCTCGGTGGGCGGTCCGGGCTCGATGGTCGGCTTCGACTTCGCCCGGACCTTCAATCCCCGCCCGACCCTGGGCACGGCCACCGGGGTGGTCAACATGGGCGGGTTCACCGCCTCCCTGCTCGTCATGCAGGCCATGGGCGTGATCATCGGCGCGGCCGGCGGCTATTCGTTCGACTCGTTCCGGCTGGCCTGGTCGGCTCAGTACGTGATCTGGGCCGTCGCCGCCGTTGCGATCCTGATCACGCGCACAAAGGCCCGCCGCACCATCGGCGACATCGAGGAGAGCAAGTACCTGCTGGAATTCTTCGACGAACACCAGCCGGTGCGCTGAACCGCCGCCCGCCACCGCGGATCAGGTAGCGCACTACTCGTGCTCCCGGACGTCGCGGTTCGTAGTTTTCCCCTCATACCGACCAACTCCGAGGGGAGCGACAGATGTCCGAACAGACCTCCACCGTCGAATCGCTGAGCACCGCCCGCGGCGGCTGGGCCCGGGTGACGGGAATGGTCACGGCCGCCCGCCGGCGCCGCGCCCCCGGCAACGGCTACTTCGAAACCAGCCTGATGTCGCGTGAGGCGTACCGGCTCTGATCACTGCCGCATCAGCCATTCGGCGTTTTCGTCCGTCGGCCCGGACGGCGTAGATTCGTCACTCGACCTGAACGACAAGGATTCGAGATGACGATCTCCGAAAGCCGGCTCCTGCCCAGCGGACAGGACTTCGACGCCGCCATCGCCGAGGGCAGACGGGCCTACGAGCTGGACCGCAAGCACGTCTTCCACTCGTGGTCGGCGCAAGCGCAGCTCACGCCGATGACGATCGTCGCCGCGGAGGGTTCCTACATCTGGGACGGCGACGGAAACAAGCTGCTGGACTTCTCCTGTCAGCTGGTCAACACCAACATCGGCCATCAGCATCCGAAGGTGGTCGCCGCGATCGCCGATCAGGCCGCCAAGCTGTGCACCGTCGCGCCCCAGCACGTCAACGCCGCCCGGTCGGAGGCCGCGCGGCTGATCGCCGAGCGCACCCCCGGTGACCTCGATCACGTCTTCTTCACCAATGCCGGCGCCGATGCCGTCGAACACGCGGTCCGGATGGCCCGCCTGCACACCGGCCGGTACAAGGTGCTCTCGCGCTACCGCTCGTATCACGGCGGCACCGACACGGCGATCAACCTGACCGGCGACCCGCGCCGCTGGCCCAACGACTACGCCAGCAGCGGCGTGGTCCATTTCAACGGGCCGTTCCTGTACCGGTCGTCGTTCCACGCCGAGACCGAGGAGCAGGAGTCGCAGCGGGCGCTGGAGTACCTGGACCGGCTCATCCAGATGGAGGGCCCCGATTCGTTCGCGGCGATCATCCTCGAGTCGGTTCCGGGGACCGCCGGCATCATGGTGCCGCCGCCCGGGTACCTGGCCGGCGTCCGGGAGATCTGTGACCGCTACGGCATGGTGTTCATCGCCGACGAGGTGATGGCCGGCTTCGGCCGGACCGGGAAGTGGTTCGCCATCGAGAACTTCGATGTGCAGCCCGACCTGATCACCTTCGCCAAGGGTGTGACGTCGGGCTACGTCCCGCTCGGCGGCGTCGCGATCAGCGATGCCATCTATGCCACGTTCGCCGACCGGCCCTATCCCGGTGGGCTGACCTATTCCGGGCACCCGCTGGCCACCGCGTGCGCGGTGGCGACCATCAACGCGATGGAAGACGAGGGCATGGTGGCCAACGCCGCGCGCATCGGATCCGATGTGCTGGGGCCGGGTCTGCGCGAGCTGGCACACAGGCACCCGTCGGTCGGCGAGGTCCGTGGTCTCGGGGTGTTCTGGGCGATCGAGCTGGTGGCCGACCAGCGGACCCGCGAACCGCTGGCACCGTACGGCGGTTCCAGCGCCGCGCTCAACGCGGTCGTCGCCGCCTGCAAATCCGGTGGGCTGCTGCCGTTCTCGAACTACAACCGCATCCATGCCGTCCCGCCGTGCAACGTCAGCGACGACGAGGTGGCCGAGGGACTGCGGATCCTGGACGCGGCGCTGACGGTGGCCGACGGCTACGTGCGCTGATCCGGCACGGCCAGGAACGGCAGCGGCTCGGCGGCCTTGAAACAGCCGCTCACCTCGCCGGCCCGAACCGTCCTCTGCCCTTCACCGAGATCGAGCTTGGCCGAGGTGGTGAAGTCCACGTTCTTTAGATCTACCCAGAATGTGTTGGGCGACAACGCCGATTCGAAGATGTAGCGCAGATCCTTGTGATCGATCGCGGTGCGCCAGCGGGTCGACGAGATGTTCGGCTCGGCCTCCGTGGTGATCCCGTAGGGCACCGAGGCGTTGCGCACCACCGACAGCACCGACGCCGACGACAGGAACGAGTCGTCCGTTTTGGGAATCGCGTTGATGTAGAACGACGCCCGGACGAACCGGTCGGCGGCGCGGTTGGTGCCCGGCAGCATCACCAGGCCGCCGATCTGCTTCCAGTACTCGTTGATCGCCAGCTGCTGCTCGAACACCGGCGAGTTCGTCATCACCTGGTAGTCGCGGCCGTGGTGGACGACCTGCCGGCCGTCGATGTACTCGAAGATCGCGCTGTCACCGGTCTTGTCCGCGATCGAGAGATGCACGGTGGCGTCCTCGTCCAGGCCCGGCACCTGTGCGGTGAGCACCGCCAGCGGGTCGGCGGTCAACGCCGACACCGCCTCGGCGACGGTGCCGAAGTTGTCGAGAACGTACTGCGCCCACAACGCCAGCGAGATTCCCCGCCCGGCCGGAGCTTGGCTCGGATACGTCGATTCGGCCAGCCACAGCAGGTTGGCCGCCAAGCCCGCCTCGTTCAGCCCGTCGGTCGAGCAGACGTCGTAACCCGAGGCGATGACGCTGCCGTACTCGGCCGTCCACTCAACGGAATTCGGCCCCGCCAGGCCACTCCGCCGGACGCCGCGGGGCATCACCCACAGATTGGTGCCGATCTCGTATTTCCAGTCCATTGACCGACCGGTGACGACGCGGCCGTTGTCGCCGAGGTAGAGGACGCGGGTGCACATGGGCACACCCTAGTCGGCAGCGAGGTGTGCCGGACGTTGCGCAGAACGACGTCGTGCGCGTCGGGTCGGTGCAGCGTCCGGCGCGGTGAACCACCGGCGGAAATACCATTTCCGCAGATAGAGGCACTTTTCTGGATCCGTTTCGCGATGGGCTAGGCTGAATCCTCAACTGCGGCGAGTAACGTCATTCTCGTCGCGCCCCGTAGCCCGCGGGGCGTTCTGCGCATGGATTGACGTCCGGAGATCGAGGCCTGGGTACCACATGAGTTCCACCGACGACGCGCTGTCGCTCGCCCAGCAGGCCGAGGCGGAGGCCGCCGAAGCCGAGGCGCAGGCCGCGGCGGCCCGTGAGCGTGCCGCGGCGCTGCGCGCCCGTCTCGACGAGGAGCGGGAGAAGGCCGAGGCACCCGACGACACCGAGCCGACCGACGCCGACACCGAGCTTGATGACGGCGACGTCCAGGACATCGACGCCGCCGATGAGGACGAGGTCGCCGAGGATGCCGATGTGGCCGTCCGCCGCCGCATCCGGTGGCCGGCGCTCGCGCTGGCCACGGTGGCGACGCTGCTGGTGTGCGGACTGCTCGCGGCCAGCGGCTACCTGTTCTGGCAGCACCATCAGACGACCGACCGGCAGGCCCGCGCGGCGGAGTTCTCGGCCGCGGCCCGGCAGGGCGTCATCAACCTGATGTCCCTGGATTTCAACAACGGCGACGCGGACATCAAGCGGTTGATCGACAGCACCACCGGCCAGTTCCGGGACGACTTCGAGAAGAGCAAGAACGACTTCCTGACCGTCATGAAGGATTCGAAGGTGGTGACCAAGGCCGACGTCAAGGCCACCGCCGTGCAGTCGATGACCGACGATTCCGCCGTGGTGCTGGTGGCCGCCTCGTCGGAAGTGAAGAACGCCGCCAGTGACAAGCAACCGCCGCGCGGCTGGCGCCTCAGCGTCACGGTCGAACGTGAAGACGGCCAGCCCAAGATGTCGAAAGTTGAGTTCGTGCCGTGAGTACCGACAAGAAAGCACTCAACGAAGACATGACGCTCAACAAGGAGTCCGAGGACACCGAGGTCACCGCCTTGGATCAGTCAGACGAGGCCGACGCGGAGAAGTCCGAGACCGGCACCGAATCGTCCGACCTCGCGGACGACGAATCCGACGCGGGCGCAACCGAACTCGTCTCCGATGATGCCGACGACATCGCCCCGGTGAGCACCGTACCGGCGCGGCGGCGCTGGGTCCGGGTGCTGGCCGGTGTGCTGGCCGCCCTGTTGGTCGCCTCGGCGGGGTTGACGGCATGGCTGTACTTCCACACCTACCGGCCCGATCAGGCCGTCGGTCCGGCCGCCTCCGATGCGGTTCTGCAGCAGGCCAAGGACGCCACCGTCGCGGTTCTCTCGTACTCGCCGGAAAGCCTCGACAAAGACCTCGCGGCCGCCAAGTCACATCTGACCGGCGACTTCTTGAGCTACTACAGCCAGTTCACCGACCAGGTGGTTCGGCCGGCCGTCCAGACCAAGAAGGTGTCGACCACCGCGAACGTGGTTCAGGCGGCGGTGTCGGAGATCCACCCGGACAAGGCCAAGGTCCTCGTGTTCGTCAATCAGACCACCACCAGCTCCGACCGAGCGGAGCCGGCGCTGGCCGCCAGCAGCGTCGTGGTGACGATGGACAAGGTCGACGGAAAGTGGTTGATCTCGGCCTTCGACCCGGTCTAAACGGCTCAGTCGCTTCCCGGTGAGCCCGGAGCGGCGGCGGTCGCCTCGATGATCGCCCGCACGGTGCGCCGGCAACGCCCGCAGTCCGCGCCGGCCCGGCACGCCTCGGCCACCTGCTTCGACGTCACGGCACCCGCGGCGACCGCCTGCGTCACGGTGTGACTGGTGACGCCGTGACACAGGCAGACGTACATCAGCGCGGCTCGGCGGGATCCGGATCGTCGACCCGGAGTAGATCCAGGAACTCACCGACGAACAACGACGGGTACACCCCCACGCCGGTGCGCTTGAACCACTCGGTGGCCGCGTCATGGCGTCGGGTCCAGTTCCAGGCGTGCTCCTCGGTGTCGATCTCCTGGACGATCATCAGCTCGCGCGGATCGTCGAACGCCTGGAACAGCCATACCTTGCGAACGCCGGCGGCCTTGAATGTCTCTTCCTGCGCGTGGAATTCGGCCAGCAGCGACTCGACGTCGTCGGCCAGGAGGAAGGCCGAGACCAGCACACCGGGCGCCTCCGCCACGTCGGAGTCGGTGTGGTCGAATCGGCCGGCGATCTCACCGGCGAACACCGCCGGGATGTCCTCGACGCCGGCGTCGTCGAACCAGTTGAAGAACACCCGTGAGCGCAGCAGTTCGACGACTGGTTCCTTGCTGTGCACGCCGATCATCACCAGCACGCGGCCCGGATCCCGCAGCGCCCGGTAGACCAGGACGTGGTGGGCGCCCATCGCGGTCAGTGCGTCGGTGCGCCTGCGCAGCAGCCGGCCGACCTTGCTCGGATCGGGAATGCGGTAGTCGGATGCGATGACCATCGAGTGGCGGTACACATCCGAGAGCCTCATCCGAGCCGGTCCTTCATCACTTTTCCGGTGGCGCCCAACGGCAGCGCTTCGAGGAACACGATAGCCCTCGGCACCTTGTACCCGGCCATCCGTTGCTTGCACCAGGCGATCAGATCCGGTTCGGCGATCTCGGCGCCGTTCTTGCGCACCACGAATGCCTTGCCCACCTGTCCCATTCGCTCGTCGGGGACCCCGATCACGGCGGCCTGTGCCACCGCCGGGTGTTCCAGGAGGAAGCCCTCGATCTCGGCGGGATAGGCGTTGAACCCGCCGACGATGAACATGTCCTTCTTGCGGCCGACGATGCGGACCCGGCCGTTGTCGTCGATGGTGGCCAGATCGCCGGTGTGCAACCAGCCGTCGGGGTCGACCGCCTCGGCCGTCGCCTCGGGGTCGTCCAGGTAGCCCTTCATGACGTTGTAGCCGCGCACCAACAGCTCGCCGTCGTCGGCGATCCGCAATTCCTGGTCCTCGCAAGCGATTCCGACGGTGGTGGCGATGTCTTCGAACGAGTCCCCGCGCCGGGAGGCGGTCACGGTGCCCGCTTCGGTCAGCCCGTAGCCCGTCATGATGGTTTCGAACGGCAACTCGTCGTGCACCCGGCGGATCAGCTCGACGGGAATGTCGGCCGACCCGGTGACCGCCGCACGCAGGGTGGCCAGCCGAGCTTTGGCGCCCTCCTTCTTGGCGACGTCAAGCAGCGAGTGGTACAGCGTCGGCGGGCCCGGCAGCATCGTGATGCGTTCGGCTTCGACGATGTCCACGAGTCGGTCCATGTCGAGAACCGGCATCGGCAGCACGGTGGCGCCGCGGATCATCGAGGCGATGCAACCCGCCTTGTAGCCGAAGGTGTGGAAGAACGGGTTGACGATCAGGTAGCGGTCACCGCGTCGGAGGTCGGCCAGATCGCACCATTCGGCATACAGCCGCAGGTTCTGCCGGTGGCCGGTCATCACGCCCTTGGGCCGGCCGGTGGTCCCGGAGGTGTAGATGATGTCGGCGACGTCGTCGCCGGAGACCCGGCGTTCGAACGGCGAACCCGACTCCAGGAAGCCCGATTTCAGGTCGATCTCCGCGACGCCGGGCGGAGCGGCGTAGTCGAGGCCCTTGTCGCCGAGGAAACCCTTTTGCACCAGAACGGCTTTGGCGCCGCTGCGGGCGATGACGTCGGCGGCCTCGTCCGACTTGAACCTCGTGTTGACCGGGACCACTACCCCGCCGGCGGTCAGCAGGCCGAAGGCGGCGATCATCCACTCCGCGGAGTTGGGCGCCCAGATCGCGACCCGGTCACCCTTGTCGACACCAAGTTCGGCGAAAGCTCCTGCGGCGCGACGCACCCGGTCGACGAGCTGATTGAACGTCAGACGCAGCGAACCGTCGACGACCGCCTCGGAATCTCCGAAGCGGTCGCCGACGCTGAGGACCATCTCGGGGATGGTCTGCCAATTCAGTTGTGTCACACCGTCACAAGACGGCCCAGGTTGCCGCCCATGATCTTGGCCTGATCCTCGACCGACAGGTGCTCCAGCGCGGTCACGTAATGCGTCGGCTCGGCCAGGCCCTCCGGGTGCGGCCAGTCGGAGCCGTAGAGCACCTGTTCCACGCCGACCAGGTTGATCAGGTCGTCGATGCCCTCCTCGTAGAACGGGCTGACATAGATGCGGTTCTTGATCTCCTCGATCGGGTTGCCCAAGAAAGCCTCGGGGGCCTTCTTGTACACCTCGGCCATCGAATCCAGTAGCGGGAACATCCATTTCGAGCCGGCCTCGACGATGCCCACCTTCAGCTTCGGGTGCCGGAACAGCGCACCGTGGATGACCCACGACGCCACCGCATCCTGAATCGGGCGCCACTCGTTGAGGATCGCCATCGCGTTCGTCTGGAACGGCAGCATCTCCTGCGTGGCGCCGTCCCACTCGGAGGTGTAACGCGAGTACCCGCTGTCCGACGAGTGCATCCCGACGAACACGTCGTATTCGACGCACTTGGCCCAGAACGGGTCGAACTCCGGCAGCGCGAACGAGCGCGGGCCGCGGAAGCCGGGGACCGGCGCCGGGCGGACCAGGATGGCCCGGGCGCCGCGCTTGACCGCCCAGTCCAGCTCCTCGATGGCCTTCTCCACGATCGGCAGGGTGATGACCGGGGTGGTGAAGATCCGATTCTGGTAGTTGAAGCCCCAGACCTCGTCCAGCCACTGGTTGAGGGAGTGGACGATGACGTGGATGGCGACCGGGTCGTCGCGCAGCCGCTCCTCGATCAGGCTGGCCAGGGTGGGGAACATCAGCGTGCGGTCCACGCCCAGTTGATTCATCAACTCCAGGCGCGGAGCGGGTTCGAAGAACGCCGGGATGGACTTCATCGGCTCGCCGAAGAGCTCACGCTTGCTCTTGCCGTCGGGATTGCCGAACTTGAAGTACTCCTCCCAGGCGCCGGGCTTGGCGACCACGGAGAAGGTGGGATTCGGGATGTACTCGCTGATCTGGCCTCGGACGGCGATCTTGGTCCGGCCGTTGATCTCGACGTACTGGATGATGTCCTTGTACTCCTTGGGGAGGTACTTGGTCATCGCCTCCGGCGGTTCGTAGAGGTGGTTGTCCGCGTCGAAGAGCGGAAACGGAATGTCGACCCTGTGCGACAGCTGGCCCATGAAATGCTCCTTTCCAGTTCCTGAGAATCATATTCTCACAACGCCGCCGTGGCAATGTCCTTGACTCCGCCGCTTCGCTCCGAGTCGACGGCGATCCCGACCTGGTGCCAGGCCCCCGGCCACACCTTCCCGCCGCCGCGCGATGATATTCTCGCTTTCGGAGAATCCCGATATCACGTCTGGAGAATGACTTCATGGTCGAGCTCGAGCTCACCGACGGGCTGGCCGTCATCACCATCGATCGCCCGCAGGCGCGCAACGCGATCGCCCCCGAGACCATGGATCAGCTGGACTCGGCCCTGGACCGCGCCGAGGGCGCCCTGGCCTTGGTGATCCGCGGCGGCGGGGACCGCGCCTTCGTCTCCGGCGGCGACCTGAAGGAACTGGCCAAGCTGCGCACCGAGGCACAGGCCGCCGCCATGGCGCGGCGGATGCGCACGATCTGCGATCGCATCGCGGCGTTTCCGGCTCCGGTGGTCGCGGCCCTCAACGGGCACGCCCTGGGCGGGGGCGCCGAGGTGGCCGTCGCCGCCGACATCCGGATCGCGGCCGACGACATCCGCATCGGCTTCAATCAGGTGACCCTGGAGATCATGCCCGCCTGGGGCGGAGCCGAACGGCTCGCCGCGCTCGTCGGCCGCGGCCGGGCGTTGCTGCTCGCGGGCAGCGGACGCATCCTCGACGCCGCCGAGGCGCAGCGCATAGGCCTCGTCGACCAGGTCTTCCCGCGGGCGTCGTTCGACGAGGGTTGGCGCGGCATCGCACGGTCGCTGACCCACCGGGCCGCCGCCGACATCAAGAAGGTGATGGGCGGCGTCTCCGCCGAGGAGGCCATCGACGCCTTCGCACGGCTGTGGGTGTGCGACGAGCACTGGGCGGCGGCCGACAAGGTGATGTCCCGCCCGAAGTAGGTGGCGGCGGCTACGCCGTCGGCGGCGCGCCGAATGTGTGGGTTGTCGCGGATTTGCAGCCCCGAAACCGCAACAACCCTCACACTCGGCGACGGCCAGTAGCCCACAACCGCAAGATGATCCACAGACGACGGCGATATCCGTCGTACCGGTATGACTGATCGGATCCCACCGATCATCGTGCGGTGTCATGAGAGATCGACCGTTCCTCGGCAGCGTCGCGGTGAAGCAAGGCACCGCGACGCCTCACCAACTGGGACGCGATACCGGGCCGTGTACCGGAACGTCTACATCGCCCGCGACATCAAGTTGACGGCGTTGCTCAAGGCGGAGGCATCCTGGCTGTGGGCCAGTGGTGAGGCGATTCTCGTCGGCGTTTCCGCCGCGGCCGTACATCGCACGAAGTGGCTCGACGTCAAACTTCCCGCCGAACTGATTCGGGCCGACCGCCACTCACCGCCTGGAATCGTCATTCGGTCCTGGTCACTACGACCGGACGAATGCCAGATGGTGCGCGGCATCCGAGTTACCACGCCGGCCCGCACAGCCTATGACGTTGGCTGTAGCTTCCCGGCCAAGCGGGCCATACCGATGTTGGACGCCCTGCTCAACGCGACTCGTGTCCCGCCGGCCGAGGTGCTCAAGATCGCCGACGCCAACCCGGGCGCGCGGGGCATCCGCCGGCTCCGATCGACCCTGGCGCTGGTGGACGGCGGCGCGGAATCGCCTCAGGAAACGCGACTTCGGCTGATGCTGACCGGTGCCAACCTGCCACCGCCGGAAACACAGATCGAATTCCGCAATGCATTCGGCGAAGTCCGGATCCGTGTCGACATGGGTTGGCGGGAATGGCGGGTCGCCGTGGAGTACGACGGTGAACAGCACTGGACGGATGCCCGTCAACGCGCTTGGGACCTCGAGCGCATCGCCCTGCTGGAGGGTCTCGGCTGGGTGGTGGTCCGTGTCAGTGCCGACATGATGTCTCGGCCCGGCGTCATCGTCGAACGTGTCCGCGCCAAGCTTCGAGCCGCCGGTTGCGCCGTGTGACCGCCGAATGTGGGGGTTCTGGCGGTCTTGCGTCCGCGATTTCACGACAACCCGCACACTCGGCGACGGGCTGAGCTACCCCAGCCGGGCTATCCCCGCCGCCAGTCGGGGTCGAGCTGGCGCGGCCCCTCCAGGAACGTCAGCCACTTCTCGGCGAATCGCAAGGTTTCGTCGTGCCCGACGCGCATGCCCAGCAGTTCCTCCTGGACCAGCGCCTGGGTGGCGCCCGTGAGAAGCACCATCAGCACCGTGGGGGTGAACTCCTCGAAGTCGACCGCGTAGCGCTCCATCGCCGCGGTGATCGTCTTGACCTGCTCGGTACGGAACAGCTCCGCGTAACGGGCGATCTCGGCACGCAGCGTCTTGCGGTGGTTGGCCAGCGCGATGTACTCCATGGTCAGCGATGTGCCGTTGGGGTCGGTGTTGAGTTCCCACAGCGCCCACATCGGCTGCGGCGACTTCAGCGCGAGCTGATGGTGGTGCAGCAGCTCCTCGGCGCGACGACGGAACAGCTCGATGAACAGCTCGTCCATCGTGCGGAAGTAATAGTGCACCAGCTGGGGTTTGAGCCCCGCCTGTTCGGCGACTCGCCGCGACGTCACGGCCGCGTACCCCTCTTCCGCCATCAACCGTTCAGCGGCGTCGAGCAGCACCGTGCGATTCTTCGCATCGGGTGCGCCCAGCCTCCGCGCGCCGGCCTGGGGTGGCTCCGCCGCGCCAGCCGGGTGCGCCATCGTTGCCTCTCTAGTTTCGGATTTGCTGCGAAGTCATCGTAAACGCGCGGCTCGCAGCGCCGTGATCCTTGACCGTGCGCCAGCTCACATGCTAAGCAAGTGCTCAGCACCTGTCAGCCCTTTGATGGAGATCGCGTTGCCTGAATGCCCGGCCGAAGCCAATCCCGACTACGACTCGATCGACTGGTTCACCGACCAGACGCTGGTCTCGGATCCGTACCCGTATTTCGACCATCAGCGCGCCCAGTGCCCGGTGCTCAAGACGCAGAACTACGGCGTCTACGCGGTCACCGGATACGAGGAAGCCTCCGAGGTCTACAAGAACGCGGACCTGTTCTCGTCGTGTATCGCCGTCGGCGGGCCGTTCCCGCCGCTGCCGTTCACCCCGGAGGGCTCCGACATCTCCGACCAGATCGAGGAACACCGCGACGAGTTCCTGATGAGCGAGCACATGGTCACCATGGACCCGCCGCGGCATTCGCGGGCCAAGTCGCTGCTCAACCGCCTCCTGACGCCAAAGCGGCTCAAGGAGAACGAGGACTTCATGTGGCCGCTGGCCGACCGGTTCCTCGACGATTTCATCGACAAGGGCCGCTGCGAGTTCCTCAACGACTACGCAAAGCCGTTCTCCCTGTTGGTGATCGCCGACCTGCTCGGGGTTCCGGAGGAGGACCACGAAGAGTTCCGGCAGATGTTGGCGCCCCGCCCGGGCAATACCGTCGGATCGCTGCAGGGCGAAGTGATGGAACACAATCCGCTGCAGTGGCTGGAGGACAAGTTCTGCGCCTACCTGGAGGACCGTCGCGCCAATCCGCGCGACGACATCCTGACCGCCCTGGCCACCGCGAAGTATCCCGAGGGCGACACCCCGGAGATCATCGACGTGGTCAAGAGTGCGACCTTCCTGTTCGCCGCGGGGCAGGAGACCACCACCAAATTGCTGTCGGCCGCCATGCGCGTGCTTGCCGAACACCCAGACGTGGTGGAGCGACTGCGCTCCGACCGCACCCGCATTCCGGCGTTCGTGGAAGAAATGCTGCGGATGGAGAGCCCGGTGAAGTCGGCGTTCCGGCTGGCCAAGAAAGACACCGAACTGGCGGGCGTCAAGATCCCGGCGGGCACCATCCTGATGATCAATCCCGGTGCCATCAACCGCGATCCGCGGCACTTCGACCACCCGCACGATTTCGACATCGACCGCCCGAACGTCCGCGAACACCTGGCATTCAGCCGCGGTGCGCACTCCTGCCCGGGCGGGCCACTGGCCCGTGTCGAGGGCCGGGTGTCGCTGGAACGGATCCTGGACCGGATGGCCAACATCCGCCTCGACGAGGAGTTCCACGGCCCCGAGGGGGCGCGGAAGTTCAACTACGAGCCGACCTTCATCCTGCGCGGACTCGTCGACATACACATCACCTTCGACAAGATCCCCGCCTCGGTGGACCGTTGATGTCGCTGGAGACGTCGACGGGGGCCGACCTGTACTACGACCCGTACAGCGTCGAGCTCAACATGAACCCGTACGCGGTGTTCGCCCGGCTCCGGGAAGAGGCGCCGCTGTACTACAACGAGGCGCACGACTTCTACGCGCTGAGCCGGTTCGACGACGTGAACAAGGCCGTCATCGACCACGAGACGTTCATCTCCGGACGCGGGGCCCTGCTCGAGATCATCAAGTCCGGTATGGAAATCCCGCCCGGGACACTGATTTTCGAGGATCCGCCGATCCACAACATCCACCGCAACCTGCTGTCGCGGATGTTCACCCCGCGCAAGGTGGCGGCGCTGGAACCGCAGATCCGTGAATTCACCGCGCGCTGCCTGGATCCCATCGTGGGTACCGGCAAGTTCGACTTCGTCAACGATCTCGGCGAGCAGATGCCGATGCGGGTGATCGGCATGCTGCTGGGCATCCCGGAAGAGCACCAGCGTCGGGTCACCGACCATGGTGAGGCCACCCTGACGAGCGAGCAGGTCGACCTGCTGGCCACCGGCGAGGTGTTCGCGGAGTTCATCGACCACCGCATCGAGCATCCTTCCGACGACATCATGACCAACCTGCTCAACGCCGAGTTCGAGGACGAGACGGGCACGGTCCGCAGGCTGCAACGTGACGAGCTGCTGATGTTCCTGACGGTGATCGCCACCGCCGGCGCCGAGACGACGACGCGGCTGATCGGCTGGGCCGGAAAGACATTGGCCGACTACCCCGACCAGCGGGCCCAGCTGGTCGCCGACCCGAGCCTGATCCCCCAGGCCATCGAGGAGATTCTGCGCTGGGAACCCCCGGCGCTGCAGATCGCGCGCTACGTCACCCGCGATGTCGAGTACTACGGCCAGACGGTGCCCGAAGGCTCGGCGATGCTGATGCTCGTCGGCGCCGCCAACCGCGATCACCGCCGATTCCCGCCCGACGGCGACGTGTTCGACATCCATCGGGAACTGCACTCGCACATGACTTTCGGCGCGGGTACGCATTTCTGCATGGGCAACGCGCTGGCCCGCCTGGAGGGCCGGATCGCGCTGGAGGAGATCCTCAAGCGCTTCCCCGAGTGGGAGGTCGACTGGGCCGGCGCGAAGCCGTCGCAGACCACCGCGGTGCGCGGCTGGGAATCCATGCCCACTCTTATTTCTTGATCCGTCTGGCTCACCGATCACCAACGACGACAAAAGGACTCAGAAGACATGGCAGGACGTGTAGAAGGCAAGGTCGCATTCATCACCGGTGCGGCACGCGGCCAGGGCCGTAGCCACGCGGTGCGGCTCGCCGAAGAGGGCGCCGACATCATCGCGATCGACATCTGCGGCCCCATCCGGCCCGGAACCGAGACCGCGATCCCGGCGTCGACCCCCGAAGACCTGGCCGAGACCGCCGACCTGGTGAAGAACCTCGGCCGGCGCATAGTCACCGCCGAGGTCGACGTCCGCGACTATCCCGGCGTCAAGGCGGCGGTCGACAGCGGCGTCGAACAACTCGGCCGGCTCGACATCGTCGTCGCCAACGCCGGAATCGGCAACGGCGGCGACCTGCTGCACGAGACCAGCCAGCTGGACTGGGACGAGATGATCGACACCAATCTGTCCGGTGTCTGGAAGTCCGTCAAAGCAGCTGTCCCCCACATCATTTCGGGCGGACGTGGCGGTTCGATCATCCTGACCAGCTCGGTGGGCGGGTTGAAGGCCTACCCGAACTGCGGCAACTACGTGGCAGCCAAGCACGGCGTGGTCGGCCTGATGCGGTCCTTCGGCGTGGAACTGGGCCAGCACATGATCCGGGTCAACAGCGTGCACCCCACCCACGTGGCCACCGACATGCTGCACAACGAAGGCACGTTCAAGATGTTCCGGCCCGACCTGGAGAACCCGGGCCCGGACGACATGGCGCCGATCTGCCAGCTGTTCCACACGCTGCCGATTCCGTGGGTGGAGGCCCGCGACATCAGCAACGCGGTGCTGTTTTTCGCCTCCGACGAGGCGCGCTATGTCACCGGCGTGACGCTGCCGGTGGATGCGGGCAGCTGCCTGAAGTAGGCGATGCAGGTTCACTCGGTACCCTCAGCGCACCCAACCCGTACCGCGCTCGAGGAGACCTGACGTTGAACGCGATCGATCCCGCCGCCACGGCCTGGCTGCTGGCCAGCACCGCACTGGTGCTGCTGATGACGCCCGGCCTGGCGATCTTCTATGGCGGCATGGTGCGCAGCACCGGGGTGCTCAACATGATCATGATGAGCTTCATCGCCATTCCGCTGGTCACGGTGACCTGGTTGCTCGTCGGCTACACCACCAGTTTTTCCGGCGATGTCGCCGACGGTCTGATCGGCGACTTCGCACATTTCGGCATGCTGGGCATCGGTCCGGCCACCGCCCACGGCGCGGTTCCGGAGTTGTTGTTCGCGACCTTCCAGTTGACCTTCGCGATCATCACCGCCGCGCTGGTCAGCGGCGCGATCGCGGATCGCGCGAAGTTCGCGGCGTGGGTGGTCTTCGTGCCGATCTGGACGCTCGCCGTCTACTCGGTCGTCGCGCACTGGGTCTGGTCGCCACACGGCTGGCTGGCCCGACTGGGCATCCTCGACTTCGCGGGCGGCCTGGTGGTCGAAACGGTATCGGGCGCTTCGGCGTTGGCGCTGGCGCTGGTCGTCGGACCGCGCATCGGGTTCAAGCAGGACGCGATGCGCCCACACAACCTGCCGTTCGTGTTGCTCGGCGTGGGACTGTTGTGGTTCGGCTGGTTCGGCTTCAACGCGGGTTCTGCGCTGGCGGCCAACGGGACCGCGGCGGCGGTGTTTCTCAACACGCTGGTCGCCGGGTGCCTGGGAATGCTGGGCTGGCTCACGGTCGAGCAGATCCGTGACGGCAAGCCGACCACGTTCGGCGCCGCCTCGGGCGTCGTCGCCGGCCTCGTCGCGATCACCCCGTCGTGCGGCATGGTGAACACCCTCGGCGCCGCGGTGGTCGGCCTGGCCGCCGGGGTCGCCTGCTCCTTCGCCATCGGGGCCAAGTTCCGCTTCAGCTATGACGATTCACTCGACGTCGTCGGCGTTCACTTCGTCGGCGGGGTCGTCGGCGTCCTGCTGATCGGTCTGCTCGCCACCGCCGAGATGACGGCGGGGGCCCGAGGCCTGTTCTACGGCGGCGGCCTCAGCCAACTAGGCAAACAGGCCATCGGCGTGGCGGTGGTCGCCGTCTACGCGTTCACGGTGTCCTTCGTGCTGGCCAAGCTGATCGATCGGGTGATGGGATTCCGGGTCAGCGCCGAGGACGAAACATCCGGTATCGACTTCAGCCAGCATGCCGAAACCGCCTATGCCGAAGGCGTTCACGGTCATGCGCCGGGACGGCGTCCGGGACCGCCCGGCTTCCTCGGACCGTTCATCCACCGCGAGGCCGACGAAGACGCCTGAGTGGTGTCCGGCCTCACGTCGAGGCCTTGCGCCCGCCCATCGCCGGTGCGTTGCCGATCACCCCGTCGGCCTCCAACTGCGCGATATCGTCGTCTGACAGCCCCAGCCCCCGCAGGATCTCGTGGTTGTGTTCGCCGAGCAGCGGGGCGTGGTGGCGGTGCCACCGCGGCGGGCCGCCGGAGAACCGGGCCGGCATCGTGCTGTGCGGCACGGTCGCGTTGACCGGATGGGCGACATCCTCGAAGAAACCGCGCGCGGCCAACTGCGGGATCTCGGTCTGCCGGTGCGGCTGCATCACCTTGGCCACCGGAACTCCTACGGGCCAGAGGGTTTCGACGATCTCGTCGCCGCCCCGGGAAAGGCACCACTCCGACAGCGCGGCGTCGATATCGTCCTGGCGGGCGCGGCGGCCCGCATCCGTCGCCAGCGCCGGGTCCACGGCCCAGGCCGGACGTCCCAGCGCGTCGACGAGCGCCGCCCACTGCTCATCGGCCTGCACGGCGATCGCGACCCAGCAGTCGTCGCGGCCGAACTCGTCGAGTCCCGCACATCGGTAGATGTTCTGCGGCGCCGCACTCGGGCCGCGGTTCCCGGCACGCTGCAGCAGCGCACCGTACGCGGAGTGTTCGATGACCTGCTCGGCCGCGATGTTGAGTGCCGCGTCGATCATCGCGGCTTCCACCAGCGTTCCCTTGCCGGTGCGGCGGCGATGCTCGAGCGCCAGCAACAGCGCGGTCATCGCGTGGATGCCGGCGTTGGGGTCGCCCACCGAATACGGCTCGTAGGGAGTGCGATCGGTGTAGCCGGTGAGCCAACTCAATCCCGCGGCATCCTCGATGACGTAGGCGAAGGCCGGATTGTCGCGCCACGGCCCGTCCAGGCCGAAGCCCGGCATCCGGACCATGACGATGTCCTCACGCAGGGCGCGCACGCTCTGGTAGTCCAGGCCGATCTGGTCGATGACCCGCGGGGTGAAGTTCTCGACGATCACATCGCAGCTGGGGATCAACCGCCGCAACAACTCTCGGCCCTGTTCGGTCTGGAAGTCCAGGGTAAGGCTCTTCTTGTTGGTGTTCAGTCCGGAGAAGATCGGCGACCGCTCCCACCATTGATCAACGCTGACCGGGATGCCGGCGATCAGCCGGGTGCCGTCCGGGCGTGGTGTCGACTCCAGGTGGATCAACTCCGCGCCCAGCATCCCGAGTAGGTGCGTGCACGACGGCCCGGCCCAGAACGACGTCATGTCCAGCACCCGCAACCCCTCCAGGGGCAGGCCCGGTGTGGCGTCCGGAACCGGGGACCGCGTCACCGCTGCGGCATTGCGGTAGTCGGCCGTGTGCTCGCCGAGTCGGGGCGCCGGCCCGAAATCACGCAACTCCACCCCGCTCAGCCGGTAGGGATGGCCCGGTTGGACGAACCCGTCGCGTGGATTGCGGACGAAACTGCCGCGTTCGACGAAATGGTCGAAGGCGGTGACGTTCTGCCCGTTGCCCACCGGGGCATTCGGGATGCGGAATGCCGACGCCAATTCCCTTACGTCGTCGACCTTCTCGCCGCGCAGCCAGTCGAACAGTTCGGCGGCGTGGATGTTGGCCTGCTCGGTGATCGACAGCGGTGATTCCTCGTCGATCCACTCCGGGTGACCCGACATCGCGCACAGGTCGAACCACTGCTGCGCCGTGCCACAACCCAGCGCGACCAGCCCGTCGGCGGCTTCGGCGACACCGGGCACCGTGGGTTTGCGCTCGGTGCGCCACGGCCGGCCGAGCAACTCGAAGAAGGTCACCGGATAGTAAGTGAGGCCGAGGATCTGGGTCTCCAGCTTGGAGATGTCCACCAGTTGCCCACGTCCACCGGCGCGGGTGGCCAGCAGCAGCGCGGCCGCGTACGCACCGGCCACCCACTCCCCCACCTGGCCGCCGACGTGCGCCGGCGCGCGGGACTGCTCACCGCGGCCGATGCCCAGCGCGCCTCCCGACCAGCCCTGCAGCGTGAATTCGGTGGCGGCGCGGTCGCGCCACGGCCCGTTCAGTCCGAACGCGGTGATCGAGGTGACGACCAGGTGCGGATGTCGGTCGTAGATCGACTGCGGTGCAAGGGATTCCACCGCGGCCACCCGGGACTCCGGTGACCACACCACCGCGTCGGCGCCGGCCAGCAGGTCCTCGACCAGCTGCAGGTCCGTCGCCGGGTCGGCGACCACGCTGTGCTTCGAGCAGGCCAGGAAGCTGAACAGTGCGCCGCCGGCCTGTGCGTCCACCTCGGCGCCGGAGGCGGACCAGGACCGCAGCGAATCGCCTTCGGGCGGCTCGACCTTGATCACGCGCGCACCGCCGTCGGCGATCAACTTGGTGCAGTATCCGCCTGCGATGCCGGAGGACAGGTCGACGACGACGTAGCCGTCCAGTGGCGCGCTCACGACTTCTTCTTTTTCTTCTTCTTGGGCTTCGCGCCCTTTTCGGGCGGGGCCGGCTTGCTCAGCCGCCACTCCGGGGGGAACTTGGCGTCGTTGTCCTTGACCGCATCCGAGAGACCTCGGCCCATCGCGTCGCCGAGTAGCAGATCGCCCGAATCATGTTGCGCCCCTCCGGTGATCGACTCGAACACCCCCGCCAGCATGCTGCCCATGTACTCGCCCTGGAACTGCTTCATGATCTCGAAGAACGTCTTCTGCATGAAGACGGTGTCGGTGGGCCGGTTGCGTGCACACGCCAGGGCATACTTCGCCACTTCGTCCTCGAGTTCGGCGCGCGGGACGACGGCGTTGAGGAAATTGCAGTCGAGCATCTCGGCCGCGGTGAACGGCCTTCCGGTGTAGACCATCTCCTGGAACTTGCGGATGCCCATCGTCTGGGCCCACCACCACATCCGCGGACCCCAGCCGTGATAACGGAACGACGGATGGCCGAAGACCGCGTCATCCGAAGAGATCACCAGGTCGGCGTCGGCGGCCTGGTAGAAATGCCAGCCGTAGCAGTACCCCTTGACCTCCAGGATCGAGATCTTCTTGAAGTCCTGCAGGCTTCGAATGCCGGAGTGCGGGTTGGCGTACCACTGGCTGACGGTGGCGCCGCGGCGCAGCGACCCCTTCGGCGGGAACGTGATCTCGCCCGCGGCGATGCGGTACTCGGCCAGCCGGGGTCCGTCGTCGTCGGAGTCCTGCACCGCCATGAACTCGGGCAGGTCTGCTCCGCTGCCCAGATCGTCACCGGCGCCGCGGATCACCAGCACCTTGACGTCGTCGTCGATACCGGCCCGGTGCAACAGGTCTGCGTAGCGGACCCGGGCCTCGATGGTGGGTGCGTTCAACCGTTCGGGGCGGTCGAACGTGATGGTGGCGATCCGGTTTCGGACGTCCTTCTCGTATCGGATGATCTCTTCGGCAGAGTCAGACACGGATGTCCTGCCACGACGGACTGGCGGACAGCACTTCCGCCCCGTCCGCGGTGACATGGACCGCGTCGCGGGTGAACACTCCGCCGACACCCGGCTCCCACACGTATCCGGTGATCGCCAGCACCATGCCTTCGTCGAGTCGCTCGGCGGCGGCCGTCGCCGACAACCGCTGGGTGATCACCGGTGGGTCGAAGCCCAGGCCGAGCCCGTGCGCGACCGGCATGGCGGGCAGTGGCTCGCCCGCGAGTTCGTAGGCCTCCAGCAGCGCGCTGGCCCGCCGGCCGGGTTGGCAGGCATCGATCAGTCTGTGCCACAGGTTATCTCGGCGGCGGTAGAGGGTACGGACTGCGTCGCCGGGCTCACCGACGGGATAGGTGCGGGCGACCTCACCGACATAGCCGCCGGCCAGTACGCCGGCCGACAGTGCCACCAGGTCCCCTTCCCGGACGATGCCGTCCCCTTCGGCGCGGCGCCACGGGTGCTCCTTGGAGGTGATCCAGGCAGCATCCTGGGTGGCCGGGGTGCTGACACCGCCGGCGGCCTCGGCCTCCAGCAGCGCACCGGCCAACTCCTGTTCGGTGATGCCCGGCCGCAGTTCGGCCACCACCTTCGCGAGGCCTTCCTCCGCGACCAGCAGGGCCCGGCGCAGGGCGTCGATCTCTTCGGGCGTCTTGATCCGGCGCGCGGCGCGCATCGCGGGCTCCGCATCCACCAGCTCCGCCTTCGGGAAGGCCGTCGGCAGCAGTGTGGCGAAAGTCGGTGTCAGAGCATCGGTTCCGACGCGACGTGCGGTGTCGGTGCCCTTGATGTTCCGCAGCACCCCCATCAGTGTCATCGGATTCCAGGCCAGGCCGTAGAGATGCTCATGGGCGATCTCCTCGGGCATGCCCTCGTCCCAGGTGCTGTTCAGATGGATCTCACCCGTGGAGCGGACCACCGTGCAGACCGGGCCGAACGGCCGGGTGCCGGCCACCCACAGCTGCGGTGCGCCGGTGACGTAGCGGACGTTGGCCTGCCGGCCGAGCACCAGTACATCGATGTCGTTGGCCTCCATCTGAGCGAAGGCCCGTTCGCGGCGACCGAACCGCAGTGCGCGGCTGTCGGCCTCGACCTCAATTGCGGACATCGGTCACCTCGTAGGGGTCGTAGCTGTAATCGGTCAGCGGCATCCATCCGTCGTCGGTCACGACGATGATCTCCTCGCTGCGGTACCCGCCGGTGCCGTCCTCCCATACCACCGGTTCCAGCACCAGCGTCATACCGGCCGGGAAGACGAAGTTGTCGTCCCACTCCTGGCCGAGATCGGTTCCGATCATCGGCATTTCGGCCGCGTTGGCGCCGATTCCGTGGCCCAGGTAGAAGTGCGGCAGCCATGGCTTCTCGCCGCCGGTGGCGGCGATCGCCGCGCGGCCCAGATCACCGCACGTGGCTCCGGCCCTGGTGACCGACAGCACCGCAGCCATGATCTGGCGCCACTTGTCGAACTGCGCCTGCTGGCGCGGGGTCGGATCCTGCCCCACGATCCAGGTCCGGCCGAAGTCCGAACAGTAACCCTGGTAGGTGATCGACAGGTCGGTCCACAGCACGTCACCCTGCTGCAGCTCACGTTCGGTGGTCAGCAGCGGCAGTGCGAGGTCACCGTGGGTGGTCCAGGTGCCAGTCGCCTTCGACGACGGCATCACCTGCCAGATGGCATCGAGCATGTTGCTCGTGGCGCCGAGTTCGAATGCGCGGCGGACGAATTCGGCCGACAGGTCGATCTGGCGCACCCCCGGGGCCAACGACCGCTGCACGTCGATGGCGGCCTGCTCGGTGATCCGGCAGGCCCGCCGGATCGCGGCGATCTGGTCGATGGTCTTGACCAGCTTGGCGGCGCCGACCACCGGCGCGGCGTCGACGGGCATGCCCGCGGGGAACAGTCGGGTGCCGGCCCGGCGCATGGCGCCGGTCAGTTCGTCCACCGCCACGCTCGCCCCGGCCGGCACGAGTCCGGACAGGATCTTCGCGAATTCGTCCACCCCCTCGTCGAACTCGAGGTACACGGGGCCGTGCAGGTGATCATCGGGCAGCTCGGACTCCATGGCCGTGCCCTCACGGAACGGCAGGAACAGGTGCGGATGCTCGTCGCCGGCCACCACGACCGCGACCGGACGCTCGACATGGGACAGGCCCGAGTCGGCCAGCGGCCAGCTGGCGCCGGTGGAGTACACCACGTTGCCGTTGCCCAGCAGGACCAGGGCACCGACACCGTGCTCGGCCATCGCGGCCTGCAGCCGGGCGCCGACCTCTCGGCGCATCCGGGCCAGGTCCGGATCGTCGGGAATCTCCCACGGGCTCAGGCCCCTTCGGGCTATCTCGGTGACGCCGGATCCGGTGAAGGTGGTCACTTGATCAGTCCCAGGAACTTCTGGACGTTGGTGGAGACGATCTTCGCGGCGTTCTCGGGGCCCACGGCCTCGACGACGGTTGCCAGTGACTTCTCCGAGTAGCCCCAGGTGCTTTCGTTGTGCGGGTAGTCGCTGGACCACATCACCTTGTCGACGCCGATTTCGTCGATCAGGCGCAGGCCCAGCGGGTCTACCATGAACGATGCGCTCATGTGGTTGTCCCAGTAGTGCCGGATGTCGTGTTCGAGTTGGTGGTTGAACATGTGCTGGTAGGACGCCAACAGATGCTCGGCGTCCTGCAATGCGGTTGGCACCCAGGCGATTCCGCCTTCGAACCAGCCGATCTGCAGGCTGGGGTGCCGGTCCAGGATGCCGGAGAACAGGTACTTGGCGAACTGCTCCCGGAACGAGTCGACGTTGACCATCATTCCCACCACGACGCTGTTGTGCTCACAGGGCGTCTTGGGCGGGGTCTCGCCGATGTGGTGGCTGACCGGCAGCCCGGCCTCCTCGATCTCGTCCCACACCGCGTCCATCGAACGCGCGCCGAAATCGTAGATGTTGCCGTCGTCGTCCTTGCCGGGATTGAGCGGCAGCAGGAATGTCTTCAGGCCCAACGACTTCAGTTCGGCCAGGGTGCTGCGGGTGCCCTTCGGGTCCCACCAGTTGATCAGCCCGACGCCGTAGAAGTGGCCGTTGGAACGCTCCTGCACCTCGGCGATGCACTCGTTGTAGATGCGGAACACCCGCTCGCGGATCGCCTTGTCCGGGTAATGGAACAGCGCCAGCACCGCGTTGGGGAACGCCAGTTCCTTCTCGATGCCGTCCTCGTGCAGTTCGCGGATGCGGGCGTCGATGTTGTTGGTCGCCGCGCCGGCCAACTCGTCGTACTGCATGAGCACCCGGCCGAAGTCACCGCCGACCCAGGTCTTGCCCTTCATGCCGACCATGTAGGCGCCGTCCTCGTACCAGATGCGCGGGGCGGCGCCCTTGAGATCGTCGGGGAAGCGTTCGTAGAAGATGTCGTCGGCCACCGAGATGTGGTTGTCGGCGGAGAACACCACGGTGCCCTCGGGCAGACCGAAGTCTCCCGTGGCGTGTCCGCGCCGATTCTTGGGAGCGCCGAATCCGCCGGGCGGGTAGAGGGTGGCAGTACTGGACTTGGTGGACATCATCGACCTTCCGTTCCGGCCCGCGCAGACCGCGGCACTTCCGAAGCCCGGGCACAGACGTGCCTCCCGCGACTCAACGTGCGGTGCTTCGTCATTGGTAATGACGTTATCAGCTTATGCCGAATGAATACAGATGAGGCGGCCGAATTTCTTTATGGCCCTACCGATTCCCAGCGGAAATGCGCTTCTCAAATTTGAAGAATTCGTTCTCGGACTTTGCCCGACAAGGCATCCCCGTGTGCTGTATCTGCACTTGCCGTCCGTACGCCCCCGGCACCTCCGCGCCGCCACGGCCCGACCGGCCACCGATCGCGATCCACCGGCTGGGGGACTCTTGGTTTCTGTGCTGAGACTGCTATTCTCCATTTCGAGAGCGAGGAGTCCACCGCATGCCCGTCGACACCGGTACCGCCCCCGACACCGCCGCCCTGGGCCGTTGGCTCGACGCCAACGACGCCCCGGGCCACGGTGAGCCGCCCCGGTTGGAACTGCTCACGGGCGGTTCGCAGAACACCCTCTACCGCGTGCACCGCGGCGATCACCGGATGGTGCTCCGAATGCCCGGAGCGCGCGCCGACGCCGCCCGCCTCGACGGCCTGCTGCGCGAGATCCGGCTCGTCCGCGGCCTGAAGGGCACCGACGTCCCGCACGCCGAGCTCATCGCCGCCGACGACACCGGCGACGTGCTGGGCAAGCCGTTCTACGTGATGGCCGAGATCGACGGCTGGAGCCCGATGAGCGGCGGCTGGCAACCGCCGTTCGACACCGACCTCGAGGCCCGTCGCGGCCTGGCCTTCGAACTGATCGAGGGCGCCGCCAAACTTGGCCGGGTCGACTGGCGGGCCCACGGCCTGGAGGGCTTCGGCCGCCCCGACGGATTCCACGAACGCCAGGTGGACCGCTGGCTCAGCTTCCTCTCGGCCTACCAGGTCCGCGAGTTGCCCGGGCTCGACGTGGCGGCGGACTGGCTGCGCCGCAACCGCCCGGCCCACTTCACGCCCGGCATCATGCACGGCGACTACCAGTTCGCCAACGTCATGTACGCGCACGGGGCGCCGGCCCGGCTGGCCGCCATCGTCGACTGGGAGATGACCACCATCGGCGATCCGCTGTTGGACGTCGGTTGGTGCCTGCTGGGCTACGACGGCGAGGAGCCCAGCTCCGACGGCTTCTATCTCGACATGGCCGGCATGCCGCGACGCAGTGAACTGCTGGCGCGCTACGAGGAGGTCAGCGGCCTGTCGACCGAGCACATCGACTACTACCTGGTGCTGGCCAACTGGAAACTCGGCATCATGCTGGAGAAGACGTACGCCGCATCGCTGGCCCCCGACACCAAGGTGGCCCCGGAGGTCGCCGTCGCGATGGGACCGATGGTCCTGAACCTGATGGCCACCGCCGCCGACCTCAGCCGCAGGAGTGCATGAGATGACTTATCCGGCAGAGCTTTTCGATCTCACCGACCGGGTGGTGCTGATCACCGGCGGCAGCCGCGGCCTGGGCCGCGAGATGGCGTTCGCCGCCGCCCGCTGCGGCGCCGACGTGGTGATCGCCAGCCGCAAACTCGGCAGCTGCGAGGCCACCGCAGCCCAGATCGAAGCCGAAACCGGCCGTGCCGCAATGCCCTACGGGGTGCACGTCGGGCGATGGGATCAACTGGAGGGCCTTGTCGAGGCCACCTACGACCGGTTCGGCAAGGTCGACGTGCTGGTGAACAACGCCGGCATGTCGCCGGTCTACGACAAACAGAGTGATGTCACCGAGAAGATGTTCGACGCCGTGGTGAACCTGAACCTCAAGGGCCCCTTCCGGCTTTCGGCCCTGGTGGGCGAGCGCATGGTGGCCGCCGGCGGCGGGGTCATCATCAACGTGAGCACGCACGGTTCGTTGCGGCCGCACCCGTCATTCATCCCGTACGCGGCCTCCAAGGCCGGACTCAACGTGATGACCGAGGGGCTGGCGATGGCCTTCGGCCCGACGGTGCGGGTCAACACTTTGATGCCCGGGCCGTTCCTGACCGACATCAGCAAGGCCTGGGACTTCGGCGAAGCCCGGAACCCGTTCGGGCACTTCGCGCTGCAGCGCGCCGGAAACCCCGACGAGATCGTCGGCGCCGCACTGTTCCTGATGTCCGACGCCTCCAGTTACACCACCGGCTCGATCCTTCGGGCCGACGGCGGCATTCCCTGACAAACCCCGCAAGCCGAGAGGACACGACATGGATTTCTCCGTCGAGCCGGAGTTCGAAAAGAAGCTCGAATGGATTCGGGAGTTCGTTCGCGACGAGGTCGAGCCGCTGGAGGTGCTGTTCCCCGGCTGCGAGTTCCTGCCGCTGGACGACGAACGCCGCCCGTTCGTCGACCCGCTCAAACAGCAGGTCCGCGACCGGGGTCTGTGGGCGCCGCACCTCGGCCCGGAACTGGGCGGTCAGGGCTTCGGGGCGGTCAAGCTGACGCTGATCAACGAGATCCTGGGCCGCAGCAGCTGGGCGCCGATCGTGTTCGGCACGCAGGCACCCGACACCGGAAACGCCGAGATCCTGGCCCGGTTCGGCACCCAGCAGCAGAAGGACGACTACCTGGCCGGGCTGCTGTCCGGGGAGATCTTCTCCTGCTTCTCGATGACCGAACCGCAGGGCGGCTCGGATCCCCGGGTGTTCACCACGTCGGCCGTGCGCGACGGGGACGACTGGGTGATCAACGGCCGCAAATACTTTTCGTCCAACGCGTCGGTCGCGTCGTTCTTCATCGTCGTCGCGATCACCGACCCCGACGTGCCCGTGCACCGCGGCGCGTCGACGTTCCTCATCCCGGCCGGCACCCCCGGGCTGAATGTCGAGGCCACCCATCACCTCTTCGGCTCGCTGCCGCACGAGGCGGGCCATTCCCTGATCCGCTACGAGAACGTCCGGGTGCCCGCATCGTCGATGCTCGGCGAGCCCGGGCACGGCTTCGAGATCCTGCAGGCCCGGTTGGCCGGTGGCCGCATCCACCACGCCATGCGATCCCTCGGGGTGGCGCAACGCGCGCTGGACATGATGGCGCATCGCGCGAAAAGCCGTTTCACTCAGGGCAGTCTGCTCGCCGACAAGCAACTGGTGCAGGAGTTCATCGCCGACTCCTACACCGAACTGCTGCAGTTCCGGCTGACCGTGCTGCACGCCGCATGGCTGATCGACACCTTCGGCGAGCATGCCGCCCGCAAGGAGATCGGCGTCTGCAAGGTGCTGGCCTCGTCGGTGCTGAAGTCGATCGGCATGCGGGCCATCCAGGTGCACGGCGCGCTGGGCATGACCGAGCAGATGCCGTTGACCAACGTCCTGCTCGGCGGTGTCGCCATGGGGCTCGCCGACGGGCCGACGGAGGCGCACAAGGTTAACCTCGCCCGGATGTTCCTGAAGGACTACGAGGCCGAAGACCCGGAGTGGCCAAGCGAATTCACCGATGTCCGCATCGCCGCCGCGAAGGCCAAGTACGGCGATCGGCTCGACCGGATCCCGGCACTCCCCCGGTCATGAGCACCCGGGCCGCCGCCGCGGTGGAGCGGGCGCTCGACGAGCGGCACCGTGAGGCCAGCGAGGAGGTCGAACGAATCCTGGCTGCCACGGTGCGCGTGATGGAGCGGGTCAGCCCCGAACCGCCGCGGGTCAGCGACATCGTCACCGAGGCGGGTTCGTCGAAGAAGGCGTTCTACCGGTACTTCGCCGGCAAGGACGATCTGCTGCTGGCGGTGCTGGAACGCGGGGTCGGGATCATCGTGTCCTACCTCGAACACCAGATGGCCAAGGAGGACCAGCCGCGGGACCAGATCACCCGGTGGATCACCGGGGTGCTGGCCCAGGTCGCCGACCCGAATCTGATGAGCATGAGCCGGGCGCTGGCGGTCCAGTTGGCGGTCAGCGCCGATGCCGGGCCGGACGAGGACGTGATGGCGCCGATGCGGGCACTGCTGCTCGGCCCGGTGGCCGCACTGGGCGGCGACGACCGCGACGCCGACGCCGTCTTCCGGCTCACCGCGGCGACGATGCGCCGCTACGTCGGGTCCGCCCATCCACCCGACCGCGCCGACGTGGATCACCTGGTGCGGTTCTGCCTGCGAGCGTTGGGAGTTCGATGAAGGCCGTTATCTGCCGCGAGTACGGACCGCCGGAAAGCCTGGTGTACGACGACGTCGACGCACCGGTTCCGGGCCCGGGTCAGGCGGTGGTGCGGGTGCGTGCGGCTGCCGTCAACTATCCCGACGTGCTGTTCCTGTCCGGCGGCTACCAGGTCAAGGTAACCCCGCCGTTCAGCCCAGGCAGTGAATTCGCCGGGGAGGTCAGCGCCGTCGGTGACGGCTCGCAATGGCAAATCGGACAACGGGTTTCGGGTTCGGTGATGGTCGGCGCGTTCGCCGAGCAGGTGGCCGTCGACGACAGGGCGTTGCAGCCGCTGCCCGAGGGCGTCGACTTCGGCGAGGCAGCGGCGTTCGGCGTCACCTACCGCACCGCCTACTTCACGCTGCGCACCGTGGCCCCCGTCGCCCCGGGCGACTGGGTGGTGGTGCTGGGCGCCGCCGGCGGGGTCGGACTGGCCGCGGTGGATCTCGCGGTCGCGATGGGCGCCCGGGTGATCGCCGCGGCCTCGAGCCCCGAGAAGCTCGAACTGTGCCGGCAGCGTGGCGCGGAGGTCCTCGTCGACTACCGCAGCGAGAACCTGCGCGACGCGATCCGGGCCGCGACCGGCGGCGCCGGGGCCAAGGTGGTGCTCGACCCCGTGGGCGGCCCGTACTCCGAACCCGCGCTGCGCGCGCTGGGCCGCGGCGGCACGTTCGTCACCCTGGGGTACGCCGCCGGCGAGATCCCGGCGATCCCGCTGAACCTCGTGTTGCTCAAGGGAATCACGGTGCGCGGCATGGAGATCCGCACCTTCTTCACCGACTATCCCGAGCAGGCGGTGCGGGACACCGCCGAGCTGCAGCAGATGTTCGCCGAGGGCCGGGTGCGGCCGTACATCGGGGCGCGCTATCCGTTGTCGGAGGCGGCGGCGGCGATCCGCGCGGTCGCCGACCGCAAAGCCCTCGGCAAGATCGTCATCGACGTCTAGCGCCGAAAGTCACCTTCTTGCACGCGTTTTGCGAGTGACCCCGCAAACAAGCCGACTTTCGGCGCAGCGCGGGTCAGGTCACCACTCGCAGGGCAGGCTGTACACGCCGTAGGCCAGTGTGTCGTGCTTGAACGGAACCTCGTCGAACGGGATCGCCAGGCGCAGCGTCGGGATGCGGCGAAGCAATGTCGGGAAGACGATCTGCATCTCGGCACGGGCCAGTTGCTGGCCGACGCACTGGTGCCGGCCGTAACCGAAGGCGAGCTGCTGACCGGCGTTCTCGCGAGCCAGATCCAGCTTGCCGGGCTCGGGGAAGGTCGAGGCGTCCCAGTTCTCCGGCGCGATGTCCAGGATGATGCCCTCGCCGGCCTTGATCGTCTCGCCGCCGATCTCGATGTCCTCCACGGCAACCCGACGCTGTCCGTTCTGGATGATGGACAGGTACCGCATGAGTTCCTCGACCGCGTTGGCGATGAGCTTGGGATCGTCGGTGTTGCGCAGCAGGTCGGCCTGTTCGGGGTTCTCCAGCAGCGCGAGTACCCCGATGCCGATCATGTTCGCGGTGGTCTCATGCCCGGCGATGAGGAGGCCGGTGCCGAGCTGTGCGGCCTCCTTGACGTCGATCTCCCCGGCGGTGACGCGTTCGGCCAGGTCCGACACCGCGTCCTCGGCCGGGTGCTCCATCTTCTTCTGCACCAGGTCGATCAGGTACTTGTGCAGGCTCATCGCGCCCTTGGCGTGGTCCTCGGCCGTGGCATAGCGGGCCAGGCCCACGTTGGCGTGGTGCTGGAAGAACTCATGGTCTTCGTATGGCACACCGAGCATTTCGCTGATGACGACGGTGGGCACCGGCAGCGCGAGCGCGGTGACGATGTCGGCCGGCTGGGGGCCGGCCAGGATCGCGTCGATGCATTCGTCGGTGATTTTCTGGATGGCCGGTCGGAGACCCTCCACCCGTTTGAAGGTGAACGGCTTCGACAGCATCCGGCGGAACCGGGTGTGCTCCTCGCCATCCGAGGTGAACACCGACCGGGGTCGCCGGTTCACGGTGGACAGCATGCCCTCGTTCCAGTGCGGGAAGCCGGGCTTGCGGTCGTCGACGCTGACCCGGGAGTCGGCGAACAGTTCGCGGCCTACGTCGTAACCGGTGATCAGCCAGGGGGTGCTGCCGTCCCAGATCTTCACGCGGGACAGTGGCTTGGCCGCCCCCAGCTCCATGAGGCCCGGTGGCGGAGCGAACGGGCAGCTCGCCGAGCGCTCCATCGGGTAGTCGGGGATGACGGTGTCGGTGACGGTTTGGGACACGGCTGTTGGCTCCTTGTGACGGGGTTGCGGTGGACTGACCGCTAGTCCTGGACGGAAATCGCTTGGGCTGGGCAGGCTTTGACCGCCTTGTGAACGGCTTCGGCACGGTCGGGCGAGGGGTTTTCGATGAGCAGTCGCACGCTGCCGTCGTCCTCATCCTGGTCGAAGATGTCCGGCGCGTTCGCCACACAGTTTCCGGTGGACACGCATTTGGCTTGGTCGACAGTGACTTTCATGATCCTCCCTCGGTGACCGGCGCGAGCATCAGGCCGGTGATCGCGTCGACCAGGCTGGTGGCCATCGCGTCCCAGCTCGGGTGCGGCGTCGGCGCGCCGTCGGCCAGCGCCCGCTCCCGTTCGGCGAACATGTGCACGATCAACTGACGGGCCATCGCATTGCGTTCCACCCGGACCTGCTCGGGCAGGCCCGGCAGACAGCGCTTCAGGCCCTCGATGATGTGCAGCACTGATGACGATCCCAGCGACTCCTCGGACACCAGGTCGCGGTGGCTCGGGTCGGGCATCAGCTGCGCGGAGAACCGCGCGTAGGTGGTCGGGGTGCCGAGTTCGGTCAGGTGCACGGCCAGCGGCCGGACCAGACATTCGACCCAGTCGCCGAGGGTGGCCGGCTCGCCGGCATCCGCCAGGCGGTCGATCATCTGCTGGCAGATCCGCTCCACCTGTTCGTTGTGCTTGCGGACGATCGCGCGGATCAGGTCGGCCTTGGTGCCGAAGTGGTAGCCGACCGCGGCGTTGTTGCCCTGTCCGGCGGCCTCGCTGACCTGACGGTTCGACACGGCGAAGACGCCGTGCTCGGCGAACAGTCGCTCGGCCGCGGTGAGGATCGCCTCGCGTGTCCCGTCGGACCGCTCGGCACGCGCCGTTTTGCGCACCGTCGATCGTGCTGGCCGGGTCATGCGGTCAGTCAACCAACCGGACATTTTTAAGTCAAGTGATTGATTTAATCGGACGCGGTTGCCATTGTGGAGGCGACGTCGGCGCTGACAGACTCGGTGCGCGCCGGCAGCATGCCACCACCGAAGACGGGAGATCGCCATGGACCACGACTACGAGGAGATGAAGAAGGCCGCCGAGCCGTTCATCCGCTTCGAGAAGGACACCGCGAACCGGATCGCCTACATCACCTTCGACCGGCCCGACGATCTCAACTGCACCACCATGGGGATGCGGCAGAACTACGCGGACCTCATCCACAAGTGCAACGTCGACGACGACGTCAAGGTCGTGGTGATCCGCGGCGAGGGCGAGGACTTCGGCAGCGGCGGCGACCTGCCCGAGCAACGCGACATGCTGGAGAACCCGGGAATGCCGTTGCTGCACGAGCTTTCGATCAACGACGAGACCGTCAAGTACCCGCCCGGCGACTCCTACCGCTACCTGTACACCCTGACCGACCACTACGCCAAGGCCCGCGCCGGCAACCGGCCGCTGCAGGAATGCAAGAAGGTCACCATCGTCGAGGCCAAGGGCTACTGCTACGGCTGGCACTTCTACCAGGCCGGCGACGCCGACCTGGTGGTGTCGTCCGACGACGCGCTGTTCGGCCACCCGGCGTTCCGTTACGTCGGCTGGGGTCCCCGGCTGTGGTGGTGGGCCGAGACCATGGGCCTGCGCAAGTTCTCCGAAATGCTCTTCACCGGAAGGCCTTTCACGGCGCAGGAGATGTACGAGTGTGGGTTCCTCAACAGCGTGGTGCCCCGGGAGAAGCTGGAGGCCGAAACACTGAAGTACGCGATGGCGTGTTCGAAGACGCGCCCCACCGACACCGTCGTGGTGCAGAAGACGTTCCTCGAACTCTACAAGCAGCACAAGGGCGAGTACTTCGGCAGCCTGCTCACCGGCGTCGTCGAGGGCATGCTGCCGATGATGACGAACGACCGCGCGAACGAGGTCGACCTCACCGAGGGCACGTTCGAGAAGGGCCTCAACAACGTCGTCAAGGACAACGACATGAACTTCCCGCCGGAGTGGCGGCTGAGCCGGTCCGGCCGCAAGAAGCCGTGACGGCAATGGTCGTCGGTCGACACGGGATCGACTTCCCCGCGGACATCGACGGCCTGCGCGCAGCCGGGACGGGCTTCCTGACAACGGCTTTCCGAACTTCGGGGGCCCTGTCCCCCGATAACGCCGTCGCCCGGATCGAGGAACTCACCGAGGTCGGCGGTGGCAGCACCGGGCGCAAGGCGCTGCTGACGGTCGGCTATGCCCGGCCCGAGCCGGCGCTGCACACCCGGCTGTTCGTGAAGTTCTCCCGGGACTTCGGCGACCCGGTGCGAGACGGCGGCCGGTTCCAGATGGAATCCGAGGTCCGCCTGGCCAACCTCGCGCTCAGCCCGGCCTTTCCGATCGCGGTGCCGCGCACCCAGTTCGCCGACTACCATGCCGATTCGGGCACCGGGATACTCATCACCGAGCGAATAGCATTCGGCTGCAACGGAATCGAACCGCAATTCCATAAGGCGCGGGACTACCTGATGCCGGACCAGTTCGGGCACTACCGTGCACTGCTGTCCGCGGTGGCGGCGCTCGCCGGCACCCAGCAGTCCGGCGTCCTGCCGGCGGACGTCGTCGAGCGGTTCCCACTGGACCTGCGCGGCGCGACGGTGGGCGACCCGCGACCGATGACGCCGGACAAGCTGTCGCGCCGGCTCGATCAGCTCGCCGAGTTCGCCGCCGCGCAGCCCGACCTGCTACCCGAGCGAGCCCGCGATCCGGGCTTCCTGCACCGACTGGCCGCCGAGGCGCCCCTGCTGCTGGCGGGCGAAGAGGACGTCTGGGCCGACCTGGCCGCGAGACCGGACTACATCGCGCTGTGCCACTGGAACGCCAACGTCGACAACGCGTGGTTCTACCGCGCGGCCGACGGTGAACTTGCCTGCGGCCTGATGGACTGGGGCTGTGTCGGCCGGATGAACGTCGCGATGGCGATCTGGGGTGCACTGTGCGCCGCCGAAACAACGCTGTGGGACGCGCATTTCGACGATCTACTCGAGGTGTTCGCCGACAGGGTCCGCCGCCACGGCGGTGCCGATCTGGACCCGGCCGTACTCGGCCGACTCGTTCTGCGCTACGCCGCGGTGATGGGGATGGCCTGGCTGCTGGACGTGCCGGCCCGGCTGCGGGCCCGCCTCGGCCCGGATCCCGGTGCGCTGACGCGTTCCGACCCGCGGATCGCCGACGACGAAGGCCTGCGGGCGCCGCTGCAGATGCTGGCCAACCTGCTCAACCTCTGGGCCGGCCGGCCATCGGGTGAGGTGCTCGATGCCGCCGTCAGGGGACGTCCCGGCGACGGAACCCCATGAACCCGATGACCAGGAATGCGAGGGTGAACAGGCTGATCCACAGCAGCCCGCGCCAGTCCTGCGTTCCGGCCGCGACGTGTGGGACGTGGTAGTAGGGGCTGATGCCCAGCGCCCAGCCCGGGAGTTTGAAACTCGGCCCGAACAGGGTCAGCCCGAACGACACGAGAACGCCTGCCCACGAGGCGATTTGGACCCGGGGACGGGCGCCGATCACCGCGACCGCGAGGGCGACCACTGTCCAGACCGCGGGAATGGTGGCGACGGCCTGCAACGGGGGGTAGCCGAAGTTGAGGCCGATGTGCGCAGCGGCAGCCAGGGCCCCGATGACCACACCGGCGATCAGGATGAACAGCGCCGGTGCGGCGAAGGCGAGCAGCACGCTCGGCGCAAGGTAGCGGCTGCGGCTGACCGCCGTGGCCAGCACGGGCTCGGCCCGGTCCTCGAGTTCCTCGGTCCGGACCCGGTTGACGATCTGCACGCCGGCGATCGCCGCCACGATGCCGATCAGTGTGAGGATGGTGGCGAGAAACCCGGCGAGCAGTTCGGCCGGCAGCGTCGCGCCCTTGGCGAAAATCTCGGCCAGCGCCGGGTTCACGCTGAACAGGTCCCGCACGGTTCTGATGAAGTAGCCGAAGATCACCCCGAGTCCGACGAAGGCCACGGACCAGGAGACCACGGGCCCCCGGTTGATCCTGATCGCCAACGCCAGTGGGGTGCGCGCGGTTCCGCGCGCCGGGCCGGGCCGTGACGCGATCAGACCCTGGCCGAAATCCCGCGACACCTGCCGGGCGAACCCGATGGCGACGAATACCGCTGCGAACGCAAGTCCCAACAGCAGCGGCCACCAGTGGTTCCCGGTGGCGGGCCGCGTCTCGGTGATCCAGCCCAGCGGGTTGGCCCAGGCCGTCCATCTCGGCGCGCTGACCGAGTACAGGAAGCCGCGCAGCACGAACAGCACTCCGAGCACAGCCACCGCGATCGATGTGGCGGTGCGCGCATCGGAAGCGATCTGTGCGGTGACCGCGGCGACCGCGGCGAACATCAAACCGGTGACGGTGAACCCGGCGGACAGCAGCAGCGACGACTCCCATGCACCGCCGCACAGCACGGTGAACGCGAAGGACACCACGCCGACGGCGAGGGCGCAGACGCCCGCCATCAGCAGCGCGGTCAGCAGCCGGGCCTCGCGGCCCAGCACACCGGAGGCCAGCAGCTCGGCCTGCCCGGAATCCTCCTGTCCGCGACTGGCTTTCACGACGATGAAGATGACGCCGAGCGCGGTGAGGAACCCGCCGATCGACAGGCTGCGCCAGGCGTTGAATCCGTCGACGGTGGACAGGTCGTAGGCGGGGCCGAAGATCAGCCCCAGCGCCGGATTGGCTCCCACCGTCGCGGCGAACCGGCGCCGCTCGACCGCCTCCGGGAACAGCCACGGGTAGACGATCACCGACGACACGGACAGCGCCGTGGCGATCCCGATCCACGGTGCGAACGAGCGGGCCTCGTGTTTGAGCGACGCCCGCAGCAACGGCGGGGTGCCGGCGATGGCAGACGGAGCCGGCATCAGCGGCGGTCCGGCGTCTGTTCGTCTTCGTACAACCGCAGGAACAGGCTCTCCAGTGACGGCGGCTCGACCGTCAACGCCGTCAGGCCGAACGGCAGCAGCCCCTCCATCGCCTGACCGATCCGGTCGGAGTCGACCGTCGCCGTCAACCGATGACCGCGCAGTTCCACGTCGTACAGCATCGACAGTTGTTCACGCGCAGGCAAAGTCGCCAGATCGGCATGCACCGTGGTGCGGGCCTGTCCGCGCAGTTCGGTCAGCGTGCCGGACTCGACGATGACACCGTCGCGGATGATGCTCAGCCGGTCGGCCAGTGTCTCCAACTCGGCCATGATGTGGCTGGACAGCAGCACGGTGGCGCCGCGGCCGACCGCCTCTTCCAGCACCTCCTGAAAGACGTTCTCCATCAAGGGGTCCAGGCCCGAGGTCGGTTCGTCGAGAATCAGCAGTTCCACGTCGGAGGCGAGCGCGGCGACGATGGCGACCTTCTGCCGGTTGCCCTTGGAATACTGCCGGCCCCGCTTGCTCGGGTCCAGCTCGAACCGCTGCAGCAGGTCCGCCCGGCGGCCCTCGTCGAGGCCGCCCCGCATCGACCCCAGCAGGTCGATCGCTTCACCGCCGGTCATCGAGGGCCACAGCGACACATCGCCCGGCACGTAGGCTAGCCGGCGGTGCAGTGCGACCACATCGCGCCACGGGTCTCCGCCCAGCAGCCGGACCCGGCCGGCATCGGCGCGCAACAGACCCAGCAACACCCGGATGGTTGTCGATTTGCCCGCGCCGTTGGGACCGAGGAAGCCGTGCACCTGGCCACGCTCGACCCGCAGGTCCAAGCCCCGGAGTGCCTCGAAGTCGCCGAACGACTTGTGCAAGCCGGCAATGTCGATGACCAGTTCCGCGTCGGTGGTTCTTTCGGTCATCGATCTACTCTCTCATCCCTTCTTCGAAATGATGACCTTGCCCGCGACGGTGCCGCCGTCGATCGGCAGCACCGTGCCGGTGACATACCGCGACCGGTCCCCCGCGAAGTACAGCGCGGCCTCCGCGACGTCCTCGACCGTGCCCTCGCGTTTGAGCGGGCGGTCGCGGCGCATCTGCGCGCGGATGTTCTCCTCGAACTCCTCGAGGCGCTGACGGTCCTCAGCGTTCGCCGACTTCGAGACGATGGCGGTGCGGATGTTGCCCGGTGCGATCGCGTTGACCCGAATGTCGTAGTAGGCCAACTCGATCGCCGCCGACTTGGTGAACTGGATGACGGCGGCCTTGGATGCGCGGTAGGTCTGCACACCGCCGCCGGCCTGGATGCCGCCGATCGAGGTGAGGTTGAGGATCGACCCGCCGCCGTGCTCGGCCATGTGGCGCGCGGCGTCGCGGGTGCCGGCCATCACTCCGAGCAGGTTGACACCCATGACCTGATTGAAGTCGGCCAGGTCGTCGTCGAGGAATCGCCGGTGCATCGTGCCGGACACCCCGGCGTTGTTGACCATGATGTCCAGGCCGCCGAAGCTGTCGATCGCGGTCGACACCAGCGCGCTCACCTGATCGAGATCGGAGACGTCGGTGGGCCGGAACAGGGAGTCGCCGCCCAGGGGTTCGCCTTCGGCGAGATCGCCGACGACGAGCTTGGCCCCTTCGGCGAGAAAACGTTCGGCGATGCCGCGCCCGAGTCCGCCGGCGCCGCCGGTGACGACGGCGACCTTGCCGGCGAGTTCTCCGCTCATGCGCACTCCTTGAAAAAGTCCAGCAGCAGGGTGTTGACGACGTCGGCCTGTTCCAGTTGCGGGCAGTGCCCGGCGTTTTCGACAACGGTCGATCGCGCACCGGCGATCTGTCCGGCGATCTCGGCCGCCCACCCGGCCGGCAGCAGTTTGTCCGCGCCGCCCTCGACGACGAGCACGGGGACGCCGATCCGGTCGTACCGGCGCGCACTCGGCGCCGCGGCCGGCGGCTGGGAACCGGGCCGGCGGAAGCGCGCGGCGGCGATGGCCTCCCAGGCGCCGGGCAACGTCGCCGACTCGTGGCGCCGCATCACATAGGCGTCGTCGGCCGGATACGCCGGATCGGCGAACAGCGCGGTGACGACGCGCCGCATCGCCTCCGGCGTGGCGTCGTAGTCGTACAGCGCGGCCATGTGCTCATTGGTCTGGATTTCGCCGCCGCCGCAGATAGTGACCATGGCACGCACCGGCAGGACCGGTGTGTCCGACGTGGTGTCGACGAACAGGTTGATCGCGCCCATGGAGTTGCCGACGAAGATCGCCGAATCGACACCCAGTTGCTCGCACAGTGCGGCGACATGGCGGATCCGCATCCCGCGGCCGTCGACGAAGTCCAGGACTTTGGCGGTGAGCCCGTAACCCAGCATGTCCGGTGCGATCACCCGGTAGTGCTCGGCGAGTACTGGAATCGTTTTCTCCCAACCGATTTCGGCGCTGGCACCGAATTCGCCGCCGTGCAGCAGAACGACCGGAGCACCCGAGCCGGCCTCCAGGTACCCGGTGGCCAGCCCGTCGACGGTGGTGGTCGTGTAGGTGACGTCCATGCCTCAGTCCGGGATCAGCGGGCCGACGGGACGGGTGGTGGTGGCGTGCACCAGCAGCTCGGCGAGTTCGTGCGGCCGGCTCAGGAACGGCGAGTGCGACGTGTCGATGGACAGCTGCTCGACACCGAGCCGGCGGGCGACGGTGTCGGCCAGCCAACGGGGCATCGACCGATCCTGTTCGCAGACAATGAAACTGCGCGGCAGATCAGCTTGCCAGAACCGCGGCACCGATACCGGGGTGACGGTGGTGTCGCCGAACCGCTCCGGTCCCAGCCGATCGAACGCCCAGCGGGCGGTAGCCTCGTCGCAGTCGTGGTAGAAGTACTTGCGCGCGCCGTCGAAGTCGGCGAACCACATCGCGCCGTCGTCGTCGAACCTCAGATAGCCCAGCATCTCACCGGTGTCGGCGTCGAACTCGCCGTCCTCGTGGTCGCGCATCGCCATCGCCTCCGGATACGTCCGGCCCTCCCGCGGCAACGCTGCCGCCACATAGACGAGGTGGCTCACCAGTTCCGGTGCGGCGTCGGCGGCCAGCGTCATGTCGAAGCCGCCACCGGAATGTCCCACCAATACGTCGCCGGGTTGCAGCACATCGACGATCGCCTGCCGGCGGTTGGCCAGGGTGGACTCCTCGTCGACCCGCGCCCCGTGCCCGGGCAGGTCGACGGCCACCCCGTCATGGCCGAGTTCCCTCAGTTCGTCGATCGTGCGCTCCCAGCACCAGGCGGCATGAAAACCGCCGTGCACGAAGACGAACCGCATCACTTGATCGCAATCGGGTTGACCGGCGAACCCACCGCGCCCACCACGCTCAGCGGTGGCGCGACGAGCTGGAACTCGTAGACACCGTCGGCGGCGCAGTCCGCCGACAGCGGCCCGAGGTCCCAGTACTCCCCCAGCATCAGGCCCATGTCGCGCAGGCACAGCATGTGCATCGGCAGGAAGGTGCCGGCCACCCCGTTGGCCGGATCGGGATCCTCGACCATCAGATTGTCCGCGGCGATCGCCGCGATCTCGTGGTCGTGCATCCACGAGGCGCACGTCCAGTCCAGTCCCGCACCGGGTTCCGCACCGACGCCGTTTTGCTGGAACCGGGTCCACCAGCCGGTGTGCACCAACACCACGTCCCCGCGCCGCACCTCGACGCCCTGCGCCTTGGCGACGTCGTCGAGTTCGGCCGGTGTGATCGGGGTGCCCGGCTCGAGGAACACCTCGGCGCCGCGGTGGCGGACCACGTCGAGCAGCACCCCCCGCGAGGTGATGCCCTTGCCGTCGACCTTGTCGATACCGCAGTGGTAGGCGCCGAAACTGGTCACCGAGCCGGCCGGAAAGCCGTTGTACAGCTTGTCCTCGTAGTAGACGTGGCTCAGCGCATCCCACTGGGTGGCGGCCTGCAGCGGCATCACGATCATGTCGTCGTTGAACCGGAACGGGTTGTCGACGAAGAAGCCGGATGTCTCGGCGGCCACCGAGTTGCGCAGCCACTGCGGGCCGTACCGCGCCAGCGTCTCGGCGTCCCCGCCGTCGACGGTCATGACGTGAACGGGGTTGTGCCGGAACTGGAATGCACCCTGCGGGCCGGTCGAGCCGAAGTCCACCCCGAGCGCGAACACCTTGCCCTGTCTGGCGAGGGTGGCGGCCTCAGCGATCTTCTCGGGCGTGATGAAGTTCAGGGTGCCCAACTCGTCGGCGTCACCCCAACGACCCCAGTTGCGGACGTCGTCGGCGACCTTGCGGAACTGCGCCATCGTGCCGGCCATGTCTCAACTCCCCTGATTCGTGTCGACGAGTTCACCGGCGACCCGCTGCGCGACGGTGCCGCCGTCCACCCAGATCACCTGACCGGTAATGTAACTGGCCGCGCGGCTGCCCAGATAGACCAGGACCGCCGCCTGCTCGTCGGGGCCGGCGACCCGCCCCAGCGGAGTGGTGAACGAATCCAGATACGACTGCCCGTACGCGGACCGCAGCTGGTCGAGAATGGGCGTCTCGGTGACACCCGGTCCCGTGCAGTTGATCCGGATGCCGCGGGCGCCGAGTTCGCTGACGCGGCGCATGCCGTAGAGGATGATCGCCTCCTTGGACAACCGGTAACCGCCGTCGGCGATGGCGTCCGGATGGGCTTCGCACCAGGCCAGCCCGTCGGCCATCGTTGCGGTGTCCAGTAACCCGGCGGTGGTCCGGGCGTTCTCCCGGTAGGACGCCGCGGCCAGCGACGAGACGCTGGTGATCGACGAGCCGGCCGGCATGCGATCCTCCAGCGCCTCGGTGAACCGGCGGGTGCCGAGAAAATTGATGCGCACCACCAGCATCGGGTCACCGATACCCGACGACACCCCGGCGACGTTGAACAGCGCATCCACCGGGGCCTGGATCTCCCCGACCGCCGCGTCGATCGAGCTCTCCTGCGACAGGTCGATCTCGACGAACCGGTCGAGGGCGCTGCGGTCATCGGGTGCGCGCAGATCCAGACCGGTCACGCGGCCGCCGAGTTCGGCGACCTGGCGGGCGACCTGGGCTCCGATGCCCGACGCGCAACCGGTGACCACGACGTGCCTGCCGTCGTAGCGCAGCAGTTCGCCGACCGTGCTCACCGGTCCGATCCTCCAGCGCGAGCGGTCACGCGTTGCCTTCGCGCGCTTCCTTCTCGGCCTGGGCCGCCTGGACCCGTCCCTCGTTGATCTCGGCCCACGCCTCGGGGATCTCGGATGCGGTGAACTTGCCGCCGCGGCCGGTCGGCAGCCCGCCGAACGCATAGGTTTCGTCGAACATCGGCGCGTCGGACGGCCGGCGCCGGGCCTCGACCTTCTCGATAACGGGTTCCAGCCGTTTCGCCTTTGCGGCAACGGCCTTTTCGTCGCGTTCGATGAACTCGGGCAGGATCTCCTTACCCATGATCTCGATCGACTCCATGATGCCCTCGTGGGCGCGCGGGTTGAGCAGCAGGATGATCTCGTCGACCCCGCTGGACTCGTAGTCCCGCAGGAACTGCCGCACCGTGTCCGGGGAGCCGATCGCGCCGCGGCCGGGGCCGTAGGCCAGCGTCGGGTCTTCCTTGACGGCTTCCTGATACAGCTCCCACACCTTGGTCCGGCCCGGGGTGTGCATGCCGGTGAGGTAGTAGTGCATGATGCCGAACGAGAAGAAGCCGCCGCCGACGCCCAGACGCTTGATCGCCTCGTCGTCGGTGCGGGCCACCATCATCGACAGGTCGCCGCCGATGGCCAGGATGTTGGGGTTGATCGCCGGTGTCACCGGGGTCCCCTTCTCCTCGAAGTCGCGGTAGTAGGTGTCCACCCGGTCCTTGAGCGGGCCCGGTCCGGTGTAGGCGAAACTCAATGCGCCGATGGCCTTTTCGGCCGCCATGTTGACCGACGACGGGCGGGTGCAGGCCACCCACACCGGGGGGTGCGGCTTCTGGAGAGGCTTGGGGATGACGTTTCGGGCCGGCATCTCGACGTGCTCGCCCTTGAACCCGCTGAACGGATCTTCGACCATGCAGCGGATCGAGACCTCGAGGGCCTCCTCCCACATACCGCGCTTGTCGGCGGGGTCGATGTTGAACCCGCCCAGCTCGGCGATCGACGACCCTTCGCCGGTGCCGAACTCGACCCGGCCGTTGGACAGGTGATCCAGCGTGGCGACCCGCTCGGCGATGCGGGCCGGATGATTGATCGGCGGCGGCAGGTGCATGACACCGAAGCCGAGCCGAATGTTCTTGGTGCGCTGGCTCGCGGCGGCCAGGAACATCTCCGGCGCCGTCGAGTGGCAGTACTCCTCGAGGAAGTGGTGCTCGGTGAGCCACACCGTGGAGAAGCCGGCCTTGTCGGCGGCCTCGACCTCCACCAGGCCGTCCTGGAACAGCTTGTGCTCGTCGTCCTCGGCCCACGGCCGGGGCAGCGGGAACTCGTAGAACAGGGAAATCTTCATTCGTTACCTCCTGTGGGAACTGCTGGGAGTTGGTGTGGTGCTGGCTTTCTCGGCGATGTGACGCGCCGCCACATAGCCGAAGGTCATGGCCGGTCCGATGGTGGCGCCGGCGCCGGCGTAGCTGCGGCCCATCACCGCGGCCGACGTGTTTCCGACGGCGTAGAGGCCGTCGATGACGCGGTCGTCACCGTCGAGGACGCGGGCGTGCTCGTCGGTGCGCAACCCGCCCGAGGTGCCGAGGTCGCCCAGGATGATCTGGAACGCGAGATACGGCGGCCGGGAGATCGGGTGCAGGTTCGGGTTGGGCAGGGTCGGGTCGCCGTAGTAGTTGTCGTAGGCGCTGTCTCCTCGATTGAAGTCGTCGTCGTGGCCGGTGCGGGCGAGCTCGTTGAACCGGGTTGCCGTCCGCCGCAAGGCATCCGCGGGCACCCCGATCTGCGCCGCGAGCGCCTCCCAGCTGTCGGCCTGCTTGACGATGCCGGACTCCAGCCAGGCCTTGGGCAGCTTCCCGCCCGTCGGCACCGGTGCGAACGGGATCTTCGGGATCGGCAGGTGTCCGCCGACGACGTAGCGGTGGAAGGACCGCATGTCGGTGATCAGCCAGCACGGGATGTGCGTCACGCCCGTGCGCTGACCGTCGATCATCGCGTGCGCGAAATCCATGTACGGCGCGGCCTCGTTGACGAATCGGACACCGGCGCCGTTGACCACGAACTGCGACGGCATCATCCGCTCGTTGAGCATGAACTGCAGCCGGCCATCCGGCCAGCACATGGCGGGGAACCACCACGCCTCGTCGAGTAGGTCGGTGCCGGCCCCGACCTTCTCGCCGGCCCGGATCCCGTCGCCCATCGCCGCGGGGTTGCCGAAACTCCAGTCCTTTTCGAGCTCGGGCAGGTATTCGCGGCGCCAGGCGAGGTCGTGATCGAAGCCACCGGTGGCGAGGATGACACCGCGGCGGGCGCCGATGCGCTGCACCCGGCCGTCCCGCTCGACGACGGCTCCGGTGACCTTACCGTTCACATCGGAGATCAACTCGGTCATCGGGGCGTTCAGCCACAGCGGGATGTTCTGGTCCTTGAGCGCCAGGCGCATCCGCGCCATCAGCGACTGCCCGATGGCGGCCATCCGGTCACCGAACACCCGGGCGCGGAACATCCGGTAGATCAGCTTGACCAGCACGGCCTTGCCGCGCCAGTTCTGCCGGACCTGGTAGAACAGCCGAAGATCCTTGGGCGCGAACCAGATTCCCTTCGGTGCCAGCGCCAGCGGCTGGAGCAGGTGCTGTTCCTCGTCACCCAGCTTGCGTAGGTCGATCGCCGGGACGTTGATGGTGCTGCCCAGGGCCGAGCCGCCCGGCAGTTCGGGGTAGTAGTCGGCGTAGCCGGGCTTCCAGACGAACTCCAGCCAGCTGCTGCGCTTCTCCAGGAACTCCATCATCAGCGGTGCGGCGTCGACGTAGGCGCGCAGCCGGGCATCGCTGACCAGACCCTCGGTGATCCGCTTCAGATAGGCGAACGTCTCGTCCGGATCGGGTGCGTAGCCCTCCCGGCGTTGCGACGGCGCGCCCGGCACCCAGATGCCGCCGCCGGACAGCGCGGTGGACCCGCCGAAGTGGGCGGACTTCTCCACCACCAGGGTGTCCAGGCCGGCCGCCTGCGCGGTCAGTGCCGCGGTCATGCCTCCGCCGCCGCTGCCGATTACCAGGACGTCGACCATCTGGTCGAAGTTGTTGTCGCTCATCGAATCCGACGGCGCGGCTCCTCCTCGCGCTCCTCCGTCGCGCGCATTGTCTCTCACGCGGCCACCGCCGTTCGGACGGCGAAGCCGGCGATCAGATCCGGTGCGGGCCGGTAGTACCGCTGCACCGTCTGGTACGGCCCGGCCGCGGCCATCGCCGCGAAGGCGGCAACCCAGGTGCGGACCTCGTGCGCGGAGTTGCCGGCCTGTTCGGCGATCCAGCGGTTGTCCCAGGCGTCGACCTCGGCGAGGCGGTCGGTGTCCAGCAGATCCAGGAAGGCCCGGTCCCAGTCGGGGTTCAGCGGCTGCAGGGGGCTCTCGCCGTGGGCGAAGTCGTGGGCGGCGGCCATCACCGCGTTCTGCCGCGCCATCCGCTGATCGGGAGTCATCGGGACACCGCGCACGATGCGGTCCAGTGCCGCCGGCGGCGCGGTGGCCAAAGTGGGCACCGGCGGGTCGTGGGACAGGCCGCCGGAACCGATGAGGAGCACTCTCTTGTCCAGTGCCGCAACGAATTCGCCGACCGCGGTGCCGAGCGCACGGGACCGGCGGATCGGCCCCAGCGGGGTGGCGACCGAGTTGATGAACACCGGGATGACCGGGACGGTGGTGATATCGGCGAACAGGGTCTGCAGCGGTTGGACGGTGCCGTGGTCGACGTCCATCGCGGCCGAGATCGCCACGTCGACATCGGCGTCCAGAACCGCTGCGGCGCAGGCGTTCGCGAGTTCGGCCGCGACGTTCAGCGGCCCGGCGTACGAACCGTAGTCGCCCACGCCGGTTGCGGCGGTGCCGATGCAGAACGCCGGCATGCAGCGGTAGAAGAACCCGTTGTAGTGGTCCGGCGAGAAGATCACCACCAGTTCCGGGTCGTAGTCGGCCACGAAGTCCCGGGCCGCCGAGAGCGCACCGCCGATGTCGTCGAGCAGGTCAGCCGACGGACCCGGAAGGTTCAGCAGTGGGCTGTGCGACATGCAACACAGAGCCGGTTTCGCCATGGGATTCACCGCCTTCCGTACTGAGCGCGAGCGCACGCGCGAGGTCGGCGCTCAACTCCGGTGCGCGTTGTGCGATGCAGGCGCCGGCAACGCACCGGTCGGGCCGAAGGAACAGCACGGAGTCGGTCTGGGTGTCGAAGAACTTCTTGAGCGCGCCGGTGCGGTCGCCGACGACGGTGACGTCGGGATCGGGACCGCCCTGGGCGTCCCAGTGCAGCTGGGTCTGGGACCGCAGCGCGATGAACTTGGCGCCCAGGGCTTTCCAGCGGGCGAACTCGGCATCGCCGAGCAGCCGGCGCGGATCGTTGTTCCAGCACAGCACCGCGAACCCGGGCCCGATGACGTCGTCGAGCAGGACATTCTGCTGCTCACGGGTGTCCACCCGGGGCTGGATGAACAGGGTGCCGACCACCGATCCCGGCGCGGGCGGGGTCTGCGCGTGCACTACCGCGCCGTGCTCGTAGCGCGGCATCGGTTTGAACCGCATCTCGAGCACGTAGCTCTTCAGCGTCGGCACGACCGACGCGGCCCGGATCACCTTGTCCCGCAGGCTCGCAACGCGACGGTTGGTCGGCGAGATGACGCGACCCACCATGGTGGACAGATCGATCATCGCTCGGGCGTGCTTGCGCCGCTCGACGTCGTACGTGTCCAGCAGGCTGTCGCCGGCCTGACCGTTGACCACCGCGGCGAGCTTCCAACCGAGATTGAAGGCGTCCCGGATGCCACTGTTGTAGCCCTGCCCCTGCCACACCGGCATCAGGTGTGCGGCGTCGCCGGCGATCATCAGCCGGCCCTTGCGGAAGGCGCCGGCGATGCGCGAGTGGTGGGTGTACACCCGGTACCGGATGATGTCCGCCTTCTCCGGATGGGGCAGGAAGCGCGACAGCAGTTTGGCGACGAACGCGGGATCGGTGGCCTGCTCGTCGGATTCGTCGGCGTGGATCATGAACTCGAAGCGCCGGATACCGTGTGCGATCGAGATCGAGACGTAGGGCCGCCGCGGGTCGGCGCCGACCTCGCTGTTCGGGTGGCCGAGTGGGTCGTTGGCCACGTCGATGACCAGCCATCGGGTCGCTGACGTCGTCCCGTCGAAGGACACGCCCATCAGGCGACGGGTGGCGCTTCGGCCGCCGTCGCATCCCACCAGATAGCGGGCCCGAACCGAGTCGCCGGTCGACAACTCGGCGGTCACGCCGTCGGCATCCTCGGTGCAGGCCGTCATCTGGGCGCCCCAGCGAACGCCGACATGCTCGAAACGGTCAAGGCCCGCAAGCAGTTCGGCGTCGACCATGGGCTGGACGAAGCCGTTGCGCTTGGGCCAGCCGAACCGCGCGTCGGGCGGGGCCATTTCGACGAGCAGCCGGCGGTTGGCGTCGAAGAAGCGCAGGATCTGGTTGGGCACGGTGTGCGGCAGGACGGCGTCGACCAGCCCGATCGACTGGAAGGCGCGCAGCGCTTCGTCGTCGAGGCCGACGCCGCGCGGGTAGTCGATCAGGCTGTCCCGCTCGTCGACCACCACCGTGTTCACCCCTTGCAGGCCAAGCACATTGGCCAGGGTCAGGCCCACCGGCCCGGCCCCCACGACGAGCACGTCCGCGTCGATCGTCATGAGCGGCCCAGCAGGAAGTCCAGATGCAACCGGTTGAACGTCTTGGGGTCCTCGTACTGGGGCCAGTGCCCGCAGCCGGCCATCACCTCGAACCGGGCGCCCGGGATCATCGTGGCGATCCGCTGTCCCTCGCTGACGTCGGCGGTCGGGTCGTCGCTGGTCCACAGCACCAGGGTGGGCGCGGTGATGGCACCGTAGTCGTTGGGGCTCATGAGGTTTCGGGCCCGGATCTCGGGATCCTGCAGCGCCATGATGTCCCGCATCGCCGCGATGAAACCGGGCTGGCGGTAGATGCGCTGCCGACTGGCGACGATGTCGTCGTAGTCCTTGGACTTGTCGGCCATCAGCCACTTGATGCGGGCCTGGACGGTTTCCCAGGTCGGGTCCTCCACGGCGGCCATTGACAATGTGATGATCCGCTTCATCACCTCGGGATCGGCCTGCGAACCGCCGGCGGTGTTGAGCACCAGCCGGGTGATGCGGTCGGGGTGGTCCGCGGCGACGCGGGAGGCCACCCAGCCGCCCAGTGACTCTCCGGACAGGCTGAACGTCGCCGCCCCGATGGCGTCGGCGACGGCGAGCAGATGGTCGACGTAGTGCGGGATCTCCAGCGGATGCCCGGGCTTGTCGGTGTAGCCGTGGCCGAGCATGTCGATCGACCAGGTGTCGAAGTGCTCGGCGTGCGATTCGAGATTGCGGATGTAGGCCTCGGCGTGTCCGCCGGAGCCGTGCAGGAGGATCAGGACCGGCTTCCCCGCCTCGCCGGCATGCAGGTAGCGGGTGCGCACACCACCCGCGGTCAGGTATCCCTGCGAGAACGGGACGCCCTGGAGATCACTCCAAATGCTCTCGAACTCAGCCACAAAGTCCTCTCTGCCTGCGATTATGCCATTCTCTTTTTTTGAGCACATTGTGTGCTACTATCGCTCATCAATGTGCACTATCTATAGAGCATCACTCTCGCGGTGACGTCTGTCAAGGGACCACGTCGTCAGGGCACCGGCACCACCGGCGCCGGATCCGGCGGCGCGGGGTCGGCGACGCTGCCGGGTTCCCAGACGCTGGCTCGCGGCCTCACCGCGCTGCAGTCGGTGGCCGCCACCCCGGGCGGCCTGACCGTCCAGCAGGTCGCCGACCAGATCGGCGTCCACCGCACCATCGCCTATCGACTGTTGGCGACGCTGGCGCAGTTCAATCTCGTCGCCCGAAACGAGGACGGCCGGTACCGGCCGGCGTCCGGATTGGCCACTCTGGGCGCGGCGTTCGACAACAACCTGCGCCAGTTGTGCCTGCCGCGGTTACGTGCCCTGGCCGACGAACTGGGCACCACGGTGTCCCTGCTGATCGCCGAAGGCGACCAACAGGTGGCCGTCGCGGTGATCGTGCCAACCCATGTGTCCTACCAGCTCTCGTTCCACGAGGGCAGCCGCTACTCCCTGGACCGCGGCGCCGCCGGTATCGCCCTGCTGGCCAGCATGCCGCCGAAACCCGGCGAACGCGACCTGGTCACCCTGACCCGCGAACGCGGCTGGGTCATCACCCACGGCGAGATCGAACCGAACACCTACGGTCTCGCCGTCGCGGTGCATCGGCTGCCGCCGTCGCCGCCGACCTGTATCAACCTGATCTCGCATCGTCAGGACGTGGTGGAACGTGGCCGTGACGCCGCGCTCACCGCGGCCGAGGATCTGTCGAAACTTCTCAACTGAGCTTGCTGTCCGAATCGGAAAGGGTTGGCGCTATGAGCAATTCAGCACAACGCGAGATCGAGGTCGACGTCGTCGTGCTCGGCACCGGAGCGGCGGGACTGACCGCCGCCCTGTCCGCGGCGGTCAACGGCGCCGAGGTCGCCGTGTTCGAGAAGTCCGACAAGATCGGCGGCACCACCGCGGTCTCCGGTGGCATCGCCTGGATCCCGTCGCATGACAAGGCGCCCGACCTGACCGTCGCCGACGCCATGGCCTACCTGCGGGCCCAATCCTTCGGCGCGATGGACGAAGAACTGGTGGAAACCTTCGTGCGCAGCGGCCAGCCGATGATCGACTTCATCGAGTCGCACAGCGACATGCGTTTCCAGATCGCCACCGGCTTCCCGGATTACAAGCCGGAGCTGCCGGGCGGGCGGCCCGGCGGCGGCCGTTCGCTGGGCCCGGTGCCCTACGACGTCAGCCGCGTCCCGGGCTGGGGTGAGCGCATCACGTCGTTCCCCGCCGACTTCAGCAACGTCGGCCTGGACGCCGAAACCCGGGCCCGGCTGCACGCCGACTACGGTGACGACTCCGGCGACCTGGTGATCGCCGGTTCCGCGATGATCGCCGGGTTGCTTCGCGGCCTGCTCGATCTCGGCGTCGAGCCGCAGACCGATTCCCGGGCCGTGGAACTGCTGGCCACCGACGGCCGGATCACCGGTGTCCGAATCGTACGCGGTGACAACACTTTCGACGTCCGGGCCCGCCGCGGGGTGATCCTTGCCAACGGCGGTTTCGAATGGGATCCCAAGCTGGTGGCAGCCTTCCTGCGCGGCCCGATGCACGGCCCGGTGTCACCACCGAACAACACCGGCGACGCGCTGCGGATGGCCATGGCTCACGGCGCCGACCTGGCCAACATGGGCGAGGCGTGGTGGGTGCCGGTGATCCAGATCCCCGGCGACACCCTGGGCGGACAGCCGCGCAGTCGCAGTGTGCGCCTGGAGCGCACCCGCCCGCGCAGCATCATCGTCAACAAGTCCGGCAACCGGTTCATCAACGAGGCCTCCGACTACAACTCGATGGCCGGCGCCTTCCAGTACCTGCACCCCCGGGACGGCTACGTCAACGATCCGGCCTGGATCGTGTTCGACGACCAGCACCTCAAGCGGTACGGATTCCTGGGCGTCGAGCCCGGCGGCGAGGTTCCGGACTGGTTCAACAAGTCCCGCGACCTGACCGAACTCGCCGAGAAGACCGGTATCGACGCCGACGGCCTGACCCGCACCGTGGCGGCCTGGAACGAGCACGTCGCGGATCCGGCCGATCCACGTGACCCCGAATTCGGCCGTGGCGCAAGCGCTTACGACGGATACTGGGGCGATCCGAACGCGTCGACCCCGGCCGGCCAGACGCTGGGCCCGCTGGACACCGGCCCGTTCTACGCGGTGCCGGTGGCGCTCGGCGCGATGGGCACCAAGGGCGGTCCGCGCACCGACCGGGACGGCCGGGTGATGCACGTGTCGGGCGCGGTGATCGAGGGACTCTACGCGGCCGGCAACGCGATGGCCGGGGTGACCGGCCGCGCCTACGGCGGGGCGGGTGGAACCATCGGCCCGGCGATGGTCTTCGGCTACCGGGCCGGCCATCACGCCGCGACCGGACGCAGCGCACCCACGGATTGAGTGAGGAATCCCGCAGCGGAAGTTCGAGTGGCCCTCTGCGAGGTTCCTCACTCAACGGCCGATGCAGGGGACCGCTAGTGCGCGAGGAAGAAATCGACCTCACGGGCCAGCGAGGCCTCGACGGGCTCGGGCTTCCAGCCGAGTTCGCGCTCGGCCTTGCCGTGGTCCAGCGGCGACATCGAATCGCTGATCCGGGTACCGGCCATGGCCATCGGAAAGTCGCGGCGCAGCAGCCGGGCGGCCAGGTCGTTGAGAAAGGACACCGCGTACATCAGCCGCACCGGGATGATGATGCGTGGTGGCCGGACGCCGGCCGCCGCTGCGGCGATTTCCACCACCTCGCGCGTGCTCATGTAGCGGTCCGAGATGATGTAGCGCTCGCCGACCCGGCCGCGCTCGGCCGCGAGCAGCATGGCCCGGGCGGCGTCCTCGATGCCGACCACCTCCAGGGAGAAGCCCGGAACCACCGGGAGTTTGCCCTTGGTCACCAGCGAGATCATCGACCCGTGTGGTGTCGGCTGCCAGTCGCCGGGACCGAATGTGGTGGAAATGCACAGCGCCACCCCGGGCAGGCCCCTGTCGCGGACGTAGGAGAACAGCAGTTCCTCGGCCGCCACCCGCGACTCGATGTACGGCCCGCCGCCGGACCAGTTGTGCGGGTCCTCTTCGGTGACCGGGCGTGAGTCGTTGATCGCCAGCGTCCCGATGGTGCTGGTGAACACGAACTTTCGCAAACCGGGGAACTCGCGGGCGATGTCGAGCACGTTGCGCAGACCCTCGACATTGGTCTGGAAAAGCGGGGCCGGGTCACGCAGCCAGTACCTGGCGTCGACCACGCAGTAGTAGATGACGTCGCAGCCCATCATCGCCGCGCGCAACGCGTCGTCGTCGAACAGCCCGCCGTAGTGGCGTTCGATGTCGAGGTCGTCGATGGCCTTGGTGGAACTGGTCTTTCGCAGCAGGACCCGGACGTCCTGGCCGTCCTCGACCAGCTTGCGGGTCACATGCGAGCCCAGGAATCCGCTGGCGCCGAGGACGAGAGCGGTCATCGTTCGGTCACCATCGCCCGGACCTTGAACTTCTGCACCTTGCCGCTGGCGGTGCGGGGGAAGTCGTCCACCTCGAGCAGTTCCTCGGGCCACTTCTGCCGCGCCATCTCGGCGGCCTCGAAGTGCTCCTGCACCTCGGGCAGGGTGGGCAGGTCGTAACCGGGCAACATGCGCAGCACCGCGGTGGCGTGTTCGCCGTACTTGGGATCGGGGGCGGCGACGACGACCGCCTCGGCGATCCCCGGCATCGCCAGGAGCGTCTCCTCGACCTCGACCGCGCTGATGTTCTCACCGCCGCGGATGATGACGTCGGACTTGCGGTCGGTGATGGTCAGGTAGCCATCCTCGTCCAGGACTCCGACATCACCGGTGTGATACCAGCCGTCGTCGTCAAACGCCTTGGCGGTCAACGCATCATCGGTGTAGCCCAGGCACAAGTCCGGCCCGCGGGACAGGATCTCGCCGTCCTCGGCCAGTCGCACCTCCACACCCGACAGCGCGCAGCCGTCGGTGTAGAGCCGCTTGGCCTCCGGCGCGTCGTAACGGGATCCGGTGATGGACGGGTGTTCGGTGCTTCCGTAGGACCGAAACGCCGTGATCCCCAGATCCTTCAGGCGCGTGGTGACCGCGACCGGAACCGTCGAGCCGCCCAGGCCGACGGTGCGCACGCCGTCGAGATGTTCGGGAGTGAAGTCCGGATGATCCAGCAGACTCGTGACGAAATACGGCGGGCCACCGCCGATCGCGAGTCCGTCGCTCTTCATCAGGGCCAGTGCCGTACCCGGGTTCCAGGTGTCGATGAGGTTGATCGGCATGCCGTGCAGCACCGGCATCAGCAGGGCGCCGACCATACCGATGAAGTGTCCGACCGGCGCCGCGGTCAACTGTTTGCCGGTGTCCGGACGGTTCTGCCCGACCAGCTGATAGGTCTCGTGCACCAGCGTGTGATGACTGTGGATGACACCCTTCGGGGCGCTGGTGGTCCCGGAGGTGTAGGCGATCAGCGTCGGGGCGGCCGGATCGGTCCGCAACACACCGGCCATCGGCTCGTCGGCGAGCAGGTCCTCGAACGCCGGTTCTCCGCCCACCACCCCGACGATGGGGATCTCGGTGACCACGGACGGGTCGAACTTCAGGTGCCCGAACGACGCGGCGGTGATGAACACCTTCGGCTTGGCGTCACCCAGGATGTAGGCCAGTTCCTTGTGCCCGTAGAAGTGCACGATCGGCACGACGACCGCGCCCAGCAACGCCGCGGCCCAGAAGCTGGCGGCCGCCTCCATCCAGTTCGGCACCTGCATCGCGACCACGTCGCCGGGTCCGACCCCGCGCTCGCGCAGACCCGCGGCCAGCCGCCGCGCGGTCCGTTCGACATCGGCATAGGTGCCGGTGTACGGCCGCACCTCGGAGTGCACCCGGAACTCGGCGCCGGGCGCGGCGGCAAGTCCGCGCGCCAGCAGATCGCCGAGGGTGTCCGGCGTCCACCAGCCCTCTTCTTCGTACCGTTTTGCCAGTTCGACGGGGATCTTCCGCATAAGCTAACTCCACCTCCGGCTTCGGGCGGAAATGTTATTCTCTCCAGCGAGAAATACCAATCTCGCAAGTGCAGCGGATCGAGGCATCAGATGACGGAAGTTCAACCGGGGGGACAGCCGGGATCCGTCCGCCGCCTCGCCGCCCGCGCCGCGGCCGTATTCACGTCGGCGCTCGCGGTGGTGGCGCCGATGCTGTCGGCACCGGCGAACGCCAATCCGGTCATTGCGTACGGCAACTTCAGCCTCGCCATCCCGGACCGCTTCGACTTCCACACCTGGACCTTCAATGTCGGCGCGTGCGAGAACGGTTGCCAGCCGTGTCCCGGCGAATGCCGCCGGATATCGGCCATCGCCCAGCCGATCGCGCGGGCGTACCAGTGGGTTGCGCCGGGCCGGTTTGTCGACGGCAACTGGGTGGTGACCGTCGATGATCCGTTCGGCCTGCGGTGCGGCAACGTGTACTACGGTGCGACGTTCCCCACCCGCGACGTATACACCTGGAACGACGTCACTCTGGCCGGCAACATGGTGTCCACCTTCGACGTGGGATGCGACGGTCGCCCGGGCACTCTGAACTACCCGATCTGGCTGACCCGGCTGTGACCGCCCGCCCAGTGGGCGATATCGGCTCAATCCACGACATCGAAGTTCTAAGGTAGGCACATGCAGCTAGCGCGGTCGTTGTTCGGAGTCGCGGTGTCATGCGCACTGGCCGCGCCGGCCTTGGCCGTGGCGCCGGCGGCGACTGCGGATGACGTTCCGCTGCACCATGTTCGGTACACCGTCAGCAGTGATACCCCGGTCGCCGCCCATATCTACTACCGGCAGGCCGATCCCCCCGATTGGGGCGTCTACAGCCACGATCCCTATGTCTGGAGTCCGCGGGCCGACGCCCAGCTGGGCCCGGACCAGCCGCCGTGGGTGTTCGATACCATGCTGGCCAACCCCAACGAATGGGCCATGGTCGTCGTACAGGCGAACAACAACGCGACCAGCGTGCTGCACACCACCCAACCGGGGTTCCGCTGCACCCTCGAGGTCGACGGCACGGTCGTGCAGACGAACGAGGGCGGCCGCGGGGCACTGTGCTCGATCAGGACGTGGTGAGAGGAGTGCTCCGAATGGTCGCCAAACGCAAGGCCGCGCTGGCGCTCTCCGGTCTGGGCGTCGCCGCCTTTCTGGTCACGGCGCCCGCGAATGCCGATGATCCGCTGCCACGGCCGCCGGCCCCGCCCAACCCGAACCCCGCGATCTCGGACGTGTGCAACGACGCGTTCTGCACGCCCGGGATCACACCGAACGTCGTCCTCGGCGCGCCGTGCGGCGACACGTCCTACTACGTGTTCGGGACCGCCGTCGCGGGGCCGTCGATCCAGCCCGGCCGGCTGGTGTTCTGCGGGTCCCCACGCCGTTATGCGCCGAGATACTTCCGCACCATGCCGATGGTGGGCATCAAGGAACTCGGCACCTGGTGCACGGGTCAGGAGAACTACATGGCTCAGGCTCCGGACGGACTGTTCCTGACCTGTGCCCTGCAGGACGGCAACACGGTGTGGGTGCGCGGGGACGCCTGATGACGTCCGAGGACGGAGAAGCCTCGGCCGGCATCGCCGCCGCCGAGGCCGAGGCCGCCGAGGCCGACGCCCGCGCCGCGGAGGCGCGCGCCAGGGCCGCACGCGCCAGAGCCACCGAAGCGCGGCTACGGGCAGCCGAGCCATCACCTGACACCACACCCGTACCGGCAACCGGCCGAGCAGCGCCGGTCCGGTACGTGCGGCGGATGGTTCGGCCGGTGGCCGCGGTCCTGGGCGCGGCGGCCGTGCTCGGCCTGCTCGGCATCAGCACGTACATCCTTCGCAGTCACCGCGCCGTGGAAGCGGACCGACAGCACGCCGCACAGTACTCGGCGGCCGCGCGCCAGGGTGTGGTCAACATGATGGCGATCAACTACAACACCGCGCAGGCCGACGTCCAGCGAGTGCTGGACAGCGCCACCGGCCGATTCAAGGAGGACTTCGAGTCGACGTCCAAGGATCTGGTCAAGGCCCTGCAGGAGGGCAAGATCCTGACCGAAGTCGACGTGAAAAGCGTTGCCCTCCAGTCGATGACGAACGAATCGGCGGTGGTGCTGGTCTCGGCGGTCTCCCAGCGCGGCGACCCCAAGGCGACCGATCGAGACCCCAGGACCTGGCGCGCCGTGGTCACCGTGAACCGCGAGGGCGACCAGATCAAGGTCTCGAATCTGGAGTTCGTATGACGACGTCGTTCGCCGGAATCGCCGCTACGACGGCTGATACTCTCGGCGTGCAGGGCACTTTTGGAACAGATGGTGGGAAACGATGATGCGATCAGTCGGTGTGATGGCCGGCGTTGTCGCGTGTGCGGCGACCGTGCTGACCGGCCAGGCTCCGGTTGCGTCGGCCTCCGACTACGGTTTCGAGCTCAACGGCACGTATTCCGCTGTCTCCAATGGCGAATGGGCCAAGCACAATGACAGCTTCACACCGGAAGGGGTAAAGCGCGACGTCTGGCGGATGTCGTCGTCGTGTGAGAGCACCAACCGTTGCGACGGCACCATCACCAGCCTGAACGAGGGCTGGACAATTCCGTTGCGCTTCCTCAACGACCACTGGGTCGCCCCGCGCACCATCCCGAACTGGGCGCCCTGCGAGACCGGCGGTGCCGCAACCGGCCACCAGCTGTACTGGTTCTACGGCGTGGACCAAACCGGGATGAACAACCGCAGCACCACCGAGCTGGCGGGCAAGGACACCACCTTCACCGACAGCGGTTCGTGCGGTCGCAACCGGGGACTCACGATCGAACTTCCGCTGCACCTCACCCGCATCTCCTGATCGCCTGCTGCCGCCGGACATCTATTCAGAGTCGACTGCGAAATCCACTCGCTAAACGTGTCGGTGCACGCTGAACAGATTGTCGGTGCGTCGGGTCGCGCGGCGCGAAATCAGCTGGGCAGCATGTCCTTCCACGTCTGCGTCTGACCGCCCGTGACGAGGTTGGTCTGCCGAACCATCTGACCGTCCGGCCCCAGATAGCTGCCGGTCTTGGGGTCATAGGGCGCGAACGCCACCTTGGGCGCTCCCCCGCGATTCGCACTCGGCGACACGAGCGGCGCACCGGGCTCGCCGGCTGCCGGCGGGACCACGGCGGGGCCGGGGGCCGGACCGGTGCCCTGCGGCACCGCCGCGGGAGCCTCGGCCGGAGCGGCCGGTCCCGGGAGTGGACCCGCGGCCGGCGCGACCGGTGCCACGTCCGGCGCGGCGGGTGGTGGTACCCCGACCGCCGGCGGCCTGGGGGTCCCCTCCATCGGGCCGAAGAGGTTGTCGCTGCCCGTGTTGATCCGATCGTCCGGCGGCACACCCTGCGCGATGGCATTGGGGTCGAACGGATAGGTGCCCAGTGCGTGCTGACGGATCGCGATCGGTTCGAAAGGCTTGTCACTGTCGCAGATTTCGACGGTGGGCGCCCGCTTGCCCGGCTGCTTGATGCACGGGAAGTTACGCGCGCCGCGCACGTCGAGCGGTGAGTCCTGCGGCAGCTTGCAGTACAGGCCGTCGGGTGTGTCGATGTCGGTCTGGTCCTGCGGGCTGCGCCACTGCGACGGCGGCAGGAAGCCCACCGTGCACGGTGGCGGATCGCTGGACTCCAGGGCGAACTCGCCCAGCGGCAAGCCGGACGCGTTGCTGGTCGCCAAGCCGTAGGCCTGCTGAGCCGCGATGTACGGCGGCAACAACACCAGCAGCTGTTCGACCGAGGCGTTATAGGTGACGAGCATCTGCCCGACCGTCGTCAGATTGGCCAGCAGCACCGGCAGCGTCGGCTTGACGTCGTTCAGCAGGTGCGAAACCTCTTGTGCCGTACCGGGTGCCTGCTGGAGCAGATTCCGGAAGTCTGCGGTCCGGTTGGTCATCGTGGTCGTGATGCCGGCCAGGCTCCGCGACCACTGCCGGATCGCGTCGGTCGTCTGCACCTGCGAATCCAGCAGCGGCGCACTGTCGTCGATCAGCGCTCGGGTCTGGTCGGAAATCGCGTTCGCGTCACCGGTGATCTTCGACGCCGAGTCCAGCAACGACTGCAGGTCGTAACCGGCGCCGTTGAACGCCTTGAACGATTCGCCGAGCAGATCGGAGATCCGGTCCCCCGGGATGCTCTCGACGAGCTTGCTCGCCTTGTCCAGCATCGGTCCGACGGCCTGCGGAATCGACGTGACGTCGGCCGGGATCACCGAGCCGTTCTGCAGATACGGCGCCGAATCGGTTTGCGGGCGCAGGTCGACGAACTGTTCTCCGACCGCCGAGACACTCTTCACCTCGGCCTTCAGGTTCGTCGGCACCTTGGGCGACCGGTCGAGCATGAGCGTCGCCTCGGCACCCGCCGGAGTCAGCTTGATGTCGGTGACCTTGCCGATCTGCACGCCGTTGTAGGTCACGTTGCTGAAGCGGTACAGGCCGCCGGTGGCGGGCAACTGCAGCTTGACGTTGATCTTGCCGATGCCCAGCAGCGTCGGCACCTGCATGTAGGTGAAGATCATCACCGCCACGCCCACGATCGACGCGATGGTGAAGATGATCAGCTGGGTTCGGACGAAACGGGTCAGCATCAGTGACCTCCAGCGGCGTACGGACCGGCGAATACCTGGTTGGTGGTCTCGACGGTCACCGGGCCGCCCATCGGCGACATCATGGTCGGCGGCACCACCGGCAGCACGGGACCGTCGACGGGCGGCATGGGCATGACCGATCCCGTCTGGACGGCGTCCGCTTCGTCGGCCTGGCCGGGCGGTGCCGCCTGGTCCGGCGGTGGCGGCGCCAGCGGCGCGTCCATCGGCTTGTACGTGTAGTTCAGGTAGAACGGATCACCCGGTGCGGGAACGAGTTTCGCGTGTTCCTCACCCCAGCGGGTACCCAGGAACAGGGTGCGCTTGAGCCGCGGGATGGTCAGGTCGAACACCGCAAAGAGATTCATGTAGTCGCCGCGGACCGCGCGGTCGATGAGTCCCTGGCTGTACGGGAAGTTCGGTGCGTAACCCAGTGCGACCGGAAGGTCGGGCCCGACGTTCGCCAAGGCGCGCAGGACGGGTTCCAGATGTTTGAGGTCGGTCACCAGATCCGCCTGAGCGTCGTTGGCGAGCTGGGTCGCGGTGTCGCTGAGCGTGCCCAGTTTCTGCAGCGCGGTGGTGATCCGCGGCCGTTCCTTGATCAGCACGTCCAGCGCCGGCGGTACCTCGTGGATCACCCGGTTGATGACGTCCTTCTGGCCCGCGAACGTCGCCGCGACCCGGTTGAGATCCTGGATGGCCGAGACGATGTTCTCGCGCTGGCGGTCCAGGACCGAGACGAAATCGTCCAGTCGCACAAGCAGATCCCGGACATCGGCCTCCCGGCCCGACATCGCGGTGCTGAAGTTGTGGATGATGTCGCCGATCTGGCCCAGGCCGCCGCCGTTGACCAGCGCCGCCAGCGAGGCCAAAGTCTTCTCGGTGGTCGGATAGGTCGACGACTTGCTCAGCGGGATCGTCGCACCGGCCGGCAACCGACCGCTGGGCTGCTGCCCGATCGGCGGATTCAGCGCCAGGTGCATCGAGCCCAGGAGGCTGGTTTGGCCAACCGTCGCAACGACATTGGCGGGAACGACCACGTCCGGCTTCACGGACACCTCGACGTCGGCGTGCCAGTCTTTGACGGTCATCTTGCCGACACTGCCGACCACGACGTCACCGATCATCACCGGCGAATTCGATTCCAGCGTAGCAATGTTGGCGACTTCGACGTGATAGATCTTGGCGTCCGGACCGCGGCCGACTGCACCGGGCAGCGGCAGTGAGTTGACGCCCTGGAACGCGCAGCCACTCGACGTCAGCGCCACGACCACACCGACGGCTCCGCCCGCGGCGATGACGCGCCGGGATCTGGACAACCTGGACATCGCGCTCATGACCCTGGCGTCCCTTCAGCCGGTGCCGGCGCCGCCGGCGCCTCGGCCGGCAGCAGTACGCCGGGCAACGTGGCCGGCGGCGGCGCTTCGGGAGCCACGACGGGAGGCGCGGTCGGCACTCCCGCCGGCATCGCCGTCTGCGGTTGGGCCAACGGCGGCTGGTTCGGCAGCAGCTTCGGCTCCGGCGGCGCCGGCAGCCCGTTGGGCGCGTTGATGCCGGTGGACGGCCCCGGTGGGGCGCCCCAGCCGGGCGGCGGCGGGATGTCGCCGGCGCCGGTGTAGGCCGACACCGCGGGTGGCGGTTCGGGCGGGCGAACCGTGCCGCCGCCGCCGGGCATCAGATGGGGATCGGTGTAGACGATGTCGGCCGGGTTCGCCGAGGGACCCAGGTACGGGTTCATCGGAATCGGGACGATGGAGTTGGCGCTCAGCAGTCGCAGCGCCGGGCCGAGGTACTGCGAGCACAGCTTGGCCGCCTCGGGCGCGGTGACGTTCTCGACCGCACCGATCGCCCCGCAGATGAAGTGCAGCGGATTCGACATGTTCGGCAGCGCGAACGCGCCGGCGTAGTCGCCGTACATCGGGTTGTAGATGTTGTAGCCGTTGGCAAAGGCGTTGGGCGCGATGTGCAGGACGTTCTCCAGGGCCGTCTTCTGGTTGACCAGCGCCTGGGTCACATTGCCGAGCATCCGGACCTGGTCGCTGACCTGTTGGCGAGAGCCGGCCACGAACCGTTTGATGTCGCCGACCGCCGACGACAGGGTGCTCAGAGCGCTGTCGAGATCCGAGCTGTTGTCGTCGATCACGCTCGTCAGGGTCGCCAGCCGGTTCTGGAACTGGACGATCTGCGTGCTGCTGTTCTTCAGCGCGGTGACCAGAACCTGAAGGTTCTTGATGATGTCGACGATGTTGCCGCTGCCGTCGGCGAGGATGCGGCTCACACCCGACAACTGCGCGAGCGTCGAGCGCAACTTCTCCCCGTTGCCCTCCATCGCATCAGCCGCACTGTTGATGAACCGGGACACCGAGGTGCCCGAAACACCGCCCTGCTCACCGGGTTTCGGGCCGAGCTCGTCGGCCAGGCGGGTCAGCTGCGTCTTGACCTCGTCCCATTCGACGGGCACCGCGGTGCGCTCCAGCGGAATGGTCGCGCCGTCGGCCATCAACGGGCCGCCGTTGTGCTTGTAGGCGGGGGTCAACTGCACATAGCGGGCCGAGATGAGGTTGGGCGCGACGACGACCGCCTTGGCGTCGGCCGGGATCGGGACGTCCCGGTCGACGCGCAGGCTGAACCTGGTCTGCGTTCCCAGCGGCTCGATCGCCGCGATGGTGCCGACCGTGACGCCGGCCACCTTCACCTCGTCGCCCGGGTAGATGGAGCTGGCCGTGGTGAACACCGCGGTGATCTTCTTGGGCGCCAACGCGGTCTGGCGCACCAGGAAGATCGCTCCGGCCACCAGCAGAGCCACCAGCGCGATGGCCGCGCCCACGACGAACGGACGGCGCTTCATCGCGAACCTCCGGGAATACCGTTGTAAGGCCACGGGAATTCGGCACGCGGGCCGGCGTTGTCCGGCGGCTGGCCGGCATCCACGCCGCGCCGGAAGCCGAACGCGTAGTCCAGGAACGGCTGCATGATCTGCGGCAGTGTGATGTTGGGAATGAAGGCGTTGTAGTAGAACCCGCCGGACACCGTCTCACCCTGGGTCAGCTGGAACTTCACGAAACCGGGCAGTGCCTTCTCGATTGTTTCCTTGTTCTTCTCCAGCATCGCCGTCACGTCGTTGACCTTGTCCAGCGTGGGGGCCAGCTGCTTCTCGTTGTCGGCGACCAGTCCCTTGAGTTGCTGGGCGACCACGGTGGTGTTCGCGAGCAGGCTGGCGATGGCCATCCGCCGGTCGTTGAGGACGCCGACGAGATCGTTGGCGTTGAGGATCAGCGTGTTCACCTGATTGCTGCGCTCGGAGAGGATCCCGCTGACGTCGGCGGCGCTCTTGAACAGGTCACCCAGTGTCTGGTTGCGGCTGTTCAGCGATTGCGACAACCGCGACAGGCTGTCGAAGGTGGGACCGAGCTGCGGCGCGATCCGGTCCAGCGTCTCGGACAGCGTGTCGAGCGACTGGTTGAGCGACGCGGTGTCGGTGCCGGCGGTGTTGGTGGCCAGGTCGCCCAGCGCATCGTTGAGCGAGTACGGCGAGGACGTCCGCGACGCCGGGATCACGTCCAGCGGGTGCATGCGCCGGTCGCCCTCCGACTCGAGGGTCAGCATGCGCTGCCCCAGCAGGGTGGCGGTCTGGATGTGTGCGGTGGTCTGGGTACCCAGCGGGACGTTGCCCTTGACCGAGAAGGTGACCAGCGCCTCGCCGTCGTCGAGCGAGATGTCCTGCACCGAACCGACTTTCATGCCGGACACGGTGACGTCGTTGCCGGACATCAGTCCGCCCAACTCGTCGAACCGGGCCGAGTAACGGACATTGGACGCCCATTCCACGATCCGCGCCGGCTGCAGGCCGATGGCGATCACCAGCAGCACCAGGATGCTGCCGATTAACCCGGCTTTGATCAGGCTGGATCCGCGGTACTTAAGCATCTGGCTCAGAGCACCTTCCGGTCGTCTGCTTGATCCACGGGAACACCGCGGTGCGACCCTGCAGATCGGTGACGCGCATGGTCACGCCGCACAGGTAGTACTGGATGAAGCTGCCGTAGGCGCCCAGGCGGGCCAGCTTTCGGTAGTTGCCGGGCAGACGCTGGATCGCGATGTCCATCCGGTCCTTGCCCTGATCGAGCAGCGGCGCCACCCGGGCGAGTTCGTTGATGGTGCCGGTGAGCGGCGGACGCGCCTGGCTCAGCAGATCCGCTATCGACGCCGTGCCGCTGTCGAGCGAATCGATCGACGTCGCGATGGGATCGCGGTCCTGCTTGAAGCCGGTGACCACCTGTTCGAACCGGTCGACGGCATTGGAGAACTGCTTGCCGTTGTCACCGAGTTCGCCGATCACGGTGTGCAGGTTGTCGATCAGCTGCTCGATCACCTGATTGTTGTCCGCCAACGTATTCGAGAACGACGACGTCTTCGTCATCAACGACTCCAGCGTGTCGCCCTGGCCCTGGAAGACCTGAACCAGCGCCGACGTGAGCGCGTTGACGTCCTTGGGGTTGAGGCCCTGGATCACCGGCTTGAGGCCGCCGAGCAACAGGTCGAGATCGAGCGCGGGCAGCGTGCGGTCCAGCGGGATCTGGGAACCCGCCGGCATGATGCGCGTCGACCCGGGTGAGTCGACGAGTTCGAGGTACCGGTCGCCCGTCAGGTTGAGGTAGCGGACCGCCGCCTTGGTGCCGGTGGTGAGCACGATGCTCTTGTCCGCGTCGAAATCGACCTGAATGTTGCGGTCCGCCAACAGTTTCACGTCGTTGACCGTGCCGACCCGGATTCCGGCGACGCGCACGGTGTCGCCCTTCTTGAGGCGGGACGCGTTGGCCAGGACGGCCGAGTAGTCGTTGCCCGACCCCGTGCGCACCTGGGCGAACGTCATGAACAGGAACACCGTCAGCACCGCCATGATGACCGCGAAGACGCCGAACTTGATCAGTGTGTTGCGCGAACCCGTCATCCTGGCTGTCCGTACTGTAGAACGTTGCGCGGCGGTCCGTCGGTCTGACCGAACAGCCATTCCTTGAGGCCTGCGGAGTTCAGCAGGATGCCCTGGTTTCCGTACTGCCACGGATTCGCGCCCACATCGGCGGACACGAAGGGCGGGAACCATTCCGGCGGAATCTTGGGCAGCTTCTGCGACTCACACAGGTTGCCGCTCTTGGCGTTGACCTTCGGCAGATCCTGCGGGTAGCGGTAGCGCTCGATGCCCATGACGAACGACGTGGACACCAGCACGCCGGGGTCCGGCAGCGGGGGGGTCCTGGCGAACGGCGCGATACCGCCGATGGCGCAGCGCACGTGGTCGTTGTACCGGTCGAGCAGCTCGGTGGTGGGCACCAGTAGATGCGTGACCTCGGCCAGCGCCTGGCGGTTACCGCCGAGCACCTCGTTTCCGACGTCCGCCAGGCCGATCACGTTGACCAGCGCCGCGTCGAGTGCGGTCTCCTCGGAGACCAGCGTGTTGCTGATGCTGACCGCGTTGTCCGCCGCGGTCATCAGGTTCGGGGCGGCGTCGGCATAGGCATTGGCGACCGCCGGCAGACCCTGCATCTCGTGTTCGAGATTGGGGAGGCTCGGGTCCAGCTTGGCCAGCAGGTGGTCGAAGTCCGACAGCGTCTGACCGATTTTCTCGCCGCGGCCGTTGAACGCCTTGCCGATTGCGCCCAGCGTCTCGTTGAGCTTGGCGGGATCGATCTTGTCCAGGACGTTGACCAATTGTTCGAAGACGGTGTTGATCTCGACCGTGACGTGCTCGGCGTCGACGACCTGACCGGGCTGCACCGCATTGGCCGACGGAGACGGCGGCGGGACGAGTTCGACGAACTTCGAGCCGAACACCGTCGAGGACGCGATGTTGGCGGTGACGTTGGCCGGGATCAGGTGCATCTGCCCGGGATCCATCGCCAGGTGCAGCGCCGCGGTGCCGTCCGGACGGTTGTCGATGGAGACCACCTTGCCGACCTGCACGCCGCGCATCTTGACCCGCGCGTCGGGGTTCATCACCAGGCCCGCACGCGGCGAAAGCACAGTCAGCGGAACGGTTTTGGTGAAGCTGGCCCGGAACAGCCCGATCGCCAGCGCGACGACCCCGATGATCGCCAGCACGGTCAGCAGCCCGGCGAGCGGCCGGACCCAGCCGGGCGTTTCCTTGCGGGTGCCCACAAGAGCGCGGTTCGCCCCGCGTCCCGAATTGATCTCTGTCACCGTGTGTCCCTCTTACCCGCTGAGGTTGAAGTTGCCGTTGGCGCCGTAGATGGACAGGGAGACCAGCAGGG
>CAZTAA010000008.1:0-82793 GCA_964611465.1 uncultured Mycobacterium sp. | reverse complement strand
CCCTGAACAGGTCAGGAGCGGCTCTCTACATCGGGGTGGCTGACGGGACTCGAACTCTTGTCAGGCATTCGAACAGGAATTTCAGCAAGACACAGAAATTAGCCTTGAGCTGCTGATTTGGAGAGCTCTTGGGGCTGTGGCGGCGAGCGTGGGGTGGAAGAACCCCAACGGATAGCGCATCAGATAGCGCATTAGCGCATTAGAACTGAATAGCGGATCAGATTGATGGGTCAGCCGAAATCGAGCACCGCGGCGGCGATCTCGTCGCCCTTCACGGTCGCATGCGTGTAGATCGCCAGCGTGATCGCAGGGGAGCTGTGGCCGACCCGCTTGGCCACTTTTGCAACGTCAAGGCCACTCTCGATGAGCAGGGTGACGACGGTGTGTCGGATGCCGTGCAAATGCAACTCAGGCAACTTGTCCTCTCCCAACGCCGATCTCGCCCAGGTGACCCGGCGGGTGAACATTTCAGACACCGACTGGGGGTTGCGCGGTCGAGACCAGTCTTTGTCGAATGGGAACACCCATGCTCCAGGCTTAACAGCGTTGAGGTCGCGGGAGGCCAGGAGCCGCCGCCACTGCCGCAGTACCGCCACCGCTGATGCGCTCAAGGCAAGCGACCTCGCCTCACCGTTCTTCGGAGGCTTGGTGGCGCGGGGGTCGGGGTCCTCGAGGTCCAGCGTGCGCCGGATCTGTAGCCGCGCGGTCTTGAGATCGATATCTGACCACCGCAGCGCCAATATCTCGGAGCGGCGGGCGCCGCTGGCGGCGTAGAGCTTCCACAGCGGGTACTCGCTGTCCTTGCGGGCGTCGCGCAGCCAGAGCAGAAACGCTTCTAGCTGCTGCTCCGTCCAGATGCTCATCTCCGGCTTGGCAGCCTTGCGGGCGGCGAGGCTCGGTGGGCGGGTCGTCTTGGTCATCAGCGCCGGGTTGGCCGCGATCAACCCATCTGATACGGCCGCGCTCAGTACCGCACCCATCGTGACCGCGATCTTGTGGATCGAGTTCGGCCCCAGCGGTTTTGGCTCCGACCATCGCCCCGGTATCGGAGGGGCCGCCTCTATGGCCAGGTCAGCGTATAGCTTGCGCAGCGTCATCGGAACGATCTTGTCCAGCGGGAGTCGCCCGATGCGGGGGAGGACGTGCCGGTGGAGCTGGCGCTGGTAGCCAGCAATGGTTGAGTTCGCGAGGTCTAAGCCAGCCAGCCAATTCTCGGCGTAGCCGGTCAGAGTCGGGATCGAGGAGCCAATCCGCAGTCCGCGTTCGACGTCGGCGACGGCTTTGTCCTTGGCGCGGGTGGCCTCCTTCTGAGTGAGGAATCCGTTCTTGGTCACCGGCTTTGTACCCAGTTCCGGCAGATCCGGATTGACCGGCACACGGATCTGGAACCGCCAGCGGGTACCACCCTTGATCTGGTAGGAGCGGACGTAACCGGAGCCGTGAAAGGACTTGCGGCTAGCCACGATCCATCGTCTTTGTTCTGAACGACCACGGCGGTACCTGCTCTCGACGCCATACCTCGGCGGCGACCTCATCGCGCTCATCGGCCAACAGCGGAGCATCGAGTGGCGCGGTCGCGGTGAGCCAGTCCCATAGCTGCCCCGCCTCGGGGACGCTGGTGGGGCTGACGGTTGCACCTGCCGCCTCATAGGGATCGGCAACAGCTGGCATTAGCATCGCGGCGGGGGAGATGTTGAGCGCAGCGGCGATGGCTACGAGGTCATCGACATCGGCTCTGCGATCGCCGTTCTCGATAGCCGAGAGGGTGGTGACACTCATCGGGCGACCTACAGTCGTCATCCGCTCGGACAGCCCGGCCAGCCGCAGCCCACGGATGGCGCGGAACCTGGCGACGTTGGTCGCGACGGTACGGCCAGTAGGGCCGAGGGCGATAGCGCGGGCAGCCATGGCGCGCCACGTTATCGCATCTTCCGGAATCTTTCGGATGCTCGTTTGCATCTTCCGAATGCTACGCGACAAGATCCATATCTTGCGTATGGATCTGATAATATTTCTGTATGACACGGAAATATGAACCCGATGCCGATGGCCTCACGGGTGTCTCACCACTGCTGACCTATTCCGAAGCGGCGTCTTACCTGCGCAAATCGGCCGGGTTTATCCGCGTTGAAGTTCATGCCGGGAACCTGTCCGTAAGCCGCATCGGTCGTACGCCCTATGTCGCCCGAGAGGAACTCGATCGGTACATCGCCGAGCGCACCGAGGTCGGCGACGCGGCCCGGCGGCCGAAACTGGGCCGGCGATCCGCAGTGGCGAAGGCAACCGATAAAGAGTTGGCATCAGCGGTGCTGGACGAGAATCGGTGAAGTGCTCGCCAAGGGCGCGGCAACTACTGTGCGAAGTCCACACTGGCAGTGTGGGGTTGCGACACCGGCTAAGGCATCATCGAGTCACTCAATTACTTGTCCGACGACATCTTCTCCGAGCTGGAAGGTGGAGTAGTGATCGACTCTTGCCTGCTCGACTCGTGCCGCCGCAAGGTGCGGAAGCCCTCTTGACGACCACGACAGAGGAAGTAGCCGTATCGCCCGCTGCGCCCCTTGGCTTCCATGCAGATAAGCCTTGAGGTTCCACCATCTTCGTGGCAACGCTGGCAAAACAAGAGTCCCTTTAGATAGGCGGCAATGACTCGACAGGCGGCGACGCTTTATCGATCGTCGCGCTCTCGCCGCCCACCACAGCGGTTTTGCCTACGGCCTTTCGAGTCCGATTAGTGCGGCTTGGTCTTTATAGATGGGGATACACCGCTTCACAAAATCGATGCGTGCCTCGGTATCGTCGGGCCAGAGCAAGGTCGCAAACACAGCCATCCGCACCACCCAGTTGAGGCTCGCGGACTTGCGCGCGTCGTCGAGTCGGTATACCCGCAGACTTTCCAGAGATCGCCAATCAGCCGCCGTAATCATTCCGGCATCGCCGCCGGCGCGCTTGGCGAAGTCTCGAGCGAGCCGTTCGCCAACGCGTGCAGCTTCTCCCGCTTCGTTATGGTTCTCGCAGGGCAAGGGACGATCGTCGTCATTCGGGCCTGCAGCAAGAACGGCCCCCGCTTCGCGCGAGAACTTTGTGAATTGGCCGCGCCGAGCGATCTCGCGATACTCCCGAACGCGTCGAGATAGATCGACTTGGCGCACGTTTTTTAGCCACTCTGGCGCCGGCCACGGCGTCAAGGGTCCAAACGGCTCATCGGCAATCCGGATAAGCGGTGTGTCGGTTGCCGGGGTCACCGCAGTCGCGACCCGATCGCGTGACGCCCGCAGACCATCGACGTAACCACGCACCTTTGCGAGATCAGTATCGTCGAGAAGTCCCAAGTCCCGGATGATGTCCGACGTCAGTTGCATCCGCATTGAGGCAAAGGGCGCATCCATTTTCGGGCGTGCGGCCAACGCAAACGTTTCAGCCCGTTGTTGTTCGACCAGCACATCCGTCAGCAGGCGCTCGACCTCGTTCGCAACTGCATCGGCGCCCTCGTCGGTGACTTCGCTTGCTTCGGGACGAGCGTGGTGCTCGGCGGTGAGGTACAAGCTGAGGTCAAAAGGGGCTCGACCATGAAACATCGCGTTCCGAACGTGACGCATCCGATCTGCTGCATCCCGTGCATCGCGCATCCGATCCGTCGGTATCCCTAGTACCGGCGCGAGCCTCTCGATGATGTCGTCGCTGGCGCGGCGCCGGCCTGACTCGATATTGGCCAGCATCGGGTAGGAGATTGCGGCCTGCGCTGCGACTTCCGGACGCTCCAGGTGGAGATTCTCGCGGGCGCGTACCAAGGCCTCGCCGAATAGTCGGTGTGGGCGCTGTGTGTCTCGGTGATCGGTGCGCTCGACCTCGTTCGCTTCTTTTCCCATATAGATAACTATACCACATCTGGATAGATGTGCGGTTGCATCTATACCGCAACGGTGCTACCGTCAACTGCATAGGCACCAGCCACGAGCTATACCAGCTACGGGATAGGAGTAGATCCGGATGAGTCGTCGCCACGCGCGCCTTCAAAAATGCCCGGCGAGTCGCAAGGCGCGATTCCGGGACAAGCGAGAGGCCACACTTGCTATCCACTCGGCGGTGACGGCCCGCCGTTACGCCGATGAGCTCGGAATCCATACGGCCCGCCAGGAGCGAAGGGCGTATCGGTGCGAGTCGTGCAAGGGCTGGCATCTGACGAGCAGTGACTACTACCCCCAGCCGCGTGTGGGTGACGTAGCCGCTTTTGTCCGCCCTGGGGCATAGGCTTTAATCCGAAAGCCACGGAGCCTTTGAAAATAGGCTCTGACCTGCGAAAATATGCTTTTGCCCGTGATATAATTGAGAACGAAATTAGTAACGAGGAGAACGTCGCCTGTGGCACTTAAGAAGTCAGATCTGTACAGCTCACTCTGGAAGTCCTGCGACGAACTGCGTGGTGGCATGGATGCCAGCCAGTACAAGGACTACATCCTCACCCTGCTGTTCGTGAAGTACGTGTCGGATAAGGCCAAGGCCGCCACTAGGAGTCTGACTCGCGTTCCCAAGGGCGGATCTTTCGATGACATGCTCGCCGCCAAAGGCGACAAGGAGATCGGCGACAAATTCAACAAGATTATCGCGCAGCTTGCTGAAGCCAACGGACTCCGCAACGTCATTGACCTCGCTGACTTCAACGACGAGGAAAAGCTCGGCAAGGGCAAGGAGATGGTCGACCGGCTGTCGAAGCTGGTGACGATTTTCAATGACCTCGACTTCCGTGGCTCACGCGCAGAGGGTGACGATCTGCTCGGCGATGCCTACGAGTACCTCATGCGCCATTTCGCCACCGAATCGGGCAAGAGCAAGGGTCAGTTCTACACGCCGGCTGAGGTGTCGCGGATTCTGGCCAAGTTGGTCGGTATCAACAGCAAGACACGCGCTGACCAGACCGTCTACGACCCAACCTGTGGCTCGGGTTCGCTGTTGCTCAAAGTTGCCGACGAGGCGCCACGCGGGATCACGATCTATGGCCAGGAAAAAGACAACGCCACCTGGGCGCTGTCCAAGATGAACATGTGGCTGCACGGTAATGAGGACGCCGAGATCGCGAAGGGCGACACAATCACCAGCCCGGAGTTCACCAATGGCGCCGAGCTCCGGACGTTTGACTTCGCGGTCGCTAACCCGCCCTTCTCGGTCAAGTCGTGGAACAACGGCCTCGAGAACGACTATGGGCGGTTTGAGTACGGAACGCCGCCGGACAAGAACGGTGACTACGCCTTTCTGCTACACGTGCTCAAGTCGCTGAAGAGCACCGGCAAGGCCGCGATCATTCTGCCGCACGGCGTGCTGTTCCGCGGTCACGCCGAGGCCGACATTCGCCGCAATCTGCTCAAGCGTGGATTTGTAAAAGGGATCATTGGCTTGCCGCCAAACCTTTTCTACGGCACCGGTATCCCCGCTTGCATCGTGGTCCTTGATAAAGAGAACGCCGTTGGTCGCACGGGCGTGTTCATGATCGACGCCTCCAAGGGCTTTATGAAGGACGGCAATAAGAACCGTCTGCGGGCTCAGGACATCCACAAGATCGTCGACGCCTTCAACAAGCAGATCGAGATCGGTCGTTACTCGCGCATGGTGCCGCTCAAAGAGATCGCCGATGCCAAGAACGACTACAACCTGAACATCCCGCGCTACATCGATTCATCCGAGCCAGAGGATATCCAGGATCTGCAAGCGCATCTGCACGGCGGCATCCCCGACCGCGATCTCGACGCGCTCGACGAGTACTGGAAGGCGTTTTCGAGCCTGCGTAGCGCCCTGTTCGCCGAGAACCGGCCAGGCTATTGCGATCTCGTGATCCCGATCGCGGAGGTTCAGCAAGCAGTACTCGAGTCGCCCAAGTTCAAGAAGTATGCCGCCAAGGTCGACGATGCGGTCGATGAGTGGTTTGCGGTACATCGGCCGCAGCTGGCAAAGATCGACGAGAACACCAAACCGGTGGAACTGATTGGCGAGATCAGCGAGGACCTGCTGGCGCGATTCAGATCAATGCCGCTGCTGGACGCGTACGACGTTTACCAGCAGCTGATGTCCTACTGGAATGAAGCCACGATGCACGACGACGTGTTCATGATCATGAACGACGGCTGGCTCGGTGCAGCCAAGCCTCGCAAGACAATCGAGGACAAAGACCGCAAACTCTCCGAGACCCCAGATCTGGTCATCGGATCCGGCCGCTCCGCGACAAAGTACAAGATGGACCTCATCCCACCATCACTGATGGTGTCCACCTATTACTACGACACCCAGGCGCAGATTGACGAACTGACTGCCGCAGCCGAAGCAGCCACTGGGGCTATCGAGGAATACACCGAAGAGCACGCCATCGAGGATGGAATGCTGGCCCCGGCGATGGATGACGACAAGATCAGCAAGGCGCTCGCCACTGCACGACTTCGCGTCGCCAAGCGCGAAAAGTCCGACCCTGAAGAGATCAAAGCGCTCGAGCACCTCATCAAGCTCTATGACGCGGAAGCGGCCGCGAAGAAGGCCGCTAAGGAGCTGCAGGCGGAACTAGATGCCGCAGTGCTGAAGGAATACGGCAAGCTCACCGAAGATGACGCAAAGGCCCTCGTGCTGGATGAGAAGTGGCACGCGACGATCAAAAGCCGAATCGCCGGGGAGGTTACGTCACTCACGTACGACCTTGTAGCGCGCATTCAGCAGCTCGGGGAGCGCTATGCCCAGACAGTCGGCGAGCTCGATTCGGAGCTGGGTGATCTCGAGGGCAAGGTGGCGGGGCACCTGGCCGCGATGGGGGTCGAATAGTGGCATCTGCTATAGCACCGGCATGGAGTCATGTGAGGCTCGATGACGTATCGGTTCGGGGAAGCGGCCATACGCCAAGCAAAAAGCACCCTGAATACTGGGACGGTGACATTCCTTGGATCTCGCTCAAAGATACCTTCCGTCTTGACCGTGGTTGTATTACTGCGACGACTGACACAATCACAGCGGATGGACTTGCCCACTCGTCTGCTGTATTGCACCCCGTGGGAACGGTAGTCCTACTGCGAGATGCGGGTATCGGTAAGAGCGGAATCATGGCTGCCAACATGGCCGTGAGTCAGCACTTCATGGCTTGGCGGTGTGGCCCGCAACTGGACAACTGGTTTCTCTACTACTACCTCCAACGCATGAAGCCGGAGTTTGAGCGGATATCGAATGGGAGCACAATCAAAACGATCGGACTCGACTACTTCAAGCAGTTCACCGTTCCGCTACCGCCGATTACTGAACAGCGTTCGATCGCTCAAACGCTACGCGAGGCCGACGATCTGATCACGACCCTCGAAAGCCTTATCGCCAAGAAACAGGCGATCAAACAGGGCGTGATGCAGCAGCTCCTGACCGGCCGCTCGCGCCTGCCTGGCTTTTCCAAGCCCTGGACTCCGGTGCGGCTCGGTGATGTTGGCGCTACCTATGGCGGCTTGACAGGAAAAACGAAGGATGACTTCGGCACTGGGTCAGCGACGTTCATAACTTTTCTTGAGGTAATGGCTGGCCCTCGATTGCTCGGCCGAAGTCTTACCTCAGTCAACGTCCGATCCACCGAGCGACAAAACCGAGTCCAACGCGGCGATATCCTATTCAATGGATCTTCTGAGACGCCAGAGGAAGTCGCGTTAGCTGCGGCGGTCGACTACGACCCTTCACCGACGACATTCTTGAACAGCTTTTGCTTCGGCTATCGTCTGCGCGGCGAACACTCAATCAACCCAACCTATCTTGCATACTTCTTTCGTTCAGGTGTCGGCAGAGCACTAGTGTCGATCCTCGCGCAGGGCGCGACGCGATACAACATTTCAAAGACCAAGCTGATGGACATGAGCCCAATTTTGCCGCCTTTCGACGAGCAGCGTGCAATTGTTGAGGTGCTGGGCAGCGTCGAAGACGAAATCGACACGCTGAGCATTCGTCTAGCTAAGGCCCGCGATGTCAAGACGGGGATGATGCAGGAGCTACTCACCGGTCGAACCCGACTGACTGTGGAGATCGCCTCATGAGCGACGTAGGCCAGCCAGAGCGCGCCACTCAGAACCGGGTGGTGAGCCTATTTGCCGAGCGTTTGGGCTATGATTACCAAGGCAATTGGGCGCAGCGCGATAACAATGCGAATATCGATATTGGTCTGCTGGCCCAGAATCTGCGAGCACGTGGCTACGACGACAAGCTGATCGCCAAGGCGGTCGTGCAGCTGCAGAAAGCCGCGGCGGTGGGTGCTGGGCGTGGCCTCTACGAAGCCAACCTAGAGGTATATGGGCTACTCCGTTACGGAGTCAAAGTTAGGCCCGGCGCCGGCGACCAGTATGAGACGGTCAAGCTCGTTGACTGGGAGAACGCCGAAGCAAATCATTTCGTGGTGGCTGAGGAAGTCACTGTTCTTGGCCAGAACACCAAGCGCCCTGACGTCGTGCTGTATGTCAACGGCATTGCGCTGGCGACTCTGGAGCTCAAACGATCTCAGGTTGCCGTCAGCGAGGGTATTCGCCAGACAATCGGCAATCAGAAGCCTGAATTCATCCGTCCGTTCTTCTCGACTGTTCAACTCGTGTTGGCGGGCAACGACGTTGAAGGTCTGCGCTACGGCGTCATCGACACGCCTGAGAAGTATTGGTTGAAGTGGCGCCTGATCAAGGACATCGACGAGCAACAGCGGGCACAGCTTGAACTAGACAGCGCCGGCGTCGAGGGTCTACTGGATGTGCCGCTGGCACACGTGTGCAATAAGGAGCGATTCCTCGACATCATTCACAACTTCATCGTCTTCGATGCGGGAGTAAAGAAGACATGCAGGCCGAACCAGTACTTCGGTGTTAAGGCTGCGCAAGCGCGAATCGCCCAGCGCGACGGCGGCATCATCTGGCACACACAGGGTTCGGGCAAGAGCCTGACCATGGTGTGGCTGGCCAAGTGGATAAGAGAAAATCAGGACGATCCGAGGGTCCTTCTGATCACGGACCGCACTGAGCTCGATGATCAAATCGAGGGTGTCTTCAATGGTGTCAACGAACAGATCTACCGCACCAAGAGCGGTGCCGATCTCATCGACACCCTTAACGCGTCACAGGAGTGGCTGATCTGCTCATTAGTGCAGAAGTTCCGTGGTAGTGATGACGACACTGATCTGGACGATGCGAGCGAGCAGTTCATTGCGGAACTAAAAGCCAAGGTGCCGAAAGGTTTCGAGGCCAAGGGCAACATCTTTGTGTTCGTCGACGAGGCACACCGCACACAATCGGGCAAGATGCATGCCGCCATGAAGCAGCTGCTGCCGGGTGCTACGTTCGTCGGCTTTACAGGCACACCGCTGCTGAAAAAGGACAAGGCCACCACAATCGAGACGTTCGGCAGCTTCATCCACACGTACAAGTTCGACGAGGCTGTCGAGGACGGCGTAGTGCTGGATTTGCGTTACGAAGCCCGCAACATCGACCAGCAGCTGGTTGCGCCCGATAAGATCGACCAGTGGTTCGACATCAAGACCAAAGGCATGACGGACCTCTCCAAGGCTGAGCTCAAAAAGCGGTGGGGCACCATACAGAAAGTAGTGTCGGCCGAGCCGCGGGCAAGACAGATTGTCCAGGACATCCTGATGGACATGGAGACCAAGCCGCGCCTAATGGATGGACGCGGCAACGCACTGCTGGTGTGTGACAGCGTGTACCAGGCAACCAAGTTCTACGAGCTATTCGTGCAGGCCGGATTTAAGGGCAATTGCGCCATCGTCACCAGTTACACGCCGAGCCCAGGTGATATTGCCAAGGAGGATTCAGGCGAGGGTAAGACCGAGGCCATCCGGAAGTACGACACCTACCGCAAGATGCTGGCCGACTACTTCGACGAGCCTGAAGATGTCGCCATGGGCAAGGTTGAGCAGTTCGAGGACGAAGTTAAGGCCAAGTTTGTCAAAGAGCCCGGTCAAATGCGGCTTTTGATCGTGGTCGACAAACTGCTGACCGGATTTGACGCGCCCAGTGCGACCTACCTCTATATCGACAAGAAGATGCAAGATCATGGCCTTTTCCAAGCGATTTGCCGAGTCAACCGATTGGATGGCGACGACAAGGACTACGGTTACATCGTCGACTACCGCGATCTATTCAACTCGCTGGAGTCTGCTGTAAACGACTACACATCGGGCGCCCTCGACGGCTACGACAAGCAGGACATCGAGGGGCTTTTGACCGACCGCATCGAGCAAGCGCGGGAGGACTTGGACGAAGCGCTCGAACGTATCCGAGGTATCGTCGAAGCCGTCGAGCCGCCCAAGAACACGCTGCAGTACCAGCAGTACTTCTGCGCCGTCGAACCTGGCAACATTGAACAACTCAAAGCCAACGAGTACAAACGCGTCGAGCTCTATAAGGCCGTCGCGGCCGTCACTCGTGCTTACGCCAACCTCGCCGACGACATGGATACTGCTGGATTCAGTGAGGCCGAGGCGGAGGCGATCCGCAGCGAGATCGAGTTTTACGCGGCTCTTCGTGCCGAGGTGAAACTGGGCGCCGGTGAGAACATCGACTTCAAGCAATATGAAGCTGGGATGCGGAACCTCCTCGACACGTACATCAGCGCCATGCCATCCGAGGTGGTCTCGAATTTCCAAGATGCCGGCCTAATTCAGCTGATTGTGAAACTGGGCCAGGGAGCGATCGCCAAGCTGCCCAGTGGCATACAGAAGGACCCGGAGGCTGTGGCCGAAACGATTGTCAACAACATTCGTAAGGTGATCGTCGACGAGAGTCCGACCAATCCTAAGTACTACGAGTCGATGAGCAAGCTTCTCGATGACATCCTCGAGCTGCGTCGTCAGCAGGCGCTTGACTATGAGGCATATCTGGCCAAGTTGATTGAGACGGCGGCCGCGGTTGGTACTAAAGAGCCACTGACCGACTACCCCGATTCGATTGATACCGACGCCAAGCGTGCGCTGTATGACTCGTTGGATGGCAACGAGCAGCTTGCGCTTGCGGTCGATAAGGCGGTGCGTGATAGCAAGCGCGCCGATTGGATCGGTAATCGGCTAAGAGAGCGGCGAGTTGAGAACGCGATCATCGACGTATTGCCCGATGGGTTCGGTGAGCAGCAACTTGAGAAGTTGATGGAATTGGTGACGGCGCAGCGTGACTACATCTAGCGCTTACCTCACTGTCCGCGGTATTGATATTGATGTCATCTACAAGGACATCAAGAACCTGCACATCGCGGTGTACCCGCCGTTTGGGCGCGTGCGCGTGGCTGCACCGAGCCGCCTCGATGATGATCAGGTTCGCCTCGCAGTAATCCAACGACTGACGTGGATCAAGCGCCAGCGTGAACGTCTACGATCAACAGCGCGTCAGTCCGAGCGCGAGATGGTTACTGGCGAATCGCACTACGTCTGGGGTTTACGGCGCCGGCTGAAAGTGATCGAGCGCCCAGGCCGAATCCATTTCGAGATCGAGGGCGACCGGCTGTTGCTCTATGTATCTGAGGGCACTACAGCCGAGCGTCGTCGCGCCTATCTAGATGAGTGGTATCGGTCGCAACTACGTGAAGCGTTACCCGGCCTAATCGCGAAGTGGGAACAGAAGCTCGATCTGAAGGTGCCGCAGTGGACGATTCGGCGTATGAAGACCAAATGGGGGTCGTGCAACCGCGAGACTCGGCATATATGGTTCAACGTCGAGCTTGCGAAGAAGCATCCGGATTGCCTGGAGTACATCGTCGTTCACGAGATGGCCCACTATCTGGAGCGCAAGCACGGCGATCGCTTCACGGCGCTTATGGATAGCTTCCTGCCGGACTGGCGAACGCGTCGTCACCAGCTTAACGACGCTCCGCTCGCAATGGAGCAATGGTGATGTCGGAGGTGTGGCTTAACGTTGGCGGTGGTCCCCTCGGGCGGTTGAGGGCTCGCTCGAATGGTAGCCGGACACTCTATCGGCCCGAATCTGGTCCGGCTAATGATCAGATTCTTGTCAGCTCACTGCTCTAACCTAAGTCCTAAAACGGAGGTGCTCGGCGTCGGCCGTCGAGTGAACGGTACCCAGGGGGTGAATGAGCTATGAGTCGGGAAATCACTGCCGATTTATTGCTGAGCAATTATCTCGATGGATTCCTGTGGGCTGACGATGGCTGGCTTGAGCGCGACGGCGGCGCGGCAATTTACTGGCAGGCTCGATTAGCGCAGACAACAACTGTCGAAGTGCTGCCCGATGGCAGGACCAAATGGCAGATCCGGACGCGGGTCGTTGACGACGTTCCGAACGGAGAGACAGCCTCGCTAATGTGTCTCGCGCTGAATCGTTACGCCGCCGGCTGGAGCTTTGCCTACAACCCTGAGGAGAGGTCAGTCGATGCCATCGCATCGATCTCCGCACCGCCAGAATGGGATACGTTTTTCTTGCGCCTTTCGGAGAAGGCCAAACTCAGCGCGTGGATGTCCGACGTCATCGCCGAAAGCCTTGCACAGACTCTCGGAGGAGTTGCCGCCTTGAGCCATCCGCGCGCACAGCCTGGAATTAGAGAGTCCTACGACGGGACCTACTACCTTCTAGAGACCCTCCGTGGCCGCCCAGAGTGGATTCTCGACCTGACGCCACACTTGTTTCCACCAATCGAGGATGTCACGGCGGCTTTCGTTGAGATGGTCGGCGCTCCCCAGGAGGCGGTCTGGTGCGACGACAACATTATGGACATCGAGATCGGAGTTTTCAGCGGGCGTCCGACGCACCTACAAGCCGCGTTCGCCGAGCACCCGATTGCCGGTATGGCCTGGAGTAGTTCCCTGCAGTTGCCGTGCTCAAAGATGTCTGGACCGTTAGCCAATCAACTCATGGCTATCACTTGGAAACTGTTCGACGATCCCGATACTAACCTGCTGGGTGGATGGACTCATGGCGCCGGCCGGCTGATATTCCAGCAATGGAACACGATGTCGGAAGCCCGCAACCAAGAACAAATGGAGTCGTATACTAGGCATTCGGCCAGCGATCTGTGGGGATTCACTTCCACTCTTAGTGATGTCCTGGGTGCCATTTCTCAGGAGGGCCTCCCGCCTGATGCTGAAGGCGGCGAGAGCGTTGATGCAGCAAGTAGCGAAGTCAGACAAGTCATCGGAGCGATCGCCGAGCAAGCCCGACCTGCAGTGTCCGAACGATATGCGGAAGGCGAGGATCACGCCGAGCGGCGCCTGCTCTGGCTGGAGCACCTCCGAACCATCGTAGTGGCGGCCTGGTTCAACCCAATGGGTCCGACCGTGACCAGCACGGAGCTGCGCGCATTACCCGATGGTAGCCAGTATCTTGTCCACTACAGACGGCATCCCTTGGTGCCGTTCTATCGCGTGGTCGGTGAGGTTAAGGACGAGGGAGACTTGGCGCGACTCCAAACCGAGGCGGAAGAACTGCTTCTCGGCGAGGAATCATTGCCCAATGTTCTTTTTTTCTGGGAAGTGCCGAACGCTATGGCGGTTGATGTACCAGATTCCTTGCGCGCCAGGATCATCGCAATTGCCGAACACAGTGGCAGAGACCTAATCGGCCGATCAGCGTGGATCGCTCAAACTATGGGCAGCCCGTGGGACTTCGCAGCGGTCGATCAAAGCGAGGCCAAGAAGGTTCAGGCCGCTGCAAGCGACTCCGCAGTCAAGGCGCCTCAGCCCGACGGAGGGTTTGCCACTTGGTGGCAGCTTGTGTCCAGCTTTGAGAATGTAACAGCGAACTTCCGGCAGCTGCCAGATGCGTGGGATGGCAGCCTAAACACACAGAAGGCGTACGGCAACTTCAAGCATTTCGATGCTGGACCGCTGTTGGTGACTTATTCGAACATCGGAATGCCAGGCCCCAAATCCGATCCAGATGGAGTTGCCCCGTCCAATTGACCGCGCAGGCTTCGAACAGGCCGTAAGAAACTGGCACGATTCGTAATCATCCTCGCCCGGCGGGAATCAGTAGTTCTAGGGGATCTCGTAGGCGCCCGAGTTCAGTTTGTCGCGAAGCCACTGATCGAAGTCAGAAGAATTGCTGCTGGTGTCGGCTCCGGCTAGGAAGATTCGAAACAGCTCATCGAGTTCGATGAGTTGGTCCTCCACTGGGTCGTAGTACTCCGCGGACAGGTTTTCACGATCACGCCGACCTGACCCCAGATCTAGGAGCACGAACTCTATAAGGGCGTTGCCGAGTCTAGCCCACTGACGCGGATCCTCCGGACCTGATGAGCCGGAGATTGGCGCTTCTCCGGCGAGCCTCGCGTAGCCACGCATTCCCAAGTCGCTCCACGTGTAGGTAAGTAGGACATCCTCCCCGTCGGGCCAGCTCGCCACGCCCCAGACCGGTGAGCTCGACGCCGGAGACAGACCTCCGTTGGCCGCACTAATGTCCTCGTCCCACTCCGCAGTGTGGCGACCATCCCAGGTGAAGCAAACGTCGTGGGCCTGTGGGTCGTCACCCAGAACCGTCGTCCAGAGAGTCAGGCAGATTCGGCCTGGCGCGATGGCGCTGGGAAGTTGATCGACGGGATCTTCCTGCCATGGTTCGAGGTCCAGTTCCAGTCCGGACTCGGTTCGTTTCACTTGCTGTGCCCCGATACCCCGCTCGCCTAGTTCGATTGCATCGTCCAGTGTTACGCCTTTCTCGATGAAGTCGGCAGCTTCTCGCGCAGTCACACCGGCCTCGACCCAGAGGGCGGCTGTCTTGAGGGGCACGTTCGCCTGAAGAAAGGAAAGCACACCGCTCGCCGGAATGCCGGCGCCGATCCACTCGCCCGCCGTGGCCGGTGGGACGCCGGCCTTGATCAGGTCAAATGCGATGACAGCGGCAACGCCGATGTCTCTCCAAGGCTTCGCCGCAGCCGCGGACATGCCAGCGGCGAAGTATTGTTCAGCTTTGCCGGGGCCGAAATTCAAACTCATCCAAGCCGGCCACTCGGCGGAGGGAATTCCGGTCGTGCACCACGGGAAGAGTTGGTGACCGGTAACCCCGGTTTCGAGGAGTCGCTGGATCTCGTCGATCTTTAAACCACGCTGCAGCATCTCCATGAGCTCGGGGACTGCCCCGGAAACCTCAGAGTCGTGGGGCATGCCCCAGTTCGCCAGGACGTCGATGAGGTCGTCAAAGGGGAGTCCTGCCTGAACATACGACAACAAGTGCTCAAGTCCGGCACCAAGGCCGGCCCCAGTCCAACGGCGATAGTCGTCGATACTGAGTCCGACGGCTGCCATGCGTCTCGGAAGTCTCAACGCGTTCATGTCGTGCAATCCGGCATCGCGCCATCGGGCGTAGTCATCGGGCTGAAGACCCGACATTGCGATCTCGTATATGTACTCCGATCTCAATGCCAGATTGCCTAAGACCGCGATCCACCGCTGTGCGCCCTCGGCGGTCTTGAAAGCGCTGATGGCACTGGGCAAGAGTCGGTCGGGGTAGCCGAGTTTTCGGAATGCTTCATTGACCGACGATTGGTCAGCAGAACCTGTCGATTGATCACCCATGTATTCCTCCTCCTTTGCATTTTCTACACGGCAGCCGACCGAGGCGGCGCAATCTTGAGCACCAAGATTCACAAGCTCTGTTTCGGTCTTGGCGCAACAGACGTGCGGAGCGCTAGGTGGGGCCACGTGGGAACCGAGGCCGGTCGGCTACCTTGGGTAGTTCGGTCGTGTCGAAGGGCGGGCATAGGGTTCAAGTAGCGAGGTCCATCGACGCGACGACCGGACTCCAGATCTTGCACGGCGCGCCATCAGTACCGGTGTTATCGCGACGTAGCAGAGATATGCATTTCTTCGCCTACCCTCGAGGGCCCATCCTCGGCCATGGAATACGCAATTGACCGAATCCGCGATTGGCAATGATTCCGCGAGGTAGGCTGAACGCTACTGAACAGCTGGCCTGGCGTCGCGACCAGAGGGTGTCACACCTTTAGCAACCAGATACGCCTGCCCATCGGGGCCGCTTGGTGGCAGCATGCGGGTCCTTTCGGGAGCCGGGCTCGGCCTATCGCATCGGCGGCCGACGAGTTCGTCGGGTCACTGCGGAAGTCGCGACGGTTGCGGCGCTGGCCGGCCGGGTCTGGCGGGCGGTGCCTGGGCTGCCAGGCCGGGGGAGTGCTGGTCGATCTCAGCGCCTCGATCGGCTCAGCCCGCGGCTCGCGGAGTCGATTCGCGGCTCTGCTGAAGGAGGCCGACGCGAATATGTATGCGCACAAGGCGCGGGATGAGGGGTAGGGGCTGACTCGAGGGAGTCGGTCTCCGGCCTAGGCCCACTCCAAGCCGGGATCCAGCCAAGCCCGCTCGACGTCGGCCAGGTCGTAGATGGCGTTGATCAGACTGGCCACCTGGACTTCGTCCTCGGCGGCCGCCAACTCCCGGACCCGCTGGGCCAGCGCGGACTCCTCGCCGTCGGGTTGCTCGGCGTACCAGTCGGATTCGCGCAGCAGCGTGACCAGCCTGTCCCGGCGGGCCAGTGTGTCCTCGCGGATGTCCTCAGCGAGGTCACCCTCGTGGAACACCGCACCCCATCCCTTGATCTCATACTTCCAGCGAGCCATGGTGCTCACTTCCTTTCTTGCTGTTGTGGTGGTCTTGGGTTGCCGGCCCGAGGCGGCGGGACCACGTGGCCAGTTCTTCTCCTCCTTGAGGAATTCGTTGGCCAGGGCGATCGCCTCGGGCAGGGAAACGGTCATGCCCAGGGTCAGCGCGCTGGCGTAGTTGGCGTCGTTGAGTCGCAGCACGAAGATAGACGTACCGTTCTTCGTGAAATCGGCGGTGATGTCGAGGAACACGGAGTCGTTGATCCACACCGACAGGGTGTTGGCGACGACCAGCCAGTCGTCCTGGCTCAGCATGGTGTCGTTCATGGTGATCACTTCCTCTCTTCTTGTTGTGGTGGTCACCGGCCGGCGGGTAGACGCCGGCGTGACTCCGGCGGCTACCCGAAGCGATCTACTGCCCGCGTCCGATGCCGGGCAGTTCGATCCCGGGCGGTGGCCAAATGTCTGACTTGGAACCTGGAATCGGAAGCTGATTCCGGAACACGACGACGGTGCCCGTCTCGCCGCGCTGCGAGAGCGCCACATCCATTGACAGCGCCGGGTTGTCGTCGTCGAAGTCCATGTTCAGGTAGAACGACGACCGGCGTTCCCGGTGCAGTTGGGAGACCAACTCATCGGCTTGCGCGTGTCCCTCGTCGCGGTAGTCCTTGATCAGGTCGAGGTGCCGCTCGCCCTCGGGCACTCGCTCGATCATCAGGGCGGCGGCCATCAACTGCGGGCTGATCATCGCCAGGCCGGCGGTTTCGAACATCGGTGGCATGAAGGTCAGCACCTCGCGGAGATCGGCTGCGCCCAAGGTGTTATCGACGACGTAGTGCAGGACGATTCCGCGCCGGGTGAACTCCTTCATCAACTCGCCCGCCGTCGCCGCGATGTAGGCCTCGACCGGAGGGCCCCAACCAAACTGGTTGAAGTAGGACTTGAACAGATCCTCGGCCATCACATACGCGGTGACGACGAGCCAGTTGTCGTCCATGGCGCGCGCGAAGCCGCGCACCCGGTCGGCCAGCAACGCCAGCGAGCACTCAAAGTCGGCCTCGCTCAGCGAATCGAGCTTCTGCGCTCCGGCCATGATCGCGCGAATCTGGCTGTCCCACAGGTAGGCCAAACTGGGAAAGTCCCAATCGGCGTAATCCGCCATGCGGTTCTGGTCGGCATCCATGCCGTTCTCCTTCCTGGATCCTGCTGAAGGCAGCAGGTATCGCCGCATTGGACGGCAGCGAAAGCGCTCGGGTGGGCCGAAAGTCGAGACCAGCAATCACTCAACGGATGCAGCGGCATCCGGAATGGTGTCCCCCTGGGTCGGCCGGGGCTTACTCGCCCCGGTCAATCCCTCTTCCCTGACCCACCTTGATGATAATCGGCACCACTGACAAGAACTGCCGTGTACGGTCCCAGGGCGCCAAACCCGGTTCCGACCCGAGATCGTCTGTGATAGCAGGGCGCCCAAACCGGGCTCTTCCTGCCAGGACCGATGCAGGACATCATCGACGACGCCCTGCGTTAGTCGTGTCTCGTCGGCTCCTGAATCGATGGCGGCTCAGCCGCCTAGCCTTCCTAGAAGCGCATCACCCTGATGGCAAGGAATCACCACATGGTCGGTCATCCGCCGTGGATGGACCGGCTCGCTGTCAAGCAGTGACATCTACTCCAATTCCGGTTTTTGCATCCCGGGGAGTGGACTGGGCCCGAGTAATCTACTCGAAGGTATCGGCTTCTCTGTCCAAGATGATTAAGGCTCAGGGCTTTTGCGTTTTTTCGTCTGGTCTATCTGCCTGGTCACCGAGGGGCAGAAGGCTACATACCGGTCTTGTGGTAAACGTAACGAGACAAATTATTACGCCAGCGCGTAGTTGGTGGCGACGTCCGACTCGTAAAGGGCTAGGACGGTGTCGTTGGCGTGAATCACCGCTTGCCTAACCGTCTTGTCCTGAAGGTTGAGTACTTTCATCTTGGTCCCGACCTTGGCAAGGGCTTCTATCCGATGGAAGTCGCTCCCGAACTCCTCGGCGAAACGTGCGAGGCCTTGCAGCTTAACCAGAGAATCTTCGAGATGGTGCCCGTGCGGGTCAACGATTGACGCCCAAACTCGTCCGTTGATCTCGTTGAAGAAGACGAAGTCTGGATGCATCGATCTCCAGTTGCCCACATCGTCCCGGTACGTGACTCCGAGAGAGTCCACCGCAGCCCTCGCCGGGTTCCGGTACCAACCAACGGAATTGGGCCGCTCGATCTCAGTCATGACAACGGCCCGTTCCCAGTCGTTGAGCGTGCCGATCGGGAAGAGCCCGTCGGCATCGGACATCAGGTGCATGGCAACCAGCGGCGCCGGAACGGTCCGCTCGTCCGCATCGACCATTGCGTAGTCCTCCATGCGACGTCTCGGGCGTGAGAGTTCACCGCGTCGCGGCTCGGTCGCCATTGCACGGATAGTCTCGTACTCTTGCTGACGCTCGTCGCTCAGCTTTCTGATCTCGGAGCGGAATTGCGCAAACCACGCCTCGGCAAGCTGATCGGCCTCCGCGTCAACTCTCTCGCGTATCTCTGGAACGGTTGCGAGTGCAGACGTCCTTACGTAGGCAGAACGCAGCTCGTCGTCGTCGGCGTCTTCCTCTGGTGCCAGATGATTCACGTATGACTGCGCGACGTCGGCACCGAAGGCCTTGCAGGCCTCTTCGAATGCAACGCGGATCGCGCGATCGTCGGCTCGCTCGATGAAATCCACATACGTCAGCTTTGGTTTTCCGATCGTTCCGGCGATCGTCTGGCCTCGAACGGCAAGCACTTCAAATTCTGCCTTCTCGAGGTGCCTAGCGTATCTCGTCGCGTATGTGTCGAGAACGGTGCGCATTTCGAGTTGTGCTTCCCGCACCGCCCCCGGCTGCAGCCCATCACTCGAAAGCGCTTCGGCAAGCGCCACGAGCCGTTTCGCCGCGCGGGCACCGCGTGCCGGAACAGTCATTGTCGGCAAACGGTCCCACAGCTCCCAAACATTCTGGGCCACTGCGGCGTTCGGCATCAACTCACGCCCGTCGAGGAGTACTTTCGGCCCGCTTGTGGGCATTTCCTCCAGTTGGCCGGTCAGGAATTTGACCACATTGCCAGCGGTCGTTCGATCGAAAAAGGGCAAGATGCAGTCGACGGCGTTGAGGCGCTCGTCCCCGGGTATGCGTCGCGCGAGCGGATTTCGCACCATACGACCAAGAAGCTGAGTGATGTGGGTGTGGTCTTTGGCCGGCCGAAATGAGACAAGCACTTCTGCACGCGGGCAGTCCCAGCCCGTCGAAATTCCGTCCTTGGCAATGAGGACGCGTACATGTGTCGCATCTTCTACCCGCTCAGGAGCGATGTAAGGAACCTCCCAAGAGCCGAACCGCAGAGTTTGATGTTCGCCAAGAACGTGTCGAACTTGTTCGGCACCAAATTCTCTCAGCTCCTCGAAGATTGCGTCGAGTGCTCGCCCGATCGCTGCAGGGTCCGGAGTATTGGGTGCTTGCAGCACGAGAAGAGGATGGACGCGTTGCGTTAGGCCCTGCATACGCGCGTACTCATTCCATCGTTCCGAGGATGCGCGAAGCTTCTTGGCGGCTCGCTTGACGAGAACGGTATCAAGATTCCCGGCCTCGGCAGGGATGTCAAGAACGATTGTGTCTTTGACCAAGCCCGACTCTTGTACACGTGACGGCGCGACGAGGACCGGCGGCAGAGCTTGCCGTGTTCTGGCGGTGTTCGCCGCGTCCATCGCCTCTTGAAATTTTTTAATCGTTGCTGAGATGCCCCAGACGATCGGTATCGGCGCATATCCGTGGCCGTTGACGAGGCGTCTCACGATCGTTGGCTTTTCTGGGTTAGCAGTTTTGTTATTGAACCCTATGTGCGCTTCATCCAGGACGAGGTACACGGTGAGGTCGTTGTCCGCGATGGTATTGCCGATCGTTTCCCAGATCGTCCACCCTTGCATGTCCGGCGGAGCATCGCTGCCCATGCCGGGTAATGCATTGGCGAGCCTGTCGGGATCATGGCCGCGCGTCAGGAGGGAAGTCTTTGAAAGTTTCCCTGTGTTGAGGAAATAGACTTTCCCTGGGTCGAATCGCGGCTTGGAGAAGGGCGGTTCCACGACGACGAGGTTGGAGGAGATCAGTTTCTCGGAGGTTGCCATCAGCCTGGCTCGAGTCTGTGAATTCAGATTTGGGTCGTCAGAGAACCATATGACCACAGCGCCAGGGTCGGCACTAAAGTCGAAGGTTTCGCTCCCGCAAAACAATGCTTCGATAGCAGCAGCTGCCATCACGGTTTTGCCAGCGCCGGTGGTAGCGCTAAGCGAGAACGAGGTTTCAATCCCATCACGTCGGTACAACGCCCGTGCTTGATCTAGCCGGCGCAGTACTTCATCGACCGCATCCTGCTGGTAATCCTTGAGGGTCAGCTTCATCTCGCAGCTCTTCCCGCCTCAATCTCGAAGTTGCGGATGTAGGCGTCGTAGAGCCTCACAGGCTCTACTCCTTCCGGAAGAGAGCGGCAGATCGATTCGAAAAGCCAGTCGTCGTCAGTGAGAAGGAACACGATGACGAGCGTCGAGCATTTCTCGACCTCGCGAAGAAATTCGGCCGCATGGTCGAAATCGGCCAGTACGCCATAGTGCTCGACGACGGCCCAACCAGTTGGCAGCTCTTGAATCCTGCTGCCTTTCGCGCCTGCCCTCATCCACAAGAGGGGTGCGATGCGTTCGAACTCGCGGTTCGACACGACTGACAACTGGGCTTCGTATGTGAGAGTGAAAAACTCCGCGTTCTCTTGGAAGCCGTCGACGATCGGAGCCTCGTCAGTGAACTTATAGCTGCCTGGTATTTCATTTCCATCCGGTGAGAGACCGGTGACGGCAGCTTGTATCCGTGGCTTGGTGATGTAGTCACAGATACCCCGCGCTTCCCAATCGCAATCCCCGGGACGGAGTTTAGCCTTGCGCATCGTGGCTTGTTCTCCAGCAGCAACTTCGTTGTTGGTCACCAGGATCGACTTCCGGCGCCCGCCGTCCTGAGCGTTCAGCCGCATAACCGCATGGGCGGTCGTGCCCGATCCCGCAAAAAAGTCGACGACTGTTGCATCTAAAGACCCTGCCAGATAGAAGCGGAGCAAGTCCTCGACTGCGTAAACCGATTTCGGGAATGGAAATCGCCTATCTGGAAGAAGGCTCGAAAGCAAGTTTGTGCCGCCCAGTTCGGCGTTGTGAGAGGCCATATTCCAGACCCGCTTTGGCGGAGTAGTCGACGGCCCACCATCGGTTTCGCATAGTACGGAGCCATCTTCCGAACGTCCGATAACTCGTATGTGACCAGATCGAATCTTCGCGATAGTGCCGGTCGGTAGGTACTGCACTGTGCCTGAAGCTTTGTCCGGGTTCCACCGATTCACCCTCACAAACCCGTCCTCCCAATTTTTCCTCAGCACATCCGGGGTCAAGCCCCAAAGCATCTCTTTACCACCGGGTTTCAATGGCCAAATCGCGACTGTGCCCTCGGGGGCATTGACTTCGCTGCGATCTACATCGTCCGCCAATGCTTGACCAACCGAGTGAATGTTGCCTGTCTCCTTGTCAACAAATATGGCATAGAACTGGTTACGTCTCGCACCTCGAACACTGGTTGGCTCCCGGCGTCGCAGACCGAGCCAGTCCACTTCCGAGCTTGCCTTAGCGACTTTGGGATCATCCAACATGTTCCTCGTCCAAGGTGTGGCTACGGCATCGCCAATGGCGACTACGAATATGTGTTCCTCTACTCGTGAGAACTGTCCGGTGCGGACCGCACCTTTAGCGCTGATCACTGAGGTGATCATCTGTATTGATTCGGGCGGAAAAATCTGATCTAGAAGCAGCGCGAGCCTGTGTACCTCCTTCTCGTCAATCGTCACGAATAGCACCGAGCAATCTGGGTTTAGCAGTTCCTTGGCGATCTTGAGCCGGCGCTCCATGAAGGCGAGCCACTTCGAGTGACGATAGTGGTCATCTGCCTCAACGTAATCATTGTTGTACTTCCAGTCCCTAGCACCCGTGTTGTACGGCGGATCGATGTATATGCAATCGACCTTGCCGCGGTGCGTGAAGAGCAGCAACTGCAATGCATAGTAATTCTCTGCGTTAATGACGACGTGATAGGGCTTTTCGCCCCCACGCTCAACTTTTCCGGTCGACACAAGCCCGGGGTAGATGGGGTCACGGAATTCGGCGACCACGACAAGGTCCTCGACGGATGTGCTCGCCGTATCGATTTCGTTGGTCTGGGCGACCAATTGGGCTGTCTTGGCGGTCCCATTCCGCTCGAGGGCCCTTACCAGCCAGACCTTCTCATCCGACTTCTTAGGCAACTGACCGCGCCGCGGCAGGACTCGCACCTTGTCTCCTCGTCTTACGCGGCGGCCGGGTAGTTCTACTACTTCGGGCACATGGCGCTCAAAATTCAGGCCAAAGGTGCGACGATCCTTGAGTGTGGCGGTGACTTCCCTCTGTAGGTCCAAGCCGAGGGATGGGTCTTTGCTGAAGACCTGCCGGATAAGATCATTAAGCCTAGACAATCGCTACTCCTCAATCGGTTCCGAAGGCGGGGGTCCACGTTCCCCGAGCAAACGAGGCAAGAATCCGTTGATGCGTTTGCCGGGGTAGATGTCGATTGCCCGGCTCCCCGAAGGGGGTGCCGGGCCGGGGCGGCGCTTGGCTCAACAATTCCCCTAATCCCGGTCTGCACAACATGATCAGCCCGTTGGTGGCCCGCGTGCACGTGACTGCCAGGCGGCCGAACGCCGAGTTGAATTCATCGAGTTCTGCGGCGCCGTTCAGCGGGTGGACCGCGATTGTGATGCAGTTGGTTTGCCCCTGCCAGGAGTCCACGGTCGAGGCGACCAAGTCGGTCGGCAATAGCGAGTGCTTTTCGCGCAGGCGCTCGACCACGTCGGTGGCATCGTCGACCGCCTGGTTTCGTGTCGCCAGTATCACGATCAGAGGATCAGACTGGCCGTCACCCTTGCGGCGTGTAAGCATCGAACCGGTTGGCGCCCCAGTTCCGTCATATTCCGCCTGAAGGAGTTCGAAGTCTGATGACAATAGGGCATCTAGTAGTACTTCGACCTGCTGCATGAGGGGGAGATCAATATCAGGTGCCTCAGCGTCGGGCAGGCCGGCGACCTCAAGTAGTGTAGGCACACCTGTCCCGACTTGCGACCAGATGGTGGCGTAGTCGTCGGGCATTGTTCCAGACACTTTGAGAGACCGATCGCCAGGAGCTGCGACGCAATTTAATTCCGTCCATTCCGGATAGAACGCTCTCCAGAGGTCGAGGTGGCCGGCCGCCGGACGCCAGACGGATGGTAGTTCGACGGACTTCGTTCGAGTGTCGTCGACTTCGTCGAATTCGGTTGGCCAGGCACGGTAGGGGTTGTAACGGGGATCACCTCGCCAAGGATTGGTGCCGATTTCGAGCGGAGGAAGCTGGCCGACGTCGCCGACGCCGACGGCGATAGGTGCAATTTTCGCGACTCTGTCGAAGAGGTAGTGCGGAAGCTGCCAGGCCTCGTCTACGAAAAGCACGTCGAACGGCGCTTCGCCGTTCCACCCGGGTCCGAAGTGGTCGAGGAGTCTGCGACGTTCTCCGAGCGCACCAAGTTTGTGGCATGTTGCGACGACGACTTTTGCATCGACCGGGATCCCGATTGTCGATGTGGCGGTTGTCGCGTTCGCACGCGCGTCATCAGGGACATCCGCGAACCTGTCCTGGGCGACGAATAGGCAGACCCTGTCGACTCCGATAGTTTTTCCGAGCGATGCTGCCAGCGGATAGATTTGGTTGTTCGTAAACGCGATCACGGCAACTCGTGCGCAGTTGGTTTGAGAAACAGCGTCTACAACGAGTTGCTTGAGGACGAAAGACTTGCCTGCACCAGCTGCCGCCCTCACAAGCAGGCGATTGATCGGTTCACTCTGTGACAGGGCATTTCGGAGCGATTCTGTTGCTTCGTCCGCCACTGCGGCGTTACGGGATGCTGCGTTGAAGTGATGGATACGCGGAGACGCATCTGTCACGGGTTGGGTGAAATCGATTGCCATCGTCTCTAATCCACATCGTCGAGCGTTAGGTCATCCGATGGAGGCGCTATCCCGTCGTCCAACCGCTCGCCGGTTGGTGCTCCGATGCGACTTACTTCGAACGCGTCTCGGTCAATCACCGGCGGCCACGTATCCGGATTGAGCTCTCCCCGAGCCCGCCGGGCCGCGAGTTCGTCCGACCACTCGGCTTCAGAGTCTTCATGTGGTCTGCAGCAGAACCTGTGCGAATCCGGATCGTTCACGAACGAGTCTGAATAGCAGTCCGGCTTCGGGGCAGACTGCGTGTCCGTTGTCGGCCGGCTCACCTTTAGTGATTTATTGGAGCTCAAGTTGCAGAACCACTTGAAGTCGCCAATCACCAGCCGGTCTCCGGTCGAGAGTCCCGGATCTTCGTAAGGATCCCAGACGAAGCGGCCAGCGTCGTCGGCTGCCGTCAGCGGCCCGATGGACAAACCGTCGAACTTGAAGCCGGTCTTCAACATCTTCAACGTTACCCCGGGCGCCTCGACAGTTGGCTGACCGTTGACATGTAGTAACACGATCCGTGATCCATCACCGATACGGCGAGAGTCGATCTCGATAGTCAGCGGGTCGGTATCAACGACTATCGCGTTGGCGATGTGGCGAACCCCCGCGTCTATGGCGAGGTCGGCCGCTTCTTCAGGATTCACCAATGCAAGAAGCTGACTGCGACACAGGGCGTCGCTCTCGATAGACGGCACAAGCGAGTTTCGCCAGTGTCGGTAAGTCCGACCGAATCGGACCAGATCGGACGCATGGAGCTGGAGCCGCCTCCGCCACACAGCCTGCGAATCGCCTTCGATGGCCCTATAAACCTCTCGCAATGCCGAATTGCCCAGGGCATCAAGGTAGTCCAGAGCTGATTCAAGAATGGCGCACTTGTATGAGAGTTCCTCGGTAACTAGTTCGACGTAGCGATCAGGGTCCTCCGTCATGGCAGCGTGGATCGCGTTGGACATGCTGCTAGTCAATCGCGCGCCGGGCGTGTGCTCGCGTGACTCAATGTCGTCTTCGAAATCCCTTGGCCGTATGGGATTACCATCGATAGTCTTCGCCCATCCGACCAGATAATCAAGACGAAATGTAGCAATAGTGGGTCCACCGGCGTATAGGTGTCGTGCTAGAGCTGCGCGGACGTCAACGATGGGTGATCGAAGCGTCATAGCCCGGGCGCGGTCTTCCTCGAGGAGGAAGGAGACCGCCGTCCTGGTGGATTCATTCAGAGGTCCAGGAATATCCGCCAGCTCACCGTTGTACGTCAATGCATCGCGGCCCATAGCCAGGTCTCGCTCCCACCGAAGTCGGCTAAGTTCGATACCCGCGAGGTTGTCGGCTATCGACACGAGGACATCAGCCGTTGCGGAGTCGGAGACGACAATGTGAATTGGGCTCGGATTATCTCTGTTCACTATCCGCTGTTCGCGCATCGCGTTGATTACATACTCTCCAAGAAGTCGCATCAATTCACGGCGCGTGCTGGACATTTGCGGCTCGTCGAAGACGGTGAACTGCCAGGGCTGCCGTCCACCCGCAGTGACTAGCTGCAACCCGACCCCATAGACACCCAACGCGGCGGCATCCGACTTGGCGATTACCACGTTGATCGTGCCGGGTAGCCCGGCAGCGTCGGTTCGCCGTTGTCCGGTGAACTGGGCGACCCCCGTGAGGGTGGCCATAACGTTTGCGACGATTGATTCCGGGGGCCGGCCCAAGATGCCGCTCCCGTCGACGAGGCCGGCAACGTGCGGCCGAACGTTGGAGGCAACACCGAGTTCGACGAGGAGATCGGTCGGTGTATCTGAGTTCCGAATCTCGGTTCTGCAGTAGTTGAACAATGGACAAGTCGGACAAGTCGCCGGGTCGAATCTCGCGGGCAGTTCCGCGACGAACTCACGGACTTCAGTCGATTCGTCGAAGAACAGCTGCTCCGCTTCGCGGATGCGCTCGTCGATGCGCTGTCGGACCTCGCTCCGATGGTCATCTAGCAGTTCGACGAGTGGTTCGGGTTGGAGGAAGGCGTTGCGCGGCACTGCAAGAACGCCGTATGGGTGCACGGTCATCCCGTCGGGAAGCTGGGACCAAGCGTCGAGTGACTCCGCGCCCACTGCTACCTGCAGAAAGCCCTTCAACAAACGCGTGTCTTCAATTCGCGAACGCATGCGCTCGTAGTCCTTGGCGTCTCCGACGATCACCCACGACCCCGCCGTGTCGGTTCGAGGAGCGACGATCGCAAAATCGGGGCGGACGCTCGTTGCACCAAGACCTTCGAATCTCGGAAATGGAACAGCGAGACCGTAGATGAGCGTCGCGTCTCCGTCCTGAATTGCGCGCGCGTGAGCGTCTGCGAGCAGTTCGGCGGTGGCGGTCTCGCTGACACCAGCATTTGCGGTAACGACTCGCGTGGGCCGAGAAAGATTAAGCCTGCCGACCGCGGTGGTCGTCACTTCGCTGGCGAACGCCTTGTCACGGACGAGGCGCTCGAAGGTCATGGCACGCATCCAGCGCGCGTCCGGGATAGTGCCGGCGGAGTCGGGGAATCCGATGTCCATTGCGAGCCGTCGGCGAGTCCGTCCGACGATCAGAGGGTCGGTGCCGCGGAACCGACCGCAGCCCGCGTGCGCGGAGGCGGCGACGGCTCCGGACGCTCCACCGAGGGATGCGCCCGCCCCCGCGGCCCGGCCGGCTGCAACTTCACTCACGGGCCCCTCCATTCCCCAAGACGACCCTGTGGCATTAATACCGCAACCGGCGGACAGTAGTCGGTCAACTGGGCCGATTTCGCGCTAACGAGGGCGTTTGTGCCGATCGGCTTCCGCAATCACCAGGCTTCGCGGTGAACGGCCGTCTCACACAGTTTGCTGCATTCCGCGGCGGCGAAATGTCAAACTCACTCCGTGACATCCCCGGTTCTACACGGTCAAGCGCTCAAAGCGGTGAAGCATCGCGGCAGCCACCTGCAGCTGATCGCCGCCGCTGGTTCGGGCAAGACCGAGGTTGTGGCTCAGCGGGTCGCCGATCTGCTGGCCGACGACGAGGCGCCGGAGTCCATCGTGGCGTTCACCTTCACCGAGCGCGCAGCGGCCGAACTGAAGAACCGGATCAGCCGGCGGGTGGAGGACCGGCTTGGTCCAACGGCCCGTGACTTGCTCAGCAGGTTGTTCGTCGGCACGATCCATGCCTACAGCTTTCGGATCCTGCAGCAGTACGTACCCCAGTACGAGACCTACGACGTGCTCGACGACAATCAGCTGACGGCGTTCCTGGCGCGCGAAGCCCACCGGCTCGGGATGCGTGAGCTCGATGACCGCAATCGGCTTTTCGCTTCCATTGCCCTGTTCCTGCGGAATCTTGGTGTAGTCGAAAACGAGTTGCTTCCACTGTCGAAGATCAAAGAGCCTTTCCACGGGGTCCTAACGAAGTATCTAGAGACGCTGGACCGCTACCGGCTGCTGACGTTCGGCCAGCAGATCGGGCTGGCGGTCAAGGCGTTGCAGGTTCCAGAGGTGAGTGCGGATATTCGCGCAGGGTTGCGGTACCTGATCGTCGACGAATATCAGGACGTCAACCCCGCCCAAGAACGCCTAATCGAGCTGTTAGCCCAGGCGCCTGTCGAGCTGTGCGTGGTCGGCGACGACGACCAGTCGATCTACCAGTGGCGCGGAAGCGACGTCGCCAATATCGTCGGCTTCGCCGACCGGTACCCCGGGTTGGCAACGTTCACGATTACCAAGAACCGTCGCAGTCGCCCGACGATCATAAAGTGGGCCAACAAGTTCAGCGCGACGATTCCTGGCCGCTTGGACAAAGCGATGGGCACCTACCGGCCTAAGGGCGACTACCCAGAGATCGTGGCCTGGGCCGGCGAAACCGAGGCAGATGAGGCAGCCTGGATCGCCGAACTGGTGAGCCGGCTGCACAGCCAAGGAATCGCCTACCGTGACATCGCGATCCTGGTGCGCACCGGTGCGGCATACAGGGCGTTGGTTCAACAGCTCGCTGAGGTGGCCATCCCGGTTCAGCCGGGTGGCAGGACCGGCCTGTTCGAACAGCCTGAAGCGATTGCTTTCGGCAAGGCTGTCGCGTGGCTGACCGATCTGCAGTGGCGGCACAATCACTTTGCCCATGGCGTGACCATCACCGACAGGCAGTTGTTCGCCGACTTCGCCCACACCTTCGACCTAGACCGGGCAAGCAAGGCCACCGTCACCAAGCGGCTGCGGCAATGGAAAGTCGACGTGCCCAAGAGCGGTCGCACAGCTGACCTGATCGGCGAGTACTACCAGATCCTCAACGATCTAGGGGTCGCCGATTGGGATCTGCGTGACGAGATCCAGGTCAACCGCGTCGGCACCTTGGCCCGGTTTTCTGCGCTGTTGGCCGACTACGAATCGGTGCGGCGGCGCGCCCGGCCGGACGGGGCCGCCGCGGGCGAGCAGGTCGGCGGCCAAGACCATGGCCTGCACTATTACCGCAACCTGGGCCTGCACATCATCAACTACGCCACCGCCAATTACGCCGCCTTCGATGGCGAACCGGACTTTGATGCGGACGCGGTCGACCTGACCACCGTCCACCGCGCCAAGGGACTGGAATGGCCGGTCGTTTTCGTGCCGTCGCTAACCAACAGCCGCTTCCCCTCAGCACGCAACGGTCGCAAGGAATCGTGGCTCATCCCACGGAGGGCATTTAACCCCGAGCGCTACGAGGGCACCGAGACCGATGAGCGGCGCCTTTTCTATGTCGCCATGACCAGGGCCCGCGACTGGCTGTCGCTATCACGCCACGAAAAGGTCACCACGAAATCGGTCAAGGCCAGCCCGTACTGGATGGTCCACGAGAGGCTTCAGGTCGATCCCGCCGACGTGGCCCTCCCCGCCGCCAGCACAGCGGCGACGGCCACTGATGATCCGGTCACCATCACCTACAGCGACATGGCACTGTTCTTGGAGTGCGCGCGCGCCTATCGCTTGCGCACCCTGATCGGTTTCCAGCCTCGGCTGGCCCGCGAACTGGGCTACGGCAAGGCCGTGCACCATGTGCTACGCACTGTCGCCGATCGGGCCCAACAGTCCCAGCGCATCCCCAAACACTCCGAGATCGCGGAGCTTCTCGACTCCGACTTCTTTTTGCCGGCCGCCAACAAGGCCGCCTACCGAGAGATGAAAGAAGCCGCGCACCGCCTGGTCACCCGTTATGTCACCGAACACGCCGACGACTTGTTTCGCATCTGGCAAACCGAGCGCCCTTTCGAACTGCACCTCGATGGCGTCACCATCGCCGGCCGCGCCGATGTCATCCTGGACAGAGAAGGGGGCGTCGACACCGCCCTCGCCATCGTTGATTACAAGACCTCTGTTGCAAACCCCGAGAACATCGGGCTGCAACTGCAGGTTTACACCGACGCCGGCCTACGCGAAGGCCTGGACGTGCGCGGTGCCTACCTGCATGACTTGCAGACCGCGACGCGCTCAGCCGTGGCGATCGACAATGAAGCGATCGCCGCCGCCGAAGGCACGGTCTCCGCCGCCGCTGAAAGGCTCCGCGCCCGCGACTTCAAGCCCAGCCCGGGAAAGCGTTGCCTGAGCTGCGACGTGCGACTGATCTGCGGGGCAGCCAAGCGTGTCTCCCGTTAGCACGATTGGCGGAACTTGCCGGATCCAACTCAGGCTGGACGTGGTTGAAGCTACGTCATTCCAGCCGGCGTTCACCTCGGACCGCAATAGCTCTGGCGTCGGTGCCGGTTTCGCCGAGGGGTGTACGACGGAAACAATGCGCTGCGCATCACAGTATTTACCTTGGCACCCACTGGGCCTGCACGGGATGGTCGCCGTCGGTGGTAGCGGTCATTGCCTGTCGCTGGTGCGTGCCTCCGCTGGAAGGAGGGGCTCTTGCCCGCATAGGTCGATACGACTCGCTTCGTCATCCGAGCCACCCGCGAACGTGGGGCCGGCGTTCCGCCCAGTCAGAGAGTGGCGATGGCATGTCACGTCGCACGCGGAGATTACCGCTGCCCGCCAACGCAATCGGTGTAGGTGCTGGCATGCAGCGTGACGATGACGCGGTGACACCAGCGCAGGCGCCGGTGCTGCTCGGCGCCTACGCGGCCAAGCAGTGCCCGGTACGGGTGCAGAACGACTTCCTGCCGATGGTGTCCACGTTGAAGTGGGAGCCATCCTCGGAGGAGCAGGCCCGCCTGGACGCGGGGAATGCGTTCGAGGCCGGCGTGTTCGCGGTCCTGGCCGCGATTCACCCGACCGCCGTCGTCGTAGATCCGCAGCTGGGCAAGGCCGACGCGATCGCGCTGACGGTGCATGCGATGGATGCCGCCTCGCCTTTAATCTTGGGCGGGTGGCTGCCGGATGACGTCGAAGATGGCCGCACCGGCAAACCCGACATCCTCGTCAGAGTCGACAGAGGCTACGTTCCAGCGGACGTCAAGAACCACCTAACCGTGAAACGAGCGAAGGTGAAACACATCCAGGTGTCACCCCTATCGTCACCCGAAGAGCGGTGGCAGGTGCCCGGGTGGACCGCGACCGGGCACTACTACGAGGACGGCCTGCAGCTCGCCCACTACACGCGCATGTTGCAGGCCTGCGGCTACCACCCGGGACCCGACCGGTTGTGGGCCGCGGTGGTGGGCACCAGCCGACTCGAGACGCCACTCGCCGGGGCTGCGGAGTTTGTGTTCGTTTGGCACGACCTCGATGATCCGGTGCGCTTCACGTTCTCCCGCGCCCGCGGAAAGGTGCGCCGGTCGCTGCTGGAGCGGTACGACCACGAGCACGCCTTCCGCGTGAAGGTCGCCGACACTGCCCGACAGATCACCGGAGCCGCGTATGACCCGCAGCCCCTGGTAGAGCCGGTCGGGCAGGACGAATGCCAAAAATGCCCCTACGAGCGGTGGTGCGCCGAGCAGATGGGACCCGATGACCCGTCGACTGCGATCAACGTTGGCGGACTCAACACTCGCGAGTGGCTGACGCTTCGCCGGCTGGGGGTGAGCACGACCGCCGCGCTGTCGGTTGTAGACCCCGACGATCCGCAGTTTTTCGACGAGTACTTCGCCGAGGTCACTCACCTGACCCGCGATCAGGCCCGCAAGCGTCTGCTCGGGGCGGTCGAACGAGCCGGGATGATCTGCGAGGGAGTCGAAATCGCACGAGCCGGAGCGGGCTCCGTCACGGTTCCGGTCGCCGACGTGGAGATCGACCTCGACATAGAGTGGGACATCGAGAACCGCGTCTACATGTGGGGTGCCCGCGTACGTCGGGACGGCGACGAATCTACTGCGCGGTACGTCGCCGACTTCGTCGAGTGGGATCCTCTGGACTCCCCGCGCGAGCAAGCGCTGGCGGGACGTTTTGCCGCCTGGCTGCGCGCACAACGGGAGGCCGCCGACGCCGCCGGCCGGACGCTGAAGGTCTTCCATTGGTCGCAACCGGAGCGGTCGAGGCTAATTAGCATCCTGGGATTGGCCGAAGTCGCCGACCTGGTGAACCCTGATACCGGCATATTCATAGACGTGGAGAAGTTGTTCAAGGCTAACTTCGTCTCACTGCACGGATCGAGCATCAAGAAGGTCGCTCCTTATTTCGGATTCGCCTGGCGGGTAGACGATCCCGGTGGCGCGATCTCCCAGACCTACCTGTCTGCGGTGCATGGTGGCGCCGACCCGGACGGGGTGGCTCGGGCTAAGGAGTGGCTGCTGAGTTACAACGAAGACGACAATGCAGCCGTGGCCAGGATTCGTGACGGTATGAGCACTTGGACGGCGTGACCGCACCGTCGGCGCCTCACGCGGCCAAGCCATTATCGCCAGCATTCCTGGCTGCAGATCCAAACTCCTTATGTGGCCAAGAAATTGATCGCGCGGTCGGTCCAAGTTGCGGGAATCGCTGGGCGGTGTATGTTCCGCACAACCCGGCACATTGGACCGGCGATGCAAGATCGGCCTCCGCGCCCAACAGCCTGCGACGGTGGTGGGTGGAGGGGTCCTGTCAGCGTATTTGTTTGAAGTCCCAGGCTAGGGCCAGTATTGGGACGCAGACCAGCGCTGAGCTAACGAAGGGTCGCTGTGGAAAGATCAAGCCGCGAGCTGACTGCCATAACGCCCATTCACGAGCGTCGACACAGTGGACCGTTGCCACTGCCGACCGGTCTGCGTCCGGTGACCCACGGCGTTGAGAAGCTCCGCGGCTTCGGTCCGCGTCATCTCACACTGGTGAACAAGCCAGCTAGCGAATCGCCTTAGCCCTGGTTGACGTACTACCCAGGACGCGCGGGTCGAAGGCATCCCGGGATGCGGACCATACTGAATCTCCAACCGCCGCAGGACATCGGTCAGTTGCTCCCGGGGCGCGAACGGCTCCGGCTCCTGCAGAGCCAGCTCAATCTCATTGCTGAGCGTCTGCATCCCAGCGGCCGCGAGCGCAACGCGGTCTAGTTCGTCAACGGCCCGAACCTCTCCACGCAGTGCGCTGTCAATTTCGCTGTATCCGCCGTCCACCGGGGCCGGCCACAGGTCGCGACCGAACAGCAGATTAAGCCCATGGCGCTGCAACACCATGCTCAGCCGACGCTGATGCTGTTCTGGCAGCAGGTCGTAGGGGAAGGGCAACCAAATGTTCGTCCGGGTGCCAAGCGCCTGCGACAGTGCCGCGACAACCGGCTCCAACTCGGCGAGGTCGTGGTGTGTGCTGGGCTGGCCCGCCTCGTAGGTGTGCGTCCCGACAATCGCCATCCCATGTTCGGCAGCCTTAGTCGCCAGCATCTCGACACGTTCGCCGGTGTCCTTGTCTCCGAGGACGATAACCGCAGCCGTGGACGTAGACCTCGTCATCAGCTCTCCCCTCCCGATCGGTGCTTGGTTGTCGGGTCTAGCCGCGTCAGCGCAGCCCGGAACGCCGAGTTCGGGTACGCGCGGGGCAATACCGCTTGGACATCACGCAGCGCTTCTTTGGTGCTAATGCCGCACCGCCGGGCGCCGTAGAGCGCACCCACTGTCGGCGTACGGCTATACGCACCCACGCAATGCAGCAGAACCGTGTGGCCCTTGTTGCGAAGCCGCTCGATCGAGTGAACCGCCTCGTTCAGGACGAAATCCAGATGCGGGTTCTCGTCAGCCTCCGGCCGGTCGATCAGTCGGACCTCGACGTGCGGCATGTCGACCCGCATGTCGTCGTCGGCCAACCTGCACAACGACACCACCGCATCCACATGCGCCGGCAGCTTGCGCAACACGCCGATTCCACCGAGTACTACCTTGTCGTCATGCGGGTGCACGGCCACCGTGTCGATCGGGGAGTCGTAGTAGCTGAAGTCGAACGTGTCCGGCTTGCCGCCACGCGCGATTGCGGACGCGAGGTTGACCAGATCGTGCGCACGCAACCCGGGCCAGCCGTGCAGCAGCACCCGCCATTCCAGCGGTACCGCGGAGGCGCCGTAGGCCGCTCCGAGCAGGCCGCCGGCGATGGCCGCGACGGTGTCCGTGTCATTGCCGGCGCGCACCGCGGCGTCCAGCCCGAGCCGAAGATGATTGGCACGCACCGCCTCCGGGCCCGGCACCGTGTGGACGATCGCCGACCACGCGGCCTGCAGCGCCGCCACCGTCCACCCATTGCTGGCTATGTCCGCGGGACGCGAGGACTCCGCGATGTCCAGCCGCTCGGCCCACAGGTCGCGTCGGTCAGGATCAAGGTGACGCAGCCCGACCCGTATATCGAGTTCGGCGGTGAGCACCGCGTGGCGGATCGCGACCGTCCATAGCACGCAGGCGTCGCCAGCGTCAGGATCGAAGTGAGTGAGCCCGCTAACCCCCCGGGCGGCCTCGACGAGGGCCTGCTCGTCGTGGAGGTAGGCCACCGCGAGCGGTGCGGTTCGCATGAGTGAGCCGTTACCCGCGGAGCGACCCGTCCGCTGATGCACACTGGCCGCCGCGGCGTGGGCCCGCTCTGCAGAGATTCCGCTCTGTGCCGCCCCGCTGAGTACCGATCGTGTCTGAATGCCAACGTCTTTCGCGGTGAGGCTCCATCCGAGCCAGCGCGCGACGATGGTGTCCTGAACGGCCTCATTGCGGGCGTCGCCGCCCTTCGCGATGGCCTCGGCGATGGCGATGGCCATGGCGGTGTCGTCGGTCCATTCCCCGGGAGCCCACGGGCCCCCGCCCTTCATGGCGACCTCGAGCTCCGGGCCGCGAGGCGGCCCGAACTCGTACGGCGCTCCCAGCGCGTCCCCCGCTGCTGTGCCCAGCAGGACACCCTCGATCCGATCATGTAGTGACGCCATGGCGATCACCATCCTTCCCCCGACTCGTGTACTTAGAGACGATTCTACGTTAAACTAGCGTCGCTGGTCAAGTCTTTAGAGACGCCAGCGCGTAAAATCGGAACTCATACCGCTATGCTAGCTGTCATGACCGACAAAAAATTCCGCGATTCGACGGGCCGCACGCTGGAGGACTATCCGCGACCTTCGGTGGCGGTGGACACCGCGCTGCTGACACCGGATCCCGACGAGGGGCTCTTGGTGCTCGAGGTCAAGCGGGAGTCCATGTCGGGTTGGAGACTGCCGGGCACGTTCCTGTGGAAGGGGGAGCGGCTGGCGGACGCGGTGCGTCGCTCCCTGCGAACCAAGGCCGGGGTGGAGGGCGTGGCCCCGCACCAACTGCGGGTGTTCGACGATCCGAACCGCGACGACCGGGGCTGGGTGCTGTCGGTGGCCCACTGGGCCGTCGTGCGTCCCGACCGGCTGACCTCACGATTTGAGACCGAGACGCGCCTGGTGCCGGTCGGTAGCCCGGGCCGGCTCGTCTATGACCACCGGCTGATCATCGACTCGGCTGTCGAACACATCCGATCTCGCTACGAGGCGGAACCCGACCCCGACCGGCTGCTGGGGGAGACCTTCACCGTCCTCGAGTTGCGCAAGCTGCACGAGGCGGTCACCGGCAAGTCTCTGGATCGCGACATGTTCCGCCGCGAGATGAAGGGCAGCCTCATCGGGACCGGGGAGATGTCCAGAGGAACCCGGGGTCGGCCGGCCGAGTTGTTCCGGCGCAGAAGACGCGGCGAACCGCACCAACTCTAGGGCGATAGCGCTTCGTCCTCATTTGTCGGCCCGCCTCGCTATACTTGCGCTAGCTCACGAGCGGACGGCTGTTCGGGTACCTGGCCCGTCGTCCCGGCAACCGCGCAACCACCGCACGGTGCCCCAGGGGAAGAGCGGGCACGCGAAGCGTGCAAGTGGTGGGCGTCCGAGGGTGGCGCCGCCGGAACGGCGAGCACATGGAACAAGAAGTCACCGCCACCGATGCCGCACTGCGCCAACGTATTCACAAGTTGGGTGTGCATATTCCGTGCGGGCAGATCCGCGGCCCGGTCCCCGCGCGGACGTGCGGCCCCCGACTGTGGCAATCCTGCCGGTGCGAAGACCATCCATTGAAGTGGTGGGGCGCCGATGTGTCCCGCGAGTATGACCTCTGCATCATCTGCTTTCGGGCCACTGCCGGCGGTGCCTCGAAGTTTTCCTGGCTCGCCTGTGCGGACTGCCGTGCGGTCAATCAGAGGCTGCAGCGGCTCCCGGGAGTGCGAGGCTTCGCGCTGGGTCGACACAGCTTCATGAACGGAATCGCGGTGCGCTTGAATGCGCCACCAGAGGTCCAGCGCGATCAACTGGACCGGCTCAAGGCGTTCTCGATGGGAGATGACCGCCTGCGGTCATGGGAGTGTGAGGAATACCCCCGACTGGCTGGCTCCTTTGAACCACTTGCCGATGTCCCACTCCAGGAGTGGCAAGAGCGATGGCCGCCTGGCCGCGAAGCCTCGGTCGACGCGTTGTCGCGCATGCTCGGGCATGACCTGAGGTTCGTGTAAATGACTGACGTGCAGCCGACTCGAATGTCCCGCGGCAGCTGCCGTTACCCCCTTGGGAAGTCCGCGGCCCCTCGGCTACGAGATTGACATGACCCACCTTTCCATCGCCGACTTGAAGAACCGGGTGGAGCGAGGTGACGATGGACCCTGCCCAGAGGTATGAGCTGGAGCGGTACTTTGCACGCTGGCGGCACCTGGAGCAGCCGAAGAACCCCCCTCCGGTAAGGCTCCGGCGGCCGAGCCCACCTCCGGTCCAAACCCCTCCGATACCGCGCCGGCCGGCGCCTGAACGCCTTGAGGTCGCTGACCGCTACGCAGACGGGTGCCCGCGACCGCCGGTCGCCCAGCCTTGCCGAGGTTCGAGCACGACCCAAAGCAGTTGTTGATCAGACCACCGCCGCCGCTCGCCAGCGCCCCGATCGCTAGTGCTCGGATGGGCCCGTCCGCTTTGATTGCTGGTGTAGATGCGCAAACTTCGCTGCGAGCTTGTCCAGTCCCGGTGCGGCGTCGAGCGCCTTGTTGAGACGCCGGTAGCGCTCGATGTCCTCCGGATTCGTGGTGGCAGGCCAGAAGCCCAGCTCTTGGGCGAGCTCGCGCATCCTGGCCCAATCAATTTCTGCCACAACGACTCCGATTTAACCCGTCTGCGCCGGTACCGACACGTAATTCTCGGGCTCGATGCGGGACTCGCCGGACCAGCGGTACGCCGTCAGCGCGCCCTCCTTGACCGCACTGAAGTCCACGCACGCGGTGTAGTCGGTCCAGTCGTGTCCCCGATCGGGCGTGCCGTGCCGCCAGTAGTGGCCGTAGATGACCGGCACTGACTCGGCGTAGAGGTGCCGCTGATGATCGGCCGAGACCTCGATGTCCGGCAACGGCGGGTACGGATCGCCAGCAGGGGTGTGGAACCGCCCGCCCATCTCCGCCAAATGGCGCAGGGTCGCCACCCCGTCGTGCCACCACCGCAGCCGGGCCCGCTTGCGGGTATGGCCGTCCTTATCGACGTAGGGCTCCTGCCCGTGGTCGACCAGGCTGATCTCCGGGCCCTTGAGCAAGGTCTCCACCGCGGTGTAGAGCGGGTCATTCTTGTCAGAGGCCCGCACCAACTGGTCGAGATCGGTGAAGCGGTTGCCCCCGAGTTCGGCTTCGACATAGGCGATCGAATCGGGGTGCCAGCAGGCATGCACCACACGAAGGCCGCCGAGATCCAGCCACAGCGGCTGCGTCCAAAACCACTTCAGGTAGCGCTCGCGCTCCGCGCCCGTCACCTGCTCGAGGAACTCGGCGTGCTGCTGCTCGTTCTTGGCCGCCGTCTCGTTGCCGGGATCATCATGCGGCCGCAGGTACTTGCCGGAGCCGGCGGGCCACTCCGTCGCATACGCCAACGCGTTGAACTCGTGGTTACCCAGCACCATCTGGGCACTGCCGCCGTCGACCATCGCCTTGACGGTCTGCAGGACGCGGACGTGATCCGGTCCCCGGTCGATCAGGTCACCGACGAAGATCGCGCGACGATCCCGGTGGCGGTAGACGCCGTCGGAACCGCGCTCGTAGTCGATCAAGCCGAGCAGGGCTTCCAACTCCGTTGCGCACCCGTGGATGTCGCCGATGACGTCGTAGCCCTGAACATTGGTCGTGCTCATATTTCCTCCTCATTCCAGCCCCTCCCCGCGGAGGCGGCGCTCTTGCCCGCACAGAATTGGTGCGAGCCGCTTCGTCATCCGAGCCACCCGCGAACGTGGGGTTGGCGCACCATCGAGTCGGAGCTTGGCGATGGTGTCTCCTGAAGCACCTTTAGGATACGACGACCCACCGACAGAAAATCCGCATGACAGCGGGTCGCTTGCCCGCGCCCTGAAGAAGTCGGCAGAGGCGTTCCGTTTCGGACTTTCCGGCATCCGATGTCGTGGGGCTGTGATACACCGGCACCGATGCCCATTTGTCTGCCCGTCGATCCTCGCCTCGCCAACGACACCGAGCGCAAGGTGTGGCAACTGCTGTGCGAGCAGCTCGACGAGCGCGATCTGCTGATCGCCGGGCAACGCGTCACCGACCACCTCAAGGACCACGAGATCGACTTCGTGGTCGGCCTCGAGGGCGCCGGCATCATCTGCGTCGAGGTCAAAGGTGGCGAGGTCTGGCACGACGGCGACAAGTGGTGGCAGAAGAGCCGCGGCGGCCACGTCAAAGACATCCACCCTGTTCGACAGGCCCGCGACGCCTGCTACTCGCTGCGCAGCTTCATCGAAGCCGACCCTCGCTGGACGCAGGGTCGTCTCCGATGGGACCACATGGTCGTTCTGCCCAATAGCCGGGTACCGCAACAGTTCGCGCTCCCGGAGTGCCCACGCTGGCAGGTTATCGACCGTGATGACCTACCCGCCCTCGCCGAGAGGCTCCGCGACGTCCTCCTCAACCAAGAGATCGTCTGTCCGCCGCTCACTAGCACCGGAATTGAGCAACTCCAGACCGCACTCAGCGGCCGCGGCCTACCTCAGCGCGACGTCGTCGCCCGGGCACTGGAGAACGAGGACGCCGCGGACATTCTCACCGAGCGCCAAGCCGTCATCCTGGAGGCCACCAGACTCCTCACCCGGGTTGAGGTGCGCGGGGGAGCGGGCAGCGGCAAGACCTTCATGGCCATGGAGCAGGCTCGCCGGCTGGCCAACCAAGGCCACCGAGTCGCCCTCATCTGCTACTCGCACGGCCTGGCGTCCTACCTCAAACGTATCGCGGGGAATTGGTCTCGTCGCCAGCAGCCCGGCTACGTCGGCGAGTTCCACACCCTCGGAATCCAATGGGGCGCACCACATGGCCCCGCCGAGTCCGAGCGCACCGCAGCCACCTCACAGTTTTTCGAGCACGAGTTGCCCGCCCTAATGCTGCAACTCGCGGCAAATCTCCCAGCCGGTCAACGCTTCGACTCCATCGTCGTCGACGAAGCCCAAGATTTCGCGGACAGTTGGTGGGATCCGCTGCTGGGCGCGTTGAAGGATCCGGATACCGGCGGTATCTATGTCTTCAGCGACGAGGGGCAGCGCGTCTTCGACCGCCAGGGCACCCCGCCGGTACCTCTGGTACCGCTGATTCTCGACCAGAACATCCGCAACACCCGCCAGATCGCCACCGCGTTCCAGCCACTGGTCGATCATCCGATGCGTTACCTCGGCGGCGAGGGGCCCGAGGTTGCCTTCGTCCCCTGTGCCCGTGAAGACGCTATCGAGGCCGGCGACGACCAGATCGAGAAACTCCTTGATGAGGGCTGGCGACCCCAAGACGTCGCCCTACTCACCACCGGCAGCCGCCACCCCGAACAGATCGCTCGCCAGGCGGAGGGCGTCGAGAAGTATTGGGACACCTTCTGGGACAACGATCAGGTCTTCTACGGCCACGTGCTCGGCTTCAAAGGACTGGAACGTCGTGCCGTAGTCCTCGTAGTCAACGATAAGGGTGCCTTCGAACGCTCCCGTGAACGCCTGTATGTCGGATTATCGCGGGCTCGCGACCAACTCGTCGTTTGCGGGGACCCCGAGTTCATTACGAAGATTGGAGGGACGGACATGGCTCGAAGATTCCGCATCACGAAGGATTAGGTGCTCGTACGGTAGGTGCAGCCAATTATCGGCCACCACAGACATCATGCTGTTAATCAACCAGCGATTAGCGATCAATCCTAGGCGGATTTAGGTGCTTGCTGACAAGCCCGATTGCTAATTTAACACCCATGGTTGGCTTGATCGGAATCTTCGTCAGGAAGGCCGTCCCAACCGGCGAGTCTCGGCCGCATCAACCCATGGTTCATGAGGCAGGCGCGTGGCAGCGGCTTGTTCCTGCAGGAGCCTTGAGAGGCGTTTCACCCCTGCGCGTGGTGCGCTTCGGCGATCATCATTTATCGGAGAGGAGAGCTACATGAGCGTAGATCTGCTGTACGAAATTGTCCGCTACGGCAACGAGGATAACGACGCGCCGGTGCGTGAGCGGGTGCAGCTTCTCTCCGCCGACGGTGCGCTACTGCTGTGTGATGCCGACGGCATTGAGACTCCCTGTGAAGGTGTGGATGTTGGCCGAGTGATCTCTTCGGCACAGTCGCTGCGAAAGATTCGTGCGGACGAGGAAGTTCGCATCACCTGCTCGCCGGAGATCGCCGCTCAGTTGCCGTTCTTGCTGGAGCCGGCAGTGGACGACAACTCTGGTGGTTGTTGCGCGAAGGTCAATGGCGCCGATTGGATTGCTTTTCCCACCCTCGAGGGCGAGCGCGTCATGCTGCCGTCCTGGGACGAGTTCGAGGGCCCGGAGATGAGTCCCTGCTGGGCAGAGGTAAGTGTTGAGGAGGGCGAGTGGAACCCGTTGATCGGCTTTACGTCAATCGGTGTGTTGTCGCCGGGCGTCGCCGTCGAGTTCGCCCGTTGCGATCCTGGCGGCCTCGGCTCCGAAATGGCTGTCGCGCTCAGGCCGTTCGATGACTTCGCCACCGTTTTCGTCGCTTGGCTATTGAATCACGAAGTGCTTGAAGCAGTTTGGTATGGCGACTCGGCGCCGCTCGCGCCCACAGAGCGGCTATTTGTCGATGCGGCCGCCGCCGAAGATCATTGGGCTCAATGGAATTCCGAGATGAACGCGGAGTCCGACGATGACGACGATGACGACGATGACGACTCGTCATACTGGGCCGCGGCGAGTCTCAGACTTCACCTGCCGGATGAGCTCATAGACCTACTCCGCGTCCATCTCGGCTCACGAAATCAAAATATCCGGCCGTCCTAAGAGTCATGGCGGACGGCGTCGTAATCCTGTCTAGTTGCAGCTTACTGCTCAAGCGATGAAGGCGCGGCGATGACTTACTTAAACAAACGGGAGTTTCAGGCCTGGGCGTACGACGACCTACTCACAAACACGACCCGCGGCCTGCTGGCCGAGTACATCGTGGCCAAAGCAGTCGGCATTCGCAACACGAAGCGCGTCGAATGGGACCAGTACGACCTGGAAGTCGACGGTGTTGGGGGGGTAGAAGTGAGATCGGCTGCCTACGTGCAAACGTGGGAGCAGACCCGGTTATCGGAGATCACGTTCAACATCCGCCGTGCAAAGGGCTGGGACGCCCGTACCAACACCTACGCGGCCAGTGCGAAGCGAAGCGCCAACGTGTACGTCTTCTGTCTGCTCAAGGGTGAGAAGCGCGGACATATCGACCCGCTCGACGTCGCGCAATGGGAGTTTTATGTGCTGGCCACGAGCGAGCTCGACCGACACGTTCCGACGCAGAAGACGATTCGGCTCGGACCGCTGAAGGAGCTCCGTCCGCGCCAGTGCAAATACGACGAGCTCAAAGCCGCCATTCATGAGGCAGCAACGGTCAATCGCGGCGCCTAAAGCGTCGTCCGCTGTCGCATCGACGCCCACAGAGACGCGGTGCCGCCAGTGCAGGCCGCGGCGTGATTCGGCCGGAAGGCGACAAAATGCCGCTATCCCCGTGTGTCGAAAGCGATCGGGTTGATGCGACTGAGACTCCCGGATCGGGACGGGCGGGTCCAGTTAGTGGACGGATGTCCTAACTTTGTCCTATCCGGTGGGGAACCTCACCACGGAGTGGATCCGACGATGGTGAGAGTCCGGCCCCGAACGGGTCGGATGGTGGACTCGAAGCGTGGCCGGGGTCACTCGACGACAGTTGCGAAGCGTGCCCAGTCGGTGAATTCCCAATCCCATCTGCGGCAGACCCGTTCTTTGGGCAATGCGTCGTTGCTTGGATCGAGCAGCAGGAGTTTGACATAGCGGCCATCCCCGACGATGACTGCAAGCAAGTAGCCACCCGGCGACGCGAGCATCAGGGACATCTCGTTGTTCGTCATGGCGAAGCGGGCGTCTGGGTGGTCGACCTTCTTGACCTCGATGCGCATCGGCTCTCCGGCAGGGTTGCTGCCTGACAGGTCGTAACCGACGTTTTGTCCGCTGACATCTTCGAGGTGCCAGCCAAGGCTGTTGAGGTACTCCATAGTGGCGATTTCGGCAGTTCGCCAACGGGAAATGACGTCTGCCAGAGACGCTACCGTCCCCTGGGGCGTGTCGTCTTTGGGGCGTTGGGTGATGATCGGCTTGGAGGTCATGGATGTCGCCGACGCCCTGTTGACGATGCGCTGCTCGGCAGGGGTGAGCTGCCTGCCGTAACTGCGGGCCATCTCGTCAAGATGGGTGCCGAGGTGCGCGATCAGATCGTCGGAAAGCTGCTCGACCACAGGATCGTTGACAAGCCGGTGCACATCGAGGGTTTCCAGTCCTAATACAGCCTTGAGGGCACGCGCGCTGGACTGGTTCTGCTTCGCGAACAGCGCAACCGGTGCACCGGCGGGGAAGATGCGCGCGACATCCTCGGCTGTCAAGGGAAGCGGCGAGTAGGAGAAGGATTTAGGCCGTGACGTCATGGCTTGTTGGAGTGCAGAAACTAGCGCGTTGCTAGCCGTTGGATGTGCAGACACCAACAGAGAGCGAAGGTCTTCGCCTTCCAGGATTAGTTCCCAGAGCCGTTGAAACAACGATGACTGTGGCGTTGTCAACTGATGTGAGATGGCTGAGGCTGCGTCAGCGAGCACCTGTTGAGTGGACTCGTCGCTCACAACGGCGTGCGTACGGGATGGATCGGTGAGCAGGTCTCCGGATACCGCGACGGATAACCCCAACTCATCGTCTAGCGGCAGGCCGCAGGCGAGGCGGCCGCGAACCCCGGTCAGTGACTGGGCTCGCGCATCAAGGGGAACGGCGATGGTCGCGGTTCCGTGATGGATTAGTCCAAAGCGCGCGGCTCCGGCCTCATCGTGAAGCGTCACAGCTGATTCATCGCGGTCCACGTTGATGGCGATAACCCGTTCGGGGGTGCAGATCTCTACTCGGTTGACGTGGCGAAGGAAAAGCAGGCTGATTGGGTCGATAGCGTCCAGCGGAGCATTGCTGCCGTCGCGTCCGGAGATCGTGAAAGTCGCACCATCGAAGGCGCCTACGCTGCGGATCTCGCACGGAATTCTGATGAGGGGGACCGCCAACGGTGACCGTTCGCCGAGCAGCTGGGCAGTGAGGTTCCGATCGAAGGTGAAGGCAACATCGGAGGATTGGATGTCGATACGGGACGCGATGGCAGCAAGAGACTTGAATCCGATTCCGCGGTATCCAATCGAGTCTCCGCCACGATGCTTGGTCGAGCTTGCGCTTCTGCACAGAGCCTCGGCATCTGCCGAATTTAGCGGCCGGCCGTTGTTCGTCCAGGACCAAACACCGTCGCTAAATCCCGTGACGATGACAGTGGTGGACCTGGCGTCGTCTGAGTTTTGCAGTAGTTCGTAGGGCACGCGGTTGCGATATGTGTCCGCCAGCAGCTCTTCCATTCGCGCGATCTCCCCAAACAGGCCTGGCGCCTGCTTGTGCTCATCGATCAGCCGTGCCTGCAAAGCCGCCAGATGTTGCGCCAGTTCGCTCATTCGTCCTCGTCCGTCACACGCGCTACGACCCGCTGCGGGGCGCCCGCTAGGCCATCGACGTCAACGACGTCGCGGCAGATCCACCGCGGTTGACGAGGGGGGACTTTTCCCTCAGCGTCGACCGGGATGTGCCCGTAGAGTCGGCAGATCCGGTCGTCGAGTAAGAAGCCTGTGGCGTCAAGGATCTCGAACTTGATTTCCGGCACGGCAACCTCAAAAGGCGCAGAGTCCTTCACTGTTGAACGGGGGTCTTCCCAGTCGTTCCGGTCCAGATATGCCTTTAGGAGGTCTTCCGCGCTACCGAATTCGAAGGTGCCCTCTATGTGCATGGTGAGCGTCGTCTTGTATTCACTGTGCGATACATAGGCCTGCGCCACGGCTATTTTCGGGCGAGGAGCTGCGGCGCTCGTTTCATCGACCACAGCGATTTCGACCGGAGTGGTCGCCGAACTGGGAAGGCTGAGCTTCGAGTTGAGGTACAAGTCCGAAACTTCATCGAGGTCATAGGCCGTCAGGCGGAGATCAAGGTCCTTCGCGGCTAACGGAGTGGAACAGCTCCAGGCGTCACTCTGGGAGGAGACCCGGATCAGCCCCTTCTTCGCCTTCTTGATCCTCTCGAGAACAACCCACTTGTAGTTACTCAAGGGGGCCGGGGCGTCGCGTCGATTCAGCGTTAGGAACACCTCCGATGCAAAGTCGTCGCCGTCGCTGTCCTTGAACCGGTCGGTCCAATCCTCCGAGAGGAATCTGAAGCTCGCCGAAAATGCAACTTGCTGCTCGTGGTACGTCGGGTTATGCGATTCGGTGACGAGGCGAGCCTGCGCATCCTCTACCTGCCATCCAACAAGAGAAAGAGCCAGTTCATCGACACTGATGTCGATGGCCTCGGCCTTCTTGCTACTCATCCCTCAGCCTTTCGGGTTCGATATGCCGCTTAGCAAGTTCGGAAAGTTCAGCAACTCTAGCGTCGGTGACCGACATTCTGCCGAGTTGGTTCGTCCAGCTGCTGCGATATCGGATCCACCTACTTCTGTTCTACCGCATTTGAGAACACTGCTGCCGCAGCGGTAATCCGGTCGTCGGTGACCCGCCCGTAGACCGCCCGGGTCATCCGCTCGGTATCGCCGTGCCACGCCGCGACCACATCGGCGGACACGCCCGCTGCGCGCATCCTAGAGATATTGCTGTGCCGCAGCTTCGCCAGTGTGATCGCCGGGAGCTTCGCGCCTCGCCGCTGCGTGGTGAAGTCTCGGCTCTACTCGCGCACCGTCAAGGGAAGGCTGTCGCCGCGGCGCAGTAGCAGGTCGATGTCCGCCATGGGTCGCCCCACCGCCAGGAGTTCGCGCACATGAACCGTCCGCATCGCCTTGAGCATGGACAGTTCCCGCGCCGGCAGAGGAAGGTCCTGGGCCCTGCATTCGGTCTTGGTGGGCACGATCGTGTCCTTGCCGTTGATGTCGACTCGGCGTGAACCTGAGTTTCTTCGACAGTGTCGGGGGTCCCGCTTAAGCTGCCAGAGCAATGGTCACGGAACATCTCTTAGGAGATCCGGCCAATCGAATTGGGGTAACTACCACTCGTTGAAATGGGGGAATTACATGGCCAAGCCGCTGGGTCTTGAACTTGCCGAGGGCGTCTCATCGTCCGGCCAGTCCGAGCCCAAGGCCATCGCGCGCCCCGAAGCGCATCGGCTCGATGACGCCGCAACCGCCGGATTGATTGGGCGCCTGCCGGCTCCGGCTGAGCTGCCCGCTGTGTCGGAATCCGGGTTCGCCGTGCGCGAGGCGTCACTGCCGCGCCCAAGGCCAGGTCGCGTTGTCGAAGTTCCGTTCCCACCACCTGCAGGCCGAGAGGTCGACCCGCAGCGCCCGGGCGGCACGGCGGAAGGCGTGCCGCCTGCACTGGAGGTCACCCGCTACCAGCCAGAAGGTGAGCTTGAGCTAGCTCGAGGGGTTTCGATTACCTTTTCCGCGCCGATGGTCGCCCTAGACGGCGTTGAACCTGCGGTGGTCGTCGAGCCGCCTGTGCGGTTGGACCCGCAGCCGCCCGGCGAGTGGCGCTGGGTGGACCCGCGGACCCTCGCCTTCGTACCGCAGGGTGAGCGTATGCCGATGGCGACAGCCTATCAGGTCGAAATCCCGGCCGGGATAACAGCCGCCAGTGGCGGAGCCCTCGCGCAGGGAGCCTCATTCGGCTTCGAGACACCCGCGCCCCGGCTCGTATCGCGCTATCCCGTGGGAGACCGTGTCCGACCTGACAGCGTGGTGTTGCTCGTGTTCGACCAGCCGATCGACAGGGAGAAGGCCCTCGCGTTGACGTCGGTCACGGCTGGCGACCAGGAGGTGCCCTTCCGCGCCGCGACAGCCGAGGAGATCGCCGCGGATGCCGGTGCTGCGAGGCTTGCGGTCGGAATGCCGGAGGGACGCGCAATTGCGTTGCTCCCCACGGCGCCGTTCCCTTTCGACACGACCTGCTCCGTGACGCTCCAGCAGGGGGTGCCATCCCTAGAAGGGCCGAAGGCGACTGAGTCCGTAGTCACCTGGGACTTCGCCACACCGGGGCCCTTCCAAGTCCGCGGATTACAGGCCGGATGGGGTCGTCGGAAACCCCCGCCGGGCGCCAGCTGGCGCATTGAACTCAGCAACCCGATGGATACGACGGCGTTCGAGGAGTCCATGGTCGGCGTCGAACCACCGGTAGAGCGGCTCGTCGCCTCCGTTTCCGGGTCTTACATCCACGTGGCCGCGGCCTCTGTGGCGGGGCAGTCCTACGTCGTCACACTGGATCCGGTCCTTCGTGACGTGTTCGGTCAGACGCTTGCTGCGTCGGCTCCGATGCGGGTGGATGTCGGTCAACCTGAACCCCGCTTGGCAATCCTCGGCGGCGATCACCTGATCCTCGACCCCATGGGTGCCTCGATGCTCTCTGTGCGCACCATCGGCGTGGAACGGATTCGGGTACGGGTGCACTCAGTGGGGCCTGAGGACTGGGCGGCGTGGCAGAAGCGCTGGTCTGGCGAGGACATCAAACTCCCCGGCGAACGCGTGGCCGAGCTTGTGCTCAAGGTGCCCGGTGGCGGTCTGGCATGGGTAGACGTGGACGTCGACCTGGGCCCATGGCTCGACGACGGGCTTGGGCAATTGGTCGTGTCCGTCGATCCGAAAGACCGGATGTCGAAGCAGAACCGTCGAGGCCTCAGGGCCGCGTCATGGGTCCAGGCAACTCGTCTTGGTGTGGACTCATTCATGGATGCGAGCACACTTCGTGTCTGGGTCAACGATCTCGCGGCAGGCACACCCCTTAATGGTGCGACGGCGAGGTTCGGTGGGGCCTCCGCCATCAGCGGGGCCGACGGCGTCTGCACACTGCCACTGTCCGATCCGCAGGAGCTGGTGCTGACTGTGCGGCGTGCCGACGATCTTGCTGTGCTGCCAGTCGGTGGGCGGCGGGTCGGCTGGCGCCGTCGCCACTTCACAGCCCGCGCCGCCTGGCTCGTGTTCGATGACCGCGGGCTCTACCGTCCCGGGGAGCAGGTGCGTCTGAAGGGCTGGATTCGCACGCTCACCGGGGGACCGGCCGGCGACGTCGCATCCGCCCCCGACGGGCTTGAGACAATCGCATGGAAGGCCGTAGACGCGCAGTACAACGAGATCGCCTCGGGCTCTGTGCCTCTCGACGGGCTTGGTGGTTTCGACATCACCATCGACTTGCCCAAGACGGTGAACCTCGGAACCGCCACGGTGGAACTCAACGAGGATGAAATCCACACATTCAAGATTGCCGAGTTCCGCCGCCCCGAGTACGAAGTCAGCGTTGCCTTCGAGCCGGACCGGGCCATCGCCGGCGATACGGTCACGGCCTCGGCGCAGGCCGCCTACTACGCAGGCGGTCCCCTGCGCGCCGCCCCGGTCAACTGGTCGGTCACCAAGACCCCCGCGTACTACTCGCCGCCCGGTTGGGACCGCTACACGTTCGGCACCGTCGTGCCGTGGTGGCGGTGGGACGCCCCGGAAGCGGATGAGTATGAGGACGACTTAGACGAGCCCGAGTTCGAGGTGGGCGAGACGGTGACCATCATGGACGGACCGTTCGCAACACTGCCGGCCTCAATCACCGAGGTCAACGCCGAGCGAGAGACGCTGACGGTGCTGGTGAGCGTCTTCGGCCGCGAGACCCCTCTCGAACTATCCTTTCACCAAGTCGACAGTGACGAGGTCGTCGATCGCAGGTCCGGTGGCCGAAGGTTCCAGAGCATGACCGGCAACGACGGCAGCCACCGCCTCGCGATTTCAACAACGCCTGGCTCAGAGTCGCGCCCCTGGTCGGTGTCAGCCGAGGCGACCATCGAGGACCTCAACCGCCAGGCGTGGAGTGCGTCAGCCTCGGTATTGGTCCACCCTTCCGCGCTGTGCGTCGGGTTGCGGTCGGAACGCTCGTTCGTGACGAGCGGCCGCCCCGTTGAGATTGAGGCGTTAGTCGTGGATCTCGATGGCACGCCGCTGCCGGGTATCCCGGTCCGCGTGCGCGCCGAGCGCCGCGAAGATCGCCGGGTCGCGGGGCAGTGGAAGGAAGTTATCGCTGAGACCGTCGAACGGAAGGTCCTGAGTGGCGCCGACGCAGTAGGCGTGTCACTTGAAAGCCTCACCGCTGGCCGGTGGACGGTGGTCGTCGAGGCGGCCGACTCCGACGGGCGAGTGCACCGCAGCACGACGGAGTCCTGGGTGGCCGGTGCGGCTGCCCAGGCAGATCGACGCGCCAAAAGCGATCACTTACAACTCATTCCAGACCGGCCGACTTACAAACCGGGTGATATTGCCGAGATTCTGATCATGGCGCCCTTCACGCCGGCTCACGGTCTTGTGGTCGTGGAGCGCGACGGAGTCGTGAGCACCGAGTCGCTCCAGATCAGTGATGCCTCCCGCATCGTGCGCATACCGATGAAGGATGCCTTCACGCCTGGGGTTCACGTAAAGGTGGTACTCGCCGGGACTGTCCCACGGGAGGATGCGCCTGCTGGCGTCACCCGGCCGGCCTTCGCGTCCGGCAGCGTCTACCTTCCCGTGCCGCCGGTCGCCCGGACGTTGGCTGTGGCCATCAAACCCCGGGAGCCGGGCCTGCGGCCAGGCGAGGGAACCATGCTGGACCTTGCGGTAACCGGGGCCGACGGAGCACCGGTGGCGCACGCGGGGGCCACCGTCATCGTCGTGGACGAGGCCGTGTTGGCCGTCGCGGCCTACACGAATCCCGACCCGCTCAGCGTGTTCTACCCGAAGCGCGCTTCCGGTGTGGAGATGACCAGATCGCGACCGCGGGTAATGCTCGCGCGGCCCGACCTGCTTGGGATGTCCGGAGAGTACGAGCGCGAGGGCGAGGTTCGCGCGAGTATGGACGCGAGGCCAACGAGAGCAGCGGAGCGAAGCATCATGCCGGCGCCTCGAAGAGCGACGGGTTCGGGTCCCGCTGACCCGCCACCAATCCGTGCCCGGACCGACTTCAGCGCGCTCGCGCTGTTCGCAGCAGCCGTCACCACCGACGTCGACGGACGAGCAGCCGTCCCAGTCACATTGCCCGACAACCTCACCCGCTATCGCATACTCGCCATCGCGACCGACGGAGCAGCCCGCTTCGGACTGGGGGAGTCCTCGGTGACTGCCCGCCTGCCGTTGATGGTCCGCCCGTCGGCGCCGCGCTTTCTCTGCTGGGGCGACACCTTCGAGCTGTCGGTGGTGGTCCAGAACCAATCCGACGTCTCACTCGAAGTCGAGGTGGCCGTGCGAGCGGGCAACGCAACTCTGACAGCAGGGGCCGGACGTCGACTCATCGTGGCGGGGAATGACAGAGCCGAGGTCCGATTCCCTGCAGTGGCCGACGCGGTAGGGCAGGCCCGATTCGAGGTCGCGGCAGCGTCAGGTTCGGACGCCGACGCCGCCACGGTGACCCTGCCCGTGTGGTCTCCGGCCACCACCGAGGCCTACGCGCTGCACGGCGTCCTCGACGACGGCGTGGTGGACCAACCGGTCTCGGCGCCCATTGGCGCGGTTCCGTCGTTCGGCGGGCTGGAGATTACGACGTCCTCGACGGGGCTTGCGGCACTGACCGACGCTGTCGTATACCTGCTGGCCTACCCGTTCGAGTGTGCCGAGCAGCTGGCCTCACGCGTATTGGGGATCGCGGCTTTGCGTGATGTGCTGGCAGCCTTCGGGACCGAGGGACAGGCGTCGCCGGCCGAACTGGAGGCGGCGGTCCGACGCGACATCGAGACACTTGCCACGCGCCAGTGTCGCGACGGCGGCTTCGGCTGGTGGCGGCAGAACGACGATTCGTGGCCCTACATCAGTGTCCACGTCGGCAATTCGCTGGCACGCGCGCGGGCGAAAGGGCTCGAGGTCCCCGAGCGGGTGACAAACGCACTTCTCCAATATCTGCGGACCATCGGACAGCGGTTCCCGCGCGACTACCCGGCTGATGCCCGTGCTGTGATCCAGGCCTACGCCATCTCCGTCAGAGCCGCACTCGGTGACCCGGACCCAGAGTCGGGCCGCCAACTGGTGGCTGCGGGCGGGTTGTCCGTTGAAGCACTCGCCTGGCTCCTGCCCGTGCTCGCCGTCGATCCCGAGTCGCGTCACGAAGCCAAAGAGGTTCGGCGTCAACTCGCCAACAGAGTGGTCGAGACACCGGGTGCCGCATCCGTCGCTGTGCGACACGACGATGGTGCCTACCTGCTACTGGCCTCGGACCGACGCGCCGACGCGGTCGTTCTAGAGGCCCTGATTGCAGATCAGCCCGATAACGACCTCGTCCCGAAGCTCGTCGCAAGCTTGCTGAGTCACCGCACCGCTGGGCGATGGGCGAGCACCCAAGAGAACGCATTCGTGCTGCTGGCGCTCAGCCGCTACTTCGACACCTATGAGGCCGTCACCCCCGATTTCACCGCGCGGCTATGGCTGGGTGAGGACTTCGCCGGCGAACAGACCTTCCACGGCCGGTCCACGGACACACGGCATCTCGTCGTCCCCATGGCGGCGATATTGGCTGAAGGGAGGGAGCCACGCGACCTGCTCCTCTCCAAAGATGGCCCCGGAAGGCTCTACTACCGGCTGGGCCTTCGGTATGCCCCGGCCGAGCGGTCCCTCGAGTCGCTCGATCGCGGGTTCGCGGTTTCGCGAACTTATGAGGCGGTCGATGATCCAGCCGACGTCCGCCGCGATGACGATGGAACCTGGCACATCCGCGCTGGAGCCCGCGTCCGGATCAACCTGGCCATGACGGCCCGAGCGCGGCGATACCACGTCGCCCTCGTCGATCCACTGCCCGCGGGCCTCGAACCGCTCGACCCATCATTGGCCACCACTGCCCGCGACGCCACATCCGGGGGATCCGAGGTGGGAGTCATCGGCGGACCGGGCCTCGGCGGCCCCGGGCGCGGGGCGGGTCACTGGTGGTGGTGGAGCCGGCCCTGGTTCGACCACGAGAACCTACGCGACGACCGCGCCGAAGCGTTCACCACACTGCTGTGGGAGGGCTCATACCGGTACTGCTACACCGCCCGCGCTACGACGCCGGGCACCTTCACCGCTGGCCCGCCCAAAGCCGAAGAGATGTACTCACCCGAGGTGTTCGGCCGAGGGGCAACGGACCGAGTGATCGTCGAGTAGCGCGGCGATCCAATTTGTCAGGCCGCATTGTCACGAAGCCGCACCAAATGAAGACGAAACGGCGTATCCCTCGGCGCGCTCCTTCAACGCCGGCAGACCAATCGACCCTGAGCCGACCCTTCCGGCACGGATACCCAGTACGGGTACGTACGCTAACCAGCCCAAAAACGCTGTGCATCCACCAACGTCCGGACTCGTCGCTGGCTGTTCAAAAGCCCCGTTGAACTGTGAACTATGGCGACACGGGCGGACAGGGAGAACGTCGGCGAACCCCCTGCTTCTAGCTGGCCGCGAAGCTTCGTGCGTAGCTTTGCGCCAACGTGTATACCCGCATATTCACCGCCTGACCCGACTCGGCCAACACGGACGGTCTGGCCGAGGCTTCCTTGTACGTACCGAGGCCGTCGGCGGCTGACCTTGCGCCTGATTCGATTGACTCGGGTCCTACCGGTGGATGCAAATCGATCACGCCGGTCGCGCTTGTACGTGCGTCGCCTGGCCATTAGATCGCCGCAGCGCGAGTCAAGGCTTGAAGCCAGCCAATCCGGTTTGCGGGAGTTGGCTTCATCGCCTTACCTCGTTTCTCCTCTCACTATCCGTCGACCAACTATACTCGTGGTGGCGAGTGGAAAATGCTGAGCGACAATGCATGTCATTGCTCGAACCAGATCTCGAACTGCGCATCGCAACAATTCCCTTTGCGGCGATTGCCGCCGAGACGCTTGCCGGCGCCGAACGCGGATGCAATGCTCGACCGCCCGATGGCTCGGAACATTCATGATGATCGGATCAAGGATGATGAGCACGCCCGCAAGGTAAGGCGATACAAACCTTCGACGCTCGTGCTACGTCGCAGCGAATCGGCGGACGCTACTGGGAGAACCAATCGCGGCTCAAATAGCCCGGGCAACTAATGGCTCGCACGCGCGCAGCGTGCAGCAGCAATCTCAAACACACACGCCGCAGGCAATGCTGGCCATAGGCCCCCAGCCCGATCCCAGGCACGCCGAACGCTCGCATAATCGCCAAGCCATGATCGCCTCATAGATCTTCGACGATGGCCACCTTACTTCCACTCACCGCGATCAACCCCACATTCATGCCGAGCTCTGTGCCGAACGAGTGAATGTCGAGCGAGTAAATGGCCGGTTGGACTGGGATCGGCCATACGATCACTTCGACGTCTGGGCCATCGGGATCAGCAGGATGCCTTCGCATCTCGCGCTGGTAGCCGAGGGTCGGCAGTTCGTGCGGCGTCCGAATCGCCATGTCGCCAAACCGAATATCGGAAGACGGAGTAAGGCGCATATGTACGTATGTGTATTCCTTCATTCGCGATTTTGGGAAACAACGAATCGCGTCTGCTGTTGCGACGTAGATGTTGCCGGGACTCTCGAGGGAGACGGCGTCGCTTCCACGCTCCGCTACTACTTTGCGGGCGTGGCGGTGCTCGATGGTCAGGTCCGCGGCTTCCCAGAGCGCCCGCGCACCCGCTTCAACGCCTTTCCGGGTGCTGCTTCCTGATAGTTTAACGGCTATACCGATATTGGGTCCCCGCGTGTCGTACGAGCCGAACGCTACCTCCACGAGGTCCTCGGGCAGCATTGCTCTTCTTGCACCGGTCTTCACTTCATCGATATATTGGGACAGTACCTCCGGGCTTTGACAGGCGATGAGTCGCATTTCTGCAGCAGATTCCACGTCGTCGGTCCGCTCTGCGGCCCGAAGCAGGGCCGTCAGCAGGCTGCTGGAATCGATCATCTCGTCGGTTAGTGGCCGCTTGATCAGCAAATCAACTAGTTGCCAGAATGATTCGGAATCCGATCCTGCCGTCAGCATCCTCTCGAGTGCGTCTGTATCCGATTCCCGGAAAGCCAGGACTACATCGAAGTCCTTGCGGCCGAGACCCTTTGCCGCGTGGGCGGTGGCATCATCGCAGTCAAGCAGTACGCGGGCGTCGTCCTCCGCCAAGGCAATCACAATGCCTTTGGGCATCGGCCGTTGATGGTGTGCCTCAATCATCGCCCGTCGCATCCACGGACTAGCACTGGACAGGCTAGTGGACAGAATTGTATGGAGAACGTCTTCGCCGACGTCGCCACTGCGGCGATAGCGCGTGAGGAGCGCCCCCCAAAAAGTTTGCCACCCCTGTTTCGTGCGTCGAACTTCGTCGGTCTGCTCTGTCCCGTGCAGCAGCGCCGCCGTCAGGAGGCTGCTGGAATCAAGCGTCTCCTCGGTCTCGAGGCGCTCGATGAGCAAATCAACAAATATCCCAAACGACTCGGAATCCAATCCTGCCGTCAGCATCCTCTCGAGTGCGTCTGTATCCGATTCCCGGAAAGCCAGGACTACATCGAAGTCCTTGCGGCCGAGACCCTTTGCCGCGTGGGCGGTGGCATCATCGCAGTCAAGCAGTACGCGGGCGTCGTCCTCCGCCAAGGCAATCACAATGCCTTTGGGCATCGGCCGTTGATGGTGTGCCTCAATCATCGCCCGTCGCATCCACGGACTAGCACTGGACAGGCTAGTGGACAGAATTGTATGGAGAACGTCTTCGCCGACGTCGCCTCTGCGGCGATAGCGCGTGAGGAGCGCCTCAGTGATACGTCCCGACCCCTGCTTCGCAAGTCGGTCAAGTAGCCCAGGGTCAGTCGATTGCTCAGCGAGCTCGACCTTTTCATCGACTGACAGTCGACTGAACGGCCTCGGTTTGCGCGCACGAACGAGACTCACATCACGCCAGGCCTCTCCACGGCCACGGAGTTCAGGCACCAAATCACACAAGGGGTCGTCGTCGGCGATGTCCTGCCCAGTGCTTCGCTCCAGGAGTCGATCGATCCGCCCAACACCGATGCCGATCGCCTTGGCGATCGCCTTCCTGGTCCAACCTTGGCCGGCCAAGATCTTCGCCGCGGCCGAGTAGCGGTCCCATACCGTATCTTCGTCCTCCATCCGCACGATGCGCTGTGCGTAATAAGCGGTCCCGCAGCGGCGACGTTGACTTGCGCCTTCGATCCAGGGTTCCAGCAGCGATTCGCGGTCAGCCATCCGATTCGCGAGCACCAGTAGGTCCCGGGTTGGGCGTGGAAGTTCGCTGGCGACCTGCCTGGCCTCGCTCTCGACACGGGCGCAGGCTTCTTCCGACGCTGCCGACCACCGCCGGGTGAATTCCGCGAGGACGCGTGGATCCGGGTCGGTGAAAGGCTCTCTGGCGTCGCCGCTATCAGCTTCGGCTTCACCCATCCATGTCGGGAGGAGAGCCTCCCAATGGGGACCCGAAAGTGCCTCATCGACCAACTGCAACGCCCGAGCCTTCAGCACCGGAAACACCGTCAGATCGAAGACCGCCGCCGCGGCTCGACGAAGGCTCTCCTGCTCATCTTCACTCTTCTGAGGAGCAAGCTCCTCAACGATCTCAACGTTGTTGGACCTTTTGCGAAAGCGTGGATCATTCGCGATTCGATCGATTAGCCGCTGGGTCGGCTCGTCGAACAGCCGGTTGTTCTCCCAGTCGAAATACGGCGATTCAAAATCGTCGACATCATCGTGCATGGCAATCCAATCGAATCCGGCAAACTATCCCAGGTGTTGGTGCGACCTCGGGCCTTAATTATGCGATTGGCGAACCAGGGTTTGCACGAGACTGGCTGAGCAACCTTACGAAGTTTCAACCCACCGTAACGACCGGTCACACCCGCGGCGACCGGTGATCTCGCGTTGGTCGAGGAGATGGGAGAGGACGGGGTCGAGGTAGATGCGAATGTCGACTTTCAACACCCGGTTGGTCTCCGGTCGGATCAGTTGTCCGCTGCGAGCACAAAGGGCACTGGCAGCAGGGCAGGATTGTGGGCGAACAAGTGCGCCTTCGAAGCCCGGATCGTCTCGATTGCCGACCACGTGTCGGCAAGGCAGGCGAGCCACCGCGCCATCGCAATCGTGGAACGTATCAGCGGGTCCTCGACGACGCCGACCGGAACCGGGGGCAACGAATTCCGCTCGGGTACCTGGCCAAGCTCCGGCCAACTGATGGGTGCACGCCGGCTGCCTCTTGGGGTCAGGCTGGCCCGATGAATTTGGTCGAGGCCCTCTATATGCTGCTCGATGGCGACCAACGTGGCCTTGCAGTCGACAACTCCTTGGGCGTGGGTGAGCAGTGCCTTGATGTAGTCGCTCGGTTCTTCACCGAGGAGCACCACCTTCCGGGCGGCGACAACGTGCCGTTGGGCACCAAGATCGTTGGTCACCCATGCCCCGCAAAGACGAGCGGTCTGAACGACTGGCTCTGCAGCGACATGCCAGACTGCCACCCTATCGGCGCCGCCGTTCACTACGGCGACCGAACTCATCTCGTCAGGGTTCATTGATGCCCTCCTCGTCGATCACACGCGCCACTCCGGCCTCGCCGAAAAGGACGTCGGCGTCCTTCCAGCACTCGTCTGCTTGGCCTCTGGACAGCCCGGCCTCTTCACCAAATAGCGCACGGGTCAGACCGTCTGCCCTCGCTTCCGCAGCCCGTCTTGCCAGTTCCAGGCGCCGTGGGTCTGCCTCTGGATTGGCGTAGAACTTCCCATCGCGTAGTAGGGCCTTGACCGTCTCGGCGCTCACGCTGAGACGCTCAGCGATTTGCCTACGACTGGCACCGTTGTGTTGGAGCTCGATGGCCTGACGGCAGCGTTCGATTCGCTCCGCGCGTACGAGGTTGTTTGCTGCATTTCTCCCGTCATTCGCCCCAGCGGGCGGCTTAGCCTTCACTAGGCAGTCGGCACAAACGGGGTCAGTCTGGCGCCGGGTTGCGATCCATGATTGGCCGCAGATTGTGCATACCAACCCTACGCCGTTAGCCGGCAGCCGATTGATCGTCAGAGGTGATTGCGTCTCCAGGGCCGTCAGGTAGTCCGCCACCGACGCAACCGGGATACCGAACTTCTGGGCGTTCTTGGCCTTGCCCGACAATGTGTTGGGGTCTGCCGCTACCAGGAGCTGACAGTTCGCCTTGGTTACAGATGCGACAGGCTTCAAGTTATGTTGCAGGGCAAGCGCTTCGAGCTCATCGCGTTCAAGAGGAAGGCCATTCGGCCTTTGAGCGGCACCAGTGAAGCAAATCTGCATGCCAGCCTGGAGTTCGAGAGTTTCGGTTACGACGCGGTATGGGTTTATACGCGCACAGACCACGGAGTCGTCAAGCTCCAGCAGAGCTGCCGTGCGGCAGAGTTGGTCGAACTCGTCATTTGTCACGACTCCGTCGTCGATAGCTGCGTCGATCAACCCATTGATGAATTCGTTGTGCGCGCGTGCACGGCTGTGTTCGTCCAGGCCGAGGTCCTCGGCAAGAAGCGCAAGCTCGCGGCGCTCGTCGATGTCAAACTTGAGATCCGCGACGGCAAGGTCCAGCAGGGTGACATAGGGAGCCGTATCGGCTGGGCTGTGCATATTGCGTGCCAGCTGCAGAAGGTACGGGCGGTTGGTATCTGCTGCGGTAAAACCGTCGCGGGTCAACACTCGCGGGACGTCACCGGACACTGGATACGCCGTTGCGGGGCGGCAGCCCTCGAAGGCGTCAGCGACCTTGAGAAGAAGTTGGGCGGTCGCACGCGCGTCGTTCAACGCGCAATGCGCGCCGTACAAGTGGATTCCATGGTCAGTACAGGCCGCGGCGAGCTTGCAGCCGCCGACGGCGCGCAGGGTGTCTAGGCCATCGCCCCAGTCGATGTCGATGCCAGAACGGTCGAACTCGTAGCCCAGCAATCGGCGGTCGAAGCGAAGGTTGTGGGCAGCGACCACGGCACCGTCGAGGAGTGCTGCCAGATGCGGGGCGATGTCCTCAAACAACGGCGCATCCCGCAGGGCCGAAGGTGTCAGGCCATGCAGCCACGTCGGGCCAGGGTCGCGCAGTGGGTTGGTCAGGCACTCGAATTCGTCAACGACCGCGCCATGCCGATTGACAGTGACGACGGCGACCTCCACTACTCGGTCGGCGCTGAGCAGACCAGTTGTCTCGACGTCGAGGACGGCGATCCGATCCGCGTTCCCCAGCAGTGGGGCAATCCGACTCTCCGCAGTTGGGAGTGGCTGCTCTGTCTCATCAAGTGATGCTGGAACGCTTGGGGTTACGCGAGTCTCGGGGACGTGCGTCCAGGCAGTCCATTGACCGCCATCCCACCATCGAAGTGGAGCCTGGGCCCACGGGTCGGTATACCAACCAGCCGTGATCGCCATTATCCCCCAGAAGAAGATTGAACCAGACGCAGGGCAGGTTACTGAAGATGACCGACAAATACCGAGACTTGGGGGCGGACGAACACGTTTGAGCTGCGCGGCCCCAGATCACGGCATCACATCTCACATCCCCACCGCAGCTGCTCGAAGCTCCCGGTACAGCATGGGCGCCAATCCCAACCGGTGCTTGAGATCGCGTTCCAGACCGGCAATGGGCACGAGGTTCTGGGGTGCGCGTCCATCTTTGTACTCGACCGACCCGAACCGTCCGAGCAGGACCTGCGTGATGTTGGCCAGAGCGACGACATCCGCGAGGAGGAGTTCGGGCGCGGCCTCCAATCGCACGATGCCGGCCCACGGGCCAGCGGGCAGGCACGGTAGGCGCAGGTACCAGGAGTAGCGGTCCCAGCCGGACCCGACGGCGAAGACTGGGGTCCTTTCATTGGTACCCAGCTGAGCGACAACGCTGTTGAGCTCGGAGGGCAGGTACTGCGCACTGTGGGTCTTGACATAGCCGAGCGCGCGGGGCAGATGTGCGCGCCCGCGGAGAGGCCCGTCGACGATGAGCAGATCGTCGTCGCGGGTGTGCTCCGCACACCGGTCGCGCGCATCCACCGCGACCGTGATCTCCAGATCGGTGAGCGAACGCTGCACCGCGTTGGTGAGTGACACCGTGGGCGGCAGCTCAGGGGAGGTCACCGTTCGGTGGAACGTGTATCGCCCCGCGCGGGTGTCGACGTGGGTGGCGGTGGAGGCGTCCGTGAACAGTCCGCGGCGCACCTCGGAGGCGACGAGGTGGGCGCCCTGACTGCATGAGCACACCACTCCGGCGGCGTAGCTGGCGCACACGCCGGGTACCGCTCTGCGACCATCGCCGTTGGGGGCGTCGGCGTCATCGATCCACGCGCGGGCGTCGATGCGCCGCACACCGTCGACGAATAGCACCGCGCCGGGAAATGCTGTGTCGGTGGCCGCGATCGGCGCCCAGTCTGCTGCCGAAATCTCGAGGGTGGTATCGACTTTCGATGTGGTCTCCGCTAGATCCTGCACCTCGACCGCCGATCCGTAGCCCGGGTCCCACCCGTCGACACTGAACCGCATGGCTAGCCCTGCAACCGTTCGATGTGTGAGCCGGCGCTGTCGCGGTTCACTTGATAGCGGACGGGAATCCGTTCTGCGAGCGCGGCGACGTGGGTGATGACCCCTACCATCCGTGAACCAGACGCCGCAAGCGTCTCGAGTGTGCCGGCGACGGTTTCGAGCGTGGCCTCGTCGAGGCTCCCGAACCCCTCGTCGAGGAAGATCGACTCCAGCTTGCTGGCCCCGGACGCAGACAGCGCGGTCACCTGCTCGGACAGCGCCAAGGCGAGCGCCAGGGAGGCTTGGAACGTCTCGCCACCCGACAGGGTTTTCACGGGCCGCGACATGTCGGCATCGTTGTGGTCGATGACGAGCAGGTCGCGCTCGTCGCGGGTGAGTTCGAACTGGCCGCCAGTGAGCTCGAGAAGAATCGTGGAGGCGTCCTGCAGGAGCGCGTCGAGTGCGCTGGCGATGAGCCAGCGGGGAAACTGGGTGGCCCGCATCAGGTTCGACAGCATGTGCGCGACTTCTTCGGCGTCCCGGAAGGACTGCATTTCCATTCGCATGCGTTCTGACTGGCTCAGCCGGTCGCGGGCGTGTTGCAAGGCAAGCTTAGCTGTCGCCTCGGCGGCTGCCACGGCTGCCGGCGCCTGACCTACGAGCTCGGCCGGGCTCAAGCCGGAATCGAACTCGACGGCGTTCGCGGTGAGTTCATCGGCCAGCGCCGTCGCTGCCGTGGCGGCCTGCGCTTTAGCGTCGCGCAGCGCTGCGTCCTCGGCGATGACCGTGGCCGCCCTCGCGTCCGCGGCGCTGGTAGCCCAGGCCAGCAGCTGGTCCCAGCCGGCGACCAGATCGGTATCGGTCACCTCGGGTGCGTCCATGGTCGCCAACGGGTCCCGTACCCGGCGTAGCTGTTCCCAGCTGGCCGTGATGGCGGCTGTGGTGGCTTCGACCAGCTCACGAGCACGCGCTGTTGTGGCCCGTGCCTGCTCGAGTTGCGTGTCGATGTCCTCGCGTCGCTGATCGAGCTCCACGACTTTGTCCCGTTCGGCACCTGCGTCCTCGGCGGTGGGTTGGTCGGCGAGCAGTGCGATCAGCTGCTTCTTGCGGTCCTGGGAGGCCCTCAGTTCGGTGTTGGCCTTCTCCTCGGAGACCGCTGCTTCGGTGAAAGCCGTGCGCGCCGCCTGTGCCTGCTCCTCGGCAGTGCCGAGCTGCAGCCGTGCGCGGTCGGCTGCGGTGCGGGCTTCGCCGGCCTGGGGCGTTAACAGCTCGACTTCGCCGCCGACGTGGTGGCACTCGGTCTGGGCCCAGTCCGTGAGCTGTCGCCACGCGGCACCGATGTCGGCGTCCTGTATGCGCGGCGGGTTCAACGCGCTAACGGTGTCCCGACAGGCGTGCAGCGCGGTCTGCGCCTGACGGGCCTGCTTCTGCGCGTCGTCCAGGGTCTTCGCCGCTGTCTGGACTGCGCCGCGGGCGGCGGCGACGGCGGCGTCGGCCTCGCGACGCGTGGTCTCGGTCGCGACACGACGTCCGACGGCGTCCACGATGAGGCTGCGCGCCGCCGCGGCGTCCTCGGCCAGCGCCGCCAATGTGTCAGGGTCGATCGGACTGCCGAGTGCACGCCACGGCCCGTCGATGCGGAGGTCGGCTAGATGTCTCACCAGCGTTGATCTGGCTGTCTCACACCGCTGCAGTCGCTCCTCGCGCACCGCGGTCGCCTTGTTCAGCGCCATGTCGAGGCGGGCGGCCTCGGTGGCAGCTTCCTGGGCGGCCACTCGTGCCGACTGGGCGGCGGTCTGAGCGGCGTCCAGGTCGACTTCATCTGCGCCGGCTGGAAGTTCGGCGATGTGTTGACCGCACACCGGGCAGTCGTCGCCCTCGTGCAGGTCTGCACGCAGCGCCACCGCCTGGTTGGCGTGTTCGGCGGCGCGCAGCTCCTGCTCGGCGACCGCGCGGTCCCCGTCGGCCGACTCGGCGGCTCGGCGGGCCGATTCGGCGGCGGAGTGCGCCGCGGCGCGTTGGGGCGCTTCCTCGACGTCCTGGGCGATCACCGCGAGGATCTGCTCGGCGGCGCCCTCGGCGAGCGACAACACCCCGGAGTCTGGGAGCCGGTCGAGTTCCGCGGCGATGTCCCGCTGCGTCGTCTCGCACTCAGCCAATCTGCCCTTCTCCGCGGACAAGAGCTCCGTGGCGTCGCGCAGTGTATTGGCGATCGCGGCGATGTCGTCGGGCGCGCGTAACTCTGCCAACAGCGTGAGATGCCGCCGGGCAGTACCAAGTTGCCGCTCGTACTCTTCGGCCGCCGCTGCAGCTGTGTCGGCGGTGTCCCGGGCCAGGCCGACCGCAGCCTCGGCAGTGTCGCGGCTACGGGCGGCTTCCAGACGAGACGTCTGGGCGGTTTCGGCGGCTCCGGCAAGACCGGGAAGTCGCTCCTCCACCTCACCTAGTTCCCGCCAGTGCGCCAGCACTGTTTCGAGTTCGTGGCGGGGGCGCAGCTCGCGCAGCGCGGCGCGAATCTCGCCGTCGTGCTCTTCGATCGTGCGTTGCGCGGTCGCGGCGGCGTCGGCTTCGACTGTAGCGGTGCGCTTCTGGGTATCGAGTGCGTCGACGCCATCGGGTTTGACGACCCCCAGGAGCTGGTCGCGTTCGTCGGCCGCCCGGTCGCGCGCGCTCTGAGCGGTGCTCGCCGCCTCGAATGCGGATCTCAGCGCCGGCAGTGCGACCGTTGTCACATGGTCGCGCAGGGTCCGCAGTTGCTCCACGGCGCGGGCCGCGGCCTCGATCTGTTCTTCGGTGGCGTCGGAGAAGCCTTCGAGCTGCTCGGCCAGCATGTCGGCCCTGGTGCCGGCTTCGGCGGCCTTGCTGAAGGCGGCGCGCTGAATACGGTCGTACACGGTATAGCCGAGCAGATTCTTCAGGATCGCCTGGCGCTCACCGTCGGTGGCGTGCAGGAACTGCGCGAACTCGCCCTGCGGCAACGCCACCGACTGGGTGAACTGCCCGAAGTCCAGTCCCAGGATCTGTTCGACGGCACCGCTGACCGCCCGGCCGGTGGCAAGCGTGACGACCTCGTCGTTGGGATCGCCGAGCGCATGGTCGGAGACGAACTGTTCCAATCGTCCCTCTTTGATTGAGACGGTCGGGTTCTTTCCGCCGCTGCGCCGAACGTCACGCGTTGCCGAATATCGCTTGCCTCCGGCGTCGAAGATCAACCGCACGACGGCCTTGCTGGCGGTCGGGGCGAGTGCGGGCGCCACCGCGTTGCGGTCGTCCCAGCGTGGCACCGTCCCGTAGAGCGCGAATACGATGGCGTCGATCACGGTGCTCTTGCCAGATCCGGTCGGGCCGGCGAGGACGAAGAAGTCGGTGTCGCGGAAGTCGACCGTTGCTTCGGTACGGTACGACGCGAACCCTTTGAGCTCCAGCAGGATAGGGCGCATCTCAGGTGTTCTCTGCCGTCGCGGAGGTGACGTCGTCGAGCAGCTCGGTGAACAGGGCGTCCAGCCGGGGGTCAACGATCTGGCGCTCGGCGCAGAACTGGTCGAACAGTTCCAGCGGGGAGCGGTCGGTGCGGTCCGGGGGCGCGGGGCGTTCGGCGGGAGCCGCGAACTGTGGATCGATCCGCACCTCCAGCGCGTTCGGCAAGACCCCGATGACTTCGTCGCGCAGACCCGCGCGGGTGGGCTCCTGGACGTAGACCCGCAGGTAGTCCTCGCCGTAGGATTCGGCGTCGGCGGCCAGCTGCGCGACGGTGCCCCGCACGGTGCGCAGGCGGTGCCCCGCGGTGATTGGGATGTCAGTGACGCTCGCCGGTGTAGTCGGGGAAACCTCCACGAGGAGAACGACGTTGGTGTTCTCCTGTTCGCCGAAGTCCAGCGCGATCGGGGATCCGCTGTAATGCACCGGGCAAGCGGCTGGCAGCGCCTGGCGGCGGTGCAGGTGACCCAGCGCCACATAGTGCGGGTCGGGACCGAACGCCGTGGCGGGCACGTAGTAGTCGAAGATGGTCTGGGCGGCGCGTTCACCGCCGCCCATCGCGCCGCCGGTGATCGTCAGGTGCGCCATGAAGATGTTGACGGCGTCGTCGGTGAACCCGGTCTTGAGGTGATCGATTATGTCGCGGACCTGCTGTTCGTAGGCTCCGGCGTGTTCGGCCGGGGTCTGGGTCAGCAGTTCGGCAGCGCGCACGGCGTAGCGCGTCGTCAGGAACGGCAGCACCGCAACATTGACGGGTTCACCGGTCGATCTCGCGGCGAACGAGATGACTCCGCCGTTGTCGATCGCTCTGGGCTGGCCCAGCAGGTGAATGCCCGCCGCGGCCATCAGCGGCCGGTAGGCCTCGAAGGTCGCCGCATGGTCGTGGTTTCCGGCCATGGTCAGCACTTCGGCGCCGATGCTGTGCAGCGCGATCAGAGTGTGCACGACCAGGCGCTGCGCTTCCGCGGACGGCACGGAGGTCTCGTAGAGATCGCCGGCGATCAGCACGGCATCGACGGCCTCGCGTTCGGCTATCTCGACGATCTCCTTCAGCACCGCGGCTTGCTCGGCGAGCCGGTTGCGGCCTTTGAGCGTCTTGCCGACGTGCCAGTCGGAAGTGTGCAGAAACTTCACTGTGTTCTCGCCGCCGCTAGAACGGCGCGTCGTCGGGTTGGGGAACCTGGGCGGGGAAGCTTCGCTCGGCGGGCTGGGTCGAGTTGCCGTCCGGCGTCGGGGCGGGGTCGGGGCCGACCTCGGAAAGCCTTGTCGCCCAGGCAGGAAACGGGAACTCCACGGCAAGTGGCACGGGTATCGCCGGCTGGTTGACGAACATGGTGCCCGGCTTGGCGATGGTGGCCCGCTGCCGTTGCCCCGGGGGCAGGAAGCCGTATTCGGGCCGGGAGGCCTCGGCGGAGTCGAGCCGGCCGACGACCTTGATCGCGCTGTTGCTAATGATGCGGCGTTCGACCTCGCTGGCGGTCTGTTGAGCACCGATCAGGATGATGCCCAAAGACCTGCCGCGCTCGGCGATATCGAGGAGCACGTCCTTGATGGGACTCGCCCCCTCGCGCGGGGCGTACTTGTTGAGTTCGTCGAGCATCGTGAACAACAGGCTGCCCGGGCCGGCGGCCTCCTTGCGGGCGGTCTCGGCGGCCAGGACGACGCCGGTGACGAACCGTTGCGCCCGTTCCATTAGGTTGTGCAGGTCGATGACGGTCACCTGCTGGTTCTGCGTGGTAATCCGCCGGCTCGGCCGGTCCGGGATGTCGCCGCGGATCAGCTCCGACAGCGCCCGCTGGCTGGACCGTAGCCGGCGCACGAAGGCGTTGGCGGTGCCGCCGCCGATCGCGGGCCCCGCCCAGTCGGCCATCGTCGCCGGATCGGTGACGCGGTCGCAGACCAAGTCGACGAGTTCGGCGTAGGTTCGGCACAGCACACCGTCAATCCTCACCGCGCCGTCGCTTCCTGCCGGTGTCGCTTCCCGGCCGAGCTTGGCGGTAACCTGGTGAACCACCAGGGTGTACTGGTTGCGTTCGTCCTCGACGTCGGCGAACACGTAGGGCAGCAGCCCGTCGGAACAGAACTCTGCGAGGGTCCACCAAAACGCCTCGACGCCGGCGGTGCGCCCGGTGACGTAGGGCCGGGCATTGTTGTCGCCGGGGGTGGGCGGGGCGAAGAACCCGACGGACCGAAATGGTGTCGCGGGCAGACCCAGACGCGCGTAGCTGTCGCGCAGCTCATTGCCCTGGTCGCCCGACAGCCGAATGTTGGGCTTGTCGAGGAACAGCAGATCCTCGCCCTTTACGGAGAAGATCAGCGCCTTGGCGTTGTGCGCGGACCGCAGCACATTCCCGTTGAAGAGGGAGTGCAAAAGGAACAGAGCGAACGACGTCTTGGTCGCCACCCCGGAGATGCCGCTGATCGAGATGTGCGCGCCGCGATTTCCGTCGATGAAATCGAGGTCGACGTAGACCGTCTCACCGTCGCGGCCGACCCCGACGGTCAGACGGCGTTCCATCTGGTCGAAGTACAGCGCTTCGGATCGTTCGGTGCCGGTGGCGCGGCGGGCCGGCGCCCCGGGCTGCGGCGGGACATATAACTCGGGTTCGACCCGGGTCGTGGTGACCTCGGCGATCTCCTGGATCCGGGCCGGCAGCACGCCATCGGAGACCAGGAACACGTCGCTGCTGAACGTCGCGCCCTCATGGCGCGACCGTACCTGGGTGACGATGCCCGACGTCATCACCGGCCCCCGTCCCGGAACCTCGCGGGAGGTTGCCACCACATCGTCGAGTTGCAGGTAGGCGTCGGGATACAGCGCGACGTGAAATACCAGCGGCGTGGCATCCTCGGTGCCGATCACCTGACCGACTGAACGCCCCTCTTGACCGGACGCGCCATCCGCGTTGTTCGGTGGTTCCCCGACCACGTATTGAACCTCCCCAAATGTGACGTCTTGGCGCGATTCTAGGGTTGGGCCGCCAAGGGCCGCTGAGGTTCGGCAGATGCGTCGGCAGATGAAACCTGGTGCTCAGAGCCGTCCGGTTCCACAAGCATACGCAGACGAGGAAACAGAGGGCCCCCTCGACAACTCGTCACGGGGCCGCCTGGAACCGATCGCGTACACCTATCGAACCGAAGCGATTTAGGACTGCCTAGCAAACCGCTTCAAGGGTGAAGGGTCGCCAGGGCCACGGTCTATGACGGTCGAGAGGGGACCAGGACCGAGATATATGGATGGTGGAGCACCAAATGCGCGCAGAACGCCTCACGAACGCTTGGCGTACGAAAGCCGCGTGGGTTTGGTCCCATAGACGGCCGCACTGGTCATCGCAACCCTGGCGCTAGTAGTGGTCACCGTCGTTTGAGGAGACAAAGACGATGTAAGCGGCGGTCTTCTTCGTCGACCATCGGGGGCGCTCGCCGGGTATGGGGTATGTATGCCGACGGCCGACGCCCGGGCAAGGCGCCGAATAGAGTAGGCAATACACGTCAGCGCGCAGTGAGGAGAGACATGGGCGAGCCGAACGCCCCAGGGCCGCAGAAGGTCCCGTCCGACTATCTGGCTGTCACTCCGATTGAGGATCACGAAGCCACGGGCTCGGATCTGTTCGGAATTGAGTTGCCGGGCGGCATGGGGCTGCTTCGTACCCCGGCGGGCAACTTGGTGTCTAGCCCAAGCAGTGAGCTTCTATTGCACATGGTTCGGGAGCTGGAGGAATACGACTACCTTGATGTAGAAGATGGAATCATCATCGAACCGCGTCCGTTATGCGCGTACCTGCTCTTCTCTACTCAGCGTGATTTCATCGTGGCCGACCCACAAATAGCTCGCGATGATGTTGCGCACTCACTTCAACACGACCCAATTCTGTACCCATCCGCAGGCCCTGAGTGGGCGGATCAGCTGCGCGCGTGGGAACCCCTTGCAGGCTTCCTTCTGGGAGTTGGCGCCAAGCTCCGCCACCGGACTGCCTACAGCGGTGACGAGCTGGCCGCTCTCATCGACGGAGTCGAGACTCGCTGGAACCGCCTTTCCGAGGGCGGTAAGGCCGTCGTTGCCAATTTAAATGTGCTCACAGAGGGCCACACCATAGCGTCGGTGGCGTTTGCTGCAGGCGAATGCTCCGCAGTGGAGTTTGCGAACGCCGTGCTTGCCGCTTCACCGCTGCATCGCCTATTCGGCGTATCCCTCGACGATGTCTCACCTGAGGAGCAACACGGCGACGCATTGAGGCACTACAGGGATCTCGCGCGCGTGTGCGGCGACTACCTTGCCTTCTTTCCGCAGAATGGCGTTGCGGCTCTTGTCGCGGCAGGTGAAAGTACGACGCTGGAGTTCAAATCGACTCTTCGCTGGGACCTCCGTCAGAACAAGAAGAATGACGAGATCACCCATGCCGTACTCAAGACCATCGCGGCCCTCGCCAACTCTGAGGGAGGGTACTTGCTGCTTGGCGTGGCCGACGACGGGACGGCGCTGGGAATTGAAGTGGATAACTTCGAAAACGAGGACAGGTACCTCCTCCACTTGATGACGGGGATCAAGACGACCATGGGAGCCAATGTGGCTGCCCTGGTTCATCCTCAGTTCGATGTCCTCGAAGGAAAACGGGTCTGTGTGGTTCACTGCGACAAGAGTCGGGAGCCTGTGTACCTGCGGATGAAGGGCGGCGGTGAAGGGTTCTTTATCCGCACAGGCCCATCGAGCGCGCAACTGTCGCCGAGCGAGCTCGTCAGTTACATGAGGGACCACTTTCAGACGTGACGGTATGCAGCGCACGGCCAACCCAGCTCCAGGCTTGTAGTGCTTTCATCCCACAAGTCTCCTAGGCCCCTCTGCCGACCGACCGGCGCGGTGCGACAGACGGTCCAAGGCCGCCGGTGGCCTCAAGCCATATGCCCAGGCCTCGGCAACAGCCGCCCCGGCTAGCATGTGGATATGGCCGATCAGCTGCCAGCATTGGCGACGCCCGGTGAGGTTGCCGAGTACCTACACACCACAACCGCTTCTCTGGCTCAGGACCGATACAAGGGAACTGGGCCGAGGTTCATCAAGCGAGGAAACCGGGTGCTCTACCGCTGGTCCGATGTGCTGGATTGGATGGATTGCAACACGTTCCAGCGCACCGGCGATCGCTGCCGAGCGGCTCGCTCAGGCACTGCGTGACCTTGATCAAAGAGGCTGTGCGGGGCGCGGACCGCAGACTGGCCACATCAGTTCCGCCGCAAGGGTGCGACTCGCTCCACCCAGACGGTGGCGGTGGGGCGACGCCGCTACGAGCACTGCCCCGGCGAACCTTCGCAAGTGGTAGCGGGTACGCGCTATGTCGGCCTTGGCCTGTCGCCCTGCGGTTAACCCAAGAAGTATTCGTTTGACTCAGGACCCGCAAATTTTCGGCGCAAGACGTTCAGCCTTGGGATACTTCGACCACAGATGGTCAATACTAGGGGGACCGGTGGCGAGAAGCGGAGCAAGGCCGAGGCAGAGCATGCGGACGCCGGATCGGTTCGCGTGACCGATTCACTCCTAGGTCATCTAGAAGCGGTTGACCCGAAGTCGGTGTGGCCGCACGAGGCTCACGATTTCACCCCGTGGCTCCTGGCGAACTACCAGGTACTAGGTGACCTACTCGAGATGGACCTCGAACTCAAGAAGGCCGAACACCCTGTCGGGGACTTCTCTCTAGACCTTTTCGGCCACGATCTATCCGACGACAGCGTAGTCATCGTCGAGAACCAGTTGACGCCTTCTGACCATGCTCACCTTGGTCAGATCATGACCTACGCCGGCGGCACAAACCCCACCACGATTGTATGGATCACGGCGGGGTTTCGGCCCGAGCACAGAGCCGCTCTCGACTGGTTAAATGAGCACACCGACCCGAACACGCGATTCTTTGGCATCAAAATCGAAGTGGTCAAGATCGGGGACTCCCTTCCCGCCCCGAATTTCAAGGTTGTCGTACAGCCCAACGATTGGGAGAAGCGGGTCAAAGCCGCCACCAATACCGGCGAGTTGACCGAGCGCGGCCAACAGTATTGGGGGTTCTGGGAGAAGTTCCTAAACCGAATTGCCAGCGAGCACTCCGATTGGACTCAAGCCAAATTACCGCAACCAGACTCCTGGTACGACCTGCCGACCGGTACGAGTGACGTGGTCTATTCGACAGCATTCACAAGACAGGGCCTCCGGGTTCAGCTCTACTTCCGAAGCCGAGACGGGGAGATCAACCAGGCGCGGTTCCAGAAGTTGCACGCGCAGAAGGCGAAGTTCGAAGACGCCCTAGGTGAATCCGCGAAGTTCGTCCATTGGGACCAGAAGCCCGGCAAACGTGCAGCAGCGGTCTACATATCATCAGACTTTGCCAGCGTGACCGATGTCGATAAGTGGCCCGCCATGATCGACTGGCTCATAGTTCAACACACGCGGCTCAGGCGAGCCCTAGAGGCCATCGGCGGGATCAAGTCGCTGCTCTAATTTGAGCCCATTTTTAATGTTGTCCGCCCACCGCTCCTGCGATGCCCAGGGTCCGTAGACGACGCGAAAGATGAGCGGGAGAGGATGGGGGCCAGTGAAATCCAAATACACCGCTTGGCGCAAGGATTGGCCAAAGGCTGTCGTCGATTGTGATACCTCGACTGCCCTCAAGTTGCTCAATGACTACTACGAAAATCGCCCTGACGGAACACCCAGTTACACCGGAGCACGGTTTGAGGCGATCGCCGCGCTTAACCCCGATCCCTACACCTTGGGGCCTGCCGACTTCGTCGCCGTATCGCTTCTAAGCGTCACCGTGCCAAAAGAAGCGGTGGTGCGGCTGCTCCGGTCCGACACCCAGGCGGATATTTCCAAACTGCTCAGGCAGATTCCTCCCGAAGTCGACCTTGTGAATTGTGACCCCAACGACCTAACTAGCACCTCCCCGGCGGGTCAGCTCTGGACGCTGTTGCGCTTCGGGAGAGATGGCGTTGGCCCGACAACCACCAGCAAGCTAATCGCAGCTAAACGGCCACAACAGTTCCCGATTTGGGACAGCTTCGTTGAGCAGGCCACCCGCATGGACACCATCGACTATTGGTGGAAGTTCCAGACGGTCCTTCTGGACCGAGATAGGCGGATCTGGAGGTGGCTCGGCGAACTCAAGACGCAGGCGTCTTGCCTACCCGAGGAGATATCAACGCTGCGCGTCCTGGACGTGTTGTTGTGGATGCTGGTTGAGACCGGCTCGTTGTAAAATCTGTACAACATCGCCCGGCTGACGCCGATGTACCTCGCGATGTCTTTGCCGGTGTGGTCGTCCTTCGTCCGCCTGCGCTTCACGGTGGCGGAGGGATTTGAACCCTATTCGGCCACATGGTCACGGTAGCGAAACCCGCCCTAGCTGCGGAGATACGCCACTTTGGGTAACACCCGATCAATGTTCTTGTGGGCAAAATGTGGGCACGTAGCCCCTTGGCTGACGCGGCGCCCCGGGAGCAGAGCGTCTTAAGCCACTGGTGGTGACGAGTCAGGGAAAGCATCATCACGGCATGACTGTGACAGACGAGAAGGTCGCTCAGTGCGTTGGGCGTGCGTTAGCCCGAAAGTCAAGCAGACTGTATCGGTACAGACGCTGAGCAGGTCGAAATTCCGAAGATGTCTGCTATACAGGAATGTAGAGCCAAGCGCTCTGCACGCCCGTCCTCATCCACGAGGGCGGGTTTTTTTGTTATGACCCGCACGAAGCATGTGAGAAACACCGGCCTGCTGTCTCAGTAGGCCCAGGGAATGCCCTACCCCGATACGTACCCGACCACCGGCCCGGTGGCGGGGTCCTTCGCCTGTCCAGGACCAGGAGAACTACATGATCAATGTCAAGCACACCAATCCCCGCATCTCCCTGTTGGAGCACACCAGGCGGATGCTCGCGGCGCAGTTTCCGACTGCCGGTTACACATACATTGATCATCTGGAAGTGATGAGAAGTGTTAAAGCCTTCTGGCACAGCCTCTCAAATGAAGACCGGCAACGACTGGCCAGCGAGCTTGAGCGGTTCGGCTACGAACAGGACCCGCTGTCGGCGCTGAAGGTTTGGGCATATGAGTGCTTGCGGCTGGAGGATGCCGGGCACCGCAATCCTCCCTCGCCGACGCGTCGAGAATGGTGGCCCGGAAAGCCCAACGGGTTCATCAGCGCTGGCTCGCCCGGGCTGGGGCGGCGTCGCTGACCGGTCACTTAGACACCGCGCCATTGTGACCACAGACGCAGGAGCCAGTCCTACTAGCGCGCGAGGAGGCGGCCCCGCCAGGTACTCAGCTCCTAATGGAAAACCTTTCCGACCGTCTGGCTAATGTAGGGGAGAGGTCGGGACACCTAAGGGGACGAGGAGACCAGGGTGGCTGCGACATTACTCCCCGCTGAGCTGCGGAAGATTCGGCACAAGGGTGCTCACCTGATCACCGGCGTCAGGAAGTCGCTGCGGACAGTTCAGGCGCGGCTCGACTCGACTACGGCGGCGAAGCCAGAGCCGTCCGGCTCTATGGTGTGGACGATAAACCCGCCGTCGATTTGTAGCAGCTCCCTGGCCCGGTCGGCGACCGTCCCGGGGTCCGACTTCACCGGCAGCCCGGTGTCGACCTCAAAGATCGGGATGCGGTACTCGATGGGGTCGTACACGACGATCTGCACAGTGTCGGCGACTTGGTCGTCATTGATAATCCACGCGATATGAAACGTCGTCGCATCGTCCGAATTCATGGCGGCTACCTCCCCGGTGTGATGTCGTTAGGCACAGTACATTCCCGGTCCGTCGGTATCGGAGAACGTCCGGGAACTCCACGGTCGGTTAGGGCCTTGACGGTTTCTAGGACGTGCAGCGTGTTGCGGCCCAGCCGATCAAGCCGCCAGACCACAACGGAATCGCCCTCGCGGACATAATCCAGGAGGGCCGCCAGACCGGGTCGGTCGTCGCGTGCACCGGACATCTTGTCGGAGAAGGTCTTGCGGACACCGGCAGCGGCGAGGGCCTTGTTCTGTTGATCGAGGGTCTGGGCGACGGTGCTCACGCGCGTGTAGCCGATACGGGTGCCGGAAGTCTGATCAGTCTGCAGCCCAGGCTGTTTCATCACGAGTTCAACTCCAATTACGAGAAACATTCCCGATACAAACTTTTGAGACAGATCGACCTGGCGGAATGACGTTCCGTCACGGCGAGATAGGAGGTGTCTCACTCGGTTCTGTTCTGCGACAGGCGGACGATCCGGACGACGGGACACCTGCACAACTTCGCCCACTCTCGCCACTTCAGTGTGTGTCGTCGTCTAACCTGGGATCTAGACCACACTTTGCGACAGCGAGAGATCCCTATTTTTCGGCATCGCGCCCATGTTGAAGGTCTGACAACCCATCCATGAGGCTTTTCGCCCTCGGTTCGCCAGCTGCTGCGGCTTTTTGCAACCAGTCCATTGCTGCAGACACATTTTGTGGATCTGAACGGAGCAGAGCCTTAGCCATACTTGTCATCGCACCGGGATGGCCCGCTGCCACAGCCTTATCTAGCCAAGCTCGCGCTGCGGTCGGGTCGGGCGGGTCCGATTGGCTAAAGAGGTCACCGAGATTCGCCATCGCGTCGGCATTTCCAGCGGCTGCCGCCTTCTCCCACAGGCTGCGAGCCTCCGCAATCTCAGGTGGATCCAACCTCACAAGTACATTGCCCAAGTTGTTCATGGCACCTGTCTCTCCGGCACCGGCAGCGACTTCTAAGCAGAGACGTGCTGCCCGCAGATCTTGACCCGCCAGCGCAACCCCGAGATCACTGAGCATCGCGGCTCCCCCTCGTTCGACCGCCATCTGCCACCAATCGTGAGCTGCCGCCAGACGAGGAGGGTCTGACTCAGCGAGAAGGGTGCCCAGGTTCGCCATTGCTCTCAGATGACCTGCGCCCGCTGCCTTGCGCAACCAATCCTGCGCAGCCGACAAATCGGGTGGATCCCAGCGGGTGAACAATTCACCGAGGCTGGCCATCGCACCAACGTCGCCAGCCGCAGCAGCTTTCTCCCACCAGCCCCGTGCCGCCGGAAGATCCGGTGGATTCACCACCTGGAAGGCTAACCCACCCAGCATCACCATCGCATCGACACGGCCTGCAGCGGCGGCCCTTTCCAACCACGTTCGCGCGGCCGGCACATCCGGCGGGCTCCAATAGTCGACTAACAGGCGACCAAGACTTGTCATGGCGTTTGTGTTGCCGGCTGCGGCAGCCTTCTCAAACCAGCTGCGCGCCGTTTGCAGATCTGGCGGCTCCAACTGGGTGAGCAAGGACCCCAGTTGAGCCATCGCTTCAAGGTTGCCGAGTTGCGCCGCTTTCTCCCACCACATGCGTGCAGCTGGAAGATCCGTTGGTTCGCACTGCTGACATATGGCACCAAGATGGACCATGGCGTCGGTGTCGCCTGCGGCAGCGGCTTTCTCGTACGAGTCGCGAGCCGCGCGCAAATCTGCCGGACCCCCACTCCTGATGTCATCCCCACTCATTAGTCCCCCTCGAATCCAGATCACAGGAAAGAGAACAGGAAGCCGCCGCACGCTCTGTGGTGAAACTTGCAGTCTGACCCGGCATGTTGTCACTGGCTTAGATGGATGTGGCCGTGTCCTCAATCCGGGTTCTCGACGAGCCTTCAGTCGAGTGATGTTCCCTCCGGGAGCGTCGGGTCGCCGTCAATGACAGGAAACAACTCAAGACACCTATCGACCACCGTCGCAACTTCGGTGTGTTCCACCGGGACCAGTTCGAGGTGCTCGTCGATTAGCCGCTCTTCTTCCGGCGTAATCCGCAGCCCGTGTCGTCGTGCCCGGAGTGCCTCGAGGATCTCGTTCTTAACACTCTGTTTGAGTTCTTCCACTGGGTCGCGTCCTTCCAATACATGCACCCTCGAATACTTTCCATTGTTTCGGCGCGGAGCGGGGCGTTTTTGCGCCGTTTGATCACTGGGCAACGACCTCCCCGATCAGCCGGCGCTGCCGTGAGGACCGCTGTGGTGATCGACCGCCTGGTCGCCGAGCGATTCGGCCAGGAGCTTCGCTTCGGCATCGGCATCAACACCGGGGATGAGTTGCATTCCGAGACGACCGTTCCCGGGGTTTCTGACCATTACCGGCACCGCCTAGGCAGGTGACCCGAAGTAAGGTCCAATTTGGAAAAAGGCCGCGTGCCCCGCAAGCGGTGCTTATCATCGTCGCGACGCGGAGTCGACGAGAGCGCAATTTGCTCCACCTCTGCGGTGGCGTTTGCGCCCGCATGCGGAGACGTGGTCGGTCGATAATCGGACGACTTGGGCTCTCGTGGTTGCGAGGGGAGAAGGCGTTGGTAAGCGGCCTGGACATCATCGGTGACGTTCACGCGTGTGCTTCCCTCCTCAAGGCGCGACTAACCGATCTCGGCTACGCGCCAGACGAGACCACCGGGGCCTATCGCCACCCTGAGCGGCGCGCGGTGTTCGTCGGAGACCTCATTGACCGTGGGCCGGAGCAGCTAGAAGCTCTGCAGTTGGTGAAGGCCATGGCAGACAGCGATACAGCTGACGTGGTGATGGGCAACCACGAATTCAACGCGATCACCTACGCCACGAAACATCCCAAAACGGGTGAATTCCTCCGCGAACACAATGAGCACAACGCGAGCCAGCATTCCGCGTTCCTCAACCTGAGCGAGGACGACCAGAGGTACTACATCGACTGGTTCAAGACGCTGCCACTGTGGCTTGATCTCGGTGGGGTGCGAGTCGTGCATGCGTGCTGGCATCCGGAATCGATGCGGGCGGTGATCGACGCGTGTGGATCCAATCGGCTCACGACCGTCGCCCATTACGCCGAGGCGGTAACGAAGGACACAGAGTTACATGCGGCCGTGGAGGTACTCCTGAAAGGCCCGGAGATCGATCTAGACCCCTATGGCCTGCCGCCCTTTAAAATCGGCGGCCCGAAGCTTCGCTATGAAGCCAGGATCCGCTGGTGGAAACACGACGACACCACGTTGCGTGAGCTAGCCGAATTGCGCGGGGCAACACTCGAAAACGGGGATCTCTATCCGGTGATCCCTGGGGACATCCTCGTCGATCCTGAGATCAGACGCTCGTATCTCTATACCGACAGCGTTCCGCTCTTCTACGGCCATTACTGGCGTGACTGGGAACCGGTACACAAGGACGATTGGACCGCCCACACTGCGTGTGTCGACTTCAGTGCCGAGCGTGACGGCACTCTAGTCGCCTATCGCTGGAGCGGAGAGCCGACCATAACTTGGAGGAACTACCGCCCCCACACCACCGACGTGGTTGAACATGAGCCCTCGCAATGAGGAGGCCATCGGCATACTCCGCAGGCGAACCGCCGGCCACCAGGGGATGGGTGGGCGTATTGGATTTCCCAGGCGATGCCATACCTCAAGGAGCCGGAACGATCCGGCTAGACCGACCTACTTCAGCAGGACACCCCGGAGGTCGGCAGCGACGGTTCCCGGTGATCGAGTGATCCGTTGAAGCTATTGCCGCTTCGTCGGGGTGGGAGCTAGACGCATTCTTGTTCTTGATTCAAGGAAATCTCCCCAGGCTCAGGTAAACGATCGAGAGGAGGACGCGGACATGTCCGAGATTGGCTCGCCGACAGACTGTCCCGATGAAGAGACAGTCGCAGACGACGACGTCGACGATGAGAACTTCGAAGATGAAGAATCTGAAAATCCCTGGGATGAAGACCCTCTCGACGACATGCCGGAAGTCATCACGCCGGGTGGGCCGATTTGCGTCACGCTGTGGAGTGACGATTTTAGTGAGGATCCGATTGCATATGACATCGAATTCCGTTGGGGTGGAGAGCAAGAAGCTGATTGGTCGGACGACATCAGTTGGAAGAACGACGACTTGTCTGCTGGCTCAAGTGCTCCGATCTACGGCAAAGCGACCTGGAGGGATGGTGACGACGTTCACCTAAGTTACTCATCAAACGATTTGAATCTTGAGGGCGAGACGGTATTGGAGGGGTCCGCCCCAAGCCAGGATCGAATGAGCGATCCGATGTCGTGGGTTTCGCTTGCGGAGGACATCCACGACTTCGTCCTCAGCCTACTTAAATGATCGTTTTCGGAGGCAAGTAGCGGCGAGCGGACCCCGCAGAGGTTCTAATAATCGAAATCCCAATCAACCTCTTGTACTGAATGTCCTAGTGCTCGAAGTTTATCGGCGATATCCTCAGCGTCATCGGCGCCCAGGTTCTGACAGCCACTCTCGCCGCCATACTCTGCCACCAGGTCCGCTGGAAAGAAGCTTGTCTGCTCCGAGGCAAGCGACGGTGGGTAAAAACCATCGGCAAGCCCGGGCACGTCATCCGCTTCGAATGGCTCTTCGTCTCTGAACCGCTCATCCAATTCTTCGGCCGACTCACCGAAGTACTCTTGAAAGTAGCTCTCCCACTCGCCTGGAGGTAGTCGCCGTTTGAAGTCTGCCCAGGTTTGTGAGTCGCGCACCGCTGCACAGATGCGCGCCACATACTCGGCCCTCTCGCGAGGCGCGAAGAAGACACAGTATTCACCGTTACTGCCGTCGGCGAACCAGTAGACGAGCTGCACGCGAACCTCATTTCTAATTGTGCCGAAGTCCATACACCCCGCGAATACTTTCCATCGTCCAGCCGAGGAGCGCGCGTTTTGCGAGGTTCATTAGTGCGTGGGTACACAAATTCGTGCTAGCTGTCGCCCTCAGAACCGCCGTCCGGATCGATCCACTTGGCTAGCTGTTTACGGCTTACCCGCGTGATTTCCGCGGTCTTCGAGGCGACCGCATTAACAGCGTCCCGGAACCCTGCGTGCTGAACTCCCAGCCATCCATCCACTTGTAATCCGCGGATTTCTATGAACTTGTCCACCATCTCCGCGAGAGGGGCGCGGTACCTCGTCATAGTCCGCGCGGCCAGCTGATGGTGGACTTCATTGACCCTGAGCGCAGCGTAATTATCTAGTGTGTTCCGTAGCCGGGCGGCCAGGTCGTTGTCCGCATCGAATTGCTCTCGAAGAGTTGTCCGCGCGCTAGCGGTCGTCTGTGCGACGAAGTCAGGTTCCGCCGATACGACGCGCTCAAGCCTCAGCCGCTGCCAGATATACAGCGATTGCTGCGCCATGAGTAGAAGCTGCAGGGTCTCGCACATGCGCCCCTTCTCAACGATGCTTTTCAGCTTGTCCGCCCGCTTCGTGGCAGGGTCATCAACGCACAGGGTTGAAAGCAGTTGCATCGCGTGTTGCCGGAGCCGCTCGACATCCCTTTCTAGATCCGTACCTAAGTGGGCGATAGTCGACCACTCGGTGGCGGTTAGCTGATGCCCTTCGTTGACCTCACTGAGCTTGCGTTTGAGCAGCCGCAGGCTGCCGTGGACGTCCCCGAGCCGCTGCGCCGTGGCAAAGCGCAGGAGCTCGTCGACCTTGTCCTCGATGACGTCTAGACGGGCCTCAATACGTTCAGCTAGTTGGTCGAGCGCAACTTCCATCGCAATCAACGCTGCTGCGACGGGGGGCGCCGCGGCTCCGGCGGCCGCAACCGGCGGTGCGCCGATGCGGGGATTCGCCAGAATCTTGCCGCTGGACGCACTGCGCGTCATCCGGTGGTACGTCACGATCGTCCCAGGCGCAGGGTCTTTGGCCTGCATCCACAGCGACGGTCCGAAGACATAACGTGCGGTCTTTGCAGTGTTGATCAGCTCCGGTGCGAGGTGAACCAGCTTTTGGATGTCTGGAGCTGCTAGCCCCACCACACTCCCGCCCCCTTCGGCCCGCTCCCATCGTTGGGCGAACTCCTCGAGTTCCTGGTCAGTCCCGATCACCACAGTCCCAAACTCATCAGGAATCGTGACGAGCTCTACATCCTCGTCCTCAGGTTCCTTGGGATCGGACAACGAACTTTCCGGCGGCAAATCAACTCCTCCATCCGCGCGAGTGATCAAAGCCTAAGGCCCTACCGGCGAACGCTTGCTTCATCTTTCTTGTCGATGGGGGACGATATTGGCATCAGCCCACGATCCGACGCTCCATAACGATGTACTCTGCAGTTTTGTCGCCTCCGTCGAGGTCCTGGCCGATGTACTGCAAGAATTCGACTGCGCGGAGATCACCTGCGGTCACGGAGGCGGTCAACCATGCATCGAAGCTCAAATCGCCCTGACGCTTCTGCTGATAGACCTTCGCGGGGAGGTCTTCCGTCGTCCAACGGTGTGTTCCATCGGTGTACTCGGTCACTATCCTGCCGGTGACTTCCATCTGGCCGTACATGCCGCTAATGCAAGCCTCGATGATGTACTCCCCGGCGTTGAACTCGCCGTCTCTCCAGCCGGCCTCTTCCGGAGGAATGGCTGCTGCTTCCTCTGAGACCGCTTCTACGAGTTCCTCGTAGGTCATCCACTCCCCGTGATCCTGGTACAACATCCACACGCAACCGCTTTCCGAACTACCGGCGGCACGGCCCATCGGATTCCGATTCCACGGTGCCTGAGGATCCTCAACTCCTAGCGGTTCGAAAAGTGCCACTTTGCTTCCCTCCCAACTGCTCAGACGGAACAAGCCCGAAAGAGAATGACAGCAATATTTACCGTGAGGACGAGGTTCTGACACCGACTAGCTTTAGGCAGTCCGGGGTTAGGAGCCATATGCGGTCGGCCACCTCGACCTCGAAACAGCCATCTTCGCGATGGGTCACCTTGCCTGACTCGAAATGTGCGCACGCCGCTCGAATCTGGGCGTCCAACTCCTCCTCAGATGCCCAGCGCAGATCGGCGATCTTCGCGAAGCAAGTGCGGACCCGCCCCGTCAAATAGACGGCGTCAGGCTCGAAACGGCGTTGGAAGTCGGCCAGACTGACCTTTGGCCCGGGCTCGGGGACAGGGCCAGACGCCTTTCGTGCCTTCCCGCTGCTTTTGAATCGGGACTTCACGCCCGCCTTGAACTGCTCCCACGTTCGCTCCCGGTGGACGGTCTTGTAGCCGGTGATCGTATGACCGGCTGGCGACAGAGTCAGCACGTAGCCATCTCGGGCGAGGCGTATGTAGCCGTCATCCGATATGCGCCGTGATGACTTCACGAGGAAGTCCTCGAGCATCATGCGAAGCTGGATCGCGGCTTCCCGCGTATTGCCGCCGTGGTGGAAGCGGAAGCTATCGAGGGCGTGAGTGGTCACATGGACCGCCGGCACGTCGTCGATTGCCACGCCAGTGAGCTCAATGCCGCCGGTTTCCGCGATATGTCGGCTAGTCCCCTCGGGGCCGCCCTCGGTTATCGGGGCACTAGTCGGGTCGCGCCGAACGAAGCCAGGACAGCCGTCTTGACGGCACCAGCCATCCGCATTGGGTGTGCAATTGCGGCAGGGTGAGCCATCCTCTCGGAACCGGTTGCATCGCACGGGGAGATTGTGCAGCGTCCTACCGACAGAACGAGTTGGGTGCCAATGCAGGCTGCTTCTGCAGCCAGGCTCCATGGCGATCATCACCTTGTCTGGACCCTGTATTCGCGGCGCGTTCGACCGTTTCGGGGGATACGACGAGCCCGAACTCGTTTCGCCGGGTTTCGGATAGATCCACGCGGCCCGACCTACAGGTATGCGGGGGAGCACCGAATCCCCTCCCCGGTGGGGGCCCCGATGTGACGGTGGTCACGGCATGTCGTGGTCAACTTGTGATTCGCGGGGTGCCGGCCCAAGGAGTGGCCATCACCACCTCGGCGTGCCGCAGCCCGTTGCCGGTGAGGAGGAAGGTGAACCCCGAATCGTTCCATCCGGAACCCCGTTGCCGAGTGTGCAGCTGCAGGCCAATCCAGGTGAAGGTTAACGCCATGCTCGCGGTTGCCGCATCCTTCCACTCGGATCGTTCACGCCATCGCCGCGGACGGGGCCCACTGGCCATGATGTGACGTAGATCACTGCCCTAGGGGGGTGTATTCGGCGGCGTTCATAAGTGGAAGAGCTGAGCCCGCCAATATGGCGGTGCCTTGAACCGCCAGCAAGGAGGAAACTCAATGTTACCAGAAACGTATCGCGAGCCGCGTTGCCACGTTTGCCAGAACGAGGCGATAAGGGTGCAGGTCAACGCGATGTTGGCTTGGGGGTGGTCTCACCCCCCGATCGTCCGCGCCGTCGTCGCCGAAGGGCACCCTATGAGTCTGGACAGCGTACGCAACCACGCCAAGCGGCATTTCCCGGAACAAAACGTCGAACTGGCGCTGTACCGCGAAATCCTGGAGCGGCGTGCCCCTCACGGTGAGATCGACGGGGAGGACGGGGCGGGTACGGCGATCACACCGCTGGCCTACCTGGAGGCGGTGATGGTCAAGGGCTACAAGAGTCTGGTTCGCGACGACACGGAGGTCAGCCCCGAGATGGGGCTCAGGGCCGCGGAGAAGCTGCACAAGGCCATCCCCGGAATCGACATCCAAGCCGAAAGGGCGAGGTTTTTGGTGGAGCTGGGTCGGGTGATCGACGTGGTCAAGGACGTGTTGCCCGAACATTTGTGGCCCGAGCTCCAAGCCCGGCTCAAGGAGGGCGAGAGCGACCCCGACGCGTCGGAAGCGGTTGAGCCACAGCAACCGCTCAATCGCGGCGAGGTGTTCGTAGTGCCGATCGACTCCGGCGACGGTGAGGACGACTTCTAATCGCGCACGCTGTCCCGGCCACCTCGATCGCCCGGGGCGGCGTGCGGTACTTCGCCGTACTTATGCGGTACTTACTCAGTCCGCGTACGTCCGCCCGATAGCGCATCGGACAGCGCATCGACGATGCGCCCGAACGACCCGCAAAGTGGAAAACCGCCCCTGAACAGGTCAGGAGCGGTTCTCTACATCGGGGTGGCTGACGGGACTCGAACCCGCGACAGCCAGGATCACAACCTGGTGCTCTACCAACTGAACTACAGCCACCATTGCCGCGCAGCGGCGCCGTCGATACTAGCCGGTTTCGGGCCCGGCAGCCGAATCGGTTGCGCCGAGGTCCGCGGCGAGCGCCGTGATCTCGCTGCTGGAGGGTCCCGGTGGCGCGACGAACGCGGTGCGCCGGTAGTACTTGAGCTCCTTGATCGACTCCTGGATGTCGGCCAGGGCGCGGTGCGCGAGACCCTTCTCGGGTTGCCCGTAGTAGATCCGGGGATACCAGCGCCGGCACAGTTCCTTGATCGAGCTGACGTCGATCATCCGGTAGTGCAGGTAGTCGTCCAGAGTGGGCATGTCCCGGGCGATGAAACCGCGGTCGGTGGCGATGGAATTCCCGGCCAGCGGCGCGGTCTTGGCCTGTTTGACGTGGGTGCGGATGTAGTCCATGACCATCTCCTCGGCCGCCGCCACGTCCACGGTCGAGGCCCGCACCTCCTCGATGAGCCCGGACCGGCTGTGCATCTGCGCGACGACCTCGATCATGCCGTCGAGCGCCGCGTCGTCGGCGTGGATCACCACGTCGATGCCCTCACCGAGCACGTTGAGTTCGGCGTCGGTCACCAGGGCGGCGATCTCGATCAACCGGTCTGAGCGCAGGTCCAGGCCGGTCATCTCGCAGTCGATCCACACCAATTCATCCCGCACAGCGATCCACCCTAGGCGCACCCCGGTCCCCGGCGCCGTTCCACCCGTCGGCGCCGCGCACCGCCAAGTAGTGTCTTAGCGGCCAACTTGCACGTACTGACGGAGGATCACGCCATGACGAGCGAATCGACGGCGACTCCCGCCCAGCAGATCGCCGCCGGCTACACCACGACCGGGGCGGCGCTGGAACTCGGTTCGGTGGTGGTGGACGGCGTCGTCGATCCCGCGGCGCAGATCCGCATCCCGCTGGCGATGATGAACCGCCACGGCCTGGTCGCCGGCGCCACCGGCACCGGCAAGACCAAGACCCTGCAGGTCATCGCCGAGCAGCTCTCGGCGGCCGGGGTGCCGGTGGTGATGGCCGACGTCAAGGGCGACCTCTCCGGCCTGTCGAGGCCGGGTGAGCCCGGCGACCGAACCACCCAGCGCGCCCAGGACACCGGCGACGATTGGACCCCGACGCCGTTCCCCGTCGAATTCCTTTCCCTGGGCACCAAGGGCATCGGGGTGCCGGTGCGTGCGACGATCTCCTCATTCGGCCCGATCCTGCTGTCAAAGGTTCTGGGGCTCAACGCAACCCAGGAGTCCACCCTCGGCCTGATCTTCCACTGGGCCGACCAGCAGGGGCTGCCGCTGCTGGACCTGAAGGATCTTCGGTCGGTGATCACCCATCTCACCAGCGATGAGGGCAAGGAGCAGCTCAAGACGATCGGCGGGGTGTCGGCGCAGACGGCCGGGGTGATCCTGCGCGCACTGGTCAATCTCGAGGCCGAGGGCGGCGACACGTTCTTCGGCGAGCCGGAGATCGATCCCGCGGATCTGTTGCGGGTCGACGCTCAGGGCCGCGGTGTCATCTCGCTGCTGGAACTGGGTGACCAGGCGGCTCGCCCGGTGATGTTCTCCACGTTCCTGATGTGGGTGCTGGCCGACCTGTTCACCTACCTGCCGGAGGTCGGCGACGTCGACAAGCCGAAGCTGGTGTTCTTCTTCGACGAGGCGCACCTGCTGTTCACCGATGCCTCCAAGGCGTTCCTGCAGCAGGTGGAACAGACCGTGAAGCTGATCCGGTCCAAGGGGGTCGGGGTGTTCTTCTGCACCCAGCTGCCCACCGACGTGCCCAACGAGGTGCTCTCCCAGTTGGGTGCGCGCATCCAGCACGCGTTGCGCGCCTTCACCCCGGATGACCAGAAGGCGCTGTCGAAGACGGTGCGCACCTACCCCAAGACCCAGTTCTACGACCTGGCGACCGACCTCACGTCGCTGGGGATCGGCGAGGCGATCGTCACGGTGCTCTCCGAGCGCGGCGCGCCGACCCCGGTGGCCTGGACCCGGCTGCGGGCCCCGCGATCCCTGATGGACACCATCGGGCCGGACTACATCAAGGCCGTGGCTCAGGCGAGTCCGCTGTTCCTGAAGTACGGACAGACCGTCGACCGGGAATCGGCCTACGAGATGCTGGCCGCCAAGCTGGCGCCGGCGCTGGAGGACGCCGTCGATCTGCCGCCGCTGCTGCCCGAGGGGATCGAGCTGCCGCCGATGCCCAAGCCCGTGGAGAAGGCCGAGCCGAGCATGCTCGAGCAGATGATGGACAACCCGGCGTTCAAGAGTGCGATGCGCTCGGCCGGCACGGTCATCGGGCGGGAGATCACCCGGAGCATCTTCGGGACGGGCCGCCGGAGGCGCTAGGCGCCGACATCGAGCACCGGAGGCGTTAGGCGCTAATCGCCGCCCAGCTTCTTGTACACCGCGCCGACGATCGGTGTGACGAT
>CAZTAA010000007.1:0-85374 GCA_964611465.1 uncultured Mycobacterium sp. | reverse complement strand
CTCGACGCCAACACGCTGACCCGCACCGACGATCCCCGAGGTGCCGCCTGATGCGGACGTATCCCGCATTTGAAGATCTCGGCCTCCACCCCGAGGCCGACAGGACCGAGGATCTTCGGCCCGGAAAATACGACTGGGACGACGTCGAGCACGGCTTCCCGAGTCGCTATTTCGACGCGGCGCATCGGGCGGTCGACCACACAACCGATATGACCGTCCGCCTCGACGGGATCCAGTGGGCCGACGGCAACGTCGAACGGACGATCACCGTGTCGCCCGGCAATCTTGGGTCCTTCGACTGCCTCCTGCCCGCCGTCGCTCGCGCCCTCGGGCTGGCACTGATCGCCGCCGCCGACGAGATCGACGAGATCGAGGGGATCTAGAACATCGTGGTAACGGGAAACCCGGAGCACCAGGCGCGTCACCCCGACGCGTCTGGTGACTGGGCGGCCGACAAGTTCTCAAAGTTGCAATGGATTAGCGCGGTCCTACGTGCCCCGGTTCCGCCGGTTCAGCGCGCGGTGATCGCCGAGATTGGCCTCCACGCCAACAGTCAGGGCCGCAACGCCTGGCGTGCCAACGCACGCATCATGGATGAACTCGGCGTGTCACTCGACACCGTGAAGCGTGCCCGCCGCGCGGCTGTCGAATGCGGCCTGATGGTGGTCACCAAACCGGCTCCGAAGGGTGCCGGGAACACCCGCACGGCTGAGTACCGGCTGACGATGCCCCCAATAAATGGGTGCGCCACAGCACCTATATCCGGCGATAAATGGGTGCAGCACAGCGCGGAAATGGGTGCAGCACAGCCGATAAATGGGTGCTCCACAGCACCGGAAATGGGTGCTGAAATAGCCCCCCCATTGGGTTCTTCATTGGGTAATCCATTGGGGAGAGAGTTGGGCGCGCCAGCCGACGACGAACCGCTCGACGTGACAGCCGTGCCCGACCCCGGCAACGCGCTCTCTCTCCAAGACGATCTTCTCGATCAGACGAACATCATCGACGCCGAACCCGTCGACGAACCCCACGACCCCGAACCTCCCGAGTTCTGCGACGAACACATGCCCTACGGCACCGGCAAGCGCTGCCCCGACTGCAGGATCGCGCGCGAACACCACGAACGCTGGAAAGAACGCCGGACAACCCGCTGGCTCTCCGAGTTCCTCACTAACGCCGAACCTGCCCACGACCCCGCCACATGCGACGAATGCGACGGATACGGCTGGCGCCACGACCACGGCGGCCGAGACAGCGACCGACCCATGAAATGCACCGGACAACGAAAGGCCAGCTGATGCGCCAGCCCACGCAACAACTGCCCCTCTACGAAACCTGCAGCGTTTGCGGCGGACTCGTCTACGGATTCACCACCGGCCTCCACGTCGCCGGCCACAACGCCTGCAGCCGCGCACTCGACCTATGGATACGAGACGACAACCTCGACTACCTCACGGCCACCAACCCACCGTGGCACGGACAACGCGCAGCCCAATAACCAAACCCCAAGGAGAACGCAGCAAAAATGACCAAGCCACCCGAAGAACCCGAGTTCGTCGACCTCGCACTCCCCACCGACACAATCGAGCTGACAGCCACCGACATCACCTGGGCCATGATGCAATCCGCACAAGCGCCAGACGGCATCGCGTCCTACCTACTCGTTCACACCCACGAACTAGGTGCCTACAAACTGCGCCTCACCGACGACTGCGCAGCCCGACTTATGGAGCAGTACGCCAAGGTCATCGCCCTCGGAGGCCACCTCGTCCAGCAACAGGCGGAAGACGGCGAACAGTGATCGGTAACACCACCATCGAGATCGTCAAACGTACCGGCACCGGCGTGATCGGCACGCTCGGCATCGAGCAGACCACCGAAGAAACCATCACCGTTACCGGTTGCTCACTGCAACTCAACACCACGACCGAAACCACCACCAGCACAACAAGTATCGCCACCCTCACCGGCAAGGTATTCATGCCCGCCAACGCAGACACGGAAGGCATAACGCCCCGTGATGCCATCCGCCACGGCGGCAGAGACTACGAGGTAGTCGGCCCCGCCGTCGTCGGCCTCGACCTCAACGACAAACCCGACCACGTCCGGGTCCACATAAAACGACAGGAAGGCTGACGAATGTCCATCTCGGACGACGACCTCAAGCAATGGATGCACAACTACTTCACCGAGCAAGCAGAGGACCGACTGGACGAACTGATCGGCCACTCACAGATCATCGCCTGCCCCGCCTGCCACGCACCAGCCGGCCACGGCTGCAACGGAAGCAGAGGCTCCCACAGCGCACGCATCGAGCGCTACCTCGCACAAGAGTTCACCACCCTATTCGCGGCCTGCGAAGGCATAGAGGAATGACCCTCAGGCCCTGTTTGACATGTGGTGAACCCTGCACCGGCCCCCGCTGCACCGAACACGCCAGCGCCGCCGACACCAAAGCCAAGACCGCCGCACGCGGCTACGACCACCGATGGAACCAACTGTCCAAACGCGCCAGGCGGCTCCAGCCATTCTGCCTCGACTGCGGAGCCACCGACGACCTACAGACCGACCACACCCCAGAAGCATGGGCACGCAGGGCCGCAGGAAAGCCTGTACGCCTCAAGGATGTTCGCGTGCTCTGCGGACCTTGCAACCGTGCCGCTGGAGCCGCACGCGGGCCGTCAGCCACCAGGGGAGTGCCCCCCACGGCCTCGGCTAATGACCCGCGGACCAGGCAAAGTTTGAGAGTGAGATCGTGAAATCGGGTGCGAAGGGCACCGTTAAGGCCGTTCCGCTGGACTTCTCGGACTACCCCGAGGACCGTGCGGAGCGCCGGTTGCGGTTCATCGCGGAGTATCTGCTCGTCCCGAAAGGTGTCGGTGCGGGGAAGCCGGTGCGCCTGCGCGACTTTCAGACCGACATCATTCGGGGAGCGTTCGCACCGGGCATTCGTACCGGCCTGGTGTCGGTCGCCAGGGCGAACGGCAAGACCGGCCTGGCCGCGATGCTCGCGGTCGCGGAGTTGTTCGTGGGCCCGGACAGCGCCGAGGTGCTTGTAGTCGCCAGTGATCAGCGGCAGGCCGGAATCACGCTGCGGATGGCCAAGCGCATGATCGAGCTGACCCCGAAACTCGAGGAACGCGCCCAGCTGTACGCCGACAAGATTGTGGTGCCGCACAACGATTCGATGCTGTTGCCGTTGCCGGCCGAGCCGGGTGCCCTGCACGGCCATGACCCGTCGCTGTTGGTGGTCGACGAGTTGCACGTGGTGACCGAGGCGGTCTGGGAGGCGGTCACCAGCGTTTCGGGTAAGCGTCCGGAGTCTTTGACGTTGGCGATCAGTACGCCGTCATCGTCGCCGGATTGCATCATGTGGAGACTCGTCGAGCACGGACGGATGGGTGACGATCCCGCGTTCTACCTGAAAGAGTTCGCGGCCCCGGATGGGTGCGATACCGGCGACCGGGACGCCTGGCGGGTCGCCAACCCCGCGCTGGCGTGTGCTGATCCGTTCCTGGCCGAGGACGGCCTCGAAGCGGCCCGGAGGACGTTGCGGGAACCGGTGTTCCGCCAGCTGCGTCTTGGCCAGTGGGTCACGGGCGTCGAGGCATGGCTGCCATGGGGAGCGTGGGACGCCTGCGCCGTGTCGCGCAGTGTGCGTCCTCGGGAGCGTGTCGTCTTAAGTTTCGATGGAAGCGCGAGCGGCGATTCTACGGCGCTTGTCGGCTGCACTCTCGACGGGCATCTGTGGGTCGAGGGCCTCTGGGAGAACCCCGGAGATCCGCGTTGGCGGGTGCCTCGGGAGGACGTGACCCGCGCCGTGGACATCGCATTCACCCGATATGACGTGGCCGAGTTGGCTTGTGACCCGTGGGGGTGGCGTTCGGAGATCGAGGATTGGTCGAAACGTCACGGGGAGAAGCGGGTTCTGGAATGGAACACCGCGCACGCGGCCCGGATGGCGCCGGCCACCGACCGTCTTTATCAGGCCGTTGTCACCAACACCGTCACCCACGATGGGGATTCGCGCCTGGCCGCGCACATCGCGCACTGCACCGCGAAGCCAACCCCGCAGGGTGACCTCGTATCGAAGGACAAACGCGGCAGCCCCCGCAAGATCGACGCCGCCGTCGCCGCCATCGTCGCCTATGACCGTGCCGCCTGGCACATCACCAAATCCCGCAAGAGAGTTAGGAGCTTCGCCTCATGAACGACACAGATCTACTGACCCTGTTGATCCGCCGGCTCAACGAGCCGCTGGCACGCTATTCGAGCTTGAATGCCTACTACGAAGGCCGCCAGCCGTTGGCGTTCCTGTCACCGGAGGCCAAGACGGCGCTGGGCAACAGGTTCGGCGTCATGGCGTCCAACATTCCGCGCCTGGCCGTGACTGCACTCGCGGAGCGCCTGCGTATCACCGGGTTCGCCGGGGACGACGGCCTGTGGGCCGATTGGGTCCGCAACGACCTCGACCAGACCTCCGGTGTCGCGCACCGGGAAGCCCTACTGTTCGGGGACAGCTACGTGATCGTGTGGGCGGATCGCTACGGCCGCCCGAACGTGACCGTGGAGTCCGCGAAACAGGTCGCCGTGCTGACCGATCCCGGTACACGTCAGACCGTCGCAGCGATCAAACGGTGGGAGGACCGGGAGCGCAACGTCACGGACGCCGTGATGTATCTGCCGGATCGGATTGTGAAGTTCCACGCCGAGCAGGCCGGTGCGGTCACCCCGACCGGGTTCAAGGTGGTCGAGGAACTGGCCAACCCGCTGATGACGGTCCCGGTGGTGAACCTCCGGAACACTGACCGCATTCTCGGGGACTGGGGTTGCTCGGAGATCGACGACCTCAAACCGCTCGTGGACGCGCTGAACAAGTCCCTCGCGGACATGATGGTCACGTCCGAATATGTTGGCAGGCCGCGCCGTTGGGCTACCGGTATCGAACTCTCCGAGGAGGCGGTCACCGACGACGACGGCACCCCGGTCCTCGACGACGCTGACCAGCCGGTGATGACGGAGGTCAACCCGATCCCCGAGGGTCACCGGGCGATGATCTCGGAGAACAGTGAGGCGAAGTTCGGCCAGCTCGTCGCCGCAGACCTGGCCGGCTACGAAGCCTCGGTTCGGGTCATCCTCGGACAGATCATGGCCGTCAGTACGTTGCCGGCGCATTACGTTGGGGTGTTCACCGACAACCCCGCCTCTGCGGATGCCCTGCGTGCCGCTGAGGCATCGCTGACGGCCCGCGCCGAGGCGCGGCAGGCACAGTTCGGGCGCGCGTGGGAGCAGGTCGCCAAGCTGATGATCGCGGTGCGAGATGGCCGCGACCCCAGCCTGATTGACGATATCCGGGTCCAGTGGGCCGACGCCGCTACCCGTTCCGTGGCTCAGGAGGCTGACGCCGTGGTGAAGCTGTACGCGGCCGGTCTGCTACCGAGAACCTACGCACTCTCGAAACTCGGATACAGCGACGACGAGATCGCCAAGGTTGAGGCTGCGGGAGAGCCTCCGATGCCGGTCGTGGCCTGATGCGCTTGGCCGCTAAGGATCTCGCCGCGAACGTCGTAGCCGCACCGGGTACAGCCCGCCCGGTGCGGCTGCGGATCGGCGGCCTCGCATTCGGCATGGAACCCGCCGAGGCCATCGACCTGGCCTCCCGAATCGCTGACGTAGTAACCGAACTGAAGAACCAGACAGGAGAACAAGCGCAATGAGCGAAACAAACACGGCCGTCGAGGACACCGAGGCAGGTGTTCAGAATCGAACACCTGAGCCGGAACCTGAAGGCGAATCGTCAACTGACGAAACAGAACCCGACGTGTTCCCCCGCCAGGTCGTCGAGGAACTCCGCAAGGAGAACGGCCGCTACCGTAAGCGCGCCGGACAGGCCGACGAACTCGCACAACGGCTACACACCGAACTGGTTAGGGCTACAGGACGACTCGCGGACCCCACCGACCTGCCGTTCGACGAAACGCACCTCGACGACCCTGAGAAACTTTCAACCGCAGTTGAAAGTTTGTTGGCGGACAAGCCGCACCTTGCGACCCGTAAACCGGCCGGTGACATTGGACAGGGAAATCGGGGTGGATCGCCGCAACCCGTCAGCCTGTTGCAGATGCTTCGGGAGCGAGCCTGACCCAGCCCCATGTGTGGCAGATCTGCCACACATGGGCTTGCCGAAGCGGCCACTACACGCGTTTAATAGATGCAGGTAGCACACTTGTGCTCTCCGGGCCTGGCGCCCAACCCGATTGACGTCCTGGCGGCGTGTCGATCCCCAATCAGACACAACCGTAAGGACATTCATGTCTATCGAAGTAACCAGTGCCAACAGCACTCTCCTGCAGTCGCAGGTCGCCCAGCTGCTCGTCCAGCCCCTCGAACAGATGTCGACGTTCCTGTCAGCCGGCCCCGTCATCATCGACTCATCTGACAGTGTCCGGGTGCCCCGGATCGTCAACGGCGTCACAGCCGGGTTCGTTGGTGAGGGCCAGGAAATCACTGACGGCGATGTCGCCTTCGATGAGGTCACCCTCCTGCCGAGCACCCTCAAGTCGCTCAAGGTGCTGGTCCGGGTCAGCAACGAACTGATCCGCCAGTCGGTCGTCGGCCTGGACGCCGTGCTTCAACAGCGGCTCATCACCGACGTATCCAATGCTCTCGACGCGGCCCTGTGGGACGGCGACGGGTCGAGCAACACGATCACCGGCATCCTGCAGGCCGACGACATCGCCACCGGGGAACTCGACCTCGACGACATCGACTCGCTGATCGACGGCATCGCCGCCGCGATGGCCAACAAAGTTCGGCCGAGCTGCTGGGCGATGTCCTCGACGACGTTCAACGCCTTCCGCAAGATCAAGGTCGGCACCTCGGACGCCCGGTACGTGTTCGACCCGAGCACCGTGCAGAACGGCACCGCATTCCAGCTGCTCGGCCTTCCGGTGATCATCACGGACAACGTCGGGGAGGACGCCGCCGCGCTCGTGGACTTCTCCAAGGTCGTCGTCGCCCGCGACGTTGACAGCCAGGTCAAGATCATCGACCAGCGATGGGCCGAGTACGACAGCGTCGGTATCCGCGTGGTGACCCGCTACGACGTGGCGCTGCTCCAGCCCGAGGCCGTCACCCTGCTCACTGCCGGTAGCTAGCGATGGCAGTCAGCCCCACCACGGTCACGTCGCTCCGAGCGGGCGACGTGGCCACGGTGGTCCCGATTGTGACCACGATGGCGAAGGCGTACACGCGAGGCCGGGGATTCACCGACAACGACCCCAACGAGGAGATCGCCGCTGTCATCGCCACCGCCTCCGCGCGGCTGGCGGCCAACGGGGAGCAGCTCGCCGGCAAGCGGGTCGACGACGTCGAGGTGCGTTACAGCCTGGCCTCGACGTTCGGCTGGACCCTCGCTGAACTCGCTGTCCTCAACCGCTACCGCGTGACGGCGATGTGAGACCGGGCGGCGTCGGCGTCAACTCGGGTTGTTTTCCTTTCTGTTGACGAGAAGGACCGCCATGACAGTCCCCTGGGATTGCGGGACCGAGCGGGTACCTGCGCCGTGCCGCCCACCGTGCCCACCGCGCCGGGTTCCCCATGCCCCGAGCGCGGTGGGTACGGGCCCTTACTTCTGGACCCGCTTTGGACACAAACTGCCGTAGAACGGCGATAACTGTTGTAAATAACCGTGATGTTATTTAGCAGCTAGAGCCCTGTTTCGGTCCTCTGACGTGGTTGCTGAATAGGGTTCAAATCCCTCCGCCACCGCCATAGCCCCGAACCTGTTCTCGCAGGTGAGGGGCTTTCTTTATAGCTGCATGCGCGCGTCACCGTGCGGTGCCGGGCGGCATCACCGGAAGCCATGATTCGCCTCAGGGTTCCGGGATCGCCATGCCGAATGTCTCGCGGGTAATGACGTCGGGCTCGGGTCCGCCGCGGACGCCGGTATCTAGCGAGTCGATGGCGGCGAGCTGGTCGTCGGTCAGCTCGAAGTCGAAGATATCGAGGTTCTCTTTGATACGCGAGGGGGTCACCGACTTCGGGATGACCTGGCGGCCCTGCTGCACGTGCCAGCGCAACATCACCTGCGCAGGCGACTTTCCTTGTGCTGCCGCGATGTCGGTGATCACCGGGTCCCTCAGGGTGGAGCCGTGCTTGCCGTCGCGGTAGAACGTGATGCCGCCGATCGGTGACCACGCCTGGTTGACGATGCCGTGTTGGTCGTCCAGCGCGAGGAGCTCGGACTGCCGGAAGTACGGGTGCACCTCGATCTGATTGACCGCGGGCACCACGGTGGTCTCTGCCAGCAGCCGGTTGAGGTGTTGGGGCATGAAGTTCGAGACTCCGATAGCGCGCACCTTGCCGTCGGCGTACAGCTTCTCCAGCGCCTTGTAGGCGTCGATGGTCAGATTGAATTCGTCGGGCAGCGCTTGGTGCAGGATGAGGAGGTCGATCGTGTCGACGCCCAGCTTGCCCGCGGCCTTGTCGAAGGCGTGCAGGGTCGCGTCGTACCCGTAGTCGGAGATCCACACCTTCGTCTCGATGAAGATCTCGTCGCGCGTCAGACCCGAGCGTCGGATCGCCTCGCCGACTCCACGCTCGTTGCCGTACGCCGCGGCGGTGTCGATGTGGCGGTAACCGGTTTGCAGGGCGACCTCGACGGCGGTGGCCGTGTCGTCGGGCGGCGTCTGATAGACGCCGAACCCCACGGCTGGGATCTTTACGTCATTGTTCAGTGTGATGGTGGGAACGGTCATGGCTCATTTCTAGCCGTGGGACCAGTGGACCGGGAGTGTCGGGCATTGCAGGTACCCGCAGTGCCCCCAGACCGGGTCTGGTTGATGACGAGCGTCAGGCCGGCGCTGCCGACCGGGTTGGCTGAACGCATGAAGACAATGGAGGCGGGTCTCAGGACATCGGAATAGCCCGGACCCTCATTCAGGGTTCGGGCTTTTTCTTTCACGTAACCACCCCGTAATTACGTTACATCATGTAAAGATAGTCCCGTGACGCTCACCGAGCCGGCCCGCGGCCGCCCCCGCGATCCGCGCACGCACGACGCGATCATGGCCGCCACCCGGCGCCTGCTCGCCCGTGACGGATACGACCAGGTGTCCATCGACGCGATCGCCAAAGCAGCCAAAGTGAGCCGTCCCACCGTTTACCGGCGCTGGCCGTCCAAGGCGCACGTCGTGTTCGAGGCCGCATTCGGCGGCCGGGGCGACCGCACCCCGCAAGCGCCCGGCGACGTCGAGACAGAGATTCGCGAATTCGTCACCGCCACAGTCGAATTCTGGAACGAGCCGGTGGTCCAGGCGGCGGCGCTAGGCATCCTGGCCGACCGCGCGCGTGATCCCGAACTACACATCCGGACCCAGCAACTGCTCGACGAACAGACCCGCGCGGCATTCACCGAACTGGCTCGGCGCGGCATCGAGAGGGGAGTGTTCCGGCCGGACCTGGAGATCGGCACGCTCTACGAACTGGTCATCGGGACCGCCTTCTACGCGGTCCAGGTTCAGCACCGCACCGACACCGCCGACCTCGTCGGGCAGCTGTGCGCACTGGTCCTGCACGCAGCCAAGAGAAAGGACATGCCGTGAAAGACGAACTCTCCCAGGCATACAACGACCTGCTGGACGAACTACGCGCCTTCGAACAGAAGCTGCGCGATGCCGATCCGCCGCTGCCGGAGGCCGATCTGCTCGACGGCTACCGGCTGGGCTTCTCACTGCTCCGGGTCGCCGTCGACGCCTATGTGTGGGGCGACAAGGACAACCCGATTCTGTCCGACGTCATCGGTCCCTACCTGAAATGGGGTGGGGACAACTCCGACGCCTACTACCAGTGCATGCCCGTCGACCCCGCCCGCACCTACCGGGTGTCGGGCAACCGGGGCGACGCGGTCTACCTGTCGATGACGGTCTACGGCGGCCCCGACGACGGGCGCTACAGCGACCGGATCGTCGGCACGCTGAACGACCGGCAACTGAGTTTCGACGCCGACGGCAACTTCGAGTTCACCATGAGCCCGGACCCGCAACCGGGGCCGTGGCTCAAGCTGGAACCCGACGCGGTGTTCGGCCTGACCCGCGACTACGTGACGGCCCGCGACACCGACCGGCGCCCGGTCTGGAAGGTGGAGACCGTCGACCCGCCGTTGCGGCGCAACGACACCCCCGAGGACTTGAGCCGCCGGCTGCGGGCCGCCCGCACCTGGCTCCGCGAGCAATTCGCCATGGTGCCAATCAAACTCGAGCCGCCCAACGAGATCGCCGAGCCGTATCCGGTGCCCAGCCAGACCTACGGCTGGGCCGCCGGCGACGCCGCCTACGCCATGGGCGCCTATGACCTCCAACAAGACCAGGCCCTCGTCATCGAGGGCACGTCGCCGCCGTGCGTGTTCTGGAACCTGTGCCTGTGGAACCCGTTCCTGCACACCTACGACTTCAGCCGCGAACGCGTGACAATCAACGGCGCGGAGGTCGCCTACGAGCCCGACGGCTCCTGGCGGATCGTCGTCAGCCAGACCGATCCCGGCCACCCCAACTGGGTGTCCACCGCGGGCCGCAGCAAGGGCCTGATCTGGCTGCGTTGGTTCCTGCCCGACGAGACCCCGGCCCGCCCGCACTGTCGCGTCGTTGAAATCGGAGAAGCGAAATGAGCGAGCGTCCCGCCGACATCCGGCTCACCGACCTCGCCGACCCGGTGTATCCCGAAGCGGCCCAACCGATCCGCGACGGCCTCGCCGGGTACGGCGCCACCCTGCAACTCGATCCGGCGGCGCTGCTCGACGCCGCCCGCGCCCGCACCGGCCTGGCTGACTTCGGCGACCCGGCGTTCCGGGAGCGCCTCGAAATCCTCTGCACCGCACTGCAAACCGAAGCGGGACTCTCCGACACCGGCGTGGCCGTCGTGTTCGAGCAACTGGTGGGCAACCTGATCAACCGACTCCGACTGCAGGCACTCGTCACCGAACACCCGGAGATCGCGGACATCCCGATCGAGCGCCCGATCATCATCTGCGGGCTACCCCGAACCGGGACGACGCACCTGCACAACCTGCTGGCCGCCGACCCGGCACTGCGGCACCTGCCGTACTGGGAGAGTCTGGAACCGTTCCCCGCGCCGGACGAGGCCGACGAGCAACCGCGCCGCGACCGCTGCGCCGCCGGCCTGGACATCGTCAACACCTCGATGCCGGAATTCAAGCGGATGCACGACATGACGGTGGACCACGCGCACGAGGAGATCCAGTTGCTGGCCAACGACATCTCCGGCATGCTGTTCGAAACCACTTACCGGATACCGAGTTTCGCCGCCCACTACAAGACGCACGACCAGTCCGCGTCGTACGCCCACATGAAGCTGCAACTGCAGGCGATGCAGTGGCTGCGCGGCGGAACCCGTTGGGTGCTCAAGTCCCCTCAGCATCTCGAACAGTTCCCGACACTGTTGAAGACCTTCCCCGACGCGACCTTCGTTGTGACACATCGTGATCCGGTCGAGGTGACGCTGTCGATGGCGACGATGATCAGTTACGCGTCCCGGATGGCGACCGCGCATCCGGATCCGGTGGCGATATCCCGGTACTGGCTGGCCCGTGCCGAGGATCTGCTCAACGGGTGTCTGCGCGATCGTGACGTGCTTCCGGCCGGGCAGTCCCTCGATGTGCGGTTCGACGACTTCATGGCCGACGAGGAAGGCACCGTCGCACGAATCTACGAGCTGGCCGGCCAGCCGCTGACGTCCGCGGCGCGCGATGCGATGGCGCGGTTCCGGGTCGAGCATCCCCGCGGCCGGCACGGCGGCGTCCGCTACGACGCCGACGATCTCGGCCTGGACGTCGGGGACATCGGCCGCCGACTCGACGCCTACCGGCAGCGGTTCGTCAGCTCCTGAGCCATCCCGTGCATCAGCGCGGCGCCATGCGGGTAGGAATGACGCTATGCAGTTGATGTCTCCCACCGACGCGATCTTCTTCATGGGCGAATCGCGCGAGCACCCGATGCACGTCGGCGGCCTGCAGTTGTTCGAACCGCCGTCCGGTGCCGGCCCGGAGTTCGTCGTCGACCTCTACGAGCAGATCGCCGCCCAGACCGACATCCAGCCGACGTTCCGCACGCATCCGGCCAAGATCCTCGGCGGGGTGGCCGGCTTCGGCGCGTGGTCGGTCGACGACGAGATCGACCTCGACTACCACCTGCGCCGCTCTGCCCTGCCGTCGCCCGGCCGGGTCCGGGATCTGCTGGAACTGATCTCCCGCGTGCACGGGACCCTGCTGGACCGGCACCGGCCGCTGTGGGAGGCCTACCTGATCGAAGGGCTGCAGGACGGCCGTTTCGCCTTCTACACCAAGATCCACCACTCGTTGATCGACGGGGTGTCGGCGGTCAAGCTCGCGATGCGCGCCCTGTCCGACGACCCCGACGACACCACCGTCCGGACCCCGTGGACGCTGCCGCCCCGCAAGTCGAAGGCCGGCCGGCCCGCACCGGCGCTGCTCGAAACCGTCAGCGGCACCGTCGGATCAGTGCTCGGCCTGGCGCCGTCGACGCTGAGGATCGCCAACGCGGCGCTGCGTGAACAGCACCTGACGATGCCGTTCGGGGCGCCGAAGACCATGTTCAACGTCAAGATCGGCGGCGCCCGCCGGTTCGCCGCACAGTCCTGGCCGCTGGAGCGGGTCAAGAACGTCAAGGCCGCCGCCGGCGTCACGGTCAACGACGTCGTGTTGGGAATGTGCGCGGGCGCACTGCGCGCCTACCTCATCGAGAACGACGCGTTGCCGGACGCGCCCCTGATCGCGATGGTGCCGGTCAACCTGCGATCGGAGGCCGAAGCCAACACCGGCGGCAACCACGTCGGCTCCGTGCTGTGCAATCTGGGCACCGACATCGAAGACCCGGAACGCCGACTGCACACCATCGCCACCTCGATGCGGGGCAACAAGAAGGTGCTGGGCGACCTGCCGCGACTGGAGGTGCTGGCCCTGTCGGGGCTCATGATCGCGCCGTTGGGCCTGGGCGCGGTGCCGGGCTTCGTCGGAACCGCACCGCCGCCGTTCAACGTCGTCATCTCGAACGTGCCCGGACCACGCAAGCCGATGTACTGGAACGGCGCCCGGATGACCGGCGACTACCCGGCGTCGATCGTGATGGACAACCTGGCGTTGAACATCACCTTCGTCAGCAACGCCGACAACCTCGACTTCGGGCTGATCGGATGCCGGCGCAGTGTGCCGCGGCTGCAGCGACTGCTCGGCCACCTCGAAGACGCGCTCGCCGACCTCGAACGCGCCTTCGGCGTCTGACTCCATGGCCAGACGCAGCGCCGGGCTGCTGCTCTACCGCGGGGCCGGTGACGCCGTGGAGGTGCTGATCGTCCATCCGGGCGGACCGTTCTGGGCCCGCAAGGACGACGGCGCCTGGAGCATCCCGAAGGGCGAGTACGAGCCCGACGAGGACCCGTGGCTGGCGGCGAACCGCGAGTTCGCCGAGGAACTGGGCCGGCCCGCACCCGCCGGGCGCCGCATCGACCTCGGCGAGGTCCGGCAGTCCGGCGGCAAGGTGGTGACCGCCTTCGCGGTCGGGTCCGACTTCGACGTCACCGAAACCTGCTGCAACACAGCCGAACTCGAGTGGCCGCGCGGGTCCGGACGAATACAGGTGTTCCCCGAGGTCGACCGCGTCGAGTGGATGCCGCTCGGCGTCGCCCGGGTGAAGCTGCTGGCGGCGCAGACCGCGTTCCTCGACCGGCTCCGCGAACATCTGCCCTGAGACGCCGAAAGCGGCACCCCGGATGGGATGCCGCCGTCGGTGTCGCGCGAGAACTACGGGCAGGTGACCGCGATCTCGAACGGCTTGGTCATGGGCTGCATCGGGTTGGCCATGTCGACGCCCGTCGCGGTGCCCTTGATGGTGTAGGTGTTGCCGTCCTTGGTGGCGGTGGCCTCGCCACCCGGGGCGCCTTCCGTGAAGCCCAGCGCAACACCGTTGACGTTGCCGAGGCCGACCTGGTGCACCGTGGGCGAATCACCCTCGCTGACCTGGGCGCCGATGCCGGTCGTCGCGTTGCCGATCGCGATCTGGACGTTGCCGCCCATGGCGGAGCACACGACGGTGCCTTCGACGTTCTGATCCTTGCCGTCGATGCTCACCTTGGCCTTGCCCGGCTCCGGGTTGCCCTTCATCGCATCGGTGGCCGACGTCACCGCGCTGCTTGCCTCGGACGCGGCGCTCTTGGCGGTCTCCTTCGCCGAGGACGTCACATCGCTCGCCGACTTGTCGCTGGAACAGCCGACGAGGCTGCCGAACACGATGGCCGCACCGCCTACCGCGACCACGAAAGCTTGCTTCACCCCTGCATCTCCTTTTTTTGGTGCCCGACGATATCGACACCGTCGGACTTCACGGAGAAGTATGGTTCGTCATTGCCCGAACGGGCGTCGAATACGAAAACTGTGTGTACCCTGGTCGCCCGTCGTCGTGCGCGAGCGGCCTCATCGCCGCAGGTCAGCAGGCAGCTTTGATGGTGAACGTGCCGCTGGACCGGAAGCTCGGTTTGTCGGTGTTGAAGCCTTCGGCGGTGCCGCTGATGGTGTAGGTGGCGCCGTTCAGCGACACCTCGGCCTTTCCGCCCAGGCCTTCGTTGAAACTGCCGGTGAAATTGCCGAGGTCATGAATGGTGACGGACTTGGCCACCAGTCCGTCGGCGTTGGAGACCACCACCGTGCTGCCCTGTTGGTCGGTTCCGGTGCTGATGGTCAGGTATTCGCCGGCCGGTGTGCATTTGACCGCGTGGAACTCCCCGAGGTCGTCGTCGTTGACCGTGATCTGCGCCGTCCCGGCGACCAGTGAGCCCTCCGGTGTCGGCGGCGCCGGGGCCGAGCCCGACGAACACGCGGCCATGGTGACGACCGTGGCCAGCCCGACCAGTGTCGTTCCCGCGAGACGCCTAACCCGGGAAAGTGCTGCCCTGCTCACGCGATGAATGTAGCGCTCCGGTCAGGGGCAGGTGGCCGCAATCTCGAAGGGCAACTCGACCGGCTTGTCTGGAGCGTCGGCCCGGGCCCCGGTGCCGGTGCCGCCGACCGTGAACGTGCCGCCGGTGCGGGTCGCCTGAGCCTTGCCGGAGACGCCGTCCACGTACGCCATCGACGGGCCCGGGGACCCCAGTTCGCCGATGGTGACCGACCGCACCGCCGGGGTGGCCTCGTCGGTGACGACCACAGTGGTCTTCGGGGTGGACTCGACGCTGATCGTGACGACGCCCGCATCGGTCTGACAACTCACGTTCGCCGCCGGGCCCAGCTCGGCGTTGTCGAGCGTGACGTGGCCGGTTCCCGGCTGGGCGCCCTCGCCGGCGGGTGCCTCGGAGGATGCCTTGGTGCTCGTCTCGGCGGGAGTCGATGCCGTGGTCGAGTGGTCGGCGTGTTCGTCGCCGTCCTTGGCGGACGAGCAGCCGGCGAGAGCGCCGCCGACGACCGTCGCCGCGGCCAGGCCGAGTACCAAGACGTGTTTCATGCTGTCGAGTATGGCGGTCCGTACCGGCAACCCGGCCATCGGCCCATCCCGGCAGGCCCCGCGACGGTAGCATCGGGCCGAAATGGAGACCGTCGCAGAGATTCTCGCCGGAACCGCGGGCGCGCACGTCGGGGCGTTTTTCGACCTGGACGGCACCTTGGTGCAGGGGTTCACCGCCGCCGTGCACCTCGGTCATCGAATCCGGAACCGGCAGGCCCGAATCGGCGAGTTGACCGGAACGCTCGAAGCGGCACTGCGCTACCGCTTCGGACGGATGAAGTTCGAGCACCTGCTGACCCGGGCGGGTGGCTATCTGCGCGGCGAATCGCTGAGTGAGCTCGACGAGCTGGGCCACCGGCTCTACGCCCAGCACATCGAGTCCCGGGTCCATACCGAGATGCGCGACATCGTCCGCGCGCACCGGGCGGCCGGCCACACCCTGGTGGTGTGCTCGTCGGCGATGACGATGCACGCCGCGCCCATCGCCGATGCCCTGCAGATCCCGCACCTGATCTGCAACCGCTTCGACGTCGACGAGCACGGCCGGCTGACGGGGGCGATCGCCCGGCCGATCATCTGGGGCATCCGCAAGGCGCAGGCCGTCGAGAATTTCTGTACCGCCAATGGCGTTGAGCTGCAATACAGTTACTTCTACGCCGACGGTGCGGAAGACCTGCCGCTGATGCGCAAGGTCGGTCACCCCCGCCCGGTCAATCCGCGCGCCGGGCTGGCGGCCGCCGCGGCCGAACACGGCTGGCCGGTGCTGCGCGCGAGCACGCCGCCGCGGCGGCGGCCGGGCGTCGGGTTGAATACCTGACGTGGCGGACTTCTTCACGGTGGGCGACCGGCTGCCCGGCACACGCGGGCGCACCGGCGTCATTCACACCCCGCACGGTGACATCGAGACACCGGCCTTCATCGCGGTCGGCACCAAGGCGACCGTCAAGGCCGTCCTGCCCGAAACCATGAAATCCCTTGGCGCTCAAGGGGTATTGGCGAACGCCTACCATCTGTACCTGCAGCCGGGCCCGGACGTCGTGGACGAGGCCGGCGGCCTGGGCGCGTTCATGAACTGGCCGGGACCGACGTTCACCGACAGCGGCGGGTTCCAGGTCCTCTCGCTGGGCGCGGGGTTCCGCAAGGTGCTGTCGATGGACGCCGACCGGATACAGGCCGACGACATCATCGCGGCGGGCAAGGAGCGGCTGGCCCGCGTCGACGACGACGGGGTGACGTTCACGTCGCACCTGGACGGCTCCACCCACCGGTTCACCCCCGAGGTGTCGATGGGCATCCAGCATCAACTCGGCGCCGACATCATCTTCGCGTTCGACGAGCTGACCACGCTGGTGAACACCCGCGGCTATCAGGAGCAGTCGGTGCGTCGCACCCATGACTGGGCGGCCCGCTGCCTGGCCGAGCACCGGCGCCTCACGTTCGAACGGCCGGACAAGCCGTACCAGGCGCTGTTCGGTGTGGTGCAGGGCGCGCAGTACGAGGACCTGCGGCGCGCGGCGACCCGCGGGCTGGTCGACCTGCGCGACGAGGACGGCTGCGGCTTCGACGGATACGGGATCGGCGGCGCGCTGGAGAAGCAGAACCTGGCCACCATCCTCGGTTGGGTGATCGAGGAACTGCCCGAGGACAAGCCGCGGCATCTGCTCGGCATCAGCGAGCCCGACGACCTGTTCGCCGCGGTGGCCGCCGGTGCCGACACCTTCGACTGCGTGTCGCCGTCGCGGGTGGCCCGCAACGCCGCGGTGTACTCGGCGACCGGGCGGTACAACATCACCGGCGCGCGCTACAAACGCGACTTCACTCCGGTCGACGCCGAATGCGACTGCTACACCTGCTCCAACTACACCCGCGCTTACCTGCACCACCTGTTCAAGGCCAAGGAGATCCTGGCCTCGACGCTGTGCACCATCCACAACGAGCGGTTCATCATCCGGCTCGTCGACCGGATCCGCGCCGCGATCAGCGCCGGCGAGTTCGACGAGCTGCGTGAGCACACCCTGGGCCGGTACTACTCGACCTAGCCGGCGTGCACAATCGAGTCATGACCGCCGCATCAGGACCGGCCGAACCGCAGGAACTCCTGATGCGGCTGCTCGATCCGGCCAACCGCGCCGATCCGTACCCGCTCTACGCGCAGATCCGGGAACGCGGACCGCTACAGCTGCCGGACGCGCATCTGGTGGTGTTCTCCGACTACGCGGCATGCGACGAGGTGCTGCGACATCCTTTCGCGGCGAGCGACCGGCTCAAGTCGACCATCGCCCAGCAGGCGTTGGCGGCCGGCCGGCAGGTGCGTCCGTTCGGCGAACCGGGATTCCTGTTCCTCGACCCGCCGGACCACACCCGGCTGCGCAAGCTGGCGCAGAAGGCGTTCGCACCCAAGGTGGTCAAGGCCCTCGAGCCGGACATCGTCGGGCTGGTGCGCGCGCTGCTGGACGGCATCGAGCCCGGCAGCACCTTCGACGCCGTCGCCGACCTGGCCTACCCGCTGCCGGTCGCGGTGATCTGCCGCCTGCTCGGGGTGCCGATCGAGGACGAGCCGCAGTTCAGTCGCGCATCGGCGCTGCTGGCGCAGGGACTCGACCCGTTCACCACGTTCACCGGCGAGTTGCCGGCCGACTTCGACGCACGTCAGGAAGCCGGCCTCTGGTTGCGCGGATACCTGCGAGAGCTGATCGCCGAGCGACGGGCGGCACCGCGCGCCGACCTCATCTCGGCGCTCATCGCGGCCTCGGAGGGCGGTGACCAACTCAGCGGGGAGGAGATCGTCGCCACCTGCAACCTGCTGTTGATCGCCGGGCACGAGACGACCGTGAACCTGATCGCCAACGCCATCCTGGCGATGCTGCGCCACCCGAGGCACTGGACGGCGCTGGCGGACGATCCGACCCGGGCGGCGGGGATCGTGGAGGAGACGCTGCGGTACGACCCGCCCGTGCAACTGGCCGGCCGGATCGCCGCCGACGACATGGTCATCGGCGATGTGAAGGTACCCAAGGGTGACACCATGATGCTGCTTTTCGCTGCCGCACAACGGGATCCGGCCGCATACGACCGTCCCGACGAGTTCGACCCCGATCGCGGCACGATCCGCCACCTGGCGTTCGGGCTGGGCCCGCATTTCTGTCTCGGCGCGCCGCTGGCCCGCCTCGAAGCCACCATCGCGCTGTCGGCGCTGACCGCCCGCTTTCCAGATGCCCGACTCGGGGGCGAGCCGGCCTACAAGCCGAACCTGACGCTGCGGGGGATGTCGACGTTGCCGGTCGCGGTGTAGCGGGCTACTTTCGCAGTTCCTCGATGACGGCCCGCGCCGCCCGCTCGCCCGCCTCCACCGCACCCTCCATATATGCGCTCCACTGGACGGCGGTATCCGTTGAGGCCCAATGGATCACGCCGATCGGTTCGGCCAGTGCCGGTCCGAACTGCGTCCACACGAGGGGCCCGCAGTTGGCGTTGTAACAGCCTCGCGTCCATTGCCGCTCGGCCCACTCGCCGTCCACATACAGCTCGGGGTGCGCCGCTCTGGGGCCGAAGTGCCGAACGAGCTCCTCGGTCAACAGAGCTCGGCGGACCGCCTGGCGCATCCGGCCGACGGTCCGGGCCTGTTCGCCTTCCAGGAAGAGCAGGATCACCCCGCGGTCGTCACCGGGAATGCAGGTGTCGTTGGACATCCGGGCCGGGCCGATGTCGGAGATGAGTTGTCCGTTGAGCCCGTCGGCGCGCCAGAACGGCGCGTCGTAGACGAAGAACGCCTTCATCGCCGAGCCGTTCGGCATCCGCTGGGTGAGCTGATCCCGGACGCCGGACAGCGGGGGGTCGTACATGATCCGGCCGGCCAGTACGGGTGAAATCGCGACGATGACCCGGCGTCCGCGGGCGACCAGGCCGCCGCGGCAGTGCACGGCGACGCTCTGGGCGGAGTGCTCGATCAGCTGCACCGGTGCGCCGAGCACGATGTGCTCCTCGATGAGGGCGGCCAGGCGGCGCGGGATCTCCGCGGTTCCGCCGACGAACCGGGTCGTCTGCGCACCGCCCTCGGACTCGGCGAACAGCTCCGAGGTCACCCCGCAGGTCTGGATCGTGAACAGCAGGTGCAGGAAGGACACTTCGACCGTGGGAACCGCCAGAATGCCGACCGTGCAGATCTCCAGCAGCTGCCGGGCCACCGGCGAAAGTCCTTGTGCGTCATACCAGGAGCCGGCGGTGATCGCATCCCACTCGGCGGCGTGCGGCGCCGACCAGGGGGCGTCCGGCGGCACTTCGGCGGCGAGTTCGTCGAGTCGGCGCAGCACCCGTTCGAGTTCGCCCAGTTCCGTGTGGTAGCGGGTGTGAAACTCGTTCTCTCGCAGCACACCTGAGCCGGTCAGCTCGTAGGACGTCTCGCCGTCCTCGTACTGCGGGTAGGTCTCGACCCCGAGTTCGCCGGCCAGGGCGAACATCCGGTGGTGGGTGTCGCCGATCCACTGGGCACCAAGCTCCACCGGTATCCCCGGCAGCACTTCCTCGGTGAGGATCCGCCCGCCGACGCGATCGTCGGCCTCCAACACGAGCGGCCGCAGACCGGCAGCCAAGACCGTCCGGGCCGCGATCAGCCCCGACAGACCGGCGCCGACGACGATGACGTCGGCGTCCCGGGCCGTCGAATGCGACATGGCCGTCACACTTTCACAGTTCGCTCGAGTAAATCCACGGATCACGTGGCAGCCGGGTCGGGTCGAACTCGGCCAACATGCCCTCGACGGTGCCGGCCGCGTAGCCCAGCGAGTCGGCGATCCGGCGGAGCGTCGTCGTCACCCCGAGGTCGGCCAGCGTCACCGCGCCGTCCCGTTTGGCCAGCCGCTTGCGGTCGGCGTTGAGGACCAGGGGGACGTGGGCGTACACCGGCTGCCGATAACCCAGCAGCGCACCGAGATAGGCCTGCCGCGGCGTCGACGACAGCAGGTCGTCGCCCCGAACCACCTGGTCGACACCCTGGGCCTCGTCGTCGACGACCACCGCGAGGTTGTACGCCGGCACCCCGTCGCCGCGGCGGAGCACCAGGTCGTCCACCGGACCCGTGTAGCTGCCATGCAGCAGATCGGTCACGGTGTACTCGGTCACCTCCGAACGCAACCGCAGTGCCGGTGGCCGCCCGGCGGCGCTTCGCTCGGCCCGTTCCGCATCGGTGAGGTTCCGGCAGGTGCCGGGATAAGCACCCTCCGGCGCATGTGGCGCACGGGGTGCCTGCAGTATTTCCCTTCTGCTGCAATAACATTCGTAAACCAATCCGCGGCCGGTGAGATCGCCGACCGCCGCGGCGTAACGCCCGGTGTGCGCGGTCTGGTACTCCGGGTCCGCGTCCCAGGTCAGCCCGATCGCGGCGAGGTCGGCGAGTTGCCGCGCCGCGACGTCGGCGAAGGTGCGATCGTCGAGGTCCTCGACCCGCACCAGGAACCGCCGACCCGTCGAGCGGGCGAACAGCCAGGCCAGCACCGCGGTGCGTAGGTTGCCGATGTGCAGGTCGGCCGACGGGCTGGGCGCGAACCGGCCGGCCGAACCGAGTCGAGCACTGGCCGTGTTCACGGCGCAGATATTGCCAGGATTGGTGTCCCGGCACCGACGCGGTTCGGTCAGAGTCGTCGAAAACAGGTTGCTGAGATATCGACAGTTTTTTACTTTATCGGTAACTCGGTAGCCGCTGAAGGGCCGAATATAAGCAGTTCAAGGTGGCTGTGCTGGATTAGACGCGGAATCTCTCCGCGCCGTGGTTGATCCGCGAACAGGATTTGCTAGCTTTCGTGGCTATGGATAACAACATGGTCAAACGAGTCGCTGCCGGTGTCGGTGTTCTGGCGACGGCCGCAACAGTCGTCGTCGGGTGCGCCGAAGCCAACGATGCGGCCAAGGACGCCGCCTCCAGCGCTTCGAGCGTGGCGTCCTCCGCGATCCAGGCCGGCGGCAGTGCCGCGTCGTCCGCCGCCAGTGCCGCGTCGTCGGCCGCCAGTGTGGCCGGCAGTGCCGCGTCCTCGGCCGCGAGCGTGGCGTCGTCCGCGGTGTCCTCCGTGGTCGCCGCCGCCACGGACATCAACGTTCCGGGCGTGGGTGACGTGAAGCTCGACGGCGCAACCGCCGAGGCCTATAGCAAGCTTGGCGGCGAAGCCCGGCTGGGCCTGCCGACCGCACAGCCAGAGAAGGTGGGCGACGGCACGGTGCAGGCATTCGCCAACGGCACGATCTTCGCCGCGCCGTCGACCGGGGCGCACCTGGTCCAGGGCGAGATCCTGCGCGTCTACACGGAGCATGGCGGCGCGGCCGGTCCCCTCGGCTTCCCCACCGCCGATGAGCAGCAGACCGCCGGCGGGCCGAAGGTCAAGGGCGGCGGCTGGATCGGCGAGTTCCAGAACGGCACCATCAGCTGGCTGAACCAGGGCGACGGAACGTTCACCGGGACCGTCATCCCCAAGCAGTAACCGCGCGACGACGCGCCCCGTCACGAACGTGACCGGGGCGCGTTGTCGTCTGCGATGAGTCCTCGGCGCGCGGCCGGTCTGTCCGGAGGTGTGGTGCAAACGCCCGCCGATGGATGAGGATGGACAACGTGGACCTGCCGGTGTTGCCGCCGATCGAACCGATGCTGGCAAAAGCGGCGGCGCGGGTGCCCGACGATCCGGGCACCTGGTCTTATGAGCCGAAATGGGACGGCTTCCGTGCGTTGGTGTTCCGCGACGCCGACGAGATCGTGCTGCTGTCGCGGAACGGCAGGGAACTCGGCCGCTACTTCCCGGAGCTGATCGAGGCGCTGCGCACCGAACTCGCGCCGCGCTGCGTCCTCGACGGCGAAGTCGTCGTCCCGCGCGAGGTCGACGGTCGCATCCGGCTGGACTGGGACTCGCTCTCCCAGCGCATCCACCCCGCCGCGAGCAGGGTGCGGATGCTCGCCGAGCAGACGCCGGCGCACTTCATCGGTTTCGACGCACTGGCCGCCGGAGACACTTCACTCATGGATGCGCCGTTCCGCCGACGCCGCGCGGCGCTGGCCGAGTTGGTGGAACACAAGCGGTGGTGTCACGTCACGCGTGCCACGCAGGACGCGGCGCTGGGTGCGCAGTGGCTGCACACCTTCGAGGGCGCCGGCCTGGACGGGGTGATCGCCAAACGTCTTGACGGGCCATATGTTCCGGGCAAGCGGGAGATGGTCAAGGTCAAGCACGCCAGGGACGCCGACTGTGTGGCCATCGGCTACCGCATCCACAAGAGCGGGCAGGGAATCGGCTCGATCCTGCTCGGGCTGTACCGCGACGACGGCGAACTTCAGATGGTCGGCGGCGCCGCGTCGTTCACGGCCAGGGCCCGGCTGGAACTGCTCGCCGAACTCGAACCGCTGCGCAAAGGTGACGAGGTGCTCGACGGGGAGCCGAGCCGGTGGAACTCCGCGGCCGACAAGCGCTGGATCCCGATCCGGCCCGAGAAGGTGGCCGAGGTCGCCTATGACCAGATGGAGGGAAATGACGGCTGGATGCGCTTCCGCCACACCGTGCGGTTCGTGCGCTGGCGACCCGACCGGGATCCGCGTAGCTGCACCTTCGGCCAACTCGACGCGCCGGTGAACTACGACCTCCACGACGTCCTGGAGACACCGTAATGCCGAGTCCCGCAACTGAAATCGACGTCGACGGCGTCATGGTCCGGGTGACCAACCCGGACAAGCCGTTCTATCCCGAACTGGGCAGCGACGGCACCAAGGGCAAGCTCATCGACTACTACCGCGCCGTGGCGTCCGGCCCGATGCTGACCGCGCTGCGCGACCGGCCCACACACCTGCAGCGGTTCCCGGACGGCATCGACGGCGAGGAGGTCTACCAGAAGCGAGTGCCGCAGAAGCATCCCGACTACCTGGAAACGTGCACGGTGACCTTTCCGTCGGGCCGCACCGCCGACGCGCTGAAGATCACCCACCCGGCCGCCATCGTCTGGGCCGCCCAGATGGGCACCGTCACACTGCATCCCTGGCCGGTGCGCTGCCCGGACACCGAGCATCCCGACGAGTTGCGAATCGACCTGGATCCCCAGCCCGGCACCGGATTCCCGGAGGCCCGGCGGGTGGCCGTCGAGGTGCTCGAACCCCTGCTGGATGAGCTCGGACTGATCGGTTACCCGAAGACCTCGGGTGGCCGCGGGATTCACGTGTACCTGCGGATCGCGACGGACTGGGACTTCATCGCGGTGCGCCGGGCCGGCATCGCGCTGGCGCGTGAATTGGAAAGGCGGGCAACGGATCTGGTGACGACGTCGTGGTGGAAGGAAGAGCGTGGCGAGCGGATCTTCGTCGACTTCAACCAGAATGCCCGCGACCGGACGATGGCCTCGCCGTACTCGGCGCGGCGCACCCCGATCGCGACGGTGTCGATGCCGCTGTCCTGGGCCGAGCTCGCCGAGGCCGATCCCGACGACTACACCATCCTGACCGTCCCGGACATCGTCGCCGCCCGGGAGGACCCGTGGGCCGGCATCGACTCCGTCAAACAGTCATTGCAGCCGCTGCTGGACATGGTGGCCGCCGACGAGGCCAACGGTCTCGGGGATATGCCGTACCCGCCGAGCTACCCGAAGATGCCGGGCGAGCCGCCGCGCGTGCAGCCCAGCAAGAAGGTGGCCGAGAACTGGGACTCGGAGGGAAATCCGGCGGCCGATCGTCGCTGACCGCCGCTTTGGCTGACAGTTCGCCGAACAACCCGTACCCTTCCGGCAGGTTCGGCAAGTGAGGAGTGGAACAGCGTGAGCACATCGGCGCTGCGCAAGGTGCTCGCGGCACTGTGCATCGTGGCGATCGCGGTGACGGGTATCGGCGTGGCGATCTTCCTGTTCACCCGGATGGACACGCTGAAGTCGACCCCGTCGGCGGCGCGCAGCACGCTGGCGGCGCCCGAGCCGAAGATGCCGACGCCGCAGGAGTTCGAGGTGGGCGTCCAGGTCACGGCAACCCAATGCGCCGACAACGGCGTGTGCACCTACACCTACTCGATCCAGCCGAACTACGTCGGTTTCCATCCGCTGCCCGAACGTGGTTTCGCGGTGTTCTACGAGATCGTTGGCGGCACCGCGCCGCAGCCGGGCAATTTTACCGTCACCGGCGGGCAAGCCCGCGTCTACAAGGACGTCACCGTCGAGGGGCCGCCGGCGGCGCAGTTGACGGCCAGGGTCACCGAGATCAGTCCGGTTGCCGGACCCCAACCGCTGCCCGGTCCGGGGGAAAAGACAGCGGACCTGAGCCCGCAGCCGATCAGCTGACCGGGCCGACCACCAGCGTCACTTTGGCGTTGTGCGGCGCGCGTGTCCGGTCCAGCCAGTTCAGGTCGATGACGTTGCCCGGGTAGCGCTGGTCGAGCAGGCCGGTCAGGGTGTTGGCGGAGTCGATCGGGATGCCGTCGATCGTCGTGATGACGTCACCGGGACGCACGCCCGCGAGCCCGGCCGGACCGCCCTGGAGCACCGAGCGGACCTGCAGGCCGCCCGGGCTCGCTTCGCCGGTGGCCGCGATCCCGATGCCGAGCATCGCCGACGGGCCGATGTGCACCGTCGGACTGGCGGCACCGCTGCGGATCTGGTTGGCGATGTCCAGCGCACGGTTGATCGGGATGGCGAAGCCTTCGCCGCCCGGCGTCGAGTCGCCGTCGATGGTGAAGTTCAGTGTCGCGGCGGCGTTCAAACCCACCACCTGGCCGGCGCTGTTGACCAGGGCGCCGCCGGAATCGCCGGAGCGCAGGTTGGTCGACGACTGGATCAGCCCGCCCAGGTCGTTCTTCGCGCCGGTCAACTCGTCCTCGGCGGCGATCCACCGGCTCAGATTCGTCACGGCGCCGGTCTCGTGGGTCATCGCGTTCCCGGAGCCGTTGGCGTTGCCGATGGTGAGCACCGGATCGCCGAGCGCCACGGTGTTCGAGTCGCCGAGCGGCGCCACCGGCAGACCCTGCGCGCCGCGCAGTTGGAGCAGTGCGACGTCGCTGGCCCGGTCGTAGCCCAGCAGGTCAGCCTCGAAGGTCTGTCCGTTTCCCATGCTGACGGCCTTGATGTCGTTGGCCCCGGCCACCACGTGGTGATTCGTCAGCACCTGGCCGTCGGGTGTCAGCACGATGCCGGCCCCGTTGCCGACCACACCCTGGAAGTCGACCAGCGTGGTGATCTGGACCAGGCCGGGTTCGACACGCGCGACGAGCGCCGAGACGTCCACCGGCGTGGCGGAGACGGGCGCCGCTTGCGCCAGCGGCGCCTGCAACAGCAACAGCAACGCGCTGAGCACGTACAAGACGGCCCATCTCCGGGCACGGCGGTGCCGGACTGGTTTGTCAGCCATACCTGACCTCTCGGCGAAATGGGCGTAATCGTTACAACCCATTGTGCCCGGAGGCGGGTCGTACTAACCCACGGCGCCGGATTGCGGCAGCTGGAAGACCTGCCGCGGCGGCATCGGCAATGTGGTCGTCGTCGCCTCGACGGCGCCCTGCTGTCCGGCAGAATCCTGCGGCGGCGTCGCCGGCACCGGTGGCGTGCCTTCGACGGCGCCCTGTTGTCCCGTGGCGCCCTGTGCGGCCGCGGGCGGGGCCACGCACCCACCGTCGTTGGTGATGACGCCGCCGGTGGTGATGCAGCAGCCTTCGGGAGAACGCGCGGTCTTCTTCATGCACTCGTCATAGGCTGCGACATCCCATTCGCCGTCGGGTGCGGCAATGGCCGCCGCGGGCGGTCCGAGCACGCTGGTGCCGACCGCCATCGTGGCGATGAATACGATCCGTCGAAAGTGTGAGTGTGTCATCGGGCCCCCAGGTCCTGGTGCGGGAAGGCCCCGGCGCCGGTCGGACGATCGGACGGAAGTCCTCCCCGGGTATCAGATCCTTCCAGCGTGCGCCCGGATCACCGGCACGGTCAAGCCTGGCTGGGTACCACCCCGCGCGGCAGGATCAGGGGCAGGTCGTTGTAGGTGACGATGCCGGGCGCGGCGGCGACGACGGCCGGAATCGCATTGATGGGCGGGGTGGCGGTCATGATGTGGCCGAGCACCATGAATTCCTCGAGTGTGGTGGCCTCGAAGTCCGGCGGCGGCAGGAAACCGACCTTCATCGTCACGGTCGGGCGGCCGGCCACTTCGATCACCCAGCCGTCCTGCTCGATCTTCCAGTCCGGCTCCAGGGTCTGGCCCTTGCGCCAGCGCACGTTGATCTCGACGCGGGTGACCCCGTTGACGATCCCTTTCCAGCTGGCGTAGACGCCGGCCACGCAGCCGGCCGGGATGGTCCACGAACCAAGGTCGAGATCCTCGGTGGTCTGGGCGTACTCGGCGTCGCAGCGCACCTCGTCGAGTTCGATGCCCAGCGCGTCGGCCACCATCCGGACCGCCTCGCCGAACACCCCGGTGCCGTGCGCGGTCATCGCCTGCAACTCGGGGTCGTCGATCGGCCGGCCGAAGCCGACCGGCTTCTCGGTTTCCGGCGAGTCGTAGAACGTGGTGTCGGCCGCCTCGTTGACGGTTATCTTGTCGACCCGGTCGCAGATGCCGGCCGCCACGATGGACAGCTGGTTGACGTAGCCGGGGCTGATGCCCGAGCCGAACATGGACGAGCCGCCACGCCGACATGCGTCGGCGATCTTCTCCCGGCCGGCACCCTGGTTGTGGCCGGTGATGAACGACGCGGTCGCGACGACGTTGACGCCGGCCTCCAGGATGCGCACCAGTTCGTCGACGTCGATCCACATCGGGTTGTAGACAACGACGTCGGGTTTGAGCGCGAGCAGCGCGTCGACGTCGTTGGTGGCGGCTACCCCTAGTGGCGCAATGCCGGCCAGTTCACCCGCGTCCCGGCCGACTTTGTCCGATGACCAGGCATAACAGCCGACGAGTTCGAGGTTCGGGTTGCCGGCGATGGCCGCCACGGAGCTCTTTCCGACGTTGCCGGTGGTCCACTGGACGACGCGATAGACACGGGTATCAGGAGAAGTGTTGAGCACTCGCACAGCATAGGTGCGGGGGTCATTCGTCGAGCCGAAACGGCGGCAAGTCGGTCCGGCGACGCGGCCCTGCTCAGGCGGACTTGCCGGCGGGTCGCCGGTTGCGCAGGCCGCGGCGTCGGCCGGGGTCGGGCGCGGGCTTCCCGGTGTCGTCCGGCTCGTCCGTCTCGGTGGCCACCGGCTCCTCCGCGGCCGCCGGTTCCTCGGGACCGGCCACCGTCTCCTTGGCAGCCGCTGGCTCCTCGGCAGCCTCGGGCCGGGCGGCCGGCTTCTTCGCCTTGATCGGCTTCGGCGGCGCCGGTGGCAGCTCCGCGACATATGCCAGATGGAAGGCGATCGCCGACAGCAACCCGATGGCAGCGGCCGCCCCGTAACTGCCGAACAACCAGACTCCGGCCTTGTCGAGGTTCAGCCAGATCTCGGCAACGGCCGTCGCGATGATCATCACGCCGGCCAGCACCGCGCCGACGATCGACCAGATGCGCAGGTTCAGCGCCAGCTGCGGGGTGCCGAACTCCGGCCGTCGGGTGTGGCGGAGGACGAGCAGCACCGGAACGGCGCCCGATGCCAGCACCACGCCGGTGACGATGCGCAGGGCGGTGCCCACGGGGTGGGATATGTGCGAACCGGCCAGCTCCGGCCAGCGCGGCAGGACGAAGAAGAAGTAGAGGCCGGCCGCCAGGATGACGGCCACCGCATGCCAGACGATCGCAACGCTGCGCCGCATGCCTCTCCTCGGGCCTTGTGACTCCGGGGTGCGCCCTCAGACGGCGATATCTGCGACGACGTCGCTGACATCTCTGACGGCGCACCCCGGACCGGTGCGGAGGATGCGGGATTTGAACCCGCGAGGGCTGTTAACCCAACCCGCGTTCCAGGCGAGCGCCATAGGCCACTAGGCGAATCCTCCGTCGGTCATGGTAGCCGAGCGGCCTGCGAGACCAGAATCACCGGCCGAAGGCGACGGATCGGGGACGGGCTAGACTCGCCGTGGACCCCGCGCGGCGTCCATCCTGTGAACTCCCCCAGGGCCGGAAGGCAGCAAGGGTCAACGGGCTCTAGCGGGTGCGCGGGGTCCCCTGTATGTCTTCCCAGTTCGCCGCCTCGAAAGGCCCCACGGTGTCGTTCACCTCCCTCGGCCGTGCGGAACTGCAGTCCGAGTACGAGCGGCAGCAGCGCGCCTACGCCGACCTGCAGGCCAAGCAACTCAAGCTCGACCTCACCCGCGGCAAGCCGGCCCCCGAGCAACTGGACCTGTCCAACGCGCTGCTGCGGTTGCCCGGTGACGATTACCGGGACTCCGAGGGCACCGACACCCGCAACTACGGCGGCCAGCACGGTCTGCCCGAACTCCGCGAGATCTTCGGTGAGCTGCTGGGCATCCCGGTGCAGAACCTGATCGCCGGGAACAACGCGAGCCTGGAGATGATGCACGACGCGGTCGTGTTCGCCATGCTGCACGGCACCGTGGATTCACCGCGGCCGTGGGTGGCCGAAGCCCGCGGCGGCACCGGGGTGAAGTTCCTGTGCCCGGCGCCCGGCTACGACCGGCACTTCGCGATCACCGAGACCATGGGCATCGAGATGATCACCGTGCCGTTGCACGACGACGGCCCGGACGTCGACCAGATCGAGGAGCTCGTCGCCGCCGACCCGGCGATCAAGGGCATGTGGTGCGTGCCGGTGTACTCGAATCCCACCGGGGCCACCTACTCCTGGGAGAAGGTCCACCGGCTCGTCCAGATGAAAACGGCGGCAATGGATTTCCGGCTCTTCTGGGACAACGCCTATGCCGTGCACACGCTGACCCACGACTTCCTGCGCCAGGTCGACGTGCTCGGTCTGGCGGCCGCCGCGGGCAACCCGAACCGGCCGTTCGTGTTCGCCTCGACGTCGAAGATCACCTTCGCCGGCGCCGGTGTCAGCTTCTTCGGCGGCTCGCTGGGCAACATCGCCTGGTACCTGCAGTACGCGGGCAAGAAGTCCATCGGGCCGGACAAGGTGAACCAGCTACGGCACCTGCGCTTCTTCGGCGACGCCGACGGCGTGCGGCTGCAGATGCGCCGCCATCAGCAACTGATGGCGCCGAAGTTCGCCGCGGTCGCCGAGATCCTCGACGCCCGGCTGGCCGATTCGAAGGTGGCGTCCTGGACCGACCCGAAGGGCGGCTACTTCGTCAGCCTCGACGTGCTGCCCGGCACCGCCAAACGCACCGTCGCGCTGGCCAAGGACGCCGGCATCGCCGTCACCGAGGCCGGTGCGTCGTTCCCGTACCGGAAAGACCCCGAGGACAAGAACATTCGGATCGCGCCGTCGTTCCCGTCGCTGCCCGACCTTCGGGAGGCGATCGACGGCCTGGCGACCTGCACGCTGCTGGCGGCGACGGAGTCGCTGCTGGCGCGCGGCTAGCCGGTCGGCATCTGTTCAGTCCCCACGGACACAAACTGCGAGAAGGAGTCGCAGAGGGCGCTCAACAGATTGGTGTCGCGCCCTGCCGGTAGCCTGCTTCCGTGGCTCTCTACCGCAAGTATCGGCCGGCGACGTTCGCCGAGGTGGTGGGTCAGGAGCATGTGACCGCGCCGCTGTCCACGGCATTGCAGGCCGGCCGCGTCAATCATGCCTACCTCTTCTCGGGTCCGCGCGGCTGCGGTAAGACGTCCTCGGCGCGGATCCTGGCCCGCTCGCTCAACTGCGAACAGGGCCCCACCCCGACGCCGTGCGGAGTGTGCGAGTCGTGCATCGCGCTGGCCCCCAACGGGCCCGGCAGCGTGGACGTCACCGAACTGGACGCCGCCAGCCACGGCGGTGTCGACGACACCCGCGAACTGCGTGACCGCGCGTTCTACGCCCCGGCCAGCTCGCGCTACCGCATCTTCATCATCGACGAAGCGCACATGGTGACCACGGCGGGTTTCAACGCCCTGCTCAAGATCGTCGAGGAGCCGCCCGAGCACCTCATCTTCGTCTTCGCCACCACCGAACCGGAGAAGGTGCTGCCGACCATCCGGTCGCGCACCCACCACTACCCGTTCCGGCTGTTGGCGCCGCGCACCATGCGCACCCTGATCGGCAGCGTGTGTTCCTCGGAGAACGTCCGGATCGACGACGCGGTCTACCCGCTGGTGATCCGCGCCGGCGGCGGCTCGCCGCGCGACACGCTCTCGGTGCTCGACCAGCTGCTCGCCGGCGCCGACGGAGACCACGTCTCCTACCAGCGCGCGCTGGCGCTGCTCGGCGCCACCGACGTCGCACTCATCGACGACGCGGTCGAGGCGCTGGCGGCCGGGGATGCCGCCGCGTTGTTCGGCGCGGTCGAGTCGGTGATCGACGCCGGCCACGACCCGCGCCGTTTCGCCACCGATCTGCTCGAACGGTTCCGGGATCTCATTGTGCTGCAAGCGGTTCCGGACGCCGCGGCGCGCGGCGTGGTGGAGGCGCCGGAGGACGAGCTGGACAAGATGCATTCCCAGGCCGAACGGATCGGCACCGCGACGCTCACCCGGTTCGCCGAGGTGGTGCACGCCGGTCTCGGCGAGATGCGTGGCGCGACGGCCCCGCGGCTGCTGCTGGAGGTGGTGTGCGCCCGGCTGCTGCTGCCCTCGGCGAGTGACACCGAGGCGGCGCTGCTGCAGCGCGTCGAGCGCATCGAGACGCGGCTGGACATGTCGATCCCGGCGGGCGAGGCCGCCGTCGGCGCGGCGGGCGTGCGGCCGGCCAAGCAGTTCGTCCGCAAGACCCAGCAGTCCCCGCCGCCCGCCGAACCTGAGCCGGCGCCGCCGCCCCGCAGCGAGTCGCCCGCGGTCACCAAGCAACCCGCCACCGAGCCCCCGCCGAGTGAACCGCCCGTCGTGAAGGTCACCCCCGCCACGGCGGCGCCCCCGCCCGCACCGGAGCCCACGCCGGCCACGGCCACGGAGCCCGCCCCGCCGCCCGCGACGGGCGAGCCGGATGCCGCCGCGGTGCGCAGCATGTGGACGACGGTGCGGGACAAGGTTCGCCAGCGCAGCCGCACCACCGAGGTGATGCTGTCCGGTGCCACCGTGCGGGGGGTGGAGAACGACACACTGGTGCTGATGCATGAGTCCGCGCCGCTGGCGAAACGCCTTTCCGAGCAACGGAATTCAGATGTCATCCGGGAGGCGCTCAAAGACGCCCTCGGTGTCGACTGGCGGGTGCGCTGCGAGGTCGGTGGCGCGGCGGAGCCGCCCCCGGCGGCCCCCGCTGCCGTGCCCGCGCCGGCGCACCGGAGTGCTGAGGTGCAGGCCGAGGAGGAGATGCTGGCCGAAGCCGCCGAGGCCGACAGCTCGGACGCCCCACGGCGCGACCCGGAGGAAGTAGCGCTGGAACTGCTGCAGAGCGAACTGGGCGCCCGCAAGATCGACAGCTGAGCGGGTCAGGACCTCAGGCCGTCCACCACGGCCGCAACGGCAGCCCGCCGTCGTCTCCGGAGGCGCCGACCTTGACCGCCAGAACCTGGTGCAGCTGAACGGCATTGGTCTCGAAGCCGAGCCGGGAGCCGGCCATGTAGAGTCCCCAGATCTTCGCGGTCGGCAGGCCGACCTCGCCGACGGCCTCGTCCCAGTGTTCGACGAGATTCGCACACCAGTCGCGCAGGGTCATCGCGTAGTGGTGCCGCAGGTTCTCCTCGTGAACCACCTCCAGGCCGGCGTTCTGCGCCTCGGTGATGATCCGGCCGGAACCGGTGAGCTCCCCGTCGGGGAACACGTACCGGTCGATGAAGCCTCCAGCGGTCGCCGAACGGGCATTGTCGGGTCGGGTGATGCAGTGATTGAGAAGCATTGCGCCCGTTCGCATCCGGGATTTCAGGAAGCCGAAGTAGGCGGGGTAGTTGGCTACCCCGATGTGTTCGGTCAGGCCGATCGAGGACACCGCGTCGAATCCCGACTCGCGGATGTCGCGGTAGTCGCCGTGGCGGACTTCGGCGAGGTCGGCGAGTCCCTCGTCGGCGATCTTGCGCTGCGCCCAGGCGGCCTGTTCGGCCGAGAGCGTCACACCGATGGCCCGTACGCCGTTGCGCGCGGCGTAGCGCACCATGCCGCCCCAGCCGCAGCCCACGTCGAGCAGCCGGTCGCCCTCGCTCAGCCGCAGCTTCTCGAACACCAGGCGGTACTTGTTGTCCTGGGCCTCTTCCAGCGAGGCGTCCGCGTCCGGGTAGCACGCGCAGGTGTATGTCATCGACGGGCCGAGCACCCACTCGTAGAACGTGTTGGACACGTCGTAGTGGTGGTGGATTGCTTCGGCGTCCCGAGTCCTGCTGTGGCGGAAGCCTTCCGCGATTCGTCGCCATCGGGGCAGGGCCTCCTGGGGCGGCGGCGCGATCGGCTTGAGGTGCTCGACGCCGATCGACCGGACGATGTGGGCGAGCATGCGGGCCGGCGGACGTTTGAACGACAGCTTCTCGGCCATCGTGCGCAACAGCGGGTACGGGTCGCCTGGGTGCACCCCGTGCGTCTCCAGGTCGCCGGCCACGTAGGCGCGGGCCATCCCGAGATCGCCGGGAGCGGTGGCCAGATAGGTGGTGCCGCGCGGGGTGAGCAGCTCCAGCCCGAGTTCGGCGTCGTCGGGTCCGGTCGAGCTGCCGTCGTAGGCGGTGAATTTCAGCGGTATCCGGTGGCCGTCGGTGACGACCTCCAGGATCTCGGCAAGGGAGAGCCTGCCTTGCTTGAGGTCTGACTGCTCGTCGAATGTGGTCATCGTCGTTGCACCGCCTTCGCGTACAGGTCGAGCAGCCGGGTGTCGGGGTCGTACGTCTTCTTGACCATTTTGTAGGCCTCGCCGCCGTAGAGCTCGTCGAACTGGTCGCGTGGATAGAACGCGTCGGAGTACAGCGACTTGTGCCCGTCTAGTTCCGAGACCTTCGCCTCGATCATGCGGTTGGTATACCCAGTTTCGGGGCCGATCGGCACCGAGGACCAGAACCCGACGTTGACATAGGTGTGGTCGGGCCGGATTGGGTACAGCGGCCAGCGGGCCGGGTCCCGCAGCCGCAGCGGGCACAGCCAGACCGGCTCGATCGGCACATTCTCCAGGAACCAGTCGAGAAACTCGGTGCACCGTTCGATCGGGACTTCGATGTCCTGCACGACGCGTTCGCGCCGTGGCCGCCCTTTACTCGTGTCTATCCGGTCGGCGATGTTGAAGCGCTGGTCGTAGCCGATGAGCTTCCAATAGAAGCTGCTGCGCCGGTAGCGCCGCGGCCAGAATCGGCGCACCGTCGGGTGCTGCGCCCCGAACGCCCGCGAGCACCAGAACCAGTCGGTGTCCCAGCGCCACAGGTAGTCGTGGATGGTCAGCCGGTCGCTCTTGGCCGCACCGTCCGGGCCGGCGTGCTGGATCGAGCGGTAGTAGATGTCGCGGCCGGTGTAGTCGCTGACCGGTCCGGGGGTGTCGGTCTGCATCCCCAGGCACAGGTAGGACTCGTCGGCGCCGAACACGACACCGTCGAGGTAGTCCACGCGGCTGCCGTCATGCCCGCCGGTCTCGGCGATGCGGTCCATCGCGGCGATCAGTGCGCGCGTCGAGTTGAACCGCAGGTGGGTGAGCGCGAGGAACGGCTTCACCGGTTCCAACTCGATCTTCAGGCGCACCGAATAGCCAAGCGTCCCATAGGAATTAGGGAACGACCGGTACAGGTCGGAGTGTTGGGTGGGGGAGGCCGTCAGCACCTCGCCGGCGCCGGTGAGGATGTCCATCTCCAACACCGACTCGTGGGGCAGGCCGTTGCGGAACGACGTCGACTCGATACCCAGGCCGGTGACGGCGCCGCCGAGGGTGATCGTCTTGAGCTGCGGGACCACCAGCGGCGCCAGCCCGTGCGGCAGCGTCGCGGCGACCAGGTCTTCGTAGGTGCACATCCCGGCGACGTCGGCGGTGCGGGCGTCGGGGTCGACGGCGATGACGCCAGTCAGCCCCGAGGTGTCCAGCCCGGGCGCGTCGCTCCTGGCCCGGGCGCGGAACAGGTTCGACGTCCGCTTCGCCAGACGCACGGTGGCCGTCGGCGGAATCGCGCGGTAGCTGGCCAGCAGGCGCCGCACGCCCACCTCGTGGGCGGCCCATGCGTCGGTCGCTGGAACGGACACAGCTCTAAGCTAGTCGGCGGGTACCGACGGTGCGACCGCACGACGGTGCCGATCACATGACATCGCGACGCGAGGAGCACTTCACGACATGGGACAGGTCAGCGCGGTCAGCACGGTCCTGATCAACGCCGCACCCGACGCGGTGCTCGCGGCGGTGTCCGACTACCAGACGGTGCGGCCCAAGATCCTGCCGAGCCAGTACAGCGGCTACCGGGTTTTGCAGGGCGGCGTCGGCGCGGGCACCGTCGCCACCTGGAAGCTGCAGGCCACCAAGTCACGGGTGCGTGACGTGCGGGCCGACGTCGACGTCGCCGGCAAGACCGTGATCGAGAAGGACGCCAACTCGTCGATGGTGACCAACTGGACCGTCGCACCCGCCGGCACCGGGGCGACGGTGACCGTCAAGACCAGCTGGACCGGCGGCACCGGGGTGAAGGGTTTCTTCGAGAAGACGTTCGCGCCGCTGGGCCTGCGGAAGATCCAGGCCGAGACGCTGGAGAACCTGAAGAAGGAACTCGAGCTCGCCGAGAGTTGAGTTGTTCGCGCCCTGTCCTGGGGTTTTGCGTTAACAACACGACTCTCGGCGGCCGGCCTCCTAGGCGGTTCGCGGAGGCTGGGTGGCCAGGAACGCGACGACACCCTTGACCACGGCATCGGCGTACTTCTGCTGACCCTCCGGGGTTTTCATCAGCGCGGAATCGGCCGGGTTCTTCATGTTGCCGCACTCCACCAGGATGGAGGGGTACTGCGCCAGGTTGAGGCCCGCGATGTCGGCCCGGGCGTCCAGCCCGTTGCTGCCGATGTAGTTGGCGGCCGGAATGCCGGACGCCACCAGCTGGTCGCGCATCGTCTGCGCGAACTTCACCGACGGCCCGGCCTGCACCTGGTTCAGCGGCGGGCTGGAGTACAGCACGTGGAACCCGCGTCCGGTGGCCGGCCCGCCGTCCGCGTGGATGGACACCGTGGCGTTGGGCTGAAGGGAGTTGGCCATCTGCGCGCGGGCGTCCACGCAGGGGCCCGGACCGGTGTCGTCGCCGCGTGACATCGCGGTGCGCACGCCGTACTGCGCCAGCAGTTGCCGGATCTTCAGGGTGGTTTCCCAGGTGAAGGTGTGCTCGGCGAATCCGTCGTCGGTGGACGTGCCGCTGGCCTGGCAGTCCTTGGTGCCGCCCCGGCCGTTGGGCACCTGCCGGCCCATGTCGGCCATGGCGGCCTGATGGCCCGGGTCCAGGAACACGATCATCCCGGCGATGTTCGCCGGTGCGGCGTGCACGGGGCCCACCGAGACGGCGGCGGCGACGAACATCGCGGCGGCAACCGGGGCGCCAACACGCAGGCGGACAGGAACGCTCACGTGCGTCACGGTAGCCGGGTCGCGGTTAGGCTTGGTAGTCCACAACCGCTGGATCGCCGATGCGCAACCAAGTCGAGACCAACACGCAAGGGGACTGTCATGCAACCCGATAACCAGTTCGACATGTCGGCGTTGCTGGCCCAGGCGCAGCAGGTCCAGCAGCAGTTGATGCAGGCGCAGCAGGAACTGGCCCAAGCCGAGGTGCACGGCGAGGCCGGCGGCGGGCTGGTCCGGGTGACGATGCACGGCAGCGGCGGAGTGACCGCGGTGACGATCGACCCCAAGGTCATCGACCCCTCGGATCCCGAGACCCTGCAGGACCTGATCGTGGGCGCCCTCGGCGACGCGGCCGCCAAGGCGGCGGAACTGGCGCAGAACCGGCTCGGTCCGCTGACCGGCGGCATGGGCAGCTCGCTGGGACTCTAGAGCTGCATGTTTGAAGGCCCCGTCCAAGACCTGATCGACGAGCTCGGCAAGCTGCCGGGGATCGGTCCCAAGAGCGCCCAGCGCATCGCGTTCCATCTGCTGTCGGTGGAGCCGCCCGACATCGACCGGCTGACGGCGGTGCTCGGCCGGGTGCGCGACGGCGTCACCTTCTGCGAGGTATGCGGCAACGTGTCGGACGCGCAGCGCTGCCGCATCTGTGGCGACGCCCGCCGGGACGGTTCGGTGGTGTGCGTGGTCGAGGAGCCCAAGGACGTGCAGGCGGTGGAACGGACCCGCGAGTTCCGCGGCCGCTACCACGTCCTGGGCGGGGCGCTGGACCCGCTTTCCGGGGTCGGCCCCGAGCAGCTGCGGATCCGGGAGTTGCTGAACCGCATCGGCGAACGCGTCGACGGCGTCGACATCACCGAGATCATCATCGCCACCGACCCGAACACCGAGGGCGAGGCGACCGCGACGTACCTGGTCCGGATGCTGCGCGACATCCCCGGCCTGGCCGTGACGCGGATCGCGTCCGGGCTGCCGATGGGCGGCGACCTGGAGTTTGCCGACGAGCTGACCCTGGGGCGCGCCCTGGCCGGCCGCCGCGCGATGGCTTAGAACGCCCCGGCGGATTCACCACCCTGGCTGTAGCCGGGGAAATCGTCCTGAGACTCGTCGCCGGTGCCGCCGGCGTGCTCGCCGCCCAGCGTGTAACCGGGCGAGTTGTTCTGGGCCTCCATGCCGGTGCCGCCGGCATGGCCGCCGCCCTCCCAGTAGCCGGGATAGGTGGACTCCATCGGATCCGGGGAGTCGGGATAGATCATGCTGTCGCCGGACCCCTTGCCGTCCACTTCGTCCGCGTGGGCAACCGGCAGCGCGGCCAGCGTGAATGCCGTCAACGACACTGCGGCCGACAGCACGACCATCGCAGGAGCGGTCTTCGTCAAGCGCATGGCTCTGGCCTCTCGCGTCGCAAGCAAAACCGGCAGTTGGAAATGGTGAGAAATATATCCGCGCGAGGTGGTTGCGCGTCGGCAATCAGACCCGGCGGGGCGCGGCCAGCCGTTCCCGGCGCAGTTGCGTGACTTCCGGCAGGTCCAGTGGTGTCAACGGTCCCACCACCTTGCCCAGGAGGTAGTCGGCGAGTTCGGGGTTGCGGGCCAGGCAGCAGCCGTGCAGATAGGTTGCCACCACGCTGCCCTGCACCGCGCCGTCGACGCCGTCGCCGAGCCGGTTCCCGGCCCCTTTGGTGACCGCGGCCAGCGGCAGTGCTTCGGATCCCAAAACCGTTCCGCCACGGTGGTTTTCGAATCCGGTCAGCGGTTGGGTGAGGCCGTCGACCAACGGCGTGGAGGCCACCTCGCCGATCGTCCGGACATCCTGCGGTGACGTCGTCACGTCGAGCAGTCCCACGCCCTCGACCCGCTCTCCGGCCGAGGTTTCATACCAGTGCCCGAGCACCTGGATGGCCGCGCAGATCGCCAGCACCGGGGCGCCCCGCGCGGCCGCCGACTGCAGGCCGGGATGGCGGATCAGATGCTTGGTGGCCAGCCGCTGCGCATAGTCCTCGGCGCCGCCGAGCGTGTAGAGGTCCAGTGAGTCGGGAACGGGGTCGGCCAGCGTGATCTCGACGATCTCCGCCGGGATGCCGCGCAGCCGCAACCGCTGCCGCAGCACGACGGCGTTGCCGCTGTCGCCGTAGGTGCCCATCACGTCGGGCAGCACCAATCCGATGCGCACGGTGGACTCAGCCATGCCGGCGCTCCAGCGCACGATTCAGTTGCAGGAACGCGGTGTAGTTGGCGACCACCTCGACCCGTCCCGGGGGGCAGGACGCGATGGCCTTCAGGGTGTCGTGCACCAGGGTGTGCTCGACGCCGGCGTACCCCAGCCGGACCGCGAGATCGGTCCCGCGTTCCCCGGCGGCGACGACCTTGTGTTCGGGGGCGAGGCCGACGAAGTGCTCGAAGTTGACATCCCAGAGCCAGGACAGGTCCTCGCCGTCGGGCACCTGGCCGTTGACCGAGATCACCACACCGGGCACGGATGTGTCGACCATCGACAGCGCCTCCTGCCAGCCGGCCGGATTCTTCGCCAACAGGATCCGGACCGCGTGCGGGCCGACCTGCACGGTCCGGTAGCGCCCGGCCACCTCGTCGACCGCACCGGCGGCGGCGACGGCGCTGGCCGGGTCGGCACCCAGGGCGACCGCGGCGGCGACGGCCTGCGCGGCGTTGCCGCGGTTGACCGCGCCCGGCAGCGACAGCGTCATCGGCAGGGCCAGCCCGTCGGGCCCGTAGAGGGTGTCGGCGTCGAACCACCACTGCGGGTGTGGCCGTTTGAAATCGGTGCCGGTGGAGTACCAACTCGAGCCGTCCCGCACGATAACCTCGCCGCTGCGGGGGCAGCTGACCGAGTCACCGGCCCACCCGCCGCCGGCGGCCACCCACACGACGTTCGGGCAGTCGTAGGCGGCCGAGGTCATCAGGACGTCGTCACAGTTGGCGACGATGGTCGCGCCGGGATGCCGCGCCAGGCCGGCCCGCAACGTGCGCTCGATGTGGTTGATCTCACCGACCCGGTCCAGCTGATCCCGCGACAGATTGAGCAGGACGATGACGCTGGGCTCGATGGCGTCGGCCACATGCGGCACGTGCATCTCGTCGACTTCCAGCGCGGCGTACGGCGCGTCCCGGCTCGCGGCCAGCGCCGCGATCAGGCCGGCGTCCATGTTGGATCCCTCGGTGTTGGACGCCACCGGGCCCAGGCCGCGCAGCGCGGACGCGACCATCCGGGTGGTCGTCGACTTGCCGTTCGTGCCGGTCACGACGACCGAGCGGCGGCCCTGCCCGAGCTGGCCGAGGATCGACTTGTCCAGGGTCATGGCGACCAGGCCGCCGATCATCGAGCCGGCTCCGCGCCCGGTCATCCGGGACGCCCAGCGGGCGGCCGAACCGGCGGCCAGGGCGGCGCGTCCGCGGGCGGTGATCACCCGGGCAGTCTAATTCGGCGGAGGCGCGCGTTCGCGCCGTCGGGTTGCGGATCCGGTGCGCCGACACACGTCCGGTACGCGTCGGATTGTCGGGGCCGCGTGCCATCCTGACGAGGTGAGTCACCGCTGGGGCCGGCCGGCCGGCCAAGCCGACGGGTGGGTCGTCATCGACGTCGAGACGTCCGGATTCCACCCCAGCCAGGCCCGGGTGATCAGTGTGGCCGCGCTGGCGCTGGACGCGCAGGGCCGGGTCGAGCAGTCCGTGGTGAGTCTGCTGAATCCGGGTGTCGACCCGGGCCCGACGCATGTCCACGGGTTGACCGCCGAGATGCTGGAGGATCAGCCGACCTTCGCCGAGATCGCCGGTGATCTGGCCACCCTGCTGCGGGGCCGCACGCTGGTCGCCCACAACGCGGCGTTCGACTACGGATTCCTGGCCGCCGAGGCCGACGCGGCCGGCGCCGAACTGCCGATCGACTCGGTGATGTGCACCGTCGAACTGACCCGCCGGCTCGACCTGGGTCTGGCGAACCTGCGGCTGGAGACCCTGGCGCAGCACTGGGGCGTCACGCAGACCCGGGCGCACGACGCGTTCGACGACGCGCTGGTGCTGTCCCGGGTGCTGGCTCCGGCGCTGGAGCGGGCGCGCGAGCGCGACGTGTGGTTGCCGGTGCGGCCGGTCACCCGGCGGCGCTGGCCCAACGGCCGGGTCACCCATGACGAGCTCAAGCCGCTCAAGGCGCTCGCGGCGCGGATGCCCTGCCCATACCTCAACCCGGGCCGCTACGTCGGCGGCCGGCCGATGGTGCAGGGCATGCGGGTCGCGCTGTCCAGCGACGTGCGCCGCACGCACGAGGAACTGGTCGAGCGGATCCTGCACGCCGGTCTGGCCTACAGCGAGAGCGTCGACCCGGAGACCTCGATGGTGATCTGCAACGAGTCGAACCCATTGCAGGGCAAGGGTTTCACCGCCGCCGAATACGGTGTGCCCGTGGTCTCCGACCGGGAGTTCATGGACAACGTCGGTCACGTCATCGGTGGCACCGGCATCGAGCAGTTCGCCGATACCACCTCTGACGGAGAGCAGTTCGCGCTGTTCTGACGCCCGGTGTCAGCTGAGCGCTTTGGCTTTCAGCGATTCGAACTCGGCCGGGCTGATCGTCCCGTTGTCGAGCAGTGCCTTGGCGTCGGCGATCTGCTGAGCTGGCGAGTGTCCGGCGGCCTTCCTGATGTAGTTGTCGCTCTCGACCTTCGCTTCCGCGGCGGCGCGCTGGGCCCGCAGGGTCATGCCCCGGCCGCGGGCGATGACGTACACCAGAGCGGTCAGCCACGGAATGAAGATGAGTCCGATCACCCACAGCGCCTTGGTCCAGCCGCGCGTGGTGTGGTCACGCCAGAGCAGGTCGACGAGGATCTGGAACAGCACCAGCAGGTAGGCGATCCACGCGAAGATGATCAGGAAGTGCCAAAGGAAATCCCACGTCGAGCCCCAGTTCACGTCCAGCTCCTCACTACAGGACGACGGAGCCATGTCTTGACTCGCGGTACCGTCCTTCCGGCCGCGAATGCTACAACTCGCAGTCGGCCAACGGTGATCTTGTTGCGCGACCGAGACGTCAGCGGGCGGCGCGGTTCACCGCGGACACCACCGCGCGCAGCGATGCCGTGGTGATCGACGTGGCGATGCCCACGCCCCAGACCGTCTTGCCGTCGATCGACGCCTCGACGTAGGCCGCGGCCTGCGCCTCCTCGCCGGACGACATCGCGTGCTCGGAGTAGTCCAGCACGTTGACGTCGAAGCCGATGGCGCCCAGCGCATCACAGAACGCCGCCAGCGGACCGTTGCCGGCCCCGACGATCTCCTGCTCGACGCCGTCGATCTTGACCACTGCGGTGATGGTGTCGGTGCCGCCGTCGGTCTCGGCCGCATCCACCTTCTGGCGGATCCGCTCCAGCGGCGTGACGGGCGCCAGGTACTCCTCGTAGAAGGCGTCCCACATCTCCTTGGGCGACACCTCGCCGCCCTCCCCGTCGGTGATCCGCTGAATCGCCTGCGAGAACTCGATCTGCAGCCGCCGGGGCAGCGCCAGGCCGTGGTCGGCCTTCATGATGTAGGCGACGCCGCCCTTGCCGGACTGCGAGTTGACCCGGATCACGGCCTCGTAGGTGCGCCCGACGTCGCGGGGGTCGATCGGCAGATACGGCACCTGCCAGACGATGTCGTCGACGTCCTTATCGGCCGCATCGGCGTCGAACTTCATCTGGTCCAGGCCCTTGTTGATGGCGTCCTGGTGGCTGCCGGAGAACGCGGTGTACACCAGGTCGCCGCCGTAGGGATGGCGTTCGGGCACGGCCAGTTGGTTGCAGTACTCGACGGTGCGCCGGATCTCGTCGATGTTGGAGAAGTCGATCTGCGGGTCGACGCCGCGGGAGAACATGTTCAGCCCCAGCGTCACCAGGCACACGTTGCCGGTGCGCTCACCGTTGCCGAACAGGCAGCCCTCGATGCGGTCGGCGCCGGCCTGGTAGCCCAATTCGGCTGCGGCGACGGCGGTTCCGCGGTCGTTGTGCGGGTGCAGGCTCAGGATGATCGAGTCGCGCCGGTTCAGGTTGCGGCTCATCCACTCGATCGAGTCGGCGTAGACGTTCGGGGTGGCCATCTCGACGGTCGCCGGCAGGTTGACGATCAGCGGCCAGTCGGGAGTGGGCTGGATGACGTCGGCGACGGCGTCGCAGACCTCCTTGGCGTACTCCAGCTCGGTGCCGGTGTACGACTCCGGGGAGTACTCGAAACGCCAGTTGGTGCCCGGATACTTCTTGGCCGTCTCGACGCACAGCGTGGCGCCGTCGGTGGCGATCTTCTTCACCGCGTCGCGGTCGGCGCGGAACACCACCCGGCGCTGCAGCACCGATGTCGAGTTGTAGAAGTGCACGATGACGTTCGGCGCGCCCTCGCACGCCTCGAAGGTCCGGGTGATCAGTTCCGGCCGGCACTGGGTCAGCACCTGGATCGTGACGTCGGCGGGGATCGCGCCCTGCTCGACGATCTCGCGGACGAAGTCGAAGTCGGTCTGCGACGCCGACGGGAATCCGACCTCGATCTCCTTGTAGCCCATCCGCACCAGCAGGTCGAACATGCGGCGCTTGCGGGCCGGGCTCATCGGGTCGATCAGCGCCTGGTTGCCGTCACGCAGATCCACGGCACACCACGCGGGCGCGCGGTCGATGACCTTGTCGGGCCAGGTCCGGTCGGTCAGCGTGACCTTCTCGACTTCGTCGGCGAAGGGCAGGTAGCGATTGACCGGCATCGACGAGCCGCGCTGGGTGTTCCAGGCGGGCTGGCCGGGGTTGGGTTCGCCGTCGGGCGTGGTGATGGTGCGTACCGACGAATACGCGTCGGGGGAGGAAACATCTGATGCGAAAGATTCGGTGAAGCTGGTCATGATGGTGGCTCCGGGAGGTCTAGGGGTTAACAGACCGGCGTCGCGAAAGACCCGCGACGGGAAGCCAGTCTTTGTCAGACCCCGTCGCGGCGCCCGAGGAGGAGCACACGCTGCACGTCGGCCACTCTACTCCGGCCGGCCGGCCCGGCAAAACCACGGACGGCGGGCCAGGCGGAACTGTGGCCGGCGGGCTCGGTAATGAAGCGGCGGGCGGGCCCGCCAACTCCGCGCATGGCAGCGCTCTCCGGGACGAGGTATTCACTGTGCCCGCCTATGCGCGACAACCAGCGACACGGTGGGCCGGCCCTGGAGGCACCGCGGCTGAGTCTTCGTGTGGAATGGGATCTCCGGATGCCCGTCCCACGCAGTCGCTCGTTGTCGCGCATGGGTGGGCAACACCGAAAGGCGGACCTGGCTGGGTAGGGAAGTGACTGTTGTGGCGGAAGGCGCTCACGACAGCGAGACCCCGGGACGGGACCGGCGAGCATGCGCCGATAGCGTCACGGGCGTGGCCGTCATCGACGTTCGAGACCACGGCGCGGTGGGCGACGGCCGCACCGACGACCACGCGGCGATCATGGCCGCGCTCGACGCCGCGGACGCGGCCGGCGGCGGCACGGTGTTCCTCCCCGTCGGCACGTACGCGGTATCGGCACCGGTGGGCCGCGACGACCCGCCGCTGTCCCGGGTCTGCCTGCTCGGCGACGGTGATCGCGCGTCGCGGCTTCTCGCCACGGCCGCCTTCGCCCCCGTCGCCGGCAGCTGGTTCATGTCCCGAATCGAGAACCTGATGATCGACGCCGGCGGCCACGGCGGCCCGGGTCTGGTGATCGACCTGGACAAGAGCTACATCCGGCACTGCTGGGTGCGCAACTGGGCGGGCTACGGAATCTCGCTGAACCCGACGCGGGAGGGCCTGCTCAACTGGATCGACGACACCTTCGTCGAACAGCACGAGGGCACCGGCATTCACACCACCCACCGGTTCTACGACTCCTGGATCGTCAACAACAACGTCGGCTCCACCGGGCCGAACTTGTCGGTGGAGGGCGGTCCGGTGCGGATTCTGGCCAACCACTTCGACGGGTCACCGCGACACAACATCGAGTTGCGCGGCAACCGACTGCTCACGATCGTCGGCAACATCTGCGAGGGCGCCCGGCGCGAGGCGATCGTCTACACGATGCCGGACTGGCTGGACTCCGACAGCCTGCAGGTGCAGATCGTCGCCAACAACATCACCAACGGCGGCAAGGAGCAGTCGGGCCGTTTCCCGGCGATCGGCATCTACTCGCGGTCGGCCGAACACCGCGCGTCCGGCTTCGCGGTGACGGGCAACTTTTTCGCGTGCACCGACGACGATGCCGGATGGACGTACGCGGTCGACGCACGGCACGTCGACGCGCTTGCCATCGCCGGAAACCAGTGGGAGAACAGGGGTTTCGCGATCGCGCCGACACGGGTGGACGGTGCGGACGTCGCGGTGTCGGGGAACAGCTCTGGTGCTGCCGGTGGTCCGGACGGCCGCGCGATCGCCGTGCTGGAGGCGCCCACCACCCTGACCGCCACCGCCGGAGACGAGGTGTACTTCCTGCGCGACGGGGCCTCGGTCACCCTGCCGCCGGCCCACGACAACCGCTGCCGAATCACCTTGAAGAACCTCGCCGCGTCGGGAGTGCGGGTGGCGGCGCCCGGCGGGGCGGTCGACCGGCAGACCGCCATCACCCTGACACCAGGGCAGACTGTGGAGATGCTCTCCGACAGCACAAACTGGTGGACCCTGTGAACAATCTGCTTCTGGGGCGGTGGAAGTTCACCATAGCGGCGGTCATCGTCACGGTGGTCGGCACGCTGGTCTACCAGTTCTGGTTTCGGCGGGTGCCCGAGGGATGCGCGCCGGTGATCGAACTCCTCGATTTCAACCAGCGCCAGTCGAAGCTCATCGGTGACAAATACGGCGGGGACGAGGCCGGGATACCGTCGCCGGCCGAACTCGACGCCTACACCGCCTGGGCCGACGGGCTGGCCGACCGGGCGGGCCGGGTGACCGCCCCGAACCTGGTCACGCCCGCGGTCGGGGTCGCGACGGCGGCCAACGACTTCGTCGGAAAGCTCAAGGAGATCAGCGCGACACCGCACGCGCCCGGGGCGCCGACGCCGCCGGCCGTCTACCAGCTGTCCATCCTCAACGACCAGATCACCGCCGATATCGGGGAGCTGACCAAGGCCTGCAAGCGCTGAGCGACTCGCCCGCGCGCCGGGCCTGCGGTGCCGGACCGAGGTCATCGACCGCCCCGGCGGTTAGGCCGGTCGGCGAGGGGAGAAACCACCTGCTCGGCTCCCTTATCCTTATATGCGATCCCGAACCTCCTGAAAGGGCAGACAGTGGCGCTCGTCGTGCAGAAATACGGCGGATCCTCGGTGTCGGACGCCGAGCGGATCCGCCGCGTCGCCGAGCGCATCGTGGAGACGAAAAAGGCCGGCAACGACGTCGTCGTCGTGGTCTCGGCGATGGGAGACACCACCGACGACCTGCTGGACCTGGCCCAGCAGGTCTCGCCGGCCCCGCCGGCCCGGGAACTGGACATGCTGCTGACCTCTGGCGAGCGCATCTCCAACGCCCTGGTCGCGATGGCCATAGAGTCGCTCGGCGCGCACGCCCGGTCCTTCACCGGTTCGCAGGCCGGCGTCATCACCACCGGCACGCATGGCAACGCCAAGATCATCGACGTCACCCCCGGCCGGCTGCGCCAGGCGCTCGACGAGGGCCAGATCGTGCTCGTCGCGGGATTCCAGGGCGTCAGCCAGGACACCAAGGACGTCACCACCCTGGGCCGCGGCGGCTCGGACACCACCGCCGTCGCCGTGGCCGCCGCGCTGCAGGCCGACGTCTGTGAGATCTACACCGACGTCGACGGCATCTTCACCGCGGACCCGCGCATCGTGCCCAACGCCCGCCGACTGGACACCGTCTCCTTCGAGGAGATGCTCGAGATGGCCGCCGCCGGCGCGAAGGTCCTGATGCTGCGTTGCGTCGAGTACGCGCGCCGCTTCGACCTGCCCATCCACGTGCGTTCGTCGTACTCCGACAAGCCCGGCACCATCGTCACAGGATCGATCGAGGACATCCCCATGGAAGACGCCATTCTGACCGGAGTAGCCCACGACCGCAGCGAGGCCAAGGTCACCGTCACCGGTGTGCCCGACGTTCCGGGCTACGCCGCCAAGGTGTTTCGCGCCCTCGCCGACGCCGACGTCAACATCGACATGGTGCTGCAGAACATCTCGAAGGTCGAGGACGGCAAGACCGACATCACCTTCACCTGTGCCCGCGAGAACGGCCCGACCGCCGTCGAGAAGCTCACCGCCGAACAGGGCGAAATCGGTTTCACCCGAGTGCTTTACGACGACCACATCGGCAAGGTGTCGCTGATCGGCGCGGGCATGCGCTCCCATCCCGGCGTCACCGCGACGTTCTGCGAGGCGCTGGCCAACGCCGGCATCAACATCGACCTGATCTCCACCTCGGAGATCCGGATCTCGGTGCTGATCAAGGACACGGAATTGGACAAGGCCGTCGCGGCGTTGCACGAGGCATTCGAACTCGGCGGTGACGAAGAGGCCGTCGTCTACGGCGGAACGGGACGCTGATGGTCAGCATTGGTGTGGTGGGCGCGACCGGCCAGGTCGGCCAGGTGATGCGAAACCTGCTGGAGGAACGCGACTTTCCGGCCACCGAGGTCAGGTTCTTCGCCTCGGCACGGTCGGCGGGCAAGAAGCTGAGCTTCCGCGGTCAGGAGATCGAGGTCGAGGACGCCGAGGTCGCCGATCCGTCGGGCCTGGACATCGCGCTGTTCTCCGCGGGCGCGACGATGTCGCGGGTGCAGGCGCCACGGTTCGCCGCCGCCGGCGCGGTCGTGGTGGACAACTCGTCGGCGTGGCGTAAGGACCCCGACGTTCCGCTGGTGGTGTCCGAGGTCAACTTCGACCGTGACGTCGCCGGCCGGGCCCGCGCCCTTCCGCGGGGCATCATCGCGAACCCGAACTGCACCACGATGGCCGCCATGCCGGTGCTCAAACCGCTGCACGACGAGGCCGGGCTGACCCGGATGATCGTGTCGAGCTACCAGGCGGTCTCGGGCAGCGGCCTGGCCGGCGTCGAGGAGTTGGCCAGCCAGGCCCGCGCGGTGATCGACGGCGTCGAGCAACTGGTGCACGACGGTTCGGCCCTGGAATATCCCGCACCGGTGAAATACGTTGCGCCCATTGCCTTCAACGTCGTCCCGCTGGCCGGATCGCTGGTCGACGACGGCAGCGGGGAGACTGACGAGGACCAGAAGCTGCGCAACGAGAGCCGCAAGATCCTGGGCATCCCCGAACTCGCGGTCTCCGGCACCTGCGTGCGGGTGCCGGTGTTCACCGGGCACTCGCTGTCGATCAACGCCGAGTTCGCCCGGTCGCTGTCGGTGGCCCGCGCGCAGGAACTGCTCGGGGTCGCGCCGGGGGTGAAGCTGGTGGATGTGCCGACTCCGCTGGCGGCCGCCGGTGTCGACGAATCACTGGTGGGCCGGATCCGTCAGGATCCCGGTGTGCCGGACGGCGCTGGCCTGGCGTTGTTCATCTCGGGCGACAACCTGCGAAAGGGCGCGGCGCTCAACACCATTCAGATCGCCGAACTGCTGGCGGCCGAGCTCTGACCTCCGGTGCGCCGAAACGGACGTCTGGGCGGGAACGTTCGAGTGGTTCTCGCCATTACGTCGATCTCGGTGCTGATGTGGTCGCCGTTCGCACACGCCGACACACTCGCGCCCGGGCAGGTGGTGCGCATCGGGCCGACCGCGGGCACGGGCACTCCCACCGCTGACTACGGCATCGGCGCCACCGACCTCTGCGAATTCATGGAGTTCCAAACCGAACTGCTGCAGGTGTGCGGCGACAGCTTCGCCGGGCAGGGCGCCGGGTTCGGCAACTGGTTCTCGCCGATTGCGCTGCATGTGGATCGATCGTCCCTCGACTCGCCCGGCGGGGTGGTGTACACCGGGGTCACCGGCGTGGACAAGCCGCTGCTCGCCGACGCGAGGGTGCCGGGGACATCCGAACTGCCCGCCGGAGTGGTGGAGATCAACCGGCAGAACTACATGTTGGTCACCACCACCGAGTCGCTCGTCCCGGTCAGCTCACGACTGGTGAAAGCCGAAGCGGCACAGGGCTTGTGGGAAACCGTGCCCGGATCGCGGCGTGACGCCGGCTATCAGGGCGGCGGTCAGTCGCAGATCAGCGGCTACTACGACCCGATACCCACGCCGGACTCTTCGACCGGCTGGGTCTACATCGTCGCCAACAGCTTCGACCGCAGCCAACCGGTGCGGCTGTTCCGGGTGCCCCCGCGGCAGTTCCCCGACCGCGGCAAGTGGCAGGCCTGGTCGGCCGAGGCCGGCTGGAATCGACGGCCGACACCGCTGTGGGGTGATCGGGTGGGCGAGATGAACATCCGGCAGATCGACGGCAAGACGGTGCTGTCCTATTTCAACGCGAGTACCGGCAACATGGAAATGCGGGTCGCAGCCGATCCGACCGGGCTCGGCACGGCCCCGGTCACCACCGTGGTGCGCGCCGAAGACTGGCCCGACCCGGCCGACGCGCTGCCCGACCCCGCCGACAACTCCCTGGCCCAGCCCTACGGCGGATATGTCGCGCCGGGCTCCACGCTCGACGAGGTGCGGGTGTTCGTCAGCCAGTGGAACACCCTGTCGCGGGACCGGTCGCCCTACCGGGTCATTCAGTTCGCGGTGAATCCGTTCAAGCCCTGACAGGCGAGACGATCAGGGCTCATCGGGCGCTGCGCGGTTACCCGCGGATGCCACAGACCGCCTCTCCTGGGTCTGGGCTGAGCTTCTGCTGACAATCTTTGATTATCGTTCTGGTGACCGAACTGACGACCGAGTACTCGGTCGACACCCACGAGGTGATCGACTCCCAGACGCTCGTCAGGCTGGTGGCCTCTTGCGGTGCGGGTTGTGGAGATTCGCCGGCGCTGTTGCCCGCACAACCCGAGCCGATCACAGCCATGGCGATGACCGCGGTGGTTCCGACCGCAGCCGCTGCCCGGCGAGCCCGCGGTCTTGAAGATCCTGAAGTGCTCATGACGACATGAAACGCGCTCTCAGGTGGCCGAAACCAGTGCCAAACGTCATCTGAGGCTGGGATTCCGGCCGTTGCCAGCTCGATCCACGGCAGCACGTGGCTCACAGCAGTTTCATATCCGCCACTTAGCCGGCGCCTTGCTGTTGGCGGGGATCATGGCGAGCATGAGTGAAAATCCTGAATACACGACCGAGACAACGCCCGTCCCCACGGCGACACCGCCGGTTGTCCAAACCCCGGCGGCGGTCACCGAACGGCCGGCGAACCGTCTCCACACGGTGGCCGCGTGGGTCGGCATCGTGGCGGGCACGGTCTTCGTCGTGGCGGTCATCTTCTTCAGCGGGTTCTTCCTGGGCCGGCACTCGGGGGGAAACTTCGGTCACCACTGGGGCCACGGCCCGGGGATGATGATGGACCGCGACTCCGACGATCGTGGCCCCGGCCGCGGACCGGGTATGTGGGGCCCCTGGGGACCGGGCTTTGGTGGACCCGGTGCTCCCGGCAACCCCGGGCCGGGCAACGTCGGCCCGGGCGGTCCGGGTAATCCCGGCCAGCCGACCACTACCCCCGGCCGCTGACCTCACGTCGAGATGGCGCTGAGAGCGACCTCCGGTGGACGGTTGTCGCTCTCAGCGCCGTTTCGATGCTCCGCCATCAGGGCGCCGGCCCGGGCAAGAAAGTCCGGGAGGGTGCTCGCGCAACCCTGGCATGATCGGAACATGAGCATCGAAATCGTCTACACGGCCGAATCGACGGCAACCGGCGGCGGCCGCGACGGCCACGTCACGTCCTCCGACGGGCTCATCGACCTCGACACCCGTCCACCGAAGGAGATGGGCGGCAGCGGCGACGGAATGAATCCGGAACTGCTGTTCTCGGCCGGCTACGCCGCCTGCTTCCTCGGTGCGCTGCGGTTGGTCGCCCGCACCGAGAAGGTCGAACTCGACGATGCCAGTGGCATCACCGCGCGGATCGGTTTCGGCAAGGACTCCGCCGGCGGGTTCGGGCTCAGCGCTCAGCTGATCGGATACCTTCCCGGCCTGGAGCAGGATGCGGCGGACCAGCTGATGGAGAAGGCTCATCAGGTATGCCCGTACTCCAAGGCCACCCGCGGCAACATCGACGTCACGCTGACAGCGAAGGTCTGATGCTGCGGGTCCTGGCCGGAACCGCGGTGGGCCTCGCCGGCCTGGTGGTCGCGGCACCGGCCGCGGCACACCCGTCGGATCCCGGTGTGGTGAACTACGCGGTCCTCGGCCGCGGATCGGTGGCGAACGTCGTCGGCGCGCCGATCGGCGCCGAGACGGTGTTCACCGCGCCGTTCCAGGGTTATTCGGTCGATGTCCCGGTGTGCAACAACTGGGCCGACATCGGACTGCCGGAGGTCTACGACGACCCGGATCTCGCATCCTTCAACGGGGCGAGCGCCCAGACCTCGCCCACCGACGACACCCATCTGGTCAAGCAGGCGGTCGGTGTGTTCGCCACCAACGACGCGGCGGCGGCGGCCTTCCACCGGGTGGTCGACCGGACCGCCGGGTGCTCCGGTCAAACCGCCACGATGCGCATCGACGGCCCGTGGCCGGGCGGCGCCGTGCAGGTGTGGTCGTTCGCCGGCGGACCGCCGGGTCCGGCCGACGCCGCGTGGACGAAACAGGAAGCGGGCACCGACCGCCGCTGTTTCACTCAGACCCGGCTGCGGGAGAACGTTCTGCTGCAAGCGAAGGTGTGTCAGTCCGGCAACGGCGGACCAGCGGTCAATGTGTTGGCCGGAGCCATGCAGAACACTCTGGACCAGTAAGAGGTGGACGTCAGGCCGGAGCGGCGGTGGGGATTCCGGCAGCGGTAGCGGCACCGGCCAGTCGTCGGTCATAGGTCACCAGCGCGGTCAGGGGCGACGTCGAGGCGGCGACTTGGGCATTCTTGTTCTACGCCACCGTCGCGCCACGGTCGAGCGAGATCCGCTGGTTCGACTGCGACCCGGGCGAACCGTCGTAGATCCGGGTTGCTTTGGGTACACCGGGGCCATGCTTCTCCCGTGCGGTGGCGTCCTGTCGGACGTGTGGTCAAGGATGGGCGTATGACGTCCGCCGTCAGTACCGCCCGGCCGGCTCTTCGCGAGTTGACCAGCGCGTCGGCGGCGGCGCTGCAGATCGCGGGCAGCACCATGGCGGACGGGCCGGTCGGACGAGTGGGACTGGAACTGGAGGCGCACTGTTTCGATCTGGCCGAACCGCGGCAGCGGCCCGGCTGGCAGCGCATCCAGGCAGTCATCGCACAGCTTGCACCGCTTCCGGGTGGAAGCAGGGTGACCGTCGAGCCCGGTGGCGCCGTCGAACTGTCCGGCCCGCCGGCCCACGGTCCCGTGGCGGCCGTGTCGGCGGCGGCCGCCGATCGGACGGTCGTGCGTGACGAGTTCGCTCGCGCGGGCCTGGGCCTGCTTCTGATGGGCGCCGACCCATTGCGTCCGGCGCAGCGCGTCAACCCGGGCGCCCGCTATCGCGCCATGGAACGGTTCTTCACCGCGAGCGGCACCGGAGCGGCGGGTGCGGCGATGATGACCGCCACGGCGTCGGTCCAGGTCAACGTCGACGCCGGACCGCGCTCCGGCTGGCCCGAGCGGGTTCGATTGGCCCATTCCCTGGGGCCGACGATGATCGCGATGACGGCGAATTCCCCGCTGCTGTCGGGGGAATTCACCGGCTGGCAGTCCAGCCGTCAAGGGGTGTGGGGGGCGCTGGACTCGGCGCGGTGCGGCCCGGTGCTTGGAGCCAGCGGTGACGACCCCACCACCGATTGGGCCCGATACGCGCTCAAGGCGCCGGTGATGATGGTGCACGATCCCGATCCGTGCGCGGTGCTGGAGTGGGTGCCGTTCGTCGACTGGGTGGAGGGCACCGTCCCGCTGGGCGGTCGCCGGCCGACGGTCGACGACCTCGATTACCACCTGACCACCTTGTTCCCGCCGGTGCGGCCGCGGCGCTGGCTCGAGATCCGCTACCTAGACGCCGTGCCCGACGCACTCTGGCCGGCCGTCGTGTTCGTGCTGTCGACCCTGCTGGACCGTGCCCCCGACGCGGCGTTCGACGCGGTCGCACCCGTCGCGGCGGCCTGGGATACCGCCGCCCGGATCGGGCTGGGTGACCGGCGGCTGCACGACGCCGCCAACCGCTGCCTGGAGATCGTGCAGCCGTTCGTGCCGGCCGACCTCGCGCAGTCAGTGGACATGCTGTCCACGATGGTGCGCGAAGGACGCTGCCCCGCAGACGATTTCGCGGAACTGGCGGTCAACTCGGGTATCGAGGCGGCCGTCCTGCGCCGCGCCGGGATGTCCGGATGATCGCCCGCCAGATGCTCGCCGACGACCTGTCCCGTGCGCGGCAACGCACGCTGCGGCTCGTCGACTTCGACGACGACGAACTGGGCCGGCAGTACGACCCGTTGATGAGCCCGCTGGTGTGGGATCTCGCGCACATCGGTCAGCAGGAGGAGTTGTGGTTGCTGCGCGGCGGCAACCTCGCGGCGCCGGGCCTGCTCGCCCCGGCCGTCGAGCGGCTGTACGACGCGTTCGAACATCCGCGCGCCAGTCGTGCGCACCTGCCGCTGCTTGCTCCCGCCGAAGCGCATCGCTATCTGAAGACGGTGCGTGCCAAGGCTTTCGACGCCCTCGATGCGCTGCCCGACGAGGACGACGGGTTCGCCTTCGCACTGACGGTCAGCCACGAGTGTCAGCATGGTGAGACCATGCTGCAGGCGCTGAGCCTGCGCAGCGGCGAGCCGCTGCTGAAGGCCACCGGCAGCCTGCCGGCCGGGCGTGCCGGGGTGGCGGGCTCGTCGGTGCTGGTGCCTGCGGGGCCGTTCGTGCTGGGCGTCGACGCGGCCCAGGAGCCGGGCTCGCTCGACAATGAACGCCCGGCGCATGTCGTCGACCTGCCGGCCTTCCAGATCGGGCGGGTTCCGGTGACTAACGGTGAATGGCGCGCGTTCGCCGACGACGGCGGCTACCGGCGTCGGGAGTTGTGGTCGGCGCGGGGCTGGGCGCACTGCGAACAGGGCGGTCTGAGCGCGCCGCTGTTCTGGAACCAAGACGGCAGCCGACGCCGCTTCGGGGATGTCGAAGCCATCCCGGACGACGAACCCGTCCAGCACATCACGTATTTCGAAGCGGAGGCGTATGCGGCGTGGGCAGGTGCACGGCTGCCGACCGAGATGGAATGGGAGAAGGCGTGCGTCTGGGATCCCGACAGCAGTGCCCGCCGGCGGTACCCGTGGGGCGGACAGCCGCCGACCACGCTGCTGGCCAACCTCGGCGGTGACGCGCTGCGACCGGCGCCGGTGGGCGCCTATCCGGAGGGGGCGTCGGCGTACGGCGCCGAACAGATGCTCGGCGACGTGTGGGAGTGGACCAGTTCACCGCTGCGGCCCTGGCCGGGTTTCACGCCGATGATCTACGAGCGGTACAGCATGCCGTTCTTCGACGGCGACTACCGGGTGTTGCGGGGCGGCTCCTGGGCGGTGTCGCCGGACATTCTGCGGCCGAGCTTCCGCAACTGGGACCATCCCGTCCGCCGGCAGATCTTCTCCGGTGTCCGCCTGGCCTGGGACGCCTGATGTGCCGGCATCTGGGCTGGCTCGGCGTGCCGGTGCCGATCAGTTCGCTGGTCCTCGAGCCGCCGAATGGGCTTGTGGTGCAGTCGTATTCACCGCGCCGGCAGAAACACGGGCTGCTCAACGCCGACGGGTGGGGCGTCGGATTCTTCGACGGCCCTGTGCCGCGCCGGTGGCGCAGCGCCGCCCCGCTGTGGGGGGACGCGTCGTTCGCCTCGGTGGCGCCGGCGTTGTCGTCGGGGTGTGTGGTGGCGGCGGTCCGGTCGGCCAGCGCCGGTATGCCGATCGAGCCGAGCGCGTGCGCGCCGTTCACCGACGGGCAGTGGCTGCTCTCGCACAACGGCCTCGTCGAACGTGCCGTGCTGCCGCCGTCGCCGCTCGCCGAGTCCGTCGTGGACAGCGCGGTGCTGGCCGCGTTGATCTTCGCCCGCGGCCTGGATCGGCTGGCCGGCACGATCCTGGAGATCGGTGAGGCCGACCCGGATGCGCGGTTGAACATACTGGCCGCCAACGGTTCTCGGCTACTGGCCGCGACGTGGGGCGACACCCTGTCGGTGTTGCGCCGGCCCGACGGTGTGGTGGTCGCCAGCGAGCCCTACGACGATCATCCGGACTGGCAGGACGTTCCGGACCGGCATCTGGTCGAAGTCCATGGCGGGAACGTGACCCTGACGCCGTTGACGGAGCGGAGAGGAACGTCATGACATTGGTGGCCGATCTCCTCGACGCCGACCACGCCGCGCGGGAACTGCGCAACGATGTCCGCGACGGACTGTCACGCACTCCGAAGTCCCTGCCGCCCAAATGGTTCTACGACTCCGTCGGCAGTGAGTTGTTCGACCGGATCACCCGGTTGCCCGAGTACTACCCGACCCGGGCGGAGGCCGCCATCCTGCGGGAGCGGGCCCGTCTGGTCGCCGCCGCGACCGGGGCGGACACGCTGGTGGAGTTGGGCAGCGGCACCTCCGAGAAGACCCGCATGCTGCTCGACGCGCTGCGCTCGGCGGGAACCCTGCGCCGGTTCGTCCCGTTCGACGTGGACCGCAGCGTTCTCGAAAGCGCCTCGGCGGCACTGACTTCGGAGTATCCCGGGCTGACCATCGAAGCGGTGTGCGGGGACTTCGAACGTCACCTCTCCGAAATCCCCACCGGCGGGCGCAGATTGGTGGCTTTCCTGGGGTCCACGATCGGCAACCTGACTCCCGGTCCGCGGGCGGCGTTCCTGAATGCGCTCAGCGAGGCGCTCGCACCCGGCGATGCCGTGCTGCTGGGCACCGACCTGGTCAAGGACACCGGCCGACTGGTGCGCGCCTACGACGACGGCGCCGGGGTGACCGCCGCGTTCAACCGCAACGTGCTCGCGGTGATCAACCGGGAACTGGACGCGGACTTCGACCTGGATGCCTTCGCACATGTGGCCCGGTGGAACTCGCGGGGCCGCCGGATCGAGATGTGGCTGCGCGCCGGCGCCTCTCAGTCTGTGCGTATCCGAGCCCTCGACATGACGGTGGATTTCGCCGAGGGCGAGGAGATGCTGACCGAGGTGTCGTGCAAGTTCACTCCCGACCTCGTGGACGCCGAGTTGTACGCCGCGGGACTGTCGCGCACCCATTGGTGGACCGATCCGGCCGGGGATTTCGGATTGTCGTTGGCCGTCAAGTGATTGCCGGAAGCAGCTGCCTCGGCGGCGTGAACGCGGGAGAGTCCTGAGAGATTCGGCGTAAATGCAAGGGAAATCCCTGCTTCGCATTCGCCGCGCGCCGCCTAGTGTCAAGGACGTGTTCAACAGCGGACCACCGGAACGGTGCTATCTGGTCGAGTGGTACCAGTCGGCATTGCTCACTGGGCCGCTGGATGAAACGGTTGTCCGGCTCGGCAGCGCCGCCGACGCCGAGAAGGCGGGTGTTCACCTGGTGTTGACCTTGGCGGCGCCGTCCGACGAGGTTCTCTACAGCGTGTTCACCGCCGACTCGATGGAAACCGTAAAGCGGGTGTGCCGCCGTGCGGGCTGGCCGCCGGATCGAATCACGTCTCGCATCGACGCCCGGTTCGCCGTGGACCCTGCTGAGTGAGGGGACAGCGAGGCGCACGGCGCGGTTAGCTCAGCGCGGCCCGTCCCAGGTGTGCACGGGTGCGTTGCTGTGCATCCGCTCGCAGTACAGCCGCAGCATCTCGGCCAGAGCGTGGGGCCGCGACAGGCCGTTGCGCTGCAGCGCGTGCACCGTGCCGACCTGCCAGGTGGCGCCGTTGCGGCCGGTCTTGGCCCGGCCTTCGATCACCCCGAGGAAGCGGTCGCGCACCTCGCCGGCCACGCCCCAGCGGCGCAGCCCCGCGTCGGCCATCGGCAGCAGGCGGCGCAGGGTGAGTTCGTCGGCGGTGACCTCGCCCAGGCCGGGCCAGTACAGCCGCGCCTCGATGCCGTCGCGGGCCGCAGCGGTGAAATTGTGTTCGGCCGCAGCGAAACTCAGCTTCGTCCACAGCGGGCGGTCTTCCTCCGACAGCGTCCGCAGCAGCCCGTAGTAGAACGCCGAGTTGGCCATCATGTCGATCACCGTGGGACCCGCGGGCAGCACGCGGTTCTCCACCCGCAGGTGAGGCCTGCCGCGCACCACGTCGTAGACGGGCCGGTTCCACCGGTAGACCGTCCCGTTGTGCAGCCGCAGTTCGTGTAGCGCCGGTGTGCGCCCGGCGGCCAGTTCGGCCTTCGGGTCCTCGTCGGACAGTTCGGGCAGCAGGCTGGGGAAGTAGCGCACGTTCTCTTCGAACAGGTCGAAGATCGAGGTGATCCAGCGCTCGCCGAACCACACCCGCGGCCGAACTCCCTGCGCCTTGAGTTCGTCGGGCCGGGTGTCGGTGGCCTGCTTGAACAATTCGACGCGGGTCTCGGCCCACAGTTGATGGCCGAAGAAGAACGGCGAGTTCGCGCCCAGGGCCAGCTGCGGGCCCGCCACGATCTGGGCTGCGTTCCAATTGGCGGCGAAGTCGGCCGGGGCCACCTGCAGATGCAATTGCATACTGGTGCAAGCGGATTCGGGCGCGATGGTGGCGGAGTAGAGGCTCAGGCGTTCGGGTCCGGCGATGTCGATCAGGATGTCCTCGCCGCGGGCGGTGAAGATCGACTCGTTGAGCGCCCGGTAGCGGTGCGATTCGCTCATCCAGTCGTGGCTCAGGTGCTCCGGCATCAGCGTGGGCAGGATGCCGACCATGACGATGTGCGCCCCGCGGGCGTCGGCCTTGGCCTCGGCGGCGTTGAGGCTGGCCCGAACGTCGTCCTCCAACTCCAGACCGGCCCGGCCCGGAAGCGGTCGCGGCGGCACGTTGAATTCGATGTTGAATGCGCCCAATTCGGTCTGATAGGCGGGATCGGCGATCGAGGCGAGCACGTCGAGGTTGGTCATGGCGGGCTGGTAGTCGTCGTCGACCAGATTGCACTCGATCTCCATGCCCGTCATGGGACGGTCGCATTCGAAACTCGATCGCGCGAGCATCGTCTCGAACACGTCGAGGCACAGCTGCACTTTGCGGCGGTACGCCTGACGGTGTGCCCGGCTGTATTCGGTGTGCGTGATCTCTTCGCCCACGCGGCAATGGTATTCGGAACTCAGCGGCGGGCGAGCACGATCTGGTCGCTGCACGGCCCACCGTGAAGTTCGAGGTGGATCGCGGGGTCGGCGTGGGCGGCGAGTGCGCGCAGCGCGGATGGGCTGTAGGCGCGCAGTGAGCTGATCAGCCCGTCGTGCACGAAGGGCACCCACGACGCCAACGGCAGCATCGACGCCAGCCGCAGCAGATGCAGCGGGGCCGGCGGTCGCGGCAGGTCGATGATCAGCAGGAGCGTCGCGACCCGGGTGCCCTCGCGGAAAACCCGTGCGGCCGCTGCCGGGGGCAGGTGGTGGAAGGACAGCGCGAACAGCGCGAGGTCGAAGGCGCCGTCCGGGGCGTCGATGGCCGTCGCGTCCATCCGCCGCACGGTGGCGCGTGGTTCGCCGGCGAAGGAGTCGGCCATCCGGGCGACCGATTCGGGGTTGACGTCGGTGACGGTCACCGTCGCGGTGGGGTGCTCGTCGAGCAGCCGGCGCGACACCGCGCCGTGGCCGGCGCCGAGTTCCAGAATCCTGGGGTCGGCGACGTCGGCCAGCACGTCGAGTGCCGTGCGCGCATGCCTGTCGTGGTGGCCGAACACCCGGCCGGTCCAGTCCAGCGCATCGATGACCTGGCGCTTGACACCCGCGCGGACGTCGTCGCGATCGAGGTACTCCTCGCGGTCGGTCTGCAGCAGCCGGTCCAGGCAGGAGGCGTCGAAGCCGCCGCGCGGCATCTCGGCAATGTCGGCCGTCCGTACGCCCATGTGGTCCATCATGGACGACTGAGTAACCGACCGGCAGGAGAGTGCGATTCCGGACTTCGTAGCGGCCATCGACCAGGGCACCACCAGTACGCGGGCCATCATCTTCGACCATTCCGGCCGCGAGGTCGGCCGGCATCAGCTCGAGCACGAGCAGATCCTGCCGCGGGCGGGCTGGGTCGAACACAATCCGGTCGAGATCTGGGAGCGCACGGCGTCCGTGCTGACCACCGCGCTGAACTCGACGCGGTTGCAGGCCGCCGACCTGGCCGCGCTGGGCATCACCAATCAGCGCGAGACGGCGCTCGTCTGGGATCGCCGGACCGGCCGGCCGTACTACAACGCCGTCGTCTGGCAGGACACCCGGACCGACCACATCGCCGCCGCACTGGAGCGCGACGGGCGCGGCGACGTGATCCGGCGCAAGGCGGGTCTCCCGCCGGCCACCTACTTCTCGGCGGGCAAGGTCCAGTGGATCCTGGACAACGTCGACGGCGTGCGGGCGGCCGCCGAGAAGGGCGACGCGCTTTTCGGCACGCCGGATACCTGGGTGTTGTGGAATCTGACCGGTGGCCCGCGCGGCGGCGTGCACGTCACCGATGTGACCAACGCCAGCCGAACCATGCTGATGAACCTGGAGACCCTGGACTGGGACGACGAACTGTTGTCGTTCTTCGGGATTCCGCGTCGGATGCTGCCGCGCATCGCGCCGTCGTCGTCGCCCGAACCGTACGGGGTGACCGAGTCGACCGGGCCGGCCGGCGGCGAGGTGCTGCTGACCGCGAGCCTCGGCGATCAGCAGGCCGCCATGGTGGGACAGGTGTGCCTGGCCCCCGGTGAGGCCAAGAACACTTACGGCACAGGGAATTTCCTGCTGCTCAACACCGGCGAGAAGATCGTCCGCTCCGAACACGGACTGCTGACGACGGTGTGCTATCAGTTCGGCGACGCGAAACCCGTTTACGCCCTTGAGGGTTCGATCGCGGTCACCGGCTCGGCGATTCAGTGGCTGCGCGACCAGTTGGGGATCATCGGCGGGGCCGCCGACAGCGAGACGCTGGCCCGGATGGTGGCCGACAACGGCGGGGTGTACTTCGTGCCGGCCTTCTCCGGATTGTTTGCGCCGTACTGGCGTTCGGATGCGCGGGGCGCCATCGTGGGGCTGTCGCGGTTCAACAACAACGCGCATCTGGCCCGCGCCGCGCTCGAGGCGATCTGTTACCAGAGCCGGGACGTCGCCGACGCCATGGAAGCCGATTCGGGTGTGCACCTGGACGTGCTCAAGGTCGACGGCGGGGTGACGGCCAACGAACTGTGTATGCAGATTCAGGCCGACGTGTTGGGTGTCGACGTGGTCAGGCCCGTGGTGGCCGAGACGACGGCGCTCGGCGCGGCCTACGCGGCCGGCCTGGCGGTCGGGTTCTGGTCGAACACCGAAGAGCTGCGGGCGAATTGGCGGGAGGACCGGCGTTGGTCACCGCAGTGGGACGACGAACGCCGAGCCGAGGGTTACGCCGGCTGGCAGAAGGCCGTCCGGCGCACCCTGGACTGGGTCGAGGTCGACTGAAATCCCGCTAGCTCTCGCCGAGGATCTGGTAGATCTCGCGGCGGGCGTTGTTGACGATGTCGAGGATGCGCTGCTGCTGATCGGCGTTCGCCGCGTGCGCGGACTGCGCAACCGCGCCGAACAGCCGGCCGACGGCCTCGCGGAGATTGACCTGTGCGGGGTCGGCGCCCTCGGTGATCTCGGTCCACGGCGCCGTCTCGATCTTCTCGGCGGCGACGCGGCCTTCGTCGGTCAGCTCGAAGAGTTTCTTGCTGCCGTCCGTCTGCGCCGCGGCGATCAGGCCCTCGTCCTCGAGCATCTGCAGCGTGGGGTAGACCGAGCCGGGGCTGGGCTTCCACAGGTTGTCGCTGCGCTCGGCGATCTCCTGGATCATCTCGTAGCCGTGCATCTGCCGTTCGGCCAGCAAGGTGAGGATCGCCGCGCGAACGTCGCCGCGCCTGCCGCGGCCGCCCGGCCCGCGCCGCCCGCCGCGCCCGCGGCGGCCGCCACCACCGGCTCCGAAGGGCCCGGGACCGAAGCCGAAGCCGGGGCCGCCGGGACCGAACGGGCCGCCGCGCTGAGCGCGGACCTGCTCGACGAGTTCGGCGTGACGTTCGCGCCGGCCGTGTCCATGGCGACGACGCTCATGCAACCGGTCGCCCGGGCCGCCGGGGCTGAAGCCGCGCTGCGGGCCGAAGCCGAATCCGCCGGCCGGATCTTGGGGTGTGAATGGGGTGTTCATGTCTGATTCCTTCATGTTCGGGGAAGCTCACCGGAGCTTCGATGCATTAACGATATATCGGTAACTATCGTGATGCAACAAGATATTCCCCGCATGTCGGTTCAGGACGAGGCGGTGGCCGCCTCCCGCGCTGTATCTGCGGTTTTCTCGTCCAGTTCGGCTATCAGCCAATGCGCCCACTGCGCTTCCATTGCCGCTTCACGCAGGCCGTATTCCAGGGCGGCGCGGCCGTAGAAGTCGCCCGGGGCATCGGCCGGGTCGTCTGTCCAGGCGACCGTGTCGCGCAGGTGCTCATATCGGGCGAGGGCCGACTCGGCCTGCGCCGCGACACCCGTCAGGTACGCCCGGGCCTGGTCGGCGGGAATCTGGCCGAGCATGAAGACGCGCAGCAGGTCCGGGCGTCGCAGTGCCGGGTCGTCACCCGGATGGGTGATCCAGTGCAGCAGCTCGGCCCGGCCCGCGTCGGTGACGCGGTACTCCTTTCGTCCGCGGGGGCCCACGTCGCTCACTTCGATCAGGCCGTCCCGGGCGAGCCGGTTGAGCTCGCCGTAGAGCTGACTCTGGGTCGCCGGCCAGACGTTGGCCATCGACACCTCGAAGCGTTTCAGCAGGTCATAACCGCTACCGGGATGCTGGGCCAGCAGGCCCAGCGCCGCAATCCGAAGACTCACGGGCCCGATCCTACGGAATAGGCCTCCACTATTGACATGTCACTAGTGGAATGTCATGGTGAGGTGCATGACCGAAACCCACAACGCCACCCGGGTCTCCCTGATCTCGGACGTGCCCGCCGACGGCGAGTTCTTCCGCACCGGGAACTACGCGCCCGTCCCCGACGAACTCACCGAAACCAACCTGACCGTCACCGGCACCATCCCGGCCGACCTGGACGGCTGGTATCTGCGCAACGGGCCCAACCCGCGGCGGGCCAAGGGGCACTGGTTCACCGGCGACGGCATGATCCACGGCGTCCGCATCGAATCCGGCGAGGCCAAGTGGTACCGCAACCGCTGGGTGCGCACCGACAGCTTCGTCGACCCGTTCCCGCTCTACGGTGCCGACGGCACCCGCAACCTTCGGGCCAGCGTTGCCAACACCCACATCGTCAACCATGCGGGCCGAACGCTGGCACTGGTCGAGACCTCGCTGCCGTACGAGATCACCAACGACCTCGAGACCGTCGGCGCTTACGACTTCGGCGGCAAGCTCACCGACTCGATGACCGCGCATCCCAAGATCTGCCCGACGAGCGGCGAACTGCACTTCTTCGGATACGGCAACATCGCTTCGCCCCACGTCACCTATCACCGCGCCGATGCCAACGGCGACCTGGTGGTCAACCGGCCCGTCGACGTTCCCGCGCTGACGATGATGCACGACTTCGCGATGACCGCGGGGCACGTGGTCTTCATGGACCTGCCGATCGTGTTCAACCTCGACCTGGCCATCGCCGGCGCGGGCATGCCGTTCCGATGGGACGACGGTTACGGCGCCCGGTTCGGTGTGCTGCGCCGCGACGACCCGTTCGGCGACATCCGCTGGTTCGACATCGACCCCTGCTACATCTTCCACGTGGCCAACGCCCATGACAGCGCCGACGGCAATTCCATTGAGCTGCAAGCGGTTCGGTATCCCGAGCTGTGGCGGCACGACGGCGGCTTCGACGCCGACGGGATGCTGTGGAGCTGGACGTTGGACCTGAACGCCGGAACCGTCACCGAACGTCAGCTCGATGAGCGCGGTGTGGAGTTCCCCCGCATCGACGACCGGCTGGCCGGACTGCCCGCCCGGTACGGCGTGGCCGTCGGTGGTGACCGGCTGGTGCGCTACGACCTGACCGACGGCAGCGCCATCGAGCACGCGTTCGGCGGCGGCCGGCCCGGCGAGGCGGTCTTCGTTCCCGCGGCGGGATCTTCCGACGAGAGCGACGGTTGGTACCTGGCCTACGTCTACGACCCCGCGCGGGATGGCAGCGATCTGGTGATCATCGACGCCTCCGACTTCACCGGCGACGCCGTGGCGAGAATTCACCTGCCGCAACGGGTTCCGTACGGCTTCCACGGCAACTGGATACAGGCCTAGTCAGAGGCTCTTTTCGGGCCATCCGTCCGCAGTGCGTCCGCAGTAGCACCGAGCGCCTGGTTCAAGAGGTCGGCGGCAGCCTTGCGGGTGCGGTCGTCGGCATCAGGCCACAGATGGGCATAAGTCTTTCGGCTCTCGCGTGAGTTACTAGCCACCCCGCAGCACGGTCGCCTTGACGATCGCGAATAGTCCCGACGCAAAACCGAATGCGAAGCAGCACCCCGCCCAGTACACCATCTGCTGGCCGGTCTCCATGTCACGCTGTGCTTCTCGGAAGGGTTTGCCGGTGGCGATGTCCCACCAACTGGCGTCTTCGAAGTGATCTGTCGGGTTCTTTTCTTCTTGACTGCGTCCGACGGTGATGAGGATTCGGAGCGCGATGGCTCCGACCGATAGCACTGCCGACACGATGAACGAGAACACGACCGAAACGCTATCGGGGCTGATCCAGTCTCGGTGTGTTCGTTTTGTATTAACAGTGGCTGAGGTGTGGCCTGCCGACCACGGTGAAGGACAGCCGCTCCGGTCTGTGCCGATTCATGAGTCTGAGGCTCCTCGGTGAGGAGCATCAGCATTTGATTCTGGCAGCGGGCCCGGTGGCGGCGGCGGTGTTCAAGCATGGGCCGTCGCCGACCGACCGGCAGATCGACGCCCTGCTCGCGCCGGTCGCCGGTCGCGGGGATCGGATTACTAGGAACTGCGCCGGTTCGCTCAGACCGCCGCGGTTGATGTGCCGCTGGCTCGTGAGGTGTCGCCGTTGGTTTTGCGGTTGTGGCCGGCGGTCTGTGAGTTGGCGGTGCGGATCGAGCAGCGTGGCAGTGTCGGACATGCTGATTTGTGCGCGGCACTCGGCCTGTCTGAGGTCCAGGCGCGGCATAGCTTCGAGTTGGCCAGTCCCCGCTCCGGGATGCGATCAGTACCGTCCCCCCTCCGTAACAGGACGGTAGTAGTCACGACACGATCCGACCGATCTCGACTGGGTTCTCCATGCCGGTTTGCCTCCGGTGATTACCATTGCGTCCATGGGTGACGTCGGTCGTGTTGGTGCGCTGCCGTCATATGATCGGCCGCCGGTCGTAGAGGTTGCTGTTGGAATTCATTTCCTGCAGTTACCTGGGCTGAACGCAGTCGAACTGGTTCGCTTGGTCGACTTCCTTTGGAAGGATGCGTATCCCACGACGCTTGAGCAGCCTATACTTCCCCCGACCGCCCCCATGTCCGCTGGACCGATTTTTGCGTTCGGGGTGCAAACAGGCACACCTCCGATTCGGCTGTGGTCGCTCACTGAGAATCAGGCTTGGCTTATTCAGGTACAGCACGATCGTTTGCTCTTGAACTGGCGAAAGCTGACCGACGCGGATCCCTATCCGCGCTACGAAGTTGTGCGAAAGCAATTCGTCGACGTCTGGCAGCGATTCTACGAATACATTAGCGGCAGCGACTTTGGCGTATTGCAGCCGAGTGCCGCCGAGGTCAGTTTTTTCAACCGCATTCCTCTACAGTCCGGCGCGAAGGAGATCCCAAATATCATCTGTGCCCTAAACCCGGATTGGGATGCAGATAGGCAGGTCGCGACGGCATATCAGCTAGAGCGGGACCTCAGTGATTCATTGACGCCTGGCCAGCAGAGTATTGCCCTGAATTACCGCCCCAGTGCAGGACCAATGCAGCTTGAGATCGCAACACGAATTGGAATCACAGGAGAGTTGGAAACTGCGACCGATGTATTCAGTGCGCTCGATAAGGCACATCAGCAGGGTGTCTTGACGTTCGATGAACTAACTACGGACAATGCACATTCAATCTGGGGGAGGCGTGATGCTGACAACGCTTGATCGGCAGACTTCGATCACCATCGATACTGCGCCGCCGCCACGTTTTGCCCAGGACCAACAGACCCGTACGTGGGTACTATCTGAGCGCGCGCCCGACAGTCCCAGCCGTCAACGCCTGCTGACCTATGCCCAACAGCGCATCGCTGCTTTGACCGCCGCAAATGCGCCTACCATGTCAGTTGGCTGGAGGCCAGTTCATCCAGCGGTCGCGAGTTTTGCAATGTCGCTGCTCAACGTGATTATCGATGACGGCGATCTTGCAACCCCCCAGGTGGCGCCGACACCAGATGGTGGTTTGGATATTCAGTGGTTGGTATCTGGCGATGCTCTCGAACTGTCTATCGACCTTGAAGACGGCGTGTCGATCGTTGCCCAGTTCGATAGTGGCGACTACGCGTTTACGCCCGTCGACTGGGATTTCGATGATGCCGTCGATGCCTTGGTTCCTGCGCTGGTCACCGCTAGGACGTTCCTTGAGAAGATCAGCACAGGAATCCAGCACCGCATTCAGTTCCGGTGAAATCAGATGACCCGTTGGTAGACGGTGCTGAATCGCTCTACTGGCGCGCTCCTGAGCTTCCTTTGGAGAACTGGACGGTATTTGATGAGGGCCGGCGAGGCCATCGAGTCAGGGGTGGGGCATTCGTCTGGAATGACGACGGCGTCTCCTGCTATATCGAGAGCATCCTTAAGGCACTCGAACTCGACATGCTCGCTGTGAAGGATGAGCCACGCAACGGAGTCCTGTCGGTGCGTGTCCTAGATGTTCGCGATTGCCTTCTCGGTGTTGCAGCTGACCCCAATCCTGAGTACATCTCCACGGACGAGCTCCAATCACGCGACCTGGCTCATGCTCTGATCGTGCATGCAGATGATGTCGGTTCCAAGCAGCTGAAGAAACGAACTTCGGCGCTCGCGAAGAAGGCTGTAATTGAGCACTGGGGTATCGGCGGGCAAGCGGCCGGCTAATCCCCGGCGCTGCTGGGCGCCTATCGTCTGAAATGCCGAGCCCCCTAGTCCGCGGTAGCTCACCGGCAGCCCGCTAACCGCCGACACCACCAACGCGGTTGAACTGGGAAGGCATTCTCCCTCAACTAATCTCAACTTTGTCAAACACCCAGGCGGAACCCATTCTAAGGCAACTGGATCGGCAACCACAGGTAGCTGCATTACTGTTTCCGGATGCCGCCGTTCGGATTCGCGACCCTGGCACTGCTCGCGGTCATCGGTCTGGCCGGCCCACTGCTGGCCGCCATCCCGGGGGCCAGGATTCCCGTGGTGGTCGGCGAGGTGATTGCCGGAATCGTCATCGGCAGAGCGGGTTTCGGCATAGTCGACCCAGCCGACCCGACGTTCAACCTGCTGGCCAACATCGGCTTCGCGTTGGTGATGTTCGTCGTCGGCACCCATGTTCCGGTGCACAACCCGGCGCTGCGGTCCGGCCTGCCCGCCGCGACGGTGCGCGCGGTGCTCGTCGGTGCGGTGGCGGCCGTCTTCGGGGTGCTGCTCGCCGACGTGTTCGATACCGGGCACGCGGTGCTGTACGCGGTGTTGATGGCGTCGTCGTCGGCGGCACTTACGCTGCCAGTGCTGGACGCGCTGAAAATCGGCAGCGCATCGGCAGAGTCGACCGTGGCTCAGATCGCCATTGCGGATGCCGCTTGTATTGTGTTGCTGCCCTTGGTGATCGACCCGCACAACGCTGGCCGGGCCGCGCTGGGCGCCTTGGCGATCACCGGCGCCGCGATGGTGTTGTTCGTCGCGCTGCGCGCCTTCGAGCGCAGCGGGCGACGCAAACGGTTACACAACTACTCCGAGGACCACGACGAGGCGCTCGAGCTTCGGGTCAGCCTGATCCTGCTGTTCGGACTGGCGGCGTTGGCCATCGCCACGCACGTATCGGTGATGCTGGCCGGCTTCGCGCTGGGTCTGGTGGTCAGTGCCGTCGGCGAACCGCGCCGGTTGGCCCGCCAACTGTTCGGCATCACAGAGGGTTTCTTCGCCCCGCTGTTCTTCGTCTGGCTCGGCGCCTCGTTGCAGATCCGCGAGTTGAGCGGACATCGGCCCTTCATCGTGTTGGGGTTCGCGCTGGGCGTGGGGGCGGTCGTCGCCCATTGCGTCGGAAAGCTGTTGGGCCAGCCGCTGGCGCTGGCTGCGCTGGCCGCCGCGCAGACGGGTGTGCCGGTGGCCGCGGCCACCATCGGCTCCGAACAACATCTGCTGCGGGCCGGGGAGGCATCAGCGCTGATTCTCGGCGCGCTGGTGACGATTGCGGTCGCCTCGGTGGCCGGCCGACTCGCGGCCCGCGGTCAGCCTGGCGGGGCGAATCCGCCCGACGGCGGTGGTGGTGGTCCCGGCGCCGGCGGGGGCGGCGGAACGGCGACGGGCGCGGCCACCGTCTGAGCCGGCCCGGCCGCGCCGAGGCGGATGAGTTCCCGGCGGTGTCGCTCGGCCAGCACGGCGGCCAACACATACTGCGGCGGGGTACCCGGCGGCGGTGGCGGCGAGATCCGCGCGACGACATCGGCCGCGATCCGTGCGGCCATCTGGTCGCGCAGCCGAGGATCGAGTTGCGGCGCGCGGGCCAGGAATTGCCGGGCCAGATCGGCGTGCTCGGCCGAGAGTCCGGACAGCTGCAGCGATGCCGCCCACCAGGCCAATGGCGGCGGCATGACCGGCGGCGGGGAGGCTTTCGGGCCGCGCTCGCTGACCACCACCGTTCCGGCGAACACGTCACCGAGACGCTTGCCCTTGGCGGACACCATGCTGCTGATGACGGCGGGCGCGCCGAACAGCATCCAGATCTCGACCACGCCGGCCAACGCCCGGAACAGGGCCTGCCGGAACCGTTCCGGGCCGCCGTCCTCCGACACCACCCGCAATCCCAGCGCGAACTTGCCCGGGGAGCGGCCACGCGTCGCCGTCTCGAACACCACCGGGTACGCGATGAACACCAGCACGGTGAAGATGACAACCAGAGCCTGCGCCAGCGCCAGGTCGAACTGCCGCAGGGTCAGCGCCCACAGCACCGTCGCGAAGATGTTGAGCAGCACCATGATCACGATGTCGATCAACGCGCCCAACGCCCGCACCGGCAGCTGCGCGATCTGGACGTCGAGCACGACGGCGTCCCCGGTGACCAATGGCGGCGAACTCATGCTGCGACGCTACTAAACTCGTCCGCGTGGATGTCGATGCGTTCGTGGTCACGCACCGCTCGACATGGACCCGTCTGGAAGATCTGGTCAACCGCCGCAACAAGCTGACCGGCGCGGAGGTCGACGAACTCGTCGATCTCTACCAGCGGGTGTCGACCCATCTGTCGATGGTCCGATCCTCGTCCACTGACTCGGTTCTGGTGGGCCGGCTCTCCGCGCTCGTCGCGCGGGCGCGGTCGGCGGTGACCGGCGCCCACGCACCGCTGTGGAGCGACATCGCGCGGTTCTGGACGGTGTCGTTCCCGGTGGTCGCCTACCGGGCCTGGCGCTGGTGGCTGGCGACGGCGGTGGTGTTCTTCGCCGTCGCGGTGGTCATCGGCGGGTGGGTGGCCCGTGATCCGGCGGTCCAGGCCACCCTCGGCACCCCCGAGGAGATCGCCGAACTGGTCAACCACGAGTTCGCGTCCTACTACAGCGACCACCCCGCCGCGGCGTTCGCCCTGCAGGTGTGGGTGAACAACTCCTGGGTGGCGGCACAGTGCATCGCATTGGCGGTGCTGCTGGGAATCCCCATTCCCTACATCCTCTTCCAGAACGCGGCGAACGTGGGAGTGACCGGCGGACTGATGATCAGCGCCGGCAAGGCCGACATCCTGTTCGGGCTCCTCGCCCCGCACGGCCTGCTGGAGCTGACCGCCGTCTTCCTGGCCGGTGCGGTCGGGATGCGGCTGGGCTGGTCGGTGATCGCGCCCGGGGACCGGCCGCGCGGACAGGTGCTGGCCGAGCAGGGCCGTGCCGTCGCCTCGGTGGCCGTGGGCCTGGTGGGCGTCCTGCTGGTCTCCGGTCTGGTCGAGGCGCTCGTGACACCGTCGTCGCTGCCGACGTGGGCGCGCATCGGGATCGGCGTGATCGTCTGGGCCGGATTCCTCGGCTATGTCGTGCATTTCGGCCGCCGCGCCGTGCGCGCCGGGGAGACCGGCGATATCGACGACGCCCCGGATGTCGTCCCGGTGCGCTGACCCGACTCGACTAGAGCCGCCCAGAGGCTTTCATCGCGAGATACCGGTCGGCCAGCGCCGGCGCGAGCTCCTCGGGCCCGGCGTCGACGACTTCGATGCCGTGGCGGCGCAGCCGGGATGCCAACTGGCTCCGGTCATTTCGGCCGCGCTCGGCGGCGGCGGCACCGTACACCGTGGCCGCATCGGAGCGCCCGGCGGACATCTCCTCGACGCGCGGGTCGGACACCGCGGCGATGATGACCTGATGGCGGGCGGACAGTTGGGGCAGCACCTGCAGGAGGCCTTCTTCCAGCGCCGAGGTGTTCAGGTCGGTCAGCAGCACCACCAGTGACCGCCGCCGGACCCGTCGGGAGATCTCCGAAACCATTGCGGTGGCATTGGATTCGACGAGTTCCGGCTGCAGGACGACCATCGCATCGACCAGCTGGGGCAGCACCTCCGACCGGGAGGCCCCGAAGACCGCGGCACGGGTCACCTGGTCGTGGGCCAGGAAGTCGACGTGGTCGCCGGCCCGGGCGGCCAGCGCGCCCAGCAGCAGTGCGGCATCCAGCGACCAGTCCAGCCGGGGCCAACCGGATGGGTCGGCGGCGATGGGGTCGACACCGACCCGGCCGGCCGACGTCCGGCCCGTGTCGACGACGATGACGACCCGGCGGTCCCGTTCCGGACGCCACGTCCGGACCACGACGTCGGCACGGCGGGCCGTGGCGCGCCAGTCGATCGACCGGACGTCGTCACCCACGACATACTCACGCAGCGAGTCGAATTCGGTGCCGTGGCCACGAACCAGCACCGGTAGCAGGCCGTCGATCTCGCGGAGCCGGGCCAGCCGGGCGGGCAGGTGTTTGCGGGACAGGAACGCCGGCAGGATGCGCACCGTCCACCCGATCGGCCGGGAGCGTTGCCGGCCGGCCAGCCCGAGGGGACCGACGGTGCGCACGGTCGTCGCCACCGCGTGCAACTCACCCCGCCGCACCGGGCACAGCGTGGTGTGTATGACGGCTGAGCCGCCGGGCGGGATGTCGAGGTCGTGGCTGCGGGGTTCGGCGCGGGCACTGGGCGCCCATGCGTCGCGGATCCGGCCGCGCAGTCGGCGGCGCGCGAAGTTCCGGACCCGCATGTCGAGTTCGACCGATTCACCCAGGCGCGCCGAGGTGCCGCCGGAGCGGGTCAACTCCACCCCGGCCGGGCTGGGGGCCAGCGCGGCGTCGAGCAGCACCGCCACCACCAGCACGCCCAACAGGATCACGAATGATGTTGCCGGCCAGGGCGATACCGCGATCGGCAGCAGGCACAGCAGCGCCAGCAGCGCCACCCGCCCGGTGAGCACCATTACCGTGGCACCGGAACGGCTGCCAGTATCCCGTCGATCACCCCGTCCGCGTGGGCGCCTTCGAGTTCGGCCTCCGGGCGCAGCGCGATGCGGTGCCGCAGAGTCGGTTTGGCCATCGCCTTGACGTCGTCGGGGGTGACGTAGCCGCGGCCGGACAACCACGCCCACGACCGGGCGGTGCCCAGCAGCGCGGTGGCGCCGCGCGGCGAGACGCCGAGTTGCAGCGCCGGCGAATTACGGGTCGCGCCGGCGATGTCGACGACGTAGCCGAGAACCTCGTCGGCCACCCGCACCTGTTGGACGGCCCGGCGGCCCGCGGCCAGTTCGGCCGGACCGGCGACCGGGCGGATCGCGGACAGATCGCGCGGGTCGAAGCCGTGCGCGTGCCGGGCCAGAATCGCGACCTCCTGATCACGTTGTGGCAGGGGCACATTCAGCTTGAGCAGGAAACGGTCGAGCTGGGCCTCGGGCAACTGGTAGGTGCCCTCGTACTCGATCGGGTTCTGGGTGGCGGCGACGATGAACGGGTCCGGCAGCGCGCGGGGCTGGCCGTCGACGCTGACCTGTCGCTCCTCCATGGCCTCCAACAGGGCGGCCTGGGTCTTCGGTGGGGTGCGGTTGATCTCGTCGGCCAACAGCAGGTTGGTGAACACCGGTCCCTCGCGGAACTGGAACGCCGCGGTGCGGGCGTCGTACACGAGTGAGCCCGTGACATCACCCGGCATCAGGTCCGGGGTGAACTGGACGCGCTTGAAGTCGAGCTGCAGCGCGGCGGCCAGCGCCCGAACCAGCAGCGTCTTGGCCACGCCCGGCACACCCTCGAGCAGCACGTGGCCGCGGCACAGCAGCGCGATCACCAGTCCGCTGACCACCGCGTCCTGACCGACGACGGCCTTGCCGATCTCGGCGCGCAGCGCGAGCAGCGCGTCGCGGGCCGGATCTGAGGGGGAATTCGGTTGAGTCACAGGCGCCGGACCTGCCTTTCGATGGTGTCGAGGGTGTTGGCTAGGTGGACGAGTTCGTCGTCGCTGCCCGGCGCCGGACCGAACAGCGCACCATGCACGGCGGCCGGGTCGCCGCCGCCCTGGGCGGCCGCCGCCGTCGCGGCCGCCTCGGGCGAGGACTGCGGACCGAGGCCGAGTCGCGGCGTCAGTCGGTGCAGCGCGGCGGTGCGCAACGCGTCGGCGGCCTGGGCGCGAGCGCGCCGCGAGCGGTAGAGCCGGCCGCGGCCCTCCACCGTTTCCGATGCCCGCACCACGACGGGGAGTCGCTCGGCCACCAGTGGGCCGAGGCGCCGCGACTGCCACAGCGCGACGAGGACGATCACCACGGCCAGTTGCGCCAGGAGCCAGTAGACGCGATCCGGGATGAGGTCCGATAGTGTTGCGGCGCCATGGCTTTCGCCTTCGGGGTGTTGCGGCGCATACCAGATCACCCGAGGGTGCGCACCGGCGAGGTTCATCGCCAGCGCCGCGTTGCCCTCCCGCAGCAGGCCCCCGTTCGTCATGAAGTCGGCGGCCCCGACGACGGTCACGGTGTCGGGGCCGTTCTGGTAGCGCACCAGTGCTCCCCCGTAGCAGCGGGTCAGGTCCAGATCGTCGGCGATCGCGGTAAACGATTGCGCGTCACCGAGATTCACCGTTCCGGCGCGGCGTGCCTCGTGCAGGTCGCAGTCGGGGTCGGCGTGCAGCAGCCCGCTCGGCGCGGTGCGGATCCCGGAGGCCAGCTGGTTGCGGGTCCGCGGGCCGGGGTCGACCAGCAGGCGGTCGCCGGGAATCTGGGCCAGGGTCTCCAACTGGGCGTCGGTGGTCAGGTACGGCGTCTGGGCGACCAGCAGCAGAGTGTCGGAGTGTCCGCCGGAACCCGCCCTGCGGGCGTCGTCGGCCGAGTCGGCCACGACCACGTCGACGCCGCGGTCGCGCAGCAGGGCCACCAGCGCGTGCGCACCGTCGCCGGAGGTGGCATCGGGGTTCATCAGGCCGCCGCCGCGCGGTGCGGTGAGCCACGCGGTCAGTGCCGCCACCGCGACGACGGCCGCCAGCGCCAGGACGATGCCACGCCAGCCTCGCCGTCGGCCGCCCGCCACGGTGCGCGGTGTCACGGTCGTCATCGCACCGGTGCCCACGTCTGCGCGGCCGCTTCCGGGGCCGCGCCGGACGGCCGGCGACCGGCGTGGTCGCGCAGCCGGTCGTCGAGATCGGCCACCAGCCGGTAGGACTGCGCAGAACCCGGCATATCGCCGTAGGCGACGTCGTTGAAAGCCGCTGCGGCGTCGGCGAATTGGGACGAGAGCGCTGGAAACACCGCGCCCGCGTCGTGCGCGAGCTCCCCCGCCGTTCGGCCCGGAACAGGGGTCAGCGCCCCGCACTCCTCGAGGTGCCGCGCGATCGCGCGCAGGCGTTCCCGGATGGCGGCCGCCCATTCGCCGCGCGCCGCGTGCTGTTCGGCGGCGGCGCGGTGCGCGGCGGCGGACAGCTCCGTGGCGCCGAACAACCGGTGGTCGGTGCGGGTGACCCGCATGGCGCGGCGGGCCATCCGGACCGCGATCACCACCGCGATGACGAGGATGACCGCCAGGACGGTGACGGTGAACCAGCCGCCCGGCACCGTCGAGGCGAGCTGGGTCAGCCGGTAGAGTTGATCGTCGAGCCATTGGTACAGGCGGTCGAACAATGACGGGCGCGGGTAGATCGGTTTGGCGAGTTCGTGTTGCGCCGCTTCGTGAGCGGTGTCGCGGTCGACGTCGATGGTGGGCACTGCGCGCCTAGGGACCGGTGAGCCACAACTGGTCGGTGCCGGCTCCGGGCATCGCACTGACCGCGCCGCTGCGCAGCACCAGATCGAACGCCTCGGCGCGGATCCGCCGGTCGGTGTAGAGCAGGGTGTCGACGCCGGCGCTGAACGGCGTCGTGACGATCTGCCCGATGATCGCGCCGACCGTGTTTGCGGTGGCGGCAATGATGACCGCGGTGGTCGACAACGACGACGCCGAGGCCATGACCATCGTCACGATGGCGAAGGGCATGGACACCGCCGTGGACACCGCGCCGACCACCACCGCGGCGAGCAGCCGGATGCCCAGCACCCGCCAGAACCCGTTGCGCACGAGTGCGAAGGAGCGGGACAGCGCGGCGAACACCCGTTTGCGTTCCAGCACCACGGCGATCGGGGCGAAGGACAACATGGTGTAGAGCCAGATAAGCAGTGCGAACGTGGCCAGGCCGAGGGGGATGCCGAGCGCGGCGGCGGCATAACCGTTGCCCGCCATGGCGATTCCCGCGATGACGGCCGCCACGGCGCCGACGATCACCGCCGCGCCGACGGCCTCGAGGGCGACCAGCCCGATCAGCGGCAGCAGCCGGCCGCGAATACGGTCCCACGCCTCGCCCACGCTGATGGGTGTGCCGAACACCGCGCGGCCGACCACCACCGTCAGCATGCCGGTCAGCAGAAGTGCGCCGAGCGCGTTGACGAGGAAGCCGACGAACGACGTGATGGACGAAAGTGCCATGGCCCCAGCGTTATCCGCAGAGGTGAGCATCGCGTCGAGGTTCCCGGTCGCCGCCAGCGGGCCCACCTGGATGAAAAGACCGAACAGTTGGGTGATCACCACGACCGCCGCGGTGAGGCCGAGCGTCGCCTTCGGGTTGGCGCGGACGTAGCGGATCGCGCCGTTGAAGATGTCGCTGAGGCTCAGTGGCCGCAGCGGAATCACCCCGGGCTGCAACGCCATCGGCTGACCGGGATACCCCGGGTACCCGGGGTAGCCGTATGGCGCGCCCGGCGGCGGATAACTCGGGTAACCGGGTTGAGCGGGGTAGCCGGGCGGATAACCCGGCGGCGGGTAGCCGGCCGGGGGGTAAACCGGGGGTTGCCCCGGGGGCGGATAGCCCGGCGATGCCTGCCACGGTGGCCAGCCCGGTCCCATCGGCGGCATTGTCACCGGGAACGTCCTCCCCCGTCGTCGTGTTTGTCGCAGTTTGCCGTCCAGTCTGGCATGCGCGAACCCAAGCCACCTATCATCTGCTGCCCGGAAGCGTATGTTCGGCGACATGGCCGAACTCAAGGACCGGTTGCGTGCGGATCTGACCGCGGCGATGAAGTCTCAGGACAAGCTGCGGACGGCGACGTTGCGGATGCTGCTGGCCGCGATCCAGACCGAGGAGGTGTCGGGCAAGCAGGCCCGCGACCTCACCGACGCGGAGGTGCTCAAGGTGCTTGCCCGGGAGTCGCGCAAGCGCGGCGAGGCGGCCCAGATCTACGTCACCAACGGCCGCGGCGAACTCGCCGCCAACGAACGCGCCGAGGCCGCCGTCATCGAGGAGTACCTGCCGTCCCCGCTCAACGAGGACGAGGTCGCCAACGTGGTGAACACCGCGATCGCTCAGGTGGCCGAGGAGATCGGGGAGCGCCCGCACATGAAGCACATGGGGCAGGTGATGAAGGCGGCCACCGCGATCGCCGCGGGCAAGGCCGACGGTGCCCGGCTGTCGGCGGCGGTGCGGGAGCGGTTGTAGGCCGTCAGGACAGCCCCATCAGGCGGGTCACCCCGTGATCGCGGCCGGCGGTGTAGCCGCCGTCCACGGCGATCGCCTGACCGGTGACGAACGAGGCGTCGGCCGACAGCAGGAATGCCGCCACCGACGCGATCTCCGCCGGCCGTCCGAACCGGCGCAGCTTGTGTTCCTCGACCACGTGGGCTCGGACGTCTTCCATGCCCGGTAGGTCGAACACGTTGCGCAGCATGGGCGTGTCGATGAAGCCCGGGCAGATGCAGTTGGCGCGAATTCCCTTGCCGCCGTAGTCGATCGCCAGATTCTTGGTGAGCAGCACGACGCCGCCCTTGGACGCGTTGTACGCACAACCGCCGGCGGTGCCCTCCAGGCCCTCGACGCTGGCGATCGTGACGATCGCGCCGCGCTCACCGTCGCGGGGTTCCTGTTCGAGCATGCGCGCGGCGGCGTGCTTTGCGACATGGAAGGTGCCGGTGAGGTTGATGCCGACGACCCGGTCCCATTCGGCCCGGTCGACCAGATGCGCCGGACCGCCGCCGCTCACGCCGGCCGCGGTCACCACGGCATCGAGGCGGCCGTGCCGCGCCACGATGTCGTCGATGACCGTCCCGACCGCCGACTCGTCGGTGACGTCGAGCGGTTCGACGCCGTCCGCGGCGGTGATGTCGGCACCGATCACCGTCGCGCCGTCGGCGGCCAGCCGGGCCGCCGTGGCCGCCCCGATTCCCGAGGCCGCGCCCGTCACCAATACCACCTTGCCCGCGACTGTCATGGTGGCAATATCCCATCGCGACAGACCGCGGCAGGCCGCAACGGCGTTATCCGGGCGTGCCGCGGTCGCGAAAACCGCACCGAGTGCTTCCCCGCTCCCGTATACAGAGGAGCATGGCGATCATCAGTCGGGGTCGCGGTCTGGCAGCGGCGGTGGGGATCGGCGCGGCGCTGACGGCGGGTGCCGGAGTCGCGTGGGCCGACGGCGACACCGGATCGTCGGGCCCCTCGGCATCCGACCCGGCGTCCTCGTCGGCCGGCGTCGATTCCGGCTCATCGACCGGCCCACAGGCGGCCGGACCCAAGACCGACGAACAGTCCAAGACATCGGCGTCCGAAGAGTCCGACCGGTCGGGCAGCGAGCAGCCGTCGGCGAACGCCCGGGACTCCGGCGATGGGGACACCGACGAGCCGTCGGCTGACGGGAGACCGCCGAACCACCGTTCCGACCCGGACGTCGACACCGCCGCCACCAAAGTCACCACGATCTCGGACCCGGCCGACGAGATGCCGTCGTCGACCAACAAGGACGACCCGCCGAGCGCGCCCACCGACACCCCGCTGACGGGGTTGGTGTACGCCGCCGCCCGCCGGGAAACGTCCGCCACCCCGTCAACGCACGGGGCGGCCGCGCGGACAACTTCCCAGACGACCTCCGCCGACACCGAACCCGCCGGTGCCGTGACGGCCGGTCCGATGCGCGCCGATGTCACCGAGGCGGTGCCGGCCTCCGGCGCGGCTACGCTGACCGCCAAGGCCGTCACGACGGCGGCCACCCCCGTCACCGTCACCTCTCTCGTCGAGCAATTTCTTTATGCACCAGTGCATTTCATTGTCGAGGCGTGGATCAACAGCGGCATCGGACGGGTGGTCGACGGCATCGTCAACACGCTTGCGGGCTCCTATGTGATCGGTGACGGCGCCGATGGCACGGCCGACCATCCCGACGGCGGTTCCGGCGGATGGTTGTTGGGCGACGGCGGCACCGGCTGGACCAGCACGCTGGCCGGTGTCGCCGGAGGCTCCGGAGGTGCCGCCGGGCTATTCGGCACCGGCGGCCGCGGCGGAGGCGGCGGCGTGGGTGCAGCCGGTGGGGCAGGGGGATCCGGTGGCTGGCTGATCGGGATCGGCGGATCCGGCGGTGCCGGCGGCCACGGGGCGCCCGGCGGCGTCGGCGGTGCCGGTGGCGCCGGAGGTGACGCGAGGGGCCTGTTGTTCGGTGTCGGCGGTCGTGGCGGCCGCGGCGGCGACGGACCCGACGGCGGCAGGGGCGGCACCGGCGGTGACGGTGCCGCGATGCTGGGCCGGGGAGGCGACGGCGGAGATGCCGGCAACAGCGGAATCGGCGGCCCCGCAACCGGATTGCCCGCCCTCGGCGGAGCGGGCGGAAACCCGGGATCGCTCGGCAGCCACGGTGCGGTCGGCCGATCGGGCACCGGCGGTGTCGGGTCCTGGACCGACGTCACCGAGGGCGCCGACGCATCGCTGTTGACGATCACGCCCAATGGCACCTGGCTGACCACACCCGACGGCCGGGTCGTCATCTTGCACGGAGCCAACGAGGTCTACAAGGTCGATTCCTATGCGCCGGCCGACGCCGGGTTCGACGCGGACGACGCGGAGTTCCTGGCGGCCAACGGGTTCAACGTGGTCCGGTTGGGCATGATCTGGGCGGCGGTGGAACCCGAACCCGGCGTCTTCGACCACGACTATCTCGCCTCGATCGCGCAGACCGTCCAGGTGTTGGCCGCTCACGGCGTCTACACCCTCCTGGACATGCATCAGGACAACTACAGCACCGTCTTCGGCGGCGAGGGCGCTCCGGTGTGGGCGACGCAGACCGGCGGACTGCCGAACGTCGACTACGGCTTTCCGTGGAACTACTTCCTCAATGCCGCAGAGGGCCATGCCTGGGATGCGTTCTGGTCGAACGCCGAGACGCCGACCGGTCTCGGCCTCGAGGACGAGTACGCGCGAACCTGGGAAACCGTCGCGTCGTACTTCACCGGCAACCCGGCGGTGATCGGATACGACGTCATGAACGAACCCTTCGAGGGTTCGGGGTGGCCGGCGGCCCTGCTCGGCGGGACGTTCTTCGCCGAGCAGCAGCTGGCACCCATGTACAACCAGGTGATCGCCGCGATCCGGGCCGTCGACCCGACCACGGCCATCTTTGTCGAGCCCACTCCCGCGACCTACGAGTTGGGGGCCTTACTAGGCCGTCCCCTGGTGCTGGGTACCATCGACGACCCCAATGTCGTTGCGGCGGTGCACAACTACTGCTACGGCTCGGCCACCACCGGCATCTGTTCGTGGATTGCCGACACGGTGGCCGCCAAGGCGCAGGCATACTCGGTCCAACACCAGATCCCGGTCTTCATGGGCGAGTTCGGGGCGTCGGACATCACCACCGACCTCACCGCCGGGATGAATGCCGCCAACCGGTACTTCACCAGTTGGACCGTGTGGTCCTACTCCGGCAAGGGTGACATCACCACCGCCGGACCCACCGAAGGTGAGTCCCTGGTCTACGACCCGGCGTTGCCGCCGTCGGATGCCAACGTCAACACCTCGAACCTCGTCACGCTCGCGGCGCCCTACCCGCAGTTCATCTCGGGGACCCCGAACGCGTGGTCGTTCACCGGCGGCACGCTGAAATTCAGCTACTCCACCGAGAAGGTCGACGGCTCAGGCAGTTTCGATGCCGGCTCGCAGACCGTCATCTCGGTTCCGGCCGTCGAGTACCCGAACGGCTACCAGGTGAACGTCACCGGCGGGCACGTGGTGTCCGCCCCCGGCGCGCGCCTGCTGGTCATCGCATCGGACCCGGGGGCGACCACCATCAGCGTCGTGGTGAGCGGCGCGGCGGTGATCTCCGACCTGACCGGTGAGGCGGTCTGACGCGGACCCGACCACGTCGGCGCAGCCCGAAACGACAGAAGGCCCCGACCCGAGTCCGGATCAGAGCCTTCTACCTGCGAAACACGAGTCGGGGTGGCGGGATTCGAACCCACGACCTCTTCGTCCCGAACGAAGCGCGCTACCAAGCTGCGCCACACCCCGCGTGAAGCCACGACAGCGTATCGCACCGGCCCGCCCGGAAGCCAAACGCCGTTAAAGCGCAGGTCACGAAACCGGGAAGCGGTGGGCGTGTCGACGCGTTGACCCTCGCAAGAGGTGTCACCCTGGGGACGCCACCAGATCGCAGGAGAGAGAGCATGACCATTCTGGGCGCCGCCCTCTACACGGGCTTCTTCTCGGCCGCCGCACTGTGGCTGTTCCTGACATCCGACGCGCATGTCGAAAAGGATCAGTCCGACGCCGACTCCCGGAGTCGGTCGCTGCCGACACCGGCCGGGCGCGGTCCGAACGGGTGCTGACCTCAGCGGGTCAGGGTTCGTAGCCTGTCCGCTTCGACCGGCGGTGACGGCATGAACGAGTCGTCGCCGCCGATCGGTGAGGCCACCAAGGTCAGCATCGTCGCCTCGGGCCGGCAGCAGAACCGGAACGGCGCGTACGGCGATGTGCCGATGCCGGCCGAGACGTGCAACGCGGTGTTCTCGCCCCACTGGGACGGCCCCTTGGCGCGCGACGTGTCCAGATCACAGTTGGTCACCAGAGCGCCCTTGAACGGCAGGCACAACTGGCCGCCGTGCGTGTGCCCGGCGAGCACCAGTTGGTATCCGTCGGCGGCGAAGCGGTCCAGCACCCGGGTGTACGGCGCGTGCGTGATGCCCAGCCGCAGGTTGGCGGCCGGGTTCGGCGGCCCGGCGATCGTCTCGTAGCGGTCGCGGTTGATGTGCGCGTCGTCGACGCCGGCGACCGCGATGGTCAGGCCGGCCACGTCGATCTCGCGGCGGACGTGCGTGACGTCGAGCCAGCCGCGCTCGCTGAAGGCCGCGCGCAGATCCTGCCAGGGCAGCGCCGGTCCGTGCGCGCGGTGGTCCTTGCGAATCAGGTAGTTGGCCGGGTTCTTCAGCTTCGGCCCGAAGTAGTCGTTGCTGCCGAAGACGAAGACGCCCGGCACCGCCAGTAGGTCGCCGAGCGCCTGGACCACCGCGGGCACCGCCTTGCGGTGCGACAGGTTGTCACCGGTGTTCACCACCAGATCGGGTTCCCAGCCGGCCAGCTCGCGCAGCCACGCCTGCTTGTGGCGCTGGGCGGGCCGCATGTGGATGTCGGACAGGTGCAGCACCCGCAGCGGTGACGACCCCGGGGCCAGCACGGGCATGGTCAATTCGCGGACCACGAAGGCGTTCGGTTCCACGATCGATGCGTAACAGAGGCCAGCGACGGCCGTCCCGGCGGCGACGGTGGCGGCACTCTTCAGAGCGTGCGGTGCGGCGGGCATGTGAGAAATCGTACTGCGGGCGGCTGACCGCAGTGTGTTGTTGTCGCGCGCCACGCGGTCATCCCGGCGGGGGTGGCGGTGCGGGGGGAATCAGCACCGGAACGGTGATCGGCGGCAGGCCGGGAATCTCGACCACGGTCTGCCCGAACGCCGGCGGGGGCGGGGGCGCGCCGCCCGGCGGGGCCGGGGCCGCCGGCGGTGGTGGTGGCGGTGGCGGCGGAGCCACACCGTTGCTGGCGAGGATCGTCACGATGACGCCCGGAATGGTCTGGCCGCTCGGCGACGACCCGAGGATGGTGCCGTACGACGACGCACTGTTGATGTAGCTGACGTTGTCGGCGACCTGGAAGCCGGACTCCTTGAGCCGTTTGCGGGCCTCGTCCTGGTCGAGGCCGGCGATCGACGGCACCCGGGAGTTCGGGCCGCCGTCGACGTAGCGGGGATCGGTCGGCGGCAACTTGACTTCGCCGAAGTTGTTGGCGATCGGGTTGATCGCGGCGAACCAGGTGCCGGCGGGCTCGCTGCCGCCGGTCAGGTTGCCGTCGTAGCACTGGCGCAGCGGAAACGCGCACAGCTCACCGGGGTCGGTGGAGTCGTCGTAGACGTAGCTGGCACCCGCGAGCGTGTTGGTGAAGCCGAGGAACCCGGCCGAGCGGTGCGCATCGGTGGTTCCCGTCTTGCCCGCCATCGGCAGGTTCCAGCCGACCGAATTGGCCGACCCCGCCGCGGTGCCGTTGCCCTGGTCGTCGTGGCTCATCGCGTTCGCCAGTGTGTTGGCCAGCCCGTCGGGCACCACCTGCTCGCACGTCTGGGTGGTCACCGACACCTCGTTGCCGTGCCGGTCGAAGACCTTGTCGATCGGATTGGGCGGGCACCACACCCCGCCGGAAGCGAGCGTGGCGGCGACGTTCGACAACTCCAGCGGGTTGACCTGGAACGGGCCGAGGGTGAACGAACCGATGTTCTGCCGTTTGATGAAGTCGGCCAGGCTCTCGTTGTTCTCCGGATCGTAGGCCCGCGCGGTGCCGGGTTCGGCGTAGGACCGCAGCCCGAGTTTGACGGCCATGTCGACGGTGCGCTGCACGCCGATCTGCGAGATCAGTTTGGCGAACGCGGTGTTCGGCGAGGTCGCCAGGGCATCGGTGACACTCAGCGGCGACCGGTAGGCGGTGCCGTTGTAGTTCTGCACGCACCAGGTGTCCTTGGGGCAGCCCTTGGCCCCGCCACTGCCCAACCCCTTGGCCTCGAACCGGTTCGGCACGTCGAGCATGGCGCTGGTGCCCATGCCCAACTCGAGTGCGGCCGCCGTGGTGAAGACCTTGAAGATCGACCCGGCGCCGTCACCGACCAACGAGAACGGCTGGGGCTGCATCGTCTCACCGGCCTCGCTGTTGAGGCCGTAGGTGCGGTTGCTGACCATCGCCAGCACCGGATGCGACTCGCGGCCGGGACGGATCACGCTCATCACACTCGCGATGCCCTGAATGTCCGGCGCCGCATTGGAATCGACGGCCGCCTTGACCGGCGCCTGCACGTCGGGGTCGAGGGTGGTGCGGATCAGGTAGCCGCCCTTGGCGAGCTGGTCCTTGCTGATCCCGGCCCGGGCCAGGTACTCCTGGACGTAGTCGCAGAAGAACGCGCGGTCCCCGGCGGCGATGCAGCCCCGCGGCAACTCGTTCGGCTGCGGGAGGATGCCCAGCGGCTGTTCCTTGGCCGCGCGCAGCTCGTCGGCGTGCTCCGGAATGTTGTCGATCATGGTGTCCAACACCAGGTTTCGCCGTGCGAGCGCGCCGTCGGGATTGGTGTAGGGGTCGAGCATGCTGGTCGACTGGACCAGACCGGCCAGCAGCGCGGCCTGCTGCCAGTTCAGCTGCGAGGCGTCGATGCCGAAGTACGTCTGCGCGGCGTCCTGGATGCCGTAGGCGCCGTTGCCGAACGAGACCAGGTTGAGATAGCGGGTGAGGATCTCCGGCTTGGTGAACGTCTTGTCGAGCGTCAGCGCCATCCGGATCTCGCGCAGCTTGCGCGCCGGGGTGGTCGCAACGGCGGCGCGCTTCTCGGCATCGGTCTGCGAGATCACCAGCAGTTGGTAGTTCTTGACGTACTGCTGTTCGATGGTCGAGCCGCCGCGGGTGTCGACGTCGCCGGACATGTAGCCGGTCAGACCCGTCAGCGTGCCCTTCCAGTCGACGCCGTTGTGCTCGGCAAACCTCTTGTCCTCGATCGAGACGATTGCCAGCTTCATCGTGTCGGCGATCTGATCGCTGGCCACTTCGAAGCGGCGCTGCGAGTACAGCCAGGCGATGACGTTGCCCTTGGCGTCGACCATCGTGGTCACGGCCGGCACTTCACCTTCGACCAGTTGCGCCGAACCGTTGGCCACCACATCGGACGCCCGGTTGGACATCACGCCTACCCCGCCGACGACGGGGAACAGCAGGGCGGCCACGATCACCGCAGCCAGCAGGCAACACCAGGCCAGCTTGATGACGGTGACTGCCACCGGTGGGCGGTCCGACATGCACTACAGAGTAACGACCTGCTCAGCACCGTCGCGCGCTCGTGGGTGCCCGCCGGGTGGCCGTCCCGGCCGAATCGCGTCTACGAGACGACCTGTCTGCACGCGCGTCCCAAAAAAGTGGTTACCGAACTGTTGCGCAAACGCCACCTGACCACCTAACTTAAACACACGATGCGACACAGGTAACAATGGCCTGCGTAGTGTGGCGCAGATCGCACCAGCGGTCTGTCAGCGAGGTTAGTACCGCCCCAACGGGTGGTCTGAGCGAATAGGGAGCGCTGATGTCAGCTTCTCGGCCCGCGCCGCGTAGGACCAACACACCACCTGTGCAGGGGACTGTCCAAACCATTGAGGCCGAGGCTCGGATCACCTGGGTTTCCAAGGCGCGCTGCCGCGGAGCCGACCCCGACGAACTCTTCGTGCGGGGCGCCGCCCAGCGCAAGGCCGCCGTCATCTGCCGGCACTGTCCGGTGATCGCCGAATGCGGCGCCGACGCCCTCGACAACCGCGTCGAGTTCGGCGTCTGGGGCGGAATGACGGAGCGTCAGCGCCGGGCCCTGCTCAAACAGCACCCCGAGGTGGTTTCCTGGGCCGAGTTCTTCGCCGCTCAGCGCAAACATCGCGCCGTCGGCTAATACCGAGGATTCAGGCGCTCTTGGCGGCTTCCCGGGTGATCTGATCGGCGATCGCCTGCAGCGCCTCCATGTCGGAGACATCGAACGGCAACGACGGCACCCCGACGATCGCGACGTGCGGGTTGGCCCCGGTGAACCGCGACAGCAGTCGGATCTCCCGTTTGGCCGTCAGCGCCCGGTCGGCGTGGACCCGCAGCACCGCCGCGGCCAGTGAGTCGGGATCGTCCTTCTCCAGTTCCTCGGCGTCGTCGATGGCGCGCTCGACGGTCAGCGAGCACAGCGTCGGATGGGTCCGGTTGAGGATGAGACCGGCCAGCGGCATGTTCTCCTGTGACAGCCGGTCGACGAAGAACGCCGCCTCACGCAACGCGTCCGGCTCGGCCGCCGACACGACGACGAACTGGGTGCCGCGGCGCTTGAGCAATTCGTAGGTCCGGTCGGCCTTCTCCCGGAAGCCACCGAACGTGGCGTCCAGCGACTGCACGAAAGCCGAAGCGTCGGAAAGCATCTGGGAACCGAGAACCGTCGACAAACCCTTCATCGCAAGGCCCACCGCGCCGGTGACGATCCGGCCGAAGCCCCGGCCCGGTGCCAGGAGCAGTCGCCACAGCCGGCCGTCCATGAAGCTGCCCAGCCGCTTGGGGGCGTCCAGGAAGTCCAGCGCGTTCCGCGACGGCGGGGTGTCGACCACCACGAGGTCCCACTTGTCCTGAGCCAGCAACTGGCCCAGCTTCTCCATCGCCATGTACTCCTGCGTGCCCGCCAGCGAGGTGGCCACCGTCTGGTAGAACGTGTTGTCCAGGATCGCTTGCGCGCGTTCGGGTTCGGAGTGCTCGAGCACCATCTCGTCGAAGGTGCGGCGCATGTCGAGCATCATCGCGGACAGCTCCCCGGGCACGCCGTCGTCCAGCGGTACCCGCTGCGGGGTGTTGCCGAGATCCTTGATGCCCAGTGCCTGAGCCAGCCGGCGGGCCGGGTCGATGGTCAGCACCACGACGCTGCGGCCGTACTCGGCGGCCCGCAACGCCATCGCCGCGGCGGTCGTGGTCTTGCCGACACCGCCGGCGCCGCAACACACGACCACGCGGTTGCTGCGGTCGGCCAGGATCGACTTCATGTCGAGGGTGCGGGGTGTGATGCTCATGCGCTTACCGGACTCCCTGTTGTGCCAACGCCTGGGCAAGTTCGTACAGGCTGCCCAGGTCGATGCCGTCGTTGATGGCCGGCAGCTCCAGGCGCGGGACGTCGATCTCGTCGAGCGCCTCGGCGCTTTCGGCGCGCGCCCGGATGCGGGTGGCGTGCTCGATGGTCTCGGTGAGCAGACCGGCGAAGTCGTCGTCCGTCAGTTTCAGACCGACCTTCTCGAGGTCGCCGCGCACCGCGTCGGCGTCGATCACACCGTCGGCGGCCTTGGCCAGATCCTCGGCGGGCAGGAACCCCGGGATGTTGCGGTTGACGATGACACTGCCGATCGGCAGGTCGAGCGCCCGTAACTCGTCGATCGCCTCGATGGTCTCCTGAATCGGCAGCGACTCGAGCAGCGTGACGAGATGGATGGCGGTGGTGTCCGAATGCAGGATCTTGACCACACTCTCGGCCTGCGCGTGCACCGGGCCACCCTTGGCCAGCTCGGAAACCGCCTTGGTGACATCGAGGAAGCGCGGGATCCGGCCGGTGGGCGGCGAGTCGACCACGATCGCGTCGTAGGGAGGTTTGCCGTTCGGGCCCACCCGGGTGACGATCTCCCGGATCTTTCCGGTGAGCAGCACGTCGCGCAGACCCGGTGCGATGGTGGTGGCGAACTCGATGGCGCCGATCCGGCGCATGGCCTGACCCGCCAGCCCCAGCCGGTAGAACATGTCCAGGTATTCCAGGAACGCCGCCTCGATGTCGATCGCCAGCGCGTTGACCACTCCGCCGCCGTCCGCGGTGGCGATCTTCTGCTCCTTGTAGGGCAGCGGCGGGACATCGAAGAGCTGCGCAATCCCTTGGCGCTCTTCGACTTCCACGAGGAGCACCTTGCGGCCGCCGGCCGCCAGCGTGAGCGCCAGCGCGGCGGCCACGGTGGACTTGCCGGTGCCACCCTTGCCGGTGACGAAGTGCAGTCGGGCCTTGGCCAAGCGGGAGGGCCAGCCGACAGGGTGTCCGCCGCTTGCTGTGGTCGCCATGGATGCATGCTAGCCAACCGCCGGCCCCGGCTAAGCTCCAACCATGAGTGAGCTGACCACGTGGGAGTACGCGACGGTGCCGCTGCTGACCCACGCGACCAAGCAGATCCTCGACCAGTGGGGCGCCGACGGCTGGGAACTGGTGTCGGTGCTGCCCGGTCCGACCGGAGAACAACACGTGGCATACCTCAAGAGGCCGAAGTGAGCGTATCGGCGCGGCTGACCGAACTCGGGTTGGAACTGCCCGCGGTGGCCGCCCCGCTGGCGGCCTACGTTCCGGCGGTGCGGACCGGCAACCTGGTCTTCACGGCCGGCCAGCTGCCGATGGTGGACGGCAAGCTGGTGCGTACCGGCAAGGTCGGCAAGGACGTGACTCCCGAGCAGGCCGCCGAACTGGCGCGCATCGCCGCCTTCAACGCCCTGGCCGCCATCGACGCGCTGGTCGGGCTGGATGCGGTGACGCGCGTGGTCAAGGTCGTCGGGTTCGTCGCCTCAGCGCCCGGCTTCACCGGACAGCCCGCGGTGATCAACGGGGCCTCGACCTTCCTGGGCGAAATCTTCGGCGAGGCCGGTGCGCACGCCCGGTCGGCGGTCGGTGTTTCGGAACTGCCGCTCGACTCGCCGGTGGAGGTTGAACTCGTCGTCGAGACCGCGTGACGACGATGCGCGCGACGGAGGAGCGCGAGGAGGAGTCGCGCATGAACATCCCGTGACGACGATGCGCCTCGCGCATCCCGCCTACGGACAACTGCGAGCGGTCACC
>CAZTAA010000006.1:0-85550 GCA_964611465.1 uncultured Mycobacterium sp. | reverse complement strand
CACCGACGAGGACAAGACCAAGGAGCCGGAAGCGGATCCGGTCATCGACCGGACCGTGGCCGATGAGCCGGTCGTGGCCGACGGACCCACGCCGACGCCGACGTCGGGGAAGCCGGTCGCGGCCACCTTTGCCGTGACGGCCGATCTCCTCCCGGCGCAGAATGTTGCCGAACCCGAAGAGCCGACGGCGCTGATCGCCGCGGTCGGCGACATCACACCCGCCGATGGGCAGTCCACATCGGACCCGCTCGCACCGTTGCAGGCGACGGCGGCCCTGACGGCGCTGGCCGCTATCAGCAGCGACTCCGAACGCCGATCGTTGATCCGCAGCGCGAATCTCGTTGCCCCACAGGTGACCACGTCGGAGGAGGATTCGACGCCGAACGTCCTGTTGATCGGGGTGGACGGAACGAACCTGTCCCGAATCCTGGCCAACGACAACAACACGAATTTCTTCAGCCTGATGCAGACGGGCACCACCGCGCCGGCCAGCATCGTCGGGCACACCACGATCTCCAACCCGTCGTGGACCGCCATTCTGACCGGCGTGTGGGGTGAGACCACCGGGGTGATCAACAACATCTACAACCCGGCCGTCTACGACGCCTTTCCCACGGTGTTCAACCAACTCGAGACGTTCAACCCGTTGATCAATACCACCGCCATCGCCGACTGGGACGTCATCGCCGCCATCGCCGCATCCGGCGCGGTCCACGCCGACAGCGTGCAATACGTCTCGCAGGTCGCCGGCGACACCGACTGGTCGCTGACCGACGACGCGGTGGGCGCCGCGACGGTGAACGCGATCACCAACGCCGACTACTCGGCGCCGAACTTCATGTTCAGCTACTTCGTCGGCGTCGACGAGAACGGCCACATGCACGGCGGCGCCTCGCAGCAGTATGCGGACGCCATCACGAACGTCGACGAGAATCTCGCCGCGATCATGGAGGCGATCGCCCTGTCGGGCGAGCAGTGGACCATCATCGTGGTCACCGATCACGGACATCAGGCGTCGCAGGGCTTCGGCCACGGCTTCCAATCACCCAATGAGACATCGACTTTCGTGATCGCGAACAATCCGGATCTGTTCACTCCGGGCAACATCAACCTGCAGTACAGCATCGTCGACACCACGCCGACGGTGGTCACACTGTTCGGCGGGACGCCGGCGTCGTACTCGAACGGGGTGTCGCTGACCACGCTCGGCGACGCCGACGTGACGCCGATCAACAACGATGACGGGCTGCGCGGCGCGCTGCAGGACATCATCGACAAGAACGGCTATCCCAACATCGGCACCGATCTGTCCCTGGGCGCGCGCACGATCTTCGCGAGCATCCCGTACTTCGTGGTCCAGTTCACCGACAGCGCCACCTCGGCGCTGCAGGCGATCGCCGATCAGGACATCTTCCTGATCAGTCCGCTGGCCAGCCTGGCGATCGTGCCGGTCCAGCTGCTCGGTGACCTGCTCTACATCCCGACCAACATCCTGGCGCAGGTCGTCGCCTGGTTGACCGGCGTGAGCAACACCAGCATCTTCCCGCTGTTGCCGGCGCCGCTGCCGCCGCTGGAAGGGCCTCCCGGCCTGCAGGATGCCGCCGGCGTCGTGTGCGGCGTTCCGGGCTACGGCGCGGACCGCTGCATGGCGGTCTGAGAACTCGCGATTCTATTCAGCCGTCCCTGCGACGAAGTGCGAGTGCGCCTGGCAGTGGTGACTGAACAGATCGAAAGGGGACAGGGACCGCTACTGCTTCATCGATCCGATGAAGTACGTCTCGTGCCCGGTCGGGTAGCCACCGCCGTCGGTGGCGATGTGGACGTGGTCGAAATGGTTCGCCGTCTCGTTGCCGTAGTCGGCGGTCCAGTGCGGTGCGCCGATGCCGGGGTAGAGGCCCTGGCGCCAGATCACGTGCAGGACGCCCCAGCGCTTCGCGTTCGCCAGGGCGTAGCCGGCGACCTGGTTGCCCAGGTCGATGCCCTCCTGGCTGTGGTAGTTGGGGATCATCACGTCGATCGCCAGCCCGTTGGGATGCCACTTCAGCGGATCCTGCCGGTAGCCGTAAATGGTCTTGACGTCGGGAAACAGCGCGCTGATCGCCCGGGCGGCCCAGATCGTGTGGATCTGCAGCCCGTTCTCCTGCGCGACGCCGGCGGGCAGCTGCAACTCGAAGGTGCTCGGGTCGACGGGGGTGCTGGCCGCGAGGAGTTCGGCTTCCGTGGCGACGGACGGCGCGGCCGCGGCCACCGGAGCCGGTGCCGGTGCCGGTGCGGCCGGGGCGGCGGGTGCCGGCCTCTCGCGGCGGGCGGGCGGCTCGGCCTGCTGGACGTAGAGCATGCCGGCCGAGAGGGCCACCGACGCCGCAAGCGCCGTCCAGCGTCCCGGTCTTCTCAGCTTCACGCCCACGAACAGCACGGTAGACCCATGCCCCCATGCGAACCGGGATTTCGGTGATCTCCGCGCCGGTGCGGCACCCCGTCGGGCCGAGCGCCCACCCCACCGCCGCGGAGCCGATACTGCGATACTGAAGGCCGACTGACCGAATTGAACGTGGGAGAAAGAAGCACATGAGCTCCGAGCAGCAGCCGACCATCATCTACACGCTCACCGACGAGGCTCCGCTGCTTGCGACCTACGCGTTCCTGCCGATCATCCGGACGTTCGCCGGCCCGGCCGGTATCGACGTCAAGACCAGTGACATCTCGGTGGCAGCGCGCATCCTCGCCGAGTTCCCGGACCATCTCACCGACGAGCAGAAGGTGCCCGACAATCTGGCCGAACTCGGGCGGCTCACCCAGGACCCCGACACCAACATCATCAAGCTCCCGAACATCAGCGCCTCGGTGCCACAGCTGACCGCCGCGATCAAGGAACTGCAGGAGAAGGGTTACGCGATTCCGGACTATCCCTCGGACCCGAAGACCGCCGCGGAGAAGGAGATCAAGGAGCGCTACGCCAAGTGTCTCGGCAGTGCGGTCAATCCTGTTCTGCGCGAAGGCAACTCGGACCGACGCGCGCCCAAGGCGGTCAAGGAGTACGCGCGCAAGAACCCGCACAGCATGGGTGAGTGGTCGATGGCGTCGCGCACCCACGTCGCCCATATGCGCGGCGGCGACTTCTACGCGGGGGAGAAGTCGATGACGCTGGATCGCGACCGCACGGTCAAGATGGTCCTGGAGACGGCCGGTGGCGAGACGATAGTGCTCAAGCCCGAGATCAAGCTGGACGACGGTGACGTCGTCGACTCGATGTTCATGAGCTGCAAGGATCTGCGCGACTTCTACGAGCAGCAGATGGATGACGCCTACCAGACCGGCGTCATGTTCTCCCTGCACGTCAAGGCCACCATGATGAAGGTCAGCCACCCCATCGTGTTCGGGCACGCCGTGAAGATCTTCTACAAGGACGCGTTCGCCAAGCATCACGAACTGTTCGACGAACTGGGTGTCAACGTCAACAACGGCCTGTCGGATCTGTACAGCAAGATCGAGACGCTGCCGGCCTCCAAGCGCGACGAGATCATCGAGGATCTGCACCGCTGCCATGAGCACCGGCCCGAGTTGGCGATGGTGGACTCGGCCCGAGGCATCTCCAACTTCCACTCGCCGTCCGACGTCATCGTCGACGCCTCCATGCCGGCGATGATCCGGGCGGGCGGCAAGATGTACGGCGCCGACGGCAAGCTCAAGGACACCAAGGCGGTCAACCCGGAGTCGACGTTCTCCCGGATCTACCAGGAGATGATCAACTTCTGTAAGACCAACGGCCAGTTCGACCCGACGACGATGGGCACCGTGCCTAACGTGGGTCTGATGGCGCAGAAGGCCGAGGAGTACGGCAGCCACGACAAGACCTTCGAGGTCCCGGCGGACGGCACCGCCAATGTCGTCGACGTCGACTCCGGCGAGGTGCTCATGTCGCAGACGGTGGAGGCCGGCGACATCTGGCGGATGTGCATCGTCAAGGACGCCCCCATTCGCGACTGGGTCAAGCTGGCCGTCACCCGGGCGCGGGCGTCGGGCATGCCGGTGGTGTTCTGGCTCGACGACGAGCGGCCCCACGAGAACGAGCTGCGCAAGAAGGTCGCCACCTACCTGAAGGACCACGACACCGAGGATCTCGACATCCGGGTGCTGCCGCAGGTGTGGGCCATCCGGTACACGATGGAACGCCTGGTCCGCGGGCTGGACACCATCTCGGCGACCGGCAACATCCTGCGTGACTACCTCACCGACCTGTTCCCCATCCTGGAACTGGGAACCAGCGCCAAGATGCTGTCCATCGTCCCGCTGATGGCCGGCGGCGGCATGTACGAGACGGGTGCGGGCGGTTCGGCGCCCAAGCACGTCAAGCAGCTGGTCGAGGAGAACCACCTGCGGTGGGACTCCCTCGGCGAGTTCCTGGCGCTGGCGGCCAGCCTGGAGGATCTTGGCCGCAAGACCGGCAACAAGAAGGCCGACGTGCTGGCCAATGCCCTGGACGCGGCCACCGGCAAGCTGCTCGACTGCAACAAGAGCCCGTCGCGGAAGACCGGTGAGCTCGACAACCGGGGCAGCCAGTTCTACCTGGCGCTGTACTGGGCGCAGGAGCTCGCCGCCCAGACCGACGACAAGGAGCTGGCCGCGCACTTCGCGCCGCTGGCCAAGGCGCTCAGCGAGAACGAGGACGTCATCGTCAAGGAACTCGCTGCTGCACAAGGGAATCCGGCCGACATCGGCGGCTACTACGAGCCTGACCCCGCCAAGACCACCGCGGTGATGCGACCGAGCAAGACGTTCAATGACGCGCTGGCGGCAGCGCAAGCCTGAGCGTGCGCGGACGGTTCCGGCCGTCCTCGTCCTGCTGACCGCCGCGTGCACGCGAGTGGTTGACGCCCCGCGCGCGATCCCGGTACCGGACGTCGGACCGATCACGGCCGCGCAGGTGAGCAACCTGCTGAGCCCGAAGGTGGACTCCGTCGAGGGCAACCAGTTCGACACCGTCGAACCGGATCGCTGCGCGCCGGTCGCCCGCGAGGTCGCCGCGCCGTTCCTGACCGGGCACCACCCGGCGGCCACCGACGGCGGACACTGGCAGACCGAGGACGGCGCCGTCGTGGTCGAGGAGATCGTGGCGGTCTACCCGTCCGACTTCGCCCCCGAGACGGCCCTGGCCGACGCCCGGTCGAGCATCGAATCGTGCCGCGACGCGGCCCTGCTCGTCACCACCGTGCAGGGGCGCGACTACGACTTCCGGGTCGCGCCGAGCGCGGCGTCGTCACCCGCCGGCACAGTGCTGTGGTCGCTGCAGGGCCCGGAGTGGAGCTGCGACAACGCGTTGGTGGCCGCGCACAACGCGGCGATCGAGATCACCACCTGCGGCGCGACCGGCGGCCTGGACACGGTGCCGCTCGCACAGGACGCGCTGAAGCGGATCGAAGCCCTGGCGAACGCGAAGGTGTGAGGCCCGATTCGGCTCGGGCGCTGCGTCAGTGCGCGGCGACGAGGGTGTAGGCCACCGACCCGCTGCCCATCGCCGGCCCGTCGGCGGTGGTGAAGTAGGTCTCCCGGCCGGTCGGGTAACCGCCGCCGTTGGTGGCGACGTGCACATGGGTGTAGTGGTTGGCGTCGTCGGACCCGTTGTCGGGCATGGTCCGGGGTGCGCGGCCGGGTTGGTAGATCACCTGACGCCAGATCACGTGGTTGATCTTGAATCGGTCGGCGTTGGCCAGGGCGTACTCGGCGATGCGGTCGCCGAGCGCCTTGCCCTCGGGGCTCGTGTAGTTCGGGATCATGACGTCCAGCGCGAGCCCGTTGGGATGCCAGCGCAGCGCGTCGGCCCGCACCCCGCCGATGTTGTGGATCTCGGGGAACATCGCGCTGATCGCGCGCGCGGCGAGAATCGTCTCGACCTGCAGTCCTGTTTCGGAGGCCACGCCCGCCGGCAGCATGTACCTGATGTCGCGGTTGACCGCCCGCGCCGCGACGACCGTCGACGTGATGGGCCCGGTTCCGACGATCCGCATGCCGGTGGACGGGGCCGCCGGCACCGGCGCGGCGACGAGCTCGGTGCAGCACTCGGTGGCGGCGGCGGGCTCGGTGTGGGTGAAGCTGGCGGCGCCGGCGGTGAGAAACGCGGCCGCCGGAACGATGAGCGCGATCACCGGCAGTGACCGGCGTTTCCGTGGCGGTCTCGGCATCTCGTGTCGTCCCACGGGCAGCACAATACCGTGAACATCACGGATGTATAACATCGTCTGCAAATCCGAATGCGCAATAGCGTCCGGAATTGCACGTGAACGTGCCTCCTATTTGCTGTCGACCCAGCTCACGGGCCGCGATTGCCATTTCGGGCCGGCCCGTCGGGATACCGCGGGGCAGCGGTGACGAGAACTCCGACACCCGCCGGCGTGTTGTCGCCGACCAATTCGCGTTGGATTTGCCGGGCGGCCGGTACCGTCAGCCGGGTGGATTTCTCAGCCCATGCGTCGGCCTTTTCGAAGGCCTGCGGCATGCGCGACTTGGTGCGCGCCGAGGCCGCCGAATCGGAACGGCAGCGCACGCTGACCCCGGCGATCGTCGACGCGATGTGGAGCAGCGGCCTGATGCAGGCCTTCAATCCGGCGGCCGCCGGCGGTCAGGAGCCCGGTTTCGCCGAGATGATCGAAACCTGGATCGAAATGGCTTGGCAGGACGGTTCGTTCGGCTGGATCGGGATCGCGAACCTGCCGTCGTCGTTCGCCGCCGCCGCATACCTGTCCGACGTGGGTTTCGCCGAGGTGTTCACCGCGCACGACAACCGCGTCACGATGGGCGGGCAGTTCTTCCCCAACGGTCAGGGCGCCGCGGTCGACGGCGGCTACCGACTCGGCGGCGCATGGCAGTTCGGCTCGGGAACCGGTCACGCCGAGTACGTCGCGGCCGGCTTCCTGCCCATGCACGACGGCGAGGTCAGCTGGATCGCCGAGGGCCTGCCGGACATGCGGGTGGCCATCCTGCCGCGGGCCGACGTCACGTTCGACGACGGCTGGCACGTGCAGGGCCTGAAGGGCACCGGGTCGTACGACTACCACGTGCAGGACGTGTTCGTCCCGGCCGGCCGGACCTTTCCGCTGTTCACCACCGAACCGCTGCGCGGCGCCTCGCCGGCCTGCCGGATGGGCATGATGCCCGTCACCGCCGCGGGGCATGCGTCGTGGGCGCTCGGTGTCGCCAAGAGCATGCTCGACGACGTCGAGGAGTTGGCCGCGACGAAGTACCGGATGAGTGACATGGCCGCCCTGGCCAGCCGGCCCACCTTCCAGAAGGGGCTCGCGCATCATGTCGCGGCGTGGCGAGCGGCCCGTCTGCTGGTTCTCGACGCCTTCACGACGGCCGAATCCGCGGTGGCCGCGGGGGAGGAGCTCACCCCGCGGTTGCGGGCGGACATGCGGGTGGCTGCCGTGTACGCCACCGACGTCGCCCGCGCGGCCGCGGAGTGGGCCCATCTGGTGGCCGGCACTAGCTCGATACGCGAGGGGTCGCGGCTCGAGCGCGCCTTCCGGGACATGTACACCGGAACTCAGCACGCCTTCATCAGCGAGAAGGTCGCGATGGACGCCGCGTCGATCTGGCTCGGCCTGATCGAGGACCAGCCGGGGCTCTAGAGGTGAACAGACGAGGATGGAGAGTGAGGCGGGTCGACGCGGCCCTCCCAAGCTTGATGGTGTTTCTCGGCCTGGCCTGAATGGCCGCTGCGCGCCAAATCGAGTGAGTGAGGAATCACGCAGACGATGTGTGAGTGACCGTCTGCGAGGTTCCTCACTGAACGGAAACAGGAGGGTCTACGGCGTCCGGGTCAACGTCAGAGGCATCGTGATGTTGAGCCATTTGTTGATGCCGCAGGCGCCGCTCGGCCCGGTGGTGCGGTCCCAGCCGACCAGCCGGGTGTCATCCAACTCAAGTCGCGGACGCCAGAATTCGAAGGACTGATCCCCGGGGGCGGTGGTGCCGTCCGCGCAGGGCTGCCAGTTCTCGATCGTCCGCCGCACCCGCCACCGGCCGCTGGCGTACACCGCGTCGGCACTCCAGCCGGCGTCGCTGACCACCCGCCCGGTGCAGTCCTGGAACGTGGCGCAGGACGACGTGATGGTCCAGGTCTGGGTGACGGTGGCCTCGTCGTGGTACCGGTAGTTGGTCTTGGCCCACTGCCCGTCCGACACCACGGTGTAGGTGCCGTTGAGCGCGACGGCGTCGTCGGCGGCGGCCGTCCCGGGCGTCGCGCACAGCAGCAGCGTCACCGCCGCGGCGGCGCCGGTGACGATGCGGCCCCACCGATTCACGGCGGGCTCCCGGCCAGCACGAGATCCCGCCAATCCTTGGGCGCCGCAACCGAACTCAGGTCGTTCTGGGAGTACACCTGTCCGTCTGGTGTCGCGTACCGCCCGGTCTGCGGGTCGTAGTGCGCGAACGCCACCGGCGGTGGGGGAGCAGTGGCGAAGGTGTTCTCGTCGGGCAGCACGCGGCTGTCCGGTGGGACACCCTGGGCAAGCAGATTCGGGTCGAAGGTGTACGGCCCGGTTGCGTGCTGGCGCATCGCCAGCGGCTCAAAAGGCTTGTCGCCGTGGCACTCCTGCACGGTCGGCGCGTACTTACCCGGCACGCCCATACACGGGTAGTTCCGCGCCCCCCGAACCGCGATCGGCGAATCCTGAGGCAGTTTGCAGTACAGACCGTCGGGGGTGTCGACGGTGTCGGTCTCGGCGGGCGAGCGCCACGCCGAAGGCGGCAGGAAGCCGACGGTGCAGGCCGGTGGGTCGTCGACGGAGATCCGGAAGTCGCCCACCGGCTTACCGGTGGGGTTGTTGCCGCCGGCTTCCCCCTGGTAGTAGGACACCGCGGGTGGCAGCAGCACGAGCAGCTGCTGCAACCCGGGCCGGTAGGTGACGGCGATCTGGCCGATCGTGCCGAGGTTGGCCAGCAGGACCGGCAGGGTGGGCTTGACCTGGTTCAGCAGCCTGGCGACCTCCTGGGCGGCCCCCGGGCCGTCCGCGAGCAGCGTGCGGATCTGCGGGTCGTCGGCCACCAACTGCTGCCCGATTCCCGCGAGGTCCCGCGACCAACCGCGCAGCATGTCGGCGCTGGCGGCCTGGGAATCCAGCACGGGCGCGGCGTCCTCGACCAGGGCGGCGGCGCGGTCCGCGACCCCGTTGAATTCATGGGTGATCTTCGATGACGAGTCGAGCAGGGTCTGCAGATCCGGCCCGGCTCCGTTGAAGCCGGCGAACGCCTCGTCCAGGAGTGAGCGCAGCTTGTCTTTCGGGATGCTCGCCACCAGCGCGCTCACCTGATCCATCATCGGGCCCACCTGCTGGGGCAGCACGACGTCCGAGGCCGAGATCACCGACCCGTCATGCAGATAGGGACCCGCCTGGGTACGGGGAAGCAGATCCACGTACTGCTCGCCGACGGCCGACACGCTGCGGACCTCGGCGACGACGTCGACCGGGACCGATGGTGAACGGTCCAGCGACAGCGTCGCGGTGACCATGTCCCGCCGGACATCCATGTCGGTCACCTTGCCGATCTGCACCCCGCGGTAGGTGACGTTGGCGAACCGGTACAGTCCGCCGGATTGGGGCATGTTCAGCTTCACGGTGATGCGGCCGGTCCCGAGCAGAGTCGGAACCTGCAGGTAGTTCATCGCCATCACCGCCACGGCGATCACCGAGGCGACGGTGAAGATCGCCAACTGGGTCCGCACGAATCGGGTGAGCACCTAGCCACCCCTCACGATCGGCGGCGGCGGGGGCTCGGGCAGCTGTGCCGTCGGGGCCAGGCCGGCCTGCAGCGGGTGTCGGCTGTAGTACTCGTCGTAGCCGGGATCACCTGGGGCCGGGACCAATTCGGCATTCTCGTCGCCCCACCGGGTGCCGGCTGCCAGACCGCGTTTGAGCCGCGCCTTGGTGAGGTCGATGGTGACGAACAGGTTCATGTAGTCACCACGGATGCCGCGGTCGATCAGGTTCTGGCCCAGCGGGAAGATCGGCGCGTAGGCCAGCGCGGTGTCGATGTCCGGTCCGACGTCGGCCAGCGCCCGGACGGTGGGCTCGAGGTTCGCCAGGTTGTGCACCAGGTCGTCACGGGTGGAGTTGATCACCCGGGTCGCGGTGTCGCTGAAGACGCGCAGCCGGTCCAGCGCGGTGCTCAGCCGCGGCTGCTCGCGGACCAAAACGTCCAGGGCCGGCGGAATCCGTTGCAGCGCTGCGGCTAGCACGCCGCGCTGGTCGGCCAGGGTGGTGGCCAGCCGGTTCAGTTCGGTGAGGGTGGCGAGCACGCCGTCGCGCTGGTCGTCGAGCACCCCGACGAGTTCGTCGAGCCGGCCCAGCAATTGGCGCACATCGCCCTGCCGTCCTGAGAACGCGTTGTTCAGCCCGTGGATCACGTCGCCGATCTGGCCGAGCCCACCACCGTTGACCACCGCGGCCAGCGACGCCAGGGTCTGCTCGGTCGACGGGTAGGTGGTCGTCCGGTCGAGGGGGATCGTCGCGCCGCCGGGTAGCCGGCCTGCGGCGGATTCGCCCGGCGGCGGGCTCAGCTGCAGGTGCATGGAGCCCAGCAGACTGGTCTGTCCCACCGCGGCGACCGCGTTGGCCGGCACCACCACATCCGGCCGGACCGAGACGTCGACGACGGCGTGGCGGTTCTTGATCCCGATGCGGCGGATGCTGCCCACCACTACGTCGTTGCTCATCACCGGTGAATTGGGTTCCAGGGTACCGACATTCGCGAGCTCGACGTGGTATGTCAGGCTGTCGCGGCCCCCGCCGACGGTCCCCGGCAGCGGCAGCGTGTTGACACCGCCGAAGCTGCATCCCGACACGCAGATTCCCACCGCCGCGCAGCCGGCCAGCCGGCGGATGACGGTCATGAGGGCGCTCCCTCGGCCGGCAGCAGCAGCTGCGGCAACGTCGGGAGCTGGTCCCCGGGCCCGCCCGTCCAGGCCGAGACGGCGGGCTGTGGTGGGGCCGACGCCGGCACCCCGGCGCTGTCCGGCGCCAACCGCGCGTCGCTGTAGACGATCTTCCCCGGCGACGGGACCGCGGTGAGCGCGGGGTTGAACGGGAACGGCAGGTAGTTGAAGTTCAACTGCCGCAATCCCGGACCGAGGTACTGCGCACAGAGTTTGCCCGTCTCGGCAGCGGTCACGTTGTCGATCGCGGCGATCATGCCGCAGAAGAACAGCGTCGGGTTAGCCATGTTGTTCAACACGAACACACCGCCGGCACCGCCGGTGCGGGGGTCGAACATGTTGTACATGTTGGCGAATGCGGTGGGAGCGACGTGCAGCACCTGCTCGAGGTCCATCCGGTGATCCACCAGATTCTGGGTGACGTCGGCAAGGCGCTGCACCTGTTCGGACGTCTTGTCCCTGCTGCCGTGGACGAATCGGGTGACCTCGCCGACCGCCTGCGACAGGTTGGTGAGGGCGGCGTCGAGGTCCGAGCGGCCACCGTTGACGGCCGAGGTCAGCGTGCTCAGCCGGTCCTGGAACTGGACGATTTGCGCGTTGCTGTCGTGCAGCACGGCGACGAAGGTCTGCAGGTTGCGGACGGTGTCGGCGATGTTTCCGCTGCCGTCGCCGAACACCTGGCTCAGTTGCGACAGTTGCGCGACGGTCTGGCGGAGTTTGGCGCCGTTACCGTCCAGCGCGGTGGCGGCGCTGTCGATCAGACGGCCCATCGAACTGGTCTGGCCGCCGCCGGAGGGACCGAGATCCGTTGCCAGCCGGGTTAATTGGCGCTTGACTTCGTCCCACTCGACCGGGACGGCCGTGCGGTTCAGCGGGATCGTCGCGCCGTCGTTCAGCCGGGGGCCCGAATGGTAGGCGGGGGTGAGCTGAACGAACCGGGCCGCAACCAGATTCGGCGCGACGACGACGGCCTTCGCGTCGCCGGCCAGGGCCACCGCGTGGTCGATCTTCATGGTGATCGCGACGTGCGTGCCCTCGGGCCGGATGGAATCGATGGAGCCGACCTTCACCCCGGCGATGCGCACCTCATCGCCCGGGTAGATCGAGGTGGCGGTGTCGAAGATGGCGATGACGGTGGTGGGCCGTAGCAGCCGCTGCTGGGCCAGGTAGGCGCCGGCGGCCAGGACCAGGGCCACCAGCGCCAGTGTCGTCAGCATCGTCGTGCGCGCGCGATTCATCAGTGCGGCCCCTGGGGGATCCCGTTGTAGGGGATGGGCAGTTCGGCGCGGGGTCCGGCGTTGTCGGGCGGTTGCCCGGCGTCGGTTCCGCGCCGGAAGCCGAACGCGTAGTCGAAGAACGGCTGCAATGCCTGGGCCAGGTCGAGATTGGGGATGTAGGCGCTGTAGTACGGTCCGCTGGCCACCGTCTCTCCAAGGGTGACTTCGTATTTGGCCAAACCGGGCAGCGCCTTGGCGATGTTGTCCCGGTTGCGCTCCAGGACGGCGGTGACCGCATTCAACCGGTCCAGCGTCGGAGCCAGTTCCTGTTCGTTGTCGTGGACCAGCCCGGAGACCTCGGTCGCCATTGCGGAGGTCTGGGCCAGCAATTCCATGATCGCCCAACGCCGTTCGGATAGGACACCGACCAGATCGTTGGCATCCAGGATCAGGGTGTTGAGCTGCTGGCTACGCTCGGAAAGGATCGACGTCACGTCGTCGGCGGATTTGAGCAACTCGGCCAGGGCGCCGTTTCGCTCGTTGAGTGCCCGCGACACCGAGGTGAGCCCGTCGAAGGCCGGCCCGAGTTGCGGGGCGATCCGGTCGATGGTGTCCGACAGGGTGTCCAACGACTGGCTCAACCCACCGGTGTCGGTGCCCGCGGTGTTCTCGGTGAGCTCACCGACGGCGTCGGTGAGCGAGTACGGCGCGAAAGTACGGGTATCGGGTATCACCGCAAGCGGTTTCATGGTTTCCGACCCGGCGGACTCCAGGGTGAGCACCCGTTGGCCCAGCAGGCTTCCGGTCCGCACGTGGGCGGTGGTCTGCGCGCCGAGCGAGATCCGGCCGCCGACGGTGAAGCTCACCAGGGCATCGGTGTCGTGCAGCCGGATGCCGGTGACGGAGCCGGCCCTGACCCCGGACACGGTCACGTCGTCGCCGACGGCGAGGCCGCCCGCATCGATGAACAACGCCTGATAGCGGACCGAACCGGCCCAGCCCCCGAGCCGTTCGGGTGCCAGTCCCACCGCGACGATCAGCGCGATCAGCACGGCGCCCAGAATGCCGACGCGAACGAGTCGTGAGCCACGGTATTTCAGCATCAGTTCTCAGCGCACCTTCCGCCTTCCTGGCGGAACGCCGGGAATTCGGCCGTGCGGTCCTGCAGGTCGGAGACCCGGACGGAGATCGAGCAGATGTAGTAGTTGACGAAGCTGCCATAGGAGCCGATCCGGATCAACTTGCGGAAGTTCTCCGGGGCCTTCTGCAGCGCGGTGTCGATCCGGTCCTTCTTGGCGTCCAGGTTGGGGGCCAACCGGTTGAGTTGGTCGATCGTCCCGGCCAGTGCCGGTCGTGCCGAGCCGAGCAGGTCGGTCAGGGACGCGGTGCCCGTGTCGAGGGAGTCGATCGCGGTGCCGATGGGCTCGCGGTCGGCCGCCAGTGCGGACACCAGCCGCTGCAGCCGGTCGATGCCGTCGGAGAACTGCGCGCCCTCGCCGGCCAGCGTCCCCAATGTGGTACGCAGGTTGTCGACCAGTGCCTGGATGGTTGCGCTCTTGTCCGCCAGGGCATTCGAGAACGTCGAGGTCCGCTGCAGCAGTGATTCCACGGTGTCGCCCTGCCCTTGCAGGATCTCGATCAGCGAGGCGCTCAGCGCGTTCACATCCTGCGGATTCAGCCCCTGGATCACCGGTTTCAGGCCGCCGAGCAGCAGGTCGAGGTCCAGCGCCGGGGCGGTGTTGCCGGCGGGGATGTGCGATCCGGGTGGCAACAGGGTGGCCGGGCCGGCCCCGTCGACCAGTTCCAGGAACCGGTCACCGACCAGGTTCAGATACCGGATGTTGGCGTGGGTGCCGCCGGTGAGGGCCAGGGCGCGGTCGACGTCGAAGCTCACCTCGACGGTCTTGTCCGGGCGCAGGTCGACCTTGTTCACCGTGCCGACCCGGACCCCGGCGAAGCGCACCGTCTGCCCCGCCTTCAACCGCGACGCATCGGTGAACGTGGCGGAGTAGTGATTCGTTGTGCCCGTTCGGTATTGGCCGAAGATGAGAAACAGTGCCCCGGTGAGAACAAGCATCGCGGTGGCGAAGACGGCGAACTTGGTACCGGCTACGCGGGTATTTCTCATCCGGGCATGCCGATCTGGGCGCTGTTGCGCGGCGGGCCGGTCACCGGTCCGAAGAGGAACTGCTTGAGCGCGTCGGAGTTCCACACGATCCCGGGGTTGTCGTACTTCCAGGGGTTGGCGTTGACGTCGGTCACGACGAACGGCGCGATCGACTCATAAGGCACTTTCGGCAGGTTGGTGCAGAACGGGCCGCCGGTGGCCGCGACCTTCGGCACGTTGTCCGGGAATCGGTATCTTTCCTGGCCCCAGAGGAACCCGGCGAGAACCTCCACACCCGGCACGTTCAGCGGCGGGTTGTTCGCCATGATGTTCATCCCGCCGAGCGCACAGGTCAGTGCCTGGTTGTACTGATTGGTCAGGTCGGTCGTCGGGACCAGCAGGCGCAGCACGTCACCGAGCGGGCCACCGTTCTCGGCGAGCACCTCGTCGCCCACCTCGGCCAGCCCGGTCACGCTGACGAGCGCCGCATCGAGATCGCGTTGCGTGTCGACGATGCTGTCGCCGATTCTGGTCGCGCTCTGTACCACGGTCAGCAGGTTCGGCGCCGCGTCGGCGTATGCGCCGAAGACGGCCGGGGCGACGGCCAGATCGTGGTTGAGCGAACCCAGCCGTGGATTCATCTGGCCGAGCGCGGAATTGAGGTCGGACATCACCTGACCGAACTGATGGCCACGACCGTTCATCGCCGCGGCGATTGCGCCGAGCGTCTCGTTGAGCTTCTCGGGCTGAATGCTCGCCAGCGTGGTCACCAACTGAGAGAACACCGTGTTGATCTCCACCATCACGTGCCGGGTATCCAGAACCTGGCCGGGCCGCAGAGCGGCGGCCGCCGGGTTCTCGGGCGGGGTGAGCTGAACCGTCTTCGCGCCGAAAACCGTTGGCGATGCGATATTTACGTTGACGTCAGCGGGAATGACCGCCAGCCGGTCGGCGTCGATGGCCAGGTGGATCGCGGCCTGTTCACCCGGCAGGCTCTCGATGTCATGGACGGTGCCGACCTGCACGCCGCGGTACTGCACCCGGGCACCGGGGTTCATCACCAGGCCGGCCCGGGGCGATAGCACGGTGACCTCGGCCGTACGGGCGAACCCGCCCCGGAACAGTGTCGTCGCCAACCAGACGATGCCGGCGATCAGCGCGATCGCCGCAAGGCCGACAAGTGGACGCAGCATCCGGGACTCGGTCCGATCGAGTCCGGGGATCCGGGCCATCAATGCCCCCCACGAGCAAGTCGGCACAACCTAATATTTGCTCCAAAGCTAACAGCGGTCGGTGTCGCGGTCAACAATCGGCCGCGGCCCGGCGGGGCCGGCACGGGGCGGGAGACCCGCCGTCAGCGCAATGTCCAGGGCATTGTCTTGACGTATCCGCCCGCGTCGATCTTCAACTGCTGGCCGGTGATATAGCGCGCCGCGTCGGACGCGAAGAACACTACGGCTTCGCTGATGTCGTCGGGTTCGACGAAAGGGATCGGCATGGCGTTGAGGACCGGGAAGACCAGTTCGGCATCTTCGCGGGTGGGATCCTTCAGGTCCGGGCGGAACTGCCGGTACATGTCGACGTTGTGCAGCATGTCGGTGTTGACGTTGGTCGGGTGCACCGCGTTGACGCGGATGAACTTCGGCGCCAGCTGCAGCGAGAGATCGTTGACGTAGTGCGCGACAACCTGTTTGGCGAAGGAGTAGCCCGCGCCGCCGGGCGCGTCGATGTCGCCGACGCTGCGGCCCTGCATCGACGCCAGGTAGGCCGCCAGCGAACCGGTCGCGATGATGGACGCGCCGGCACCGAGGTGCTTGAGGCTGGCGTGCACCAGGTTCATCACACCGATCAGATCGACGTCGACGGCGTCCACCCAGGCCTGGATGGGAAGTCCGGCCGTCAGCGGGGCGATGCCCGCGTTGGCCACCACGATGTCCAGGCCGCCGAGTTCGCTGACGCCGGCGTCGATGGCGGCCGACAGGCCGACCCGGTCACGGACGTCGGCGATCGCGGTGTGCGCCCGCCGGCCCTCCTTCTCGACCAGTCGTGCCGTCTCGTCGAGATCCTCGGGACGGGCCAGGGGATAGCTGTTGGTCTCGATGTCCTCGCACAGGTCGACCGCGATGATGTCGGCGCCCTCGGCGGCCAGTTTCTGCGCGTGCGACCGGCCCTGCCCGCGCGCCGCGCCACTGACCAATGCGACCTTGCCCGCTACGCGTCCCATGCCTCGCCCTTTCGTGGCCCGTGCGTGATTCCCCGGTGCGCGACCCTACTGCGGAACAGATGTTTGGTCAACAGTCGGGTCAGCGCCGGCGGACCGCGATGCCGCGCAAGGTGGTGTCGCGGTTGAGCAACTGCGAATTGCGCAGTCCGATGTCGCGCAGGATGTTCTCCGGAATCCAGCCGTCGCCGATCACACAGCGGGCCAGCACATCACCCGACGGACTCTGGATCGAGATCTCACCGGATCGGATCCCTTCGGCGAGCATCGATTTCATCTCACGGATCCGGGTGTCGAAGGAGAATGCCGGGCTCTGGGTGTCCGGGGTCGACTGCCGCAGCCAGGCCAGCTGGATCCGGAACTCGTCGGTGAACCGGTCGAGCGCGTTGACGTTGAGCCAACTCAGCGCGTCCAGCTTCTCGATCGACGTCGAATCCGAGGCCATGATGTCGGTCCACGCCCCGCCGACCTTCTGCCCGAAGTTCAGCATGATCGACATCAGCAGTTCGTCTTTGGAGCCGATGATCCGGTAGACCGTCCCGGTGCCGAGGCCGGCGGCCGACGCGATGTCGCGAATGGTGGTCATCTCATAGCCGCGCCGGCCGAACTCCGCGCGCGCGACCGCGCGGACGTGTGCCGCCTTGTCGGTCCCGTCGTCGCGGTCGTCGGTCCAGGAGTCGATGACGGCGTTGGCGGCGGCCATCGCCCGCGACCGGTCCAGCGTGGCGTCGGTCGGCCGTTTGGCCGCCAGGCCGTACAGCGCCATCCGGCACTTGAGGGTGGCCACCGTATCGCTGGAAGCCTTGTGCCGGATGACATCCAGCCCGACGTGCAACATGCTCTGGCACAACCGGTCGGCCAGGACCGGCAGATCGAAGTCCGGCCGGATGAAGCCACTCCACCGGCCGGCCCGCAACGCCTGCAGCATGGCGGCCTGGATCTTCTCCGGCCGGCGCCTGGTCAGGGCCGCCAGTTCGGGGTCGGCGCTGGGACCTTCGAAGAACGACATCTGCAGCGCGGCCCGGTGCTCGACCGCGCACCGGGCGATGTCGCGTCCCAGTTCGAAGATCAGCTCCTCGGCCGGTGGCGGGTCGGGTTGGTCGAGGCGTTCGAGAGCCTCGTCGCCGATCCGGTCGAGGTCGTCGTGGTATCGCCGGATCAGCTCGACGAGGATGGCTTCCTTGGATTCGAAATGATGGTAGAGGCTGCCGGCCAAAATCCCTGCGGCATCGGCGATCTGCTGCACCGACGCGCGCAGGCCATAGGAGGCGATGATGGAGTCGGCCGTCTGGAGGATCTCGGTGCGCCGGCTGGCCTCGGTGGAGGCGTCGGCACGCGCCTTCGGCCGACGCGCCGAGCGGTCGAGGCGGGATGAAGTCATCAGGTAACCGATCCTACCGGCCGGCGCCGGTGACGATCGCCGTCTGTCCGGTGAAGTCGATCATCTCGGGTCCGGTTCGCCTTCCGGTGATTGACGGGCGGTGCGGCGAAACTCTACGGTGGAACAGATATTTGGTCAACAGAAACGGGCCGGAGGCGCCGTGCCGAATGACGCCGTCACCGAACGGGCGCTGTCCGCGGAGATGCTCGCGTCGGCGCTCGCCGGGCGCGCCGTCGCGGTCGCGGCGACCGGACCCGGGGAGGCACCCTGGACCGACGGCGTCACCGTGTACCTCGACCCGGCGGCAACACCGGCGCGGCGGATGACCCAGCTCGCGGTGCAGACCGCGCTGATCGCGGCGGGCAGCCTGGCACCCGACGCCGTGGCGGCACTGGTCCGCAAACCCCGGCTGGCGCGGCGTTATCTGGCCGTCGAGGGGCGTCGAGCGCTGCGCGAGAACGCCGGCATCCTGCCGGCCGGCCCGGCCGCCGCGCTGGCCGACGCCGATCGTGAGCCGCGCAGCGATTCGGTAGAATCCTCCCTGGCGCTGGCGTCGTCGAGCATTGAATTGCCCGGGCTGCCAGATGATTTCGGGATGATCCGGCCGAAGGAGATTCTCGCGGCCTGCCGTACCGCCGCCGCCGAGATCGATCGGCAGCACACCGGTCACGTCCCGCGCCGGCCCGCGGCGGAGGAACTCGAGGAGCTCGACGACGGCGAGATGGACGACAGTCCGGGCGCCGACCTGTTCAGCAGTCCGGTCGGTGGCGGGGGATTCATCGGCAAGTGGCTGAAGAAGCTGCTCGCCTCGGCCCGCGCCCGGGACGACAGCGGCGGCGGCCCGCCCGGGGCGGACACCCCGACACACCGCACCAATTCCGCGAACCGCGGGGCCCGGGCGGTGTTGTCGGCCGCGCCGACCGGATCCGCCGAGGATGTGGCCGACGTCGAACCCGGGAGGTTCACCTATCCCGAATGGGACGTCACCCGCAGGCGATACCGGCCCGACTGGTGCACCGTTCAGGAAACCGTGCCCGAGGTCAGACCCGCCGCGTCGGGAACCATCGACGACGCCCTCGGGGTGGCCCGCCCGCTCGCCCGGCTCGGGCTCGGCCTGCACCGCCGCCATCGGCAGGCTCAGGGCGACGACATCGACATCGACGCCGCCGTCGAGGAACGGCTCGAGGTGCGGGCCGGTTCCGTTCCCGACGAGGCGGTGTATCTGGACAGCCTACGCCGGCGCCGCGATCTGTCGGTGCTGCTGCTGCTGGACGTCTCGGGCTCGGCCGCCGAACCCGGCAGCCTCGGCCGCACGGTGCACGAGCAGCAGCGCACGGCCGCCGCGGCGCTGACGGTGGCGCTGAACGACCTCGGGGACCGGGTGGCGTTGTTCGCCTACAACTCGCAGGGGCGCAAGGCGGTTAACATCATGCCCGTCAAGCGATTCGGCGAACCGCTGGGCAGCGTCGTGCTGCGCCGGCTCAACAGCCTCGAACCCGGTGGGTACTCCCGACTGGGTGCCGCGGTCCGGCACGGTGCGGCCGTCCTGGAAGCCGAGGGCGGCACGGCGCGCCGACTGCTGGTGGTGCTCTCCGACGGCCTGGCCTACGACCACGGTTACGAGCGCGACTACGGCGCGGCCGATACCCGCCGCGCGCTCACCGAGGCGCGCCGTCGGGGAACCGGGTGTGTCTGCCTGACCGTGGGCGCAAGTTCCGGGGTGGACGAACTGCGTGCGGTGTTCGGTAGCGCGGCGCACGCCGTCGTCGGCCGGCCCGACCAGTTACCGGCGGTGATCGGGCCGATGTTCCGGTCGGCGATCCGCTCCGCCGAGGTGCGTCGCCGGGTGTCCTGACGAATCACCGCCGAATGCTTGAACCAAATATCTGTTCCGCGCTAGGGTGCTAATCGGCGCAGCGGTACACGAGGGAAGGACTGCGATGACGACCTCGGTCCAGGCCGAGCCCGCACACCAGAACGGAGCTACCGCACCGGTGACACAGCAGCGACCGTTCTACCAGGCGGTCGGCAACGAGGAGACCGTGTTCAAAGCCGCCTACCGGCAGGGCCTTTCGCTCGTCCTCAAGGGTCCCACCGGCTGCGGCAAGACGCGTTTTGTGGAGGCGATGGCCCACGATCTCGGCCGGCCGTTGATCACTGTGTCCTGCCACGACGACCTGACCACCGCCGACCTGGTCGGTCGGTATCTGCTCCAGGGTGACCAGACCGTGTGGGTGGACGGCCCGCTGACCCGCGCGGTGCGGGAGGGCGCCATCTGCTATCTCGACGAGGTGGTGGAGGCGCGTCAGGACACCACGGTGGTGCTTCATCCCCTGGCCGACTACCGGCGACAGCTGCCCATCGAACGCCTGGGCGTCACGCTGGACGCCGCGCCCGGATTCGGCCTGGTGGTGTCCTACAACCCCGGATACCAGAGCGTGCTTAAGGACCTCAAGGACTCCACCCGCCAGCGCATGGTCGCCATCGAATTCGGCTTCCCCGCAGCGGAAGTCGAGGAGGGGATCGTCCGGCACGAAGCCGGCGTCGACCAGACGACCGCGGCACAGCTGGTGCGCCTCGGCCAGGCCATCCGCCGGCTGGAGACCGGCGGGCTGCGTGAGGTCGCATCGACCCGGGTCCTGATCGCGGCGGGACGGCTGGTCGCCGAGGGCCTCACCCTGCCGGACGCCGCCCGGGCCGCGATCGCCGGCCCACTCACCGACGATTCCACGGTCAGCCGCGGCCTGGCCGAGATGATCGACGTCTACCTGGCACCGTCGGAGGGATAGCATGTCCCAGAACAGCTACGAGAGCACCGCCGAGCCGATCAAGGTCGGCTACCTGATGGATTTCACCCTGCCGCCGGGCTTCCCGGAGGTGCTGCAGGCCAGCTTCACCCAGACCTTCGACCTCGTCTTCGAGGAGGCGCAGCAGCAGGGTCTGCTGGACCGGCCCGTGCAGATGATCTACCGCGAGGTCGAAGGTCTGCCCAAGGGTTCGGTCAAGGCCGTGATCGACGCGTATGCCGATCTCGTCGAGCAGGGCTGCCTGGTGGTCTTCGGCCCGAACATCACCGACAACTGCGTGCCGACCCGGGAGGCCATCGAGGAACGGTTCAAGGTGCCGGCGATCAGTGTCACCGGCACCGACGACTGGCTGGGGGAGTGGACCTTCGCGTTCCCGCAGGGATCCATGACCGACGAGCCGATCTTCATCGCCGACCTGCTGGCCAAACGGAACCTGCGCCAGATCGGCGTGCTGATGGAACAGAGCCTGATCGGCCAGAGCTACCTGGCGAATCTGCGAACCGCGTGTCGCCGCAAGGGAATCCGGATCGCCGCCGAGTCCGTCGTCGCCCAGACCGCCCAGGACATCAACGACGCGGTGCGCGCGCTGCACGAGGCGAAGTCCGAGGCGATCGTGCACCTGGGTTTCGGGTTCGGCATCGTGTTCATCAACCCGGCGCTGGAGGCCCTCGACTGGGACCCGCCGCGGTTCACCACCACGGCTTTCCAGAACGCCTGGGTCAACCCGATCATGTGGCAGGCGTTCCTGGGCTGGATCGGCGTGGACCAGTACGACGAGGGCAACCTCATCGGCCAGGAGTTCCTGGACCGCTATGCCGAGAGGTACGGTGCGCGGCCGGAGTACTGCGTCTCGGTGGTCAACCGCGACGTCGCCGAGACGCTGGTGCGCGCCTTCTCCGACGCCCATCCGCTGAGCCCGCGCGGGGTCAAGGAAGCCCTGGAGCGGGTGAAGATGCTGCCCGCCGCGTCCGGTGCGCCCGGCACCCGGGTGTCGTTCGGCAAGTGGACCCGGCGCGCCTGGATGGGCGCCGGCTACCTGGTGGCCCGCACGCTGGACACCGACGGCGTCAACTCTCATCTCGTCGACCGATTCGGAGAGGACGGCTGATTCGATGGCCACCACCGACTTTCACGACCAGCCCGCTCCCACCCGACCGGAGAAGCGGCGCTGGGGCCCGTGGGTCGCCGCGGGCGCACTGATCGCATTCGGGATGTTCTTCATCCTGTCCAGCCGCCGGTACCTCGACCCGCGGGTGGCCAACCCGAACGTCGAGGGCCGGCCGCGCCCGGTCGGCGGCGTGCTGTTCGGATTGGACCCGTCGACCTGGATCATGATCGAGGAAGTCGGGACCGTCCTGCTGCTGATCACCCTGGTGGTCATCTTCGTGACCGGTTGGCGGCGCAACCCGGGCAGCCCGGCGTTGCTGATGTTCCTGTGCACCACGCTGATCGTGTGGCAGGACCCGATCATGAACTGGTCACCGTTCGCGGTCTACAACCCGGAACTGCTGCACTGGCCGGAGCACTGGCCGCTGGTGTCGCTGTCACCGACGGTGGAGCCGTTCATCGTGTTCGGCTATGTGCTGTTCTACTTCGGGCCGTATTTCCCGGCGGTGTGGATCCTGCGCAAGTTGCAGGCCAGGTATGGGCCGCAGGGCTTTCCGTCCCGCCATCCGCTGATCAGCCTGGGCCTGCTGACCCTGGCGATCGGGTTCGTGTTCGACGCGATCCTGGAGATCAGCCTGGTGCGCACCGGGATGTACATCTACTCGCAGGTGATCCCGTGGGGTTCGGTGTTCACCGGGTCGACCTACCAGTTCCCGCTGATCTGGGAGTCGTTCGCGGTCACGTTCGTCATGGTGCCCGCGGCGATCCTGGTGTACCGCGACGACACCGGCAAGTCGGTGGCCGAGAAGCTGGCCGCCAAGGCGCGGCTGTTCCCCAACCGGCCGGTGCTGGGCACCTTCCTGGTGATGTTCGCCATCATCAACGTCGCGTACTTCGCCTACGGGGCATGGTTCGCCGCGATCAAGGCCAGCCACGCGGCCACCTCGGTCGCCTGCCCGTGGCCGTATCCGGAGGCCAAAGTCTATGACCCGCAGGGCTATTACGAGAAGGCGGGCGCCGAGGGTCCGTACTCCGTCGGCATCTGGTCGACCTGGATGAGCGGGCAGCCGCACGGGCGGCCCGACGTGCAGCCCCCGCCGCCCGGTGCGGGCGCCTGCGCACCGGAGAACGTGAATGGCTGAACCGCGCAGCGTCGTCATCACCGGCGCCTCCCGCGGGTTGGGGTTCGCCTCGGCGGTGCGCCTGTATCACGAGGGGTGGCGGGTGGTCGCGGCGATGCGGACACCGGACCGGGGCATGGCGGTGCTGCGCGACGCGACCGGGGCCGGGGAGAACGACGACCGGCTGATCGGTGTCCAGCTCGATCTGCTGGATCCGGGGTCGATCTCATCGTGCGCCAAGGCCATCCAAGAGGCCTTGCGAGGATCCGGAGCCGCACCGTACGCCCTGGTGCACAACGCCGGGATCTCCGCCGCCGGCATGGTGGAGGAAGCCGATCCGGGGTTGTGGCAGAACATGTTCGGCACCACCGTGCTGGGTCCGGTCGCCCTGACCAAGGCGCTGCTGCCCGGGATGCGGGAAGCGGGCGCCGGCCGGATCGTAGTGGTCTCCAGCGCCGGCGGGGTCCGGGGTCAGCCGGGCATCGCGGCGTACTCGGCGGCCAAGGGGGCGCTGGAGCGCTGGGCCGAGTCGATGGCCGGTGAGATCGCACCGTTCGGGCTGGGGGTGACGGTCCTGATCGCCGGAACCTACGACACCGAGATCATCACCGACGCGGGCACCACCGACGAGCGGGACTTCGACGGCCCGTACGCCCGGCTGCACCGCAGCATCGACAAACGCGGCCGGTTCGCCGTGGGCCGGCTGGCCCGCCCGCCGCGGAAGTTCACCGACGGATTACTGCGTGCGCTCGACGATCGGGCGCCCTTCCGGCGGCGCGGTGTCGGAATCGACGCGTCGATGTTGTTGGCGGCCAACCGATTTCTGCCGGCCGCCGGGATGCACCAGGTGAGCCGGCTGGTGATGGGAATACCCCGATCGGGAGCGCTGCGACCGACGCGAGAGAGAAAGGCCCACAATGGCTGAGGCGGACTTCGAGCGGCGGATGCTCATCGACGGCAAGCTCGTCGAGGGCCAGGCCGGCACCTTCGCCAACATCAACCCGGCCACCGAGGACGTTCTCGGCGAGGTGTGCGACGCGTCCAAGGCCGATATGCACCGCGCGATTGACGCCGCCCGCCGGGCCTTCGACGAGACGGACTGGTCGACCGATCGCGAACTGCGCAAGGCCTGCCTGTTGCAGTTGCACGAGGCGATCGAGGGCGAGCTGGAGGAACTGCGCGAGGAACTCATCCGCGAGGTGGGCTGCCCGCGTGCGGTGACCCACGGCCCGCAGCTCGACGCACCCCTGCAGGACGGCCTGAAGTACCCGGCCCGGCTGATCGACGAATTCCCCTGGGAGGACGACCTCGGCGACGCGTTCGTGTCGGTGACCGGTCAGCTGACCCGACGCAAGGTGTGGCATGAGCCGGTCGGCGTCGTCGGCGCCATCGTGCCGTGGAACTTCCCGTTCGAGGTCACCATCAACAAGCTGGCGCAGGCGCTGGCGACCGGGAACACCGTAGTGCTCAAGCCCGCCCCGAACACCCCGTTCAACGCCACCCGGCTGGGCCGCCTGATCGCCGAGCGCACCGACATCCCGGCCGGCGTGGTCAACGTCGTCTCGGCCTCGGACCACTTCGTCGGCGAGGAACTCACGCTGTCACCGAAGGTCGACATGATCTCGTTCACCGGATCCACCGCGGTCGGTCAGCGGATCATGGAGAAGGGCGCCGCGACGATGAAGCGGCTGTTCCTGGAGTTGGGCGGCAAGTCGGCGACCATCGTGCTCGACGATGCCGACTTCAACACCGCCTGCCTCATCGGCATCGGGCCGCTGATGCACGCCGGGCAGGGCTGCGCCGCGCCCACCCGGATGCTGCTGCCGCGGTCCCGTTACGACGAGGGCGTGGCGATCCTGCAGTCCATCTACCAGAACATGGCGGCGGCCGATCCCCAGGATCCGGGCACCATCTGCGGCCCGGTGATCTCGGCCAAACAGCGTGACCGCATCCTGGGCTACATCCGCACGGGCGTCGACGAGGGCGCCACCCTGCTGGTCGGCAGCACCGAGTCGCCGGCGCAGTTCGACCGGGGATTCTGGGTCAGCCCAACGCTTTTCACCGACGTCGACAACTCGATGACGATCGCGCAGGAGGAGATCTTCGGCCCAGTCCTCGTCGTGACCCCGTACGACGACGAGGACGACGCGGTCCGGATCGCCAACGACAGCGTCTACGGCCTGGCCGGCAATGTGATGTCGGGTTCGCTGGAGCGCTCACTGGCGGTAGCGCGCCGGCTGCGCGCCGGGTTCATCGGCCTCAACGGCACCGCCGGCTACGGCGCCGACACCCCGTTCGGCGGCTACAAGGCCAGCGGCGTCGGGCGCCAGAACGGCGTCGAAGGTTTTCGTCAGTACACCGAGGTCAAATCGGTCGCCTATCCAGCCCAGTAAGGATCTCAACCATGGAGCAACTTTTCGACGACCTCGATGACTTCGGGGCGTTCGACGACGCGGTGTCCGGCGACGTCCGCGACCCCTACACCGAACTGGCCCGGCTGCGCCGCGAGGAACCGGTCCAGCGCCTGGACGTCTCGGGAATGCCGCACGACGAAGCCAAACCGGTGTTCATCGTCTACCGCTTCGAGGAGGCCCAGCAACTCCTCAAGGACAACGACACCTTCTCGTCCTCGGGCGTGATCGCGGCCTTCGGCCCGGTCCTCGGCGAGCGGGTGATGCTCGGCATGGACGAGCCGGTGCACGGCCGGCTGCGTTCACTGGTGTCGAAAGCCTTCTCGCAGAAGGCATTGGCCCGCTGGGAAGACGAACTGGTCGGCCGGGTGGCGAACGGGCTGATCGACCGGTTCGCGGCGAACGGAAAGGCCGACCTGGTCAAGGAGTTCACCTTCGACTACCCCAGTCAGATCATCGCCGGACTGCTGGGCCTGCCGGAGGAGGATTACCCGCAGTTCCAGCGCTGGTCCATCTCGCTGCTGAGCTGGCTGATGAACCCCGAACGCGGGTTGGCGGCGGCGGCCGCCCTGTGCGACTACTTCGCGCCGATCCTGGCGGCCCGCCGTGCCGAACCCCGCGAGGATCTGATCAGCGCACTGGCCGAGGCCGAGATCGACGGTCAGAAGCTGGAGGACGAGGAGATCTACTCGTTCCTGCGGCTGCTGTTGCCGGCCGGCGTCGAGACCACCTACCGGTCGCTGGGGAACATCCTGCTGGCTCTGCTGTCGGATCCGTTGCAGCTCAACGCCGTTCGTGACGACCGGTCCCTGATCCCGCAGGCCATCGAGGAGGGGGTGCGCTGGGAGCCCCCGCTGCTGACCATCACCCGGACGGCGACCCGCGACACCGAACTCGGCGGCGTCTCGATCCCGGCCGGCTCCTCGGTGATGCCGATGCTGGGCGCGGCCAACCGGCAGGAGGACCGCTGGCCCGATCCCGATCGCTTCGACATCTTCCGTCCGGCCCGGTCGCATCTCGGCTGGGGGCACGGTGTGCACGTCTGCCTCGGCATGCACCTGGCCCGGCTGGAGATGCGCACCGCATTGAACCTGCTGTTCGACCGGTTGCCCAACCTGCGCCTCGATCCCGACGGCGACGATCCGCACATCCGTGGTCAGGTGTTCCGGTCGCCGACGTCGGTGCCGGTTCTGTTCGATGTCTGACGAGGAGACGATAACGTGACCGATTTCGAGACCGTCGACTACTTCAGCGACCAGTCCCTGGTGCCCGATCCCTATTCCTACTTCGACTACCTGCGCGCCTCCGGGCCGGTTCAGACCGTCACCTCACAGAACGTGCTGGCCGTCACCGGCTACGCGGAAGCTGTTGCGGCGTACAAGGATCCGGCGATGTCCTCGTGCGTGGCGGTGGCCGGGCCGTTCCCGCCGCTGCCGTTCACCCCGCAGGGCCACGACATCAGCGCACAGATCGAGGCGCACCGCGCCCAGATCCCGATGGCCGAACACGTCGTGACGATGGACGATGAACAGCATGCCCGCACCCGCGGACTGCTCAACAAGCTGATCACCCCGAAACGCCTCAGCGAGAACGAGGAGTTCATGTGGCGGCTGGCCGACCAGCAACTCGACACGTTCATTTCGCGCGGTCACTGCGAATTCATGGAGCAGTACGCCAAGCCCTTCGCGACACTGGTCGTCGCGGACCTGCTCGGCGTCCCGGCCGAGGATCATCCGCAGTTCCGCGCGGTGCTCGCCGGCGAGCCGCTGGGCGGGCTCGGCGAGGAGGCGACGGTCGCACACAACCCGCTGGCGTGGCTGGACGAGAAGTTCGCCGGATACATCTCCGGCCGGAGGGCCCAGCCGCGGGACGACGCACTGACCGAACTCGCCCAGGCCAAGTACCCCGACGGCTCGACCCCGACAGTCGACGAGGTCGTCAAACTCGCGACGTTCCTGTTCGCGGCGGGCCAGGACACCACAACTAAGCTGCTCAGCGCCGCCGTGCGGGTGCTCGGTGAGCGTCCCGACATCCAGGACAAGCTGCGGGCCGATCGCGATCTGATCCCCGGGTTCCTGGAGGAGACCCTGAGGCTGGAAAGTCCGGTGAAGACCCACTTCCGGCTCGCGCGTGCCGACACCCGACTCGGCGATGTCGCCGTACCGGCCGGAACCATCGTAATGCTGCTGCCCGGCGCCAGCAACCGCGACCCGCGGAAGTTCCCGGATCCCAACGACTTCCAACTCGACCGGAAGAACGTCCGCGAGCACGTGGCGTTCGGCCGGGGACCGCACTCGTGCCTGGGCGCACCGCTGGCCCGCGCCGAGGGCCGGATCTCGATGAACCGGATCCTGGACCGGATGGCCGACATCCGGGTGTCGGAGAAGCATCACGGCGCGCCCGATGCACGGCGCTACGACTTCGAGCCGACGTTCATCATGCGGGGGCTGACGGCCATCAACATCGAGTTCGAGCCGGCCGATGCCTGACGGCACGATCTATTCAGCCATTTCTGCGACAAAGAGCGAGTGGAACTGGCAGAGGATACTGAACAGATGAAAGGGGCGGTGAGTTCTGTTGGCTGACAAAGCACTTCGTGTGGTCGTGTGGTCAACCGGCGGCATCGGGTCGATCGCGGTACGGGCGGTGGCCGAGAACCCCGGCATGGAACTGGTCGGTGTGTGGGTGCACTCGCCGGAGAAGGCCGGCCGCGACGCCGGTGAGATCGTCGGGATCGGCCCGATCGGCGTGGCTGCGACCAACGACGCCGACGCGCTCATCGCACTGCGCCCCGACTGCGTGGTGTATGCGGCCAGCGGACCGGAGCGCGACGCCGGCGCCATGCCCGACTACGTCCGGCTGCTCGAGGCCGGCATCAACGTCGTCAGCACCACCACCAACCGGCTGATCTACCCGGACGCGTTCGAACCCGAAGCCTGGCGCGATGAGCTGACCGCGGCGGCCGCCGCCGGTGGCGCGTCGCTGTATGCCAGCGGCATCGAGCCCGGTTTCGCCGCAGATCATCTGGTGCTGATGCTGACCACTCAGTCGAAGTCGATCACGAAGATCCACGCCAGTGAGATCGCGATGTACGACGACTATCCGGTGGCCGAGACGATGCGGGACGCTATGGGTTTCGGTCTGCCCCTGGACGCCACGCCGTATCTCGCGTTTCCGGGTGCGATCGCGTTCCAGTGGGGTCCCGGACTGCGGCTGATCGCGCACGGTCTGGGTCTCAAGATCGACGAGATCCGCGAGCGGTTCGACCGGGTCGCCACGGACCGGGATCTGCATGTGGCGTTCGGTACCGCGCAGGCGGGCACCTGCGGAGCGCTGCGCACCCAGGCCATCGCGGTGATCGACGGGCGCGAGGCGATCATCATCGAGCACGTCAACCGGCTGGCACCCGATCTCGGCCTGGAATGGGGCGACCGGGTGGACCGGCCGGTGTATCAGGTGCGGATCGAGGGGGAGCCGGACATTGCCTGCACCATGACGGCGAGCCTGCGGGATCCGGGCGCGTCTGGCTCGACCATGGAGGCCGGCGCGGGTGCGATGGTGTCAACGGCCATGCGGGTGGTCAATGCGATTCCCTATGTGGTGCAGGCGGAACCGGGATTGCTGACGGCGCTGGACCTGCCGCTCACACTGCCCCGCCACGTGCTGCGCTGACGGCCAGCGCGGCGCGTTCTAGATAGGGCCAGGCGAGTTCCGGCGGCATGCCGCCGCACAGCGGATGCAGCGGCAGGCTTGCTCCGCCGCGGAGGCGGTCGACCGCCTCGTCGACGGTCAGGATCGCGTAGGGTCCGGGTACCGATCGCATCTCGTCGACCGTTTCGGCGCGGGTGATGCTCGCCACCGACTCGTCGCCCTGGCGGTACCGCGCGGCCATCCGGGCGTCGTGCAGCAGGTAGGAGCCGATCTCGTTCCACGCAGCGTCGGCGTCATCGGTGACGAAAACCGCGGTGGGACTGCGCCCGTCGGGAAACTGCGCAGGTCCGGGCCGATAACCGTGGGCGATCGACTCGGCCTCGAAGGCTTCCTTCAGGCCGGGTGCATCGGTGTAGGCGATGAACCCGAGGCCGTGCCGGCCGGCACGCCGGGCCGCGGCGGTGCTGCCGCCGGCGATCATGATGCGCGGGCCGCCCTTGGTCGCGGGCGCGGGAGTGACGTGGATCCGGCGGCCGTCGACGTCGACCGGTTCGCCCGTGAGCAACCGCAACAGCAATGCGAGGTTCTCGTCGGCGATCCGGCCGCGCCGGTGTACGTCGACGCCGAAGTGAGCGTATTCCTCTGGGCGGTGGCCGATTCCGAACGCGTAGTGCACCCGGCCGTTGCTCAAGTTGTCGAGCACGGCCATATCCTCGGCCAGGCGGACCGGGTGATAGAAGGGCAGCACGGCCGCGGCCACCAGGATGTTGAGGGTGCTGGTCCGGGCCGCGATGGCCGATGCCAGGATCAGCGGTGACGGCAGATGCCCGTCCTCGGTGGCATGGTGCTCGGAGAGCACGGCGAGGGCGGCGCCGCGGGTTTCGGCCCACGCGCACATGTCCAGCGCCGTGCCGTACAACGCGGTGGTTGGCGCCCCCGCGGCTGGGGTGCGCATGTCGAACCGCATGGTGAACATTGCTTTATCGCGAGGCTAGCGGGTCTTCACCGGCAGTCTCGCCCAACCGCGCACGCTGGAGGTGTGTGCACGGAAGGCATTGTCGTAGTCCACGTCCCAGTCGGTCCAGCGCCGGAGCACCTCCTCGAATGCCACCCGGGCCTCCAGTCGGGCGAGCGCGGCGCCGAGGCAGAAGTGGATGCCCTGCCCGAAGCTGAGGTGTCCGCCGGTCCGATGGATGTCGTAACGGTCGGGATTCGGGAAGTGGCTGTCGTCCCGGTTCGCGGAACCGTTGAGCAGCAACATGTATGAGCCCTCGGAGAGGGTGCGGCCGTAGAGTTCGACGTCGCGCGCGACATACCGGGCCTGCACCGGGGACGGCGGGTCGTACCGAAGGGTCTCCTCGACGGCGCCGGGGATCAGGGCCGGGTCGGCGGCCAGTTCGTGCCGCTGCTCGGGATGCTCGCCCAGCAACTGGCCCATGGATCCGATGAGACGCGCGGTCGTCTCGTTGCCCGCGCCCGCGACCATCGCGGTGTAGGCCAGCACCTCGGTGCGTTCCAGGGGGCGCCGGGTGCCGTCGGGCTCGTCCACCTCCGCGTTGAGCAGATCGGTCATCAGGTCGTCGGAGGGATGATCGGCCCGCCATTCGATGTAGTCGGCGAACTGGGCGATGGTGTCGGCGAAGATCGTCGGGCTGATGTCTTCGGCCTCGTTGGCGACGGTGATGTTCTTGTCGTTGAAGTCACGGATCTGCTGCTGTCCCTCCTCGGGGATTCCCAGCAGGTACCCGATGGTCCGCATCGGCATGAAGGCGCCGAAATCGGCGACGAAGTCGAACCCGTCCGCGTCGCGCAGCGGATCCAATGCGCGGCAGCAGAATTCCCGCACCATGTCTTCGACGGCGAGCATCCGGCGCGGCGTGAACACCCGCGACAGCAGGCGGCGGTGCAGGTCGTGCAGCGGTGGATCCTCGAACAGCAGGATCCCCGGGGGCACCTCGATGCCACTGAACAGGATGTCGGCCGTGGTGCCACGGCCGGACCGGTACGTCTGCCAGTCCGTCAGTCCCGCGACGACGTCGTCGTACCGGCTCAACGCGTAGAAGTTGTACCGGTCGTTGAAATACAGTGGCGCCTCGGCCCGCATCCGCTGCCACACGGGATACGGGTCGTCGTCGATCGCGTGGTCGAACGGGTCGTAATAGAGCTCCACGGCCGCGCCTTTCATTGGGGTTGATTCGGCACGCCGGGGAACAGTTGCTCCGTGGGACCCGAGGTCACATAGCCCGCCTGTTTCGTCACCAGGTGCGGCGCGAAGACCGCCCCGTACATCAGATGGGCGATGAGAATCATGGCGAGGACGGACAGCACCGCCGACTGCGCCTTGCTCTTCGACATCCTGTCGGCCCACATCTCGACGACGTTGCGGCCCTGGGCGTCGGTGCGCCCGAGCAGATAGGTGAAGACCATCATCTGCACGCCCATCGCGATCGCGTCGTAGATCGGATACTGGTGCTTGCTGCCCTCGAAGATCGCCAGTCCCGGTATCACGAGGCCGTAGTGGAATACGCCGAGCCGGGCCCCGATGACCGCGTTGAAGAATAGCGCCCAGCAGAAGCCGACGACCAGCCCTACCGTCAGTAGCGTGGTCGGACGACGCCAGCCGAAGCGCGCGCTGAGCCATCGCCCGAGTCCGGCGCCGATCACCGCCGGCAGCACGAAATACGAGATGTAGCCCACCGGAACCGAGGACGGCAGCCCGCCGCCCCAGGTCATGTTCAACGGCCACCACGACGGCATCCGGGGGAGCGCCGAGGGGAACTGGGCGTACATCGCCCAGTCGTACGGCGCCTCGATCCACGAGATCGACATCGCCGCAATGCATACCAGCAGCAGTGGGTGCAGCCGACGCTGCCGGACGCTCAGCCAGACCGCGATGACGGTGAACACGATGCCGCCGCCCCAGCCGAAGATGACGGCCGCGGTCAGCAGCGGCGTCAACTCGGCGTTCATCTGCTCCGGGCTTCCGGGTCGAAGTACAGGACCAGACCGTAGATGAGGACGATCAGACCGAACAGTGTTCCGAGCATGATGAGTTGACCCACAAGTAATAGTGGACACTATTACCGCCCGCAGGTCAATGAGGCTATCGTGGACAGCCGTGTCCCAACCGGCTGTGCGGCGTCCCCGCGGTGAGGCGCGCCGGCTGCTGCTCGACGCGGCCCGCGAGCTGTTCGGCCGCCAGGACTACCGGCGCACCACCACCCGGGAGATCGCCGAGGCCGCCGGCGTCAGCGAGTATCTGCTGTTCCGCCACTTCGGGTCGAAGGCCGGATTGTTCCGGGAGGCACTGGTCCTGCCGTTCACCACGTTCGTCGAAAGTTTCGGTCGCACTTGGCAGTCCGTCGTCCCGGAGAACACCGACGAGGAGGAGCTGTCGCGCCAGTTCGTCGGGCAGCTCTACGACGTCCTGCTCGACAATCGGGGTCTGCTGCTCACCCTGGTCGCCTCCGATGCGCTCAGCGAGGAGGAACTGGACGAGGCCGGCATCGCCGACATCAGAAAGGCGTTCAAGGTGCTCGGTCAGATCAGCGCCGAGGGAATGCAGCTGCGGGGCATGCATTCCCGACAGCCGGATCTGCCCGCGCACTCCACCGTGGCGATGATCGTCGGCATGGTGGCGTTGCGGTCGACGTTCTTCGGCTCCAGGCCGCCGTCGCGGGAGGCGATCGTCGACGAGCTCGTGCAGGCGACGCTGCACGGGTTCCTGCACCGGCCGTAGGTCACTGCGGTCGCGGCAGGATGAAGACGCCTTCGGCCCGCACGGTGGCACCCCCGACGTCGCCGAGTTGCCCTATCGCAAGCACCTTTCGGCCGTCGGTCCGGTCGACTCGGGCCTCGGCGCGCAACGGCCGGTTCAGCGGCGTGCCCCGTTCGTAACGAAGGGTCAGCGTGCCGGTGGCCGCGGGCCGGCCGGGCTGATGGGCGGTGGCGCCCAGCACGTGATCGAGAATCATCGCGCACACCCCGCCGTGCACGTGGCCGACCGGGCCCTCATAGGCCGCCCCGAGAATGAACTCGGTCCACACCGATCCATCCGGTTCATGGTGCATCGTCAGTGGCGGCGCCACCGGGTTGCGGACGCCGATGACCACGTTTCCCGATGCCACCGGCTGACCGTCGTCGCCGCATCGCTGGCCGAAAGAGCCGGGCATCAGGGCGGCACGCAGTTGCGCGGTTGCGGCGTCGAGCTTCGCCGTCACCGCGGCGACGGTGTCGGCGCCGACCTCGGTGCGGATGGTGGCGTCGATCAGCCGCCGAACCGATTCCGCGAGGGCTCCGTATGTTGCATCGGTCATCTCGGCACCCTGTCGTCATCTTGCCGCCGGGGCAACACGATGTCCCGGCCAGCGGCCAGTGCAACACAAGCCTGTGACCTGTGTTGTTAGTCTGTCGAAGTGGACGAATCCGGCGAGAAGACGGCCAAGGGGGCGCTGGCGGCCACCAGTTGGACAGTCCTCGGGATGATGTCCTACGAGGAGGAAGTGTCCGGTTACGACCTGAAGAAGTGGATCGACTGGAGTGTCGACCTCTACTACTGGAGCCCTTCCTACAGCCAGATCTACACCGAGCTCAAGAAGCTCGAGAGCCACGGGCTGGTGACTTCGCGGGTCGAACGCGACGAGGGCACCCGCAGCCGGCGCCTGTACAAGATCACCCCGGCCGGCATGGCCGCTATCACCGAGTGGGTCAATGACGCCCCGGTGGACCCCACCGTGCTCAAGCACAGCGTCCTGCTGCGGATGACGTTCGGCCATTTGAGCAATCCGGCCAAGATGAAGGAGATCCTGCAGCAGCACATCGCCTTCGTCGACGCGCGCTACCGCAAGGCGATCGAGGACTCGGAGGGCGCCGAGGTGGAACCCGCCTGGGCGTATTCGGTGATGGCACTGCGCTGGGCCGCCAAGTACTACGCGGCCGAACGCGAGTTCGCGCTGGAGATGATGAAGGACATCGACGAGGCAGAGGCCATCATCTTGAAGGCGGCCAAGGGCGGGTCGGGCAGACCGCGCCCGAAGCCGGGGTATTGGCGCGAGATCGAAAAGCAGGTCGAAGCCAAGCGCGACGAGTGAGTGTCAGGCCCGTGCCGCCACTTTCGCCGCCTCGTCGGCCGCGATATAGCCGTACACCAGACCCTGCGAAATAGTCGCGCCCGCACCGGGATACGTCGCACCGAATGCGTTGGCCGCGGTGTTGCCGATCGCATACAGCCCGTCGATGACGGTGCCGTCCTCGCGCAGCACCCTGGCGCGTTCGTCGGCGCGCAACCCGCCGCAGGTGCCCAGGTCCGACAACACCATCTTCACCGCGTAGAACGGTCCGTCGACCAGCGGACGCAGATTCGGATTGGGCGTCACCGTCGGATCGCCATAGTAGCGGTCATATGCGCTGCGGCCCCGGCCAAAGTCAGAATCCTCACCGGCAGAAGCACTTTCGTTGAAGCGGGCCATGTTCGCGGTGAACTCGCCGAGCGGAACACCCATCTCGGCGGCCAGTTCGGACAGACTGTTGGCGCGCACTGCGATGCCGGCGTCGTACCACGGCTTCGGAATCGGCATCCGCGGAAAGAGCTCGGCGGCAAAGACATAGCTATTACGATATTGCTGATCGAACACGATCCACATGCTCTCGACCGCGTTCCCGGCCCGCTCGAGTTCGAGCACCCGCTGGCCGAAGGACATGTAGTCGGCAGACTCGTTGGCGAAGCGTCTGCCGTTCTGGTCGACGATGAGGCTGCCGGGCAGCGAGCGTTCGGCCAGCATGACCGCGGGCGCCTTGCCGGGCAGCGGTGCCACGGCGGGGAACCACCACGACTGGTCCATCGAGGCGATGTCGGCGCCGACTTCCTGGCCGATCCGGATGCCGTCGCCGGTGTTGGTCTCGGCGCCGAGGCTCAGACCTTCGCCGAGCCTGTCCGACTGAAACTTCCGGCGCATGTCCATCTGGTGGTCGAAGCCGCCGGTGGCCAGCACCACGCCGCGCCGTGCGGTCACCGTCACCTCGCGGCCACCGTGGTCGAGCACCGCGCCCGTCACGCGGTCACCGTCGCCGTCGAGGCGAAGCAGTTCGGTGTTCGTCCAGACCGGGATTCCGGCCTTCAACACGCCGGCGAACATGCCCGCGGCCAGGGCCTGACCCCCGGCCGCGTAGCGGCGGCCCAGCAGCAGCCCGCCGACGCCCTGGACCAGGCGTTTGCCGATGGTGGGTAGACCCTTACGCGGAACCCGCGCCATCAGGTTGAGCCAGCGGTAGTCGGCGCCCGTCGTGGGCATCGGGATGGTGACCTTCATGACCCCGGGCCGCAGCCGCTGCCGGTAGTCGCCGAGGATGGCCGTGTCCAGCGGCCGGCACTCGCAGGTTCGCCCTGCGGCACTGCCGCCCGGTTTCTCGGGGTGGTAGTCGGAGTAGTCCCGCGCCCAGAACAGTTTCATCGGGGTGGTCCGGCGCAGCAGTTCGACTGTCGCCGAGACATTTTCGAGGAACGCCGTCGAACGTTCGGCGGGCGCGGTCCCGTCGACCACCGAGTCCAGGTACGTCGCGGCGCGCTCGCGGGTGTCGCCGCCGTCACCGTCGCGCAGCACGGGACTCGCGGGTAACCACAGTGCGCCACCGGAGCGGGCGGTCGATCCACCCACATAGTTGGACTTCTCCACGATGAGCACCGAAAGCCCCCGTTCATGGGCCGCCAGGGCCGCCGCCATGCCGGTGCCGGACCCGACCACGAGCAGGTCGACGGTGCTGTCGGTCACTTGAAGCCCGGCGGGAATCGTCATGCTCTGCGGAGTCACGTCGAGGACGCTAGGTTGCTGATCCGGGCCGGGGTAACACGCCTCCTGATGAGTGGAACACCCTCGGTCCGGTAAGCGGCAGCGGCGGTTCAATGACCTCATGACGATGCAGCCAGACGCCGACCAGATTCGGCTCATCGAAGCGCAGGCCGCACCGACCCGGTTCGCCCGAGGATGGCACTGCCTGGGCCTCATCAGGGAGTTCGGCGACGGAAAGCCGCACTCCGTCAACGCCTTCGGCCAGAAGCTGGTGGTGTTCCGCAGCGAGGACGACAGGATCAACGTCCTCGACGCCTACTGCCGCCACATGGGTGGCGACCTGTCCCAGGGCACGGTCAAGGGCAACGAGGTGGCGTGCCCGTTCCACGACTGGCGCTGGGGCGGCGACGGCCGCTGCAAGAAGGTGCCCTACGCGCGCCGCGCCCCGCGACTGGGTCGCACTGCGACCTGGCCGACACTCGAGCAAGACGGCATGCTCTTCGTGTGGAACGACCCAGAGCGAAACCCTCCGCCGGATGACGTGACGATTCCGCGGATCGAGGGCGCCTCCAGCGACGAGTGGACCGACTGGCACTGGTACACCACCGTGGTCCACACCAACTGCCGCGAGATCATCGACAACGTCGTGGACATGGCGCACTTCTTCTACATCCACGGCTCGATGCCGACGCATTTCAAGAACATTTTCGAGGGCCACACGGCGACCCAGTACATGACCAGCGGTTCGCGCGCCGACCTCGGCTCGGCCGAAGGGGGTGTCAAACTGTTGGGCACCTCGTCGCTGGCGGCCTATCACGGTCCGTCCTTCATGATCGACGACCTCACCTACCACTATGTCCACGGCGATTCCCAGACCGTGCTGATCAACTGCCACTACCCGATCGATGCGAACTCGTTTGTGCTGCAGTACGGGATCATCGTCAAGAAGTCCGCGGACCTGCCCGAGGAGGCGGCGGTGCAGACGGCCGTCGCGCTCGGGGACTTCGTGAAGATGGGGTTCGAACAGGACGTCGAGATCTGGCGCAACAAGACCCGCATCGACAACCCGCTGCTGGTCGAGGAGGACGGCCCCGTCTACCAGGTGCGCCGCTGGTACGAACAGTTCTACGTCGACGTGGCCGACGTGGCACCGGACATGGTGGACCGCTTCGAGTTCGAGATCGACACCACCCGCCCGCGCGAGGCGTGGACCAAGGAGGTGGAGGACAACATCGCCGCCGGTATCATTCCCGCCGTGGTGAAATCGGCGTCCGCGAGTTCCCCGGAATGACCGTTCGGCCGGACAGCCGCCTCGCCGACGCCCCGATGGTGCCGGTCTCCTGTCGACGCTGCGGCGCCCGGGTCCTGGCCCGCAAGAGCAGCTGGGAACAGACCAGCGTCCAGTGGGATGCGGCGGGAACCGCCCGGTGCGAACAGCGCCACGACGCGCGGATGCTCTCGGCGCTCGGCGGCCGCGGCATCTTCCTGGGCTGCTCGGAACTGGCTGAGTCGATCCTGGGCGCGGTTTGCGAGGGCGACCTGACCCTCGTCGACGAACGGCAGGCCTGACCCGATATGCGCGTCGCGGTGACCGGGGGCACCGGCTATCTGGGTGCGCACACCGTCTCGGCGCTCCTGCGGGCCGGCCACCACGTCACCCTGCTGGTCGAGCCCGGCTGGTCGAACCCCGCCCTGCTGCGACGGTTTCAGGCGGCCGGTTCGGTCGTCACACTGTCCGGCGACCTGCGCGACCCCGATGTGACCGAAGAACTGTTGAGGGACTGCGAGGCGGTGTTTCACGCCGCCGGTGTGGTCGGCACCGACGAGAGCCGTGCGCAGCTGATGTGGGATGTCAACGCCCATGCCAGTGAGCGAATCATGCGGCGCGGCGTCGCCCTCGGACTCGACCCGATCGTGATGGTGTCCAGCTACAGTGCCCTGTTCCCGCCGCCCGGACGGGTCATCACGCCCGTATCGCCCACCGCCGAAGGCAAATCGGCCTACGCCCTCACCAAGTCCTATGCCGACCGAGTGGCACGGAACCTACAGGCCGACGGCGCTCCGGTGGTGGTCACCTATCCGTCCAGCGTGGTGGGACCCGCATTGGAAACCCCGCCCGGCATCACCGAACAGGGCTGGGCCGCCATCGTCCGCTTCGGGGTGGCGCCCAAGGTCCGTGGCGCGGGGATGATGATGATCGACGTCCGGGACACCGCCGAGGTTCATCAGCGGGTGATGCGGCCGGGCCGCGGCCCGCGGCGTTACCTCTGTGGTGGGCAGATGCTGAGTTTCGACGAGATGATCTCCGCCCTGGAACAGGGTTCCGGCCGCCACGTTCGCCGAATACCGATGAGCCCGGCCATGTTCCGGCTGATCGGCCGCGCCTCCGACGCGATGGCCTCGGTGCTGCCGCTCGGCAGCGGGTTCAGCTACGAGGCCGCCCAGTTGATCACCGCCGCGATTCCCACCGACGACAGTGAGACGCTGCGGGAACTGGACATGACCTGGCGCTCGGCGCGGGACGCGATCATCGCGACGTTCTCGCCGTAGGCTCTGGCACATGAGTGATTCCGCGCCGGTGGCGGTGGTGACCGGCGCCAGCCGGGGTGCGGGCCGGGGGATCGCGTTCGCCTTGGCTCAACGGGGCTGGACCGTCTACGGCACCGGCCGCACGATTGCCGACGCGCCGCCGGGCGGGGTGGCCGTCCGGCTGGACCACGGCGACGACGCGGCGGTGGCGGCGCTGTTCGACCAGGTGCGCCGGGACGCCGGCCGGCTCGATCTGTTGGTGAACAACGCCGCGGTGGTCTCCGATCAGTTGGTGGATCCGAAACCGTTCTGGGAGAAGCCGATTGAGTTGGCCGACGTGTTGGATGTCGGGCTGCGGTCGTCATACATCGCATCCTGGTATGCCGCTCCGCTACTCCTTGCGGCCCAGCGTGGGCTGATCGCATTCACCTCCTCGCCGGGTTCGGTGTGCTACATGCACGGGCCCGCCTATGGCGCGCAGAAGGCCGGCGTCGACAAGATGGCCGCCGACATGGCGGTGGACTTCCGTGGCACCGCAGTGGCGACCGTCTCGATCTGGATGGGCATTCTGCTGACCGACAAGCTGCGCGGAGCCTTCGCCGGCAATGCGGATGCGTTGGCCGACTTCGCAAAGTACGCCGAAACCCCGGAATTCACAGGCTATCTCGTCGATGCCGTGTATCACGACCCGGCACTGGTCGAGCTGAGTGGGCACACCTTCATCGGCGCGGAGTTGGCCGCCCGGTACGGCATCACCGACGAGGGTGGCCGCGTGCCGCCATCGCACCGGCACCTGGGGGAGCCCCGTGAACCGAGTACCGTCGTCGTGCGCTGACGTCTGACGGAAAGGGTCAGGCGTGGGCGCCGCCGTCGACGCGGATCTCGGTGCCGGTGATGAACGCCCCGTCATCGGAGGCCACCATCGCGATGACCGCGGCGACGGCGCTCGGGTCACCGAGGATTTCACTGGTCTGGCCGTGCAGCAGCGGAGTCTGCTTCATCCACAACCCCAGGTCGTAACCCTCGGGCATCTTGTCCAACGTGGAATTGGCCAACGCCGTCGACACACCACCGGGTTGAATGTTGACCGCCCGCAAGCCCTGCTTGGCGTATTCCAGCGCCAACGAGTGGGTGAACGACAACACCCCGCCCTTGCTGGCCGCGTACGCCGACATGTAGGGATGCGCGAAAGTCGCTGAGGTGGAGGTGAAGTTGACCACCACACCCCGTCCGGAGGCCAGCAGTGCCGGCAGCGCCTGCCGGGTCATCAAGAAGGTGCCGGTCAGGTTGACCGCGATGGTGCGGTTCCAGTCCTCGAGTGTGGTTTCGTGTGTGTGCGAACACGTCTGCACCCCAGCGCCATTCACCAGCACCTCGAGTCCGCCGAGATCGGCGACGGCGGCGTCCACCGCTGCGATCACATCGGGCTCAGACGAGATGTCCAGCACCGCCGTGCTCAATCGCTTGCCGGTACCGGCGTCGTCGGCCAGCGCGGCGGTGTCCGCCAGGCCGGTTTCGGAGACGTCGTATGCCACCACGGTGGCGCCCTCATCGAGCAGGCGCAACACGGTAGCCCGCCCGATACCCGAACCGGCGCCGGTGACGATCACCCGGCGATCAGCGAAACGATCCACGCCACAACCTCTTTCAGGAGATCTGGAAGGCGCTGATCGGCGCCTCGTCCGGATAGCTCGCCGGCCCGCCGAGATCGTAGGCCCCGTTGAGCGCACCGATGAACGCCGGATCATGCAGCGGTTCACTCGGGATATCCAGCTTGATGCCCTTGCCCGCGAGGTCGTCGACCATCATGTCGATGGCCTTGTCGATCGTCAGATCGTCGGAGCCCTCCATGTTCTTGCGGAGTTCGTCCATGTCGGAGAACACCTCGGCCGACCAGTGCACCAGGAACCGCAGCTCGTCGGTGCGGTGCCGGGCGATCACATCGTCGCCCGTGTGCAGCAGCCAGCCGTCGCGGTCGGCGGGATCGCCGGTGAACACGCTGTCGAACGCCAGCCCGGCCGGCATCTGCTGCTCCAGCGGCCCGTTCGCCTCACCGCGGTGCACCATCATCTCGTTCTGCACGACGACGCCGCGGTTGTTGATCGGGGGCAGGACCCGCTGCGGCGCCCGCAGCGGCCCTTCGGGCCAGTAGGTGAAACCACTGCCGGTGTCCAGCGAGAACCACGTGATGACCTGGGCCATCTTGATCAGGTAACCGGCGAACAGGCCGGATTTCCCCATCACGCTGGTCAGCCAGGTGGGAGCGTTCTCGTGCCGCACACCGCGAAAGCTGGGCGAATCCAGATGTCCCGGATCGCGGTTGGCGCACGGCCCGTTGATGTTGAACAGCATCAGCTCGGGCTTGGCGTACTGCGCACCCCAGTAGCTCTTGGCCTGCTCCAGGAACTTCGCGTTGTAGAAGCAGTCGTGCAGCTCGGGATACAGCACCGCGCCGTAGTTGGCCAGATAGCCGCGGAAGGTGGGCGTCAGAAACAGGTCCATCGACGGCTCGAAGCCGTCCGGGAATGCGCCACTCATGGTCGCCATCAGCTCGTCGGCCGAGGCGAAGTGCTGGGCGATGATGAGCTTCCACGGACCGTTGTCGTGAACGACGTCGAGCAGTCGGCGGCGCTGATCGTCGCTGTAGACGTTGTCGATCTCGCGCGGCGGGGACGCGGGCCGCAGTACGTCGGAAAGCTGCATCCGGCGTTCCTCGGTGAGCATCTGGTACTCCTTCTGCATACGGATTTCGTCGATTGTGTGCCAGGTTCTGCGGTACAAAACCACGGTTGTCCGGTGATCGGGATGTCAGAAGACCAGGGGATGGGCGAACTTGGCCCGCAATAGCGCGCCCGTCTCCGCCACCGCCAGCCGGCCGCGCGCCGTGGCCTCCGAGCGCATCAGGAAACCGTGGTAGATGCCGGGATAGCGGGTCACGGTGGTCTGCACCCGGGCATCGCGCAGTCGGGCCGCGTACCGCTCACCCCAGTCCCGGATCGGGTCGCATTCGGCGGTCAGCACGATCGCCGGCGGCAACCCGGACAGATCGGTGGCGTAGGCCGGAACGCGGTACGGGTCATGGGTCGCCGGGGCGCCGCCGTCGGCCAGATCGTGCAGATAATGGATGTCGTCGAGGGTCAACATGGGCGCGTCGGCGAGGGCGCCGATCGACGCGGTGCCCATGTCCCGGTCCACGCCTGGATACATCAGCAGTTGCGCGAAGACGGCCGGGGCGCCGTGGTCGCGGGCCGCCAGGGTCACCGCGGCGGCCAGCCCTCCGCCGGCACTGTCGCCGGCCACCGCGAGCCGGTCCGCGTCGACGCCCAGTTCGGCACTGTGCTCGGCCACCCAGCATGTCGCCGCCCAGGCGTCGTCGAACTGGGCCGGCGCCGGATGTTCCGGGGCCAGACGGTATTCCACCGCGACGACGGTAGACCCGCTGGCTTCGGCGAGGGCACGGGCCAGCGGTTCGTATGAGTGATTGGACCCCATCGCCAGTCCGCCGCCGTGGAAGTAGACGACCACCGGTGCGTCCTGCTCGAGGGTCGGGCGGTAGACGCGCAACGGGATCGGGCCCGCGGCCCCCGGTGCGATGCAGTCGTCGACACACGCCATCTCGGGCATGTCCGCCGGCAACGGGGCGGATTCGAGGCTCATCCGCACGTCGGCCAGCCCACGCCGGCGCAGCGGGGGCATCGGCCCGAAGGACGCGATCCGGGCCGCGGCGTCGGGATCGAGTTCGGGGATCACACTCACCCCTGGGCCGGGTCGAATCGGCGTTTGGTGCGCAGCAGCGGGGGGAGTTGCCCGGCAAGCACATTGGCGCGTTCGGCCATTGCCGAGCCCACATAGTCGGGTTGGGTCAGCAGGTAGAACCGCCCTTCGGCCGCCTGCTCGAAGACCACCTCGGCGGCCGCCACGGGGTCCATCGCATCGGCCTTGATATCCAGCATGGCCGCCCGGGTGGACTCGGCGGCGCCGTCGTCACCCGCATCCACACCGCCGGCGGATTCGAAGATGTTGGACACCACCGCGCCGGGCAGTACGGCCTGGACGTGAATGTGGTTGTCGTGCCCGGCCTGCTGGACCTCCAGGTGCAGGCACTCCGTCAGGGCGAGCACGGCGTGCTTGCTGACGATGTAGGGCGCCTGCAACGGCACCACCGCGACGCCGCCGATCGACGAGAGGTTCCACACCCACGCCTGCTCCGCGGTGGCCATCATCCTCGGCAGGAAGGCCCGCACCCCGTAGAAGACGCCGCTGACGTTGACGTCCAGCACGCGTTGCCAATTCGCGACGGGGGTGTCCCACAGGTAGCCGAACTGCTCGATGCCGGCGTTGTTGACCAGCAGGCGCACCGGCCCGACGTCGCGGTAGGTCCGCTCGGCCAAGTCGGTCAGCGCGTCGGGATCCCGGACGTCGCACTCGACGGCGACGGCGTCCCCGCCGAGTTCGTCGCGCAGGGCCTCGACCGCGGCGCGGTCGACGTCGGCCAGCACCACGGTCATCCCGAGTGCATGGGCGTGCCGGGCCAGTCCGGCGCCGATGCCCGCGCCGGCCCCGGTGATGACGGCGACGCCGCCGCCGAAACTCTCGCGGGCGCCCACCGGTCTACGGGGTGGCGTCGGCGTGCACGTCGGCCAGGTTGACCGAGTTGGTGGTGTCGAGGACGACCTCGACGTCGGTGAACTCCAGGCCGTTCGCACCGCGACGGATCGCGGCGTTGACGATACCGCTGGACACCATGAACGGCACGTAGTTGGCGATCTGGTTGACCACGATGTAGGACCGGGTGCGCACGGCGTCACCGTCCGTGCCGGTGCGATGGATGTTGGTCACGTGGTGGCGCAGCGGGTAGGGGCTTTCCTTGCGGTGCGCGGTCAGCCACGCCATCACCGCGTCGCGGCCGTCGAGCTCCGGCGACATCAGTTCCTCGAACGGGCTGGCGCCGGAGTCACTGCGGGTCAGGTAGTGCACGTCCGCGGCGTGGGCGGCGGCCAGTTCGTCGAAGTGTGCCTCGTCGTAGTGGAACCAGAACTCGGCGAGGAATTCCTGGAGTTCGGCCAGCGTGATGTCGTTGCTCATGGGCCGCAAGTCAACCGCGGAGCGGGCCGCGGCAACACCGGAGGTGACCGGTCAGTGGAACTCGACGGCCGGGGCGATCAGGTTCCAGACATCCCCGCTGTCCGCGGCGAGCTCGGCGATCCGCTCATCCCAGTACCGGACGGAACCGGACTCCGACCGCCACGCCAACGCCGCCCTGGTGTATTCGTGGAGTCGGTGCTCGATCGTGGTCCCGATCGCGCCGTGTACCTGGTGGGCGTTGCGGACCGCCACCGAGGCGGCATGGCCGGCACATGAACGGGCCACCGCGACAGCGAATTGCAGGTTCTCACCGGCCCAGTCGTCTGCGACGGCCCGGGACAGTGCGGCCTCGGTGGCCGCGCGGGCCAGTGCGGCCTCGGCGGCGATGTCGGCGATCAGGTTCTGGATGGCCTGGAACTTCGCCAGCGGGCGGCCAAACTGGACCCGGGATCCAACGTGTTCGATAGACAGCTCCAGCATTCGGTCGATGGCCGCGCACACCTGGATCGCGCGAATCAGTGCCGCTCTGAGCCGAAGCCGCGCCACGAGCGCAGCGTCCACAGGGACGCCGGACAGCGCCTTCAGGTCCACGCGAACCTCGTCCCGGGGTTCACCGATCATGTTGGCGCCCTCGGTGATCCCAAATTCGGCACGATCGACGTCAGCCAACCGGTAGCCCTCGCCGTCGTGCCACAGCGCGACGATACTGCCTGCCGCAGAAGCCCAGGGCACGTCGCGCGCCTGCCCACTCTCGTCGAGCAGGGCCACTGTGCGGATCCCTGGGTGGTAGGGGGTGCCTGTCGCATCGAGCAACCAGCACGCCAGTAAGTCGTTCTCGGCCAACGGGATTCGCACTCCGTGGCGCACCGCGGCCGACAGCAGCTCGGCCGCCTCGGGCCAGCCGGCGCCGCTGCCGCCGACCGATTCGGGACCGGTCAGCCGTACCAGGCCGAGATCATCGAGGCGGGACCACAACTCGGCGTCGAGGCGCACCGGGCCGGCCGGGCGGCTCTCGCGGTGGTCGGCGAAGACGGCGTCCATCATCGCCGTGAGTTCGGCGTCGACCTCGTGGCCGCTCATCGCAGCCCCAGTCCGCGCGCGACCACCCCGCGCAGTATCTCGTTGGTACCGCCGCGCAGGGTGAACCCGGGGCGCTGGTCGACCGCACGAGTGACCAGGGCGGCGAGCTCGTGGTCGGCCCGCAGATCGGCATAGTCGGCGATGTCGCCCTCGGTGGTGGTGCCCAGCACCTTTACCACGGCGGCGGGCACGTCGGCGGGTTCGTGGCGTTCCAGGGCGCCGGCCACCGCGCTGGACATGTGGTGCAGGCCGGCGATCCGGGCCACCAGGCGGCCGAAGTCGGGTTCGGGTGTCTTGTTGCAGGCCGCCAACAGCGGGAAGGTGGACAGAAACCGTTCGGGTCCGCTGCGTTCGAAGCTGAGTTCCGAAGTCACCTGGGTCCAGCCGGCGCCGATCTCGCCGAACACCATGTCATCCGGGACGACCGCGCCGTCCATGATCACTTCGTTGAAGTGGTGGGCGCCGTTCATCGAGATGATCGGCCGGATCTCCACACCCGGGCCGCGCAGGTCGACGATGAACTGGCTCAAACCGGCATGCCGGTGCGCGGGGTCGGGCGGTTCGGTCCGCGCCAGCCCGATGAAAGCGTGCGCGTGATGCGCACCCGACGTCCACACCTTGGTACCCGACAGTGCCCAGCCACCGTCGACCCGGACGGCGCGGGTGCGCACGCTCGCCAGATCCGACCCGGAATCGGGTTCGCTCATGCCGATGCCGAAAAAGCACTCGCCGCGCGCGATCCGCGGCAGGAACGTCTCCTTCTGGTGCTCGGTGCCGTACTTCAGCAGGGACGGGACGATCTGCCGGTCGGCGATCCAGTGCGCGGCCACCGGCGCCCCGGCTGCCAGTAGTTCCTCGGTGACGACGAAGCGCTCCTGAAACGAACGTCCATGGCCGCCATAGGCTTTCGGAACCGTCATGCCGATCCAGCCGCGGGCCGCCAGCGCCGCGGTGAACTCCTCGTCCCAACTGGACAGCCAGGTGTCGACGGACGGGGTGAAGGGCTGGGTGCGCAGGAACTCGCGAACCTCGGCGCGCAGTGCGCGCAGTTCATCCGGTTCGACGGCGGCCGACGGCACCAGACGGTTCATGCGGGCAACTGTAGCGACTTGGTCTGCAGGTATTCCTCGAACCCGAAGCGGCCCAGTTCACGGCCGACACCCGACTTCTTGTACCCGCCGAACGGCGCGGCCGGGTTGTATGCGCCGCCGTTGATGTCCAGCTGCCCGGTCTGCACCCGGCGGGCGAACGCGATGGCCGTGGCGTCGTCTGCCGCCCACACCGCGCCGGACAGCCCGTAGGGGGTGCCGTTGGCGATGCGCAGCGCGTCGGCCTCGTCCTCGAAGGGGATGACGGCCAGCACCGGTCCGAAGACCTCTTCCTGGCCTAGTTCGGAGTCGGGATCGACGTCGGCGAAAACCGTTGGCGCCACGTAATAACCCGTGTCACGGACCCTGTCGGCGCCGCCGGTGAGCAGGGTGGCGCCGTCACGCTGAGCGCGTTCGATGAAGCCGAGCACGGTCTGGTACTGCGCCCTGGACGCCGACGGGCCGATCCGGGTGCCGGGATCCCGCGGGTCACCCACGGTGTATTTGGCGACGGCCGCTTGCACCAGGTCCAGCGCTTCGCCGTAACGTTTGCGGGACACCAGCATCCGGGTCCAGGCCATGCAGGTCTGGCCGCCGTTGAGGAACGCGTTGCCGACCCCGACCTTGACCGCGGTGGCCAGGTTGGCGCCGTCGAGGATGACATTCGCGGACTTGCCGCCGAGTTCGAGTGCCACCTTCTTCACCGTCCGCCCCGCGAGCTCGCCGACCCGGCTGCCGACGCCGGTGGAACCGGTGAACGACACGAAGTCGACGTCTGAGTGTTCGGCCATCCGTTCGCCGATCACCGCTCCGGGCCCGGACACCAGGTTTACCACCCCGGGCGGCAGGCCGGCGTCCTCGACGGCTTCGACGAACTCGAACACCGACAGCGGGGCCTCGTTGCTCGGCTTGAGCACTACCGTGCAGCCCGCGGCGATGGCCGGCAGCACCTTGGCCACCACCTGATAGAGCGGATAGTTCCACGGCGTGATCGCGGCGACCACCCCGTAGGGTTCGCGGACCACCAGCGAGTTGCCGATGCGCTCCTCGAACTCGAATGTGTTCAGGGCGTCGGCGAATCCGCGGGCGACGGCCAGTGGCACCTGAGTCTGCACGGTCTGCGCGACCCGGATGGGGGCGCCCATCTCGGCGGTGATGGTCTCCGCGATCTCCGGCAGCCGCTTGTCCATCGCCGTGATCACCGCGGCGAGCCGGTCGCGCCGTTCGTCGAGTGTGATCAGCGGGTCGAAGGCATTGCGGGCCGCCGCGACGGCGGCGTCGACGTCGGCGGCGTTGCCGTTGGGCACCGAGCCGATGACCTGCTCGGTAGCCGGGTCGATCACCTCGATCATCCCGTCACCCCGAGATTCGACCCACGCACCGTCGAGGAACAGGGCGGAGCGGGAGTAGTTGTGCATGAGCTGCTTTCGGTCAGGGGACGATCGCCGCGCGCACGTCGCGCCGGCTCTCCGCGGCGGCGAAGGCGTCGTTGATGTCGTCGAGGGAGTACTGCGCGGCGGCCAGCCGCTCGAACGGCAGCCGGTCCTGGTACTGGGCCAGGAACTGAAGCGCCCGGGACAGTACCGCCGGGTCGTACAGGGACACGCCGATCATGGTCTTGTTGGAGAACACGAACCGGGAGGGGTCGAACTCGAATGTCTTGCCGAAGTTGATGTTGCCGATCTCGAGATAGCGGCCGAACTGCGCCAGCATCTTGAGGCCCTCGTCGATGGCCGCCGGATGCCCGACCACCTCGACGACGACGTCGGCGCCCTGACCGTCGGTCAGTTTGCGGACCGCCTTGACACGGTCCTTCTCGGAGGTGAGCTCGGTGATGTCGATGACCGCGTCGGCTCCGAATTCGGTTGCCAGTCGTAACCTTTCGGGGACCCCGTCGACCGCGATCACGATGGCCGCCCCGCGAGCCTTGGCGACCGCGATGGCGTACAGTCCGAGCGCTCCGGCACCCTGCACCACCACGGTCTCACCGAGTTGGAGGTCGACTCGCTCCAGTCCGTACATCACCTGGGACAGTGCGCAGTTGGCGCCCGCGGCGATCTCGTCGGACACGGTGTCCGGGACGGTGTAGGCCACGGCGCCCGCGGGCAGCAGGTAGTAGTCGCCGTAGCCGCCGACGAAGTACGGCGGTTCGTCGGCCCGGCCGAGCATCGCCATCTTCAAGTTGGCGCATGCGTTGCGCCGGCCGGCCAGACAGTTGCGGCAGGTGTGGCAGCAGAAGAAATAGGGGAACACCACGCGGCTGCCGGGCTGCAGTGGCGCACCGTTGGAATCGGCCTCAACCCCGTCGCCGAGCACCTCGACGGCGCCGACCATCTCGTGCCCGAGCACCGTGGGCAGTTGTCCGCCCAGGCCGCGGGTGGCGAACGTGCCATGCCAGGCGTGCACGTCGGAGCCGCAGATATTGGCCCGGGTGACCCGCACCAGGATTTCGCCGGGCCCGACCTCGGGCAGGCTTACGGTCTGGATGGTGAACGGCTTGCCGGGTTCGTCGAAGCGCGCGATACGTCCCTTGTACAACGGGAGTCCTCTCAGTTTCCGATGTTCTCGAGGGTGAAGCGGTCCTTTAGCACCCGTTTGAGCAACTTGCCGCTGGGGTTCTTCGGCAGGGAGTCCACGAAGAAGATGTGCTTGGGGGTCTTGAAGCCCGCCAGATGTGTCCGACAGTGCGCCAAGATGTCGTCCTCGGTGGGTGCCGCCCCCTTACGCGGCACCACCGCGGCCACCACGGCCTCCACCCAAACCGGATGCGCCAGCCCGAACACCGCGGCTTCCTCGATTCCATTGTGCCGGTAGAGGATTTCCTCCACCTCGCGGCTGGCCACGTTCTCACCGCCGGTCTTGATCATGTCCTTCTTGCGGTCCACCACGTGCAACAGGCCGTGCTTGTCGTAATAGCCGAGATCACCGGAGTGGAACCAGCCGCCCGCGAAGGCCTCGGCGGTCTTCGCCGCGTCGTCGAGATACCCGAGCATGAGGTGCGGGCTGCGGTGCACGATCTCGCCGACAACGTCCGTACCGAGCGGCACACCGTCATCGCCGACGATCGCGGTCTCCACGTTGATGACCGGCCGGCCGGCGGCACCGGCGTGGGCGTCTTGCTCGTCGGGCCCCAGTGCCGACGCCAGCGGCGCCATCTCCGTCTGCCCGTAGAAGTTCCACAGCCGCAACCGGGGCAGCCGCTCGCGGATCTCGGCCAGGATCTCCACCGGCATCGCCGAGGCGCCGTAGTAGCCCTTACGCAGGCTCGAGAGGTCCACCTGGTCGAACGCGGGCGAGCGCAGCAGTGAGATCCACACCGTGGGCGGCGCGAAGTAGTTCGTCACGCGGTATCGCTCGATCGTGCGCAGCACGCACTCCGGCTCGGGCCCCGGCAGGATGATGCTGGTGGCGCCCAGGTAGATGTCGGTGGCCAGGAAATTGTCCAGTTGCGCGCAGTGATACAGCGGCAGGGAGTGGATCTCGACGTCGGTGCTCTCCATGGACCCGGCCACGATGGTGCTGACGTAGTTGCCGATCAGGCTGCGGCTGGAGTGCATGGCGCCCTTGGGGTGTGACTCCGTGCCGCTGGTGTACATGAGCCGGATCAGCTGGTCGTCGTCGACGTGCGGTTGCGGAGCCGTGCTGGTGGTGGTCAGCCAGTCCGCGAAGTCGGGCCAGTGTTTCGGTGCGGACTCACCGGGCCGGACCACGGCCGCGGTTGTCACGACCTGACCGCCCAGCGTCATCGCCTGCTCGGCGGCCGGAATCAGATCCGCCTCCACCACGAGCCCGCTGACCTTGCTGTGCTCGAGGATGTAGGCGATCTCCTCCGCGGTGAGCATGAAGTTGATCGGCACGAGGACGACGCCGGCCCGGGCGGTGGCGAACGCCAGCACTGCGTACTGCCAGCAGTTGTGGGCCAGCAGTGCGATCCGGCTCCCGGGCCGAAAGCCGTTGTCGGACAATGCGGCCGTGGCCCGGTCGACGAGCCGCTCGAACTCGGCGAACGTCAGGAGCACGCCACCGTCGATGATCGCGGTCTTATCGGGGAACCTCCGTGCGGACCGTCGCGGAATGTCACCGAGCGAGTGACTGCGCGCCGCGGCGACCACGGGATCCGGTTGCATTCGGCGACCATATTGCGCCGCAGCGGCTCGGACCCGATCATGTCCCGCTGAGTAGGCACGACGGTGCCGCCGGTGGAGTCCGGGTTCGATACTCGGTGCCATGAGCACTGGCATCACCGTGGACCGCGAGCTCCGAACTCACCTCTTGCAGGCCGACGCCGGAATCCTGGTCGCGGTCCTTGCCCAACTGACCGGCGACGCGGGGGTAGTGGACCGGTTCGCCGCACGGATTTCACACGTGCCGGATCCGCCCGAGCAGCTCGGGGTGGCCGACGACGAGACAATGGCCGAATTGGCCGACGCGATCGTCGCCGCCCTGGCCGCCGGCCGTCCGGCTGGGGCCGCCGCGGCCGACGATCCCACGTTGTTCGCGCGGATCGCACCGCTGGCACTGGGCGGACCGGTCGGCGATGAATACATCGGACTGCTGTTGGAGCAAGGCGGTTTCCAGCCTTCGCAACCGGTGCTGCCGCGCACCGCGAAGCTGCCCGCCGACTTCCGCGTCGCGATCATCGGTGCCGGGATGGCCGGGATGACGGTAGCGCTGGCATGCGCGGACGCCGGGATCGCCTACGAGATCTATGACCGAAACGACGAAGTCGGCGGAACCTGGTACACCACCGTCTATCCCGGCCTGGGAGTGGACACCCCGTCCGCCTACTACTCGCTGTCGCGGGATATCAACGGCGACTGGTCGAGCTACTACCCGATGGGGGACGAGTACCAGCGCTATCTGGAGGCGGTGGCGGAGGCGAACGACCTTCGCGCGCATACCCGGTTCTCCACCGAGGTCACGGCGCTGCGCTGGGACGAGCAGCGTGCGCAGTGGGAGATCCGCGCGACCGGCCCCGACGGGGAGTCGGTCGATTACGCCAACGTGGTGCTGCCGGCGGTCGGCTACCTCAACCGCCCGCGTTGGCCGGAGTTGGCGGGGCGAGACTCCTTCGGCGGCATCAGTATTCACTCGGCGCTGTGGGATCCGGAGCTCGACCTGACCGACAAGCGGGTCGCCATCATCGGGGCGGGCTGCACCGCGGTGCAGATCGTCGACGCGTGCGTCGACCAGGTGGCGCACCTGACGGTGTTTCAGCGCCAGCCGCACTGGGTGGCGCCGCGCAAGCGGCTCACCGATGAGGTGCCCGAGCACAAGCGCTGGCTGGGCACGCACCTGCCGTTCTACGCGAACTGGAACCGGCTGAAGTCGTTCTGGGGCACCGCCGACAACAACTACCCGGTGATCCTGCGCGACCCGGAGTGGGCGACCGAGCATCTGTCCATCTCACCGGCCAACGATGTGCTGCTGCAGATCTGCCTGGAGTACATCGACCGAACCTTCGGGGCCGGAAGCGAACTCGCCCGCAAGGTGACCCCCGACTTCGCGCCGTACGGCAAGCGGATCATCCGCGATCCGGGCGGTTACTACGCGGCACTGACGCGCGAGCACGTCGACGTCGAGGACAGCGAGCCCGCGCGGGTCAACGAGGCCGGAATCGTCACCGCCGACGGGCGGCAGATCGACCTCGACGTCATCATCTACGCCACCGGCTACTACCTGGACTTCCTGTCCACCATCGACATCACCGGCCGGGACGGCAGAAAGCTGGCCGACGAGTGGGGCGACAGCCCGCGCGCGTACCGCGGGGGTACCGTGCCCGGGTTCCCCAACCTGTTCATCTCGTCGGCACCGAACTACAGTCCCGGGCATGGCGCCGGCCACAACTTCGGCGTTGAGGTTTTCGCGCACTACGCCATGGAATGCCTTCAGCTGCTGGCGAATCGGGGTGCTCGCACCATCGAGGTGACCCCGACCGCCTACGAGGACTACGTCGCCGACATCGACGCGACGATGGCCGGGACGGTGTGGTGTCACACCCCGACCGCGCACACCTACTACCGCTCGGGCGGCGGCCGGATCGTCACGGCCTTCCCGTACCGGCTGGTGGATGTGTGGCAGGGCCACCGGTCGCCGGTCGAGGCCGACTTCACCCTGCGATGAGCGGATTGCTTTCCGGCAGAACGGCTCTGGTGACCGGCAGCAGCCGGGGGATCGGGCGGGCGATCGCCCAGCGGTTGGCCGCCGAGGGCGCGACAGTGGCGGTGACAGCCCGGTCCCACGAGCCGTCGGTGTCCGTGCGGTCCGGGTCCGCCTCGCTCGTCGCCGGCACTATCGACGAAACCATCGCGTTGATCGAATCCGCCGGGGGCCACGCATTCGGGCTCACCGCCGACCTGGAGGATTCCGAGCAGCGCGAAAGCTTGATCGGCCAAGTCATCGACCGCACCGGACGCATCGACATCGTCGTAAACAACGCCGGCTTCGCCGACTACTCGGTGATCGCGGACATGAACCTGGAGACCTTCGACCGGACCGTCGAGCATTATCTGCGCACTCCCTTTGTGCTGACGAAAAACGCTGCGCCGCAAATGCGTAAGCAGGGTGCCGGTTGGATTGTCAACATCGGTTCGGTGACCGGGCTCGCCCCCGTGCGGCCGTACCGGGATTACAACAAGACCTCTGGTGACGTGATCTACGCCTCCTGCAAGGCAGCGCTGCACCGGTTCACCCAGGGCGTGGCGGCCGAACTCCTGGACGCCAACATCGCCGTCAACTGCGTGGGTCCGTCGACCGCTGTGCGAACACCGGGGGCCGCCAGCCTGATTCCCGACTCGTTTCCCACCGAGCCGGTTGAATACCTCGCTGAGACGGTGCTGGCGATGTGTCATCTGCCCGCGGCCGAACGCACCGGTCTGGTGGCGTTCAGCCTGCACTATCCCTGGGCCACGGGGCTTGCCGTGCACTCCCTGGATGGTCGCGAGGTGTTGCCGCCACTGGAACCGCCGGCATCGGCGAATCCGAACATCCTGCCGCTCGGGATGTAGCCGCATCGGCTATACGCTTGTCACAACCCGGCGCTCCAGGAGGTGTGGTGGTGGACGAGATCGACGCCGCAGTCCGAGAATCCCTGGCTGTTACCAACTATGGAGCGGTATTGGCCCGCCGAGGCATCATCACGGTGGCCTTGGACTAGGCCGGGCAGATTGTCGAGTACCAGCCGGACGGCAGTTCGATCGTATTGCGGCCGCTGCCGCCTTCCCGGGACCAGGTGGCCAACCAGGCGGAATGACGGACGGGCCGGCTTGTCGGTGGGTCGTTCTATGGTGAACAAATGTTCGATTCGCTGTCGCCGTCGGCTCTGCCGGAGGCCGCCGATGCTGCGGTGGTGGGTGCGGTGGAGGGTTGGGCGCGTGCCGAGGCGGCCGGGGCGGCGCGGCGGTTGGCGGCGATCGCGGAGTTGGTGGAGCGCCGCTGCGGCCCCGACGACGGCGATGACGACGGCGGGGACGGGCGGCGGTTGTGGTCGTGTGACTGGTGGGATGCCACCGCCGCCGAAATCGGGGCAGCACTGAACATCTCGGCGCGCCGAGCGTCCTCGCAGATGTATCTGGCCCGCTCGTTGCGCGACCGGCTGCCGAAGGTCAATGCCCTGTTCCTGGCGGGAGGGATCGGGGCGCGGCTGGTGGCCACGATTTCCTGGCGCACCCATCTGGTGGTCGACGAGGACGCGATGGCCGCCATCGACACCGGGATCGCCGAGGCCGCCCAGAAATGGGGCATGCTGTCGGACGCCAAGGTGGACGCGGCGATCGACGCCCTGGTCGAAAAGCATGATCCGCAGGCCAAAGAATGGTTCGAACAGGCCGCCCGCGGCATGGACGTGCAGTTCGGCAAGCCCGACGACCAGGCCGGGACGCGTTCGCTGTGGGGCCGGTTGTATTCCACCCATGCCGAGTTGATCGAGCGCCGGCTGACCCAGATCGCCCGCGCGGTGTGCGCCGGGGATCCGCGCAGTATCGGGCAACGCCGCGCCGAGGCGATGGGCGCGGTCTTCGCCGGTGGCAACCGCATCGCCTGCCAGTGCGGAACCCCGCAATGCCCCAACCCCACCAGTCCCGGTCTGGCCGCCAGCGTGGTCATCCACGTCGTCGCCGAACAGGCCACCGTCGACGCCGCGGCCAGAACCGCTCAGACCCGCTCGCCGCGGACCGAGCCCGCCGATGACGGTTCGACGACCGCACCGGCGGGTGACCAGGGCGGGCCGACGGCGCCGGCGGTGATGACCACCGGTGGCGTGGTCCCGACGCCGCTGCTGGCGGCGTTGATCCGCAACGGCGCCGCGCTGATTCCCCTGCGCACCCCGTGCCCGCAAGCCGAGGACCGCTACCGGCCCTCGGCGGCGCTGCAACGCTTCGTCCGCAGCCGCGACATGACCTGTCGGTTCCCCGGCTGCAGCACCCCGGCCGAGAACTGCGACATCGACCACGCCATCGCCTACCCGGCCGGCCCGACCCACCCGTCGAACCTGCGCTGCCTGTGCCGAAAAAGCCACCTGCTCAAGACGTTCTACGCCGGCGACAGCGGCTGGTCGGACCGACAGTATCCCGACGGCAGGATCGAGTGGACCGCCCCGACCGGGCGCACCTACACCACCCATCCGGGTGCGCGGGTGTTCTTCCCCGACTGGGACATCAGCACCGCAGAACTACCCCCACCACCGGCCAACACCCCGGCCCCGGCCAACCGCGGCCTGCAGATGCCCAAACGACGCCGCACCCGCGCCGCCGACCTGGTCACCCGCATCAAGAACCGCCGCGCCCATAACGACACCAGCTGACGTCGCCTCAGAGCACGGGATTCGCAGTGGCGCAGAAGCTGTGGCAAACCCGTTCTCGCACAATGCAATCGGTGGTCTCGGGATCGAACCAGCGATCCACCACCGCCCAGTGAATGGGATGCATCAGGTACGGCCCCATCAGGCCTTCGACGTCGGAGAACTCCTGCTCGAACACGTGAGTCCACGCGGTTGCGCCAACGGCGCGGTCTACGCGGCTCAATTGCCAGGCGCGGATGGTGGACACGTAGCGGGGGAGGGACGCGAGTTCCTGCTCGAACCGCTCGACATCGTCCGGATGGGTGTCGGGCGCCACTCTCAGCAGCAGTGCCCGGTAGACCGCCCCGGGCTGGCCGGTCCGGACCGGCGAACCGGTGTAGTCGGCTCCGTTGATTCGGGTGATCGCGGGATCTGCGAGGGCCGAGTCGAAAGCTGCCGACAAGTCGAAAGATTCTGGCGCCGAATCGAATCGGCAGTGGAATAGGATGTCGCCGCCGTTGCGGGATCCCGGCAGGGTCGGTTCGACCACCCAACTCCGGGCATCGGAGGCGGCCGCCGCGGTGCGCAGCGAATCCAGCAGCCGCCCGCGGTCCGGCTCGTCGACGTCGAGCAGACGGGTCACGCTATACATCGCAGAGCCCGTCGATGTCGCCGGCCGCAGCAGCCACCGATCGCGACCGCTCTGCCACCAGTTCGCCGATCTGGGACCACCATTCGCCGATGGAGGGATCTGGCCGACCCTTCCAGGTCATCTCCCACCACGCCTGCGGACTGGCCAGCGTCCAGGTGACGGTCACGGTGTTCGGCTGGTCGGAAAACCAGATCGGCGGGCTGACCAGAACGTCCCGCAACGTCATACCGCGGGCCCGGGCGCGAGGGGCGTACTCGCTCAGGTACCGGTCGACGAACTCCCGGGCCCGACCCGGCCGCGTCACCACCCGGTCGATGACAAACACACCGCCCATACGGCCACCGTAGGCTTGCGCACCGAGGCGCCGGCCCGCACAGTCCCGGCCATCGGGAGAACACCGTTGACCACAGCGTGACGGGGCATGACGGTGAGCAGATGGTCACTGCCGTCGACCCGTTCGCCCCGACCCAGCTTGGCCCGGTCACCCTCCGCAACCGAGTGATCAAAGCCGCCACCTCCGAAGGTCGCTCGCCGGACGGCCTGGTCACCGACGACCTGATCGGATTCCACCGGGCATTCGCCGACGGCGGCGTCGGCATGACGACAGTCGCATATTGCTGTGTATCCAAGGAAGGCGCGAGCGCGCCCGGCCAGATCGTCATGAATGCGCAGGCACTGCCCGGACTGGGCAGGCTGACAGACGCGGTCCACGGGTCGGGGGCGGCGATCTCCGCGCAACTGGGCCACGCCGGGATCGTCGCGCCGAAGAAGCTGACCGGGGTCACCGCGGTGGCGCCGAGCCGGTTCATCAACCCGACCTCGTTCGCCTACTGCCGGGAGATCACCCGGGCCGAGATCGCCCGCGTGATCGAGCAGTTCGCCGCTGCCGCGCAGATTGCGGTCGACGCCGGATTCGACGCCGTCGAACTGCATTTCGGCCACCTGTACCTGCCGAGCTCGTTCCTGAGCCCGCTGATCAACCGCCGCAGGGACGAATACGGCGGCAGCATCGACAACCGCTCCCGGCTGGTTCGCGAGATTGCGCAGCGCGTCCGCGAGACCGTCGGCAACCAGGTCGCCGTCATCGCCAAACTCGACATGGACGACGGCCTGCCGGGCAGCATCTGGATCGACGAGGCATTACGCACCGCGCAGCTACTCGACCATGACCGCACGATCGACGCCCTCGAACTGACGCAGGGCTCATCGGTTTTCAAGCCGATGTACCTGTTCCGCGGCGACACACCGGTGCGTGAGTTCGCCACCGTGATGCCGCCGGCGCTGCGGCCCGGGGTGCGACTGGCCGGCAAGCAGGTGATGGGTGTCTACCCGTACCACGATCTCTACATGCTGGAGGCGGCGCGCCAGTTCGTTCCGGTCGTGGCCAACACCAAACTCATTCTGCTGGGCGGCATCACGAACCGCGATCATGTCCAGGCCGGCCTGGACGAGGGCTTCGAATTCGTGGCGATGGGCCGGGCCCTGCTGCGCGAGCCGGATCTGGTGAACAAGATGATCGCGGATCCCGGCACCCGCAGTCGCTGCACCCACAACAACAAGTGCATGGTGACCGTCTTCGGCCGCACCCACTGCGTATTGGATCCGCAGCAGCGTTACGGGGCTCTGCCGCGTCCCGTCAGCGCGAAACCAACTGTGCCACCGCCCGGCTGACCTCCGTCCGGGCGCGTTGCGCCAGGTCGAGCATCGGCATGGTCATGAAACCGTGGATGCCGCCGTCGTAGGGCAGGACGGTGGTAGGGACGCCGGTCCGCTCCAGCGCGTCCGCATACGCCAGCCCTTCGTCGCGCAGCGGATCGCAACCGGCGGCCACGACGACAGCGGGCGGCAGGCCCCGCAGATCGGCCCGCAGGGGCGAGGCGTACGGATGCGTGCGGTCGTCCGCTGCCGGCACGTACTGATCCCAGTACCACTGCAGCGCGGGCGTCGGGTTGTAGTAGCCGCGGCCGAACAACCGGTGGGATTCGGTGTCGAAGTCGGCAGCGATCATCGGGTACAGCAGCACTTGGCCGGCCAGATCGGGACCGCCCCGGTCACGGGCCATCAACGCCGTGACGGCCGCCAGATTGCCGCCGGCACTGTCGCCACTGATCAGCACCCGGCCACCGTCGCGGGCTGCCCACCGTGCCACCGTGTACACGTCCTCTGCAGCCGTCGGCCAGCGATGTTCCGGAGCGAGCCGGTAGTCCACCGAAACCACCACGGCCGGAACGAGATTCGCCAAAGCACGGCACAGCCCGTCGTGGGTGTCCAGGTCGCAGAAGACGAAGCCACCGCCGTGCGCGTACACCAGCACCGGCAGATCGGAGCCTTCGGGACGGTAGATCCGGACCGGAACACCGTCCACGGTGTCGTTTCGCACGTCGGCAACGGGTTCGGGTTCGGCGGGGGCGACCAGTCGGGACTTGATCACCGCACGCGCCTGAGCGCCCGTCATGGTGTGAACGGCCGGGAAGCCGGAATCGAGTTGCTCGATGATCCCGGCGATCTGCGGGTCGAGAGTCACGCGTACTGGAGGGCGCGCAGCGGGCGGCGCTGCTGCAGAGTGGGTGTCACGCGCTGCGGGCCGTCCTCGACGTTGCGCCAGATGCCCATCGCGGTCATCCGGACGGGAGCGACCAGGCGCTGATCGAACATCATCCGGTTCATCGGACCGCACACCGAGACGGCCGCGACCGCGTCACCGACGCTGCCGATAGGCGCTGCGACACAACCGAATCCGGGCAGGGCCTCTTCGCGGTCGAACGCGTAGCCGTGCGAACGGACCTTGGTCAGCTCGGTGCTGAGCTGTGCCGCGGTGCCGATCGAGTACTTGGTCTTGCGGTTGCTCAGGTCGACGTCGTCGTGTTCGCGGTAGGCCATGATGGCCTTTCCGACCGCGGCGCACTGTGCGGGCTGCCGGCCGCCGACCCGGGTCGGGATTGCCGCGGCCATCCGGTCGCCGATCTTGTCGAGGTAGACGACGTCGGGACCGTCCAGCACGGCAAGGTGCACGACGAGCCCGGTGGCGCGGTGCAGCTCGTGCAACAGGGGAGTGGCGGCTCGGACCAGCCGGTCCTGGTGTACGGCCAGCGAACCCAGTTCGACCAGCCGCATTCCCAGTTCGTAGTCCCGGCCGCTGCGGCGCAGCCAGCGCAACTGGACCAGTCGCTCGAGCATCCGGTGGGCCGAGGAGCGCGGCAGGCCCGTCCGCCTGACGATCTGAGCCAAGGTGAGCCGTCCGGGTCCGTCGAAAGCATCCAGCACCAGTGAGATGCGGTCGATCACGGCGCTGGGGGTGGCGTTCTCACACGTCTCGACGGTCACGGTCATCGGTCCTCCAAAGGCAGAGCGGTGGGCTGTTGGCATCTGGCTGGAATATTACTAATAGTAATATGGTGGTTTGTACCATACTGGTGTGCCGGCTGTCACACAAGACACGAAAATCGCCGCCGGACACCGTGGTGTCGCGGCGGCGATTAGTTCCGAGCAGTCAGCCTTTGGCGGCCGAGACTCCGGCCCGGCGGCCGTAGAAACTGCCGTCGCCCAGGGATACGCCGCTGGCATATCCCCATGCGGCCAGCCCCGCGGTGCAACGGCCGGCGGCGAACAACCCCGGGATCGGCTCTCCACTGACGTGCAGCACCTCGGCATCGAGGGTGGTGTGCAATCCGCCGAGGGTGAAACCGCCGGTGCTGTCCCGGAGGTCGATCGCACCCACCGGCGTCCCGATGGGCTTCAACCACTGTGCTTTCTTGCCGAGCACCGGATCCTCGCCGCGGACGGCGGCGTCGTTGTAGGCAGCGACGGTCGCCTGCAGCGAGCCGCCCGGCAGGCCGATCTCCCGCTCGAGGTCGGCGACCGAATCGGCCACCCATGTCGGCGGCCGCAGCATCAGCCGCGGGGACAGCGACGCCATCGCCTCCTCCTGCGCTTCGCCGTCGATCACCAGATAGGCGGTGTTGTTCTGGTAGTACAACGTCAGCTGTCCGGCCCGACCGGGATAGGTGTCCTCGGCGACGTACCGTTGACCTCGTTCGTTGACCAGGATGCCGCGCACCAGTTGCTGCGGGTCGATGAACAACGCCACCTCGGTGGCGTCCATGTGCGCGAGATCCGCCCCCAGGGCCTGAGCCATCTGGATTGCCCGGCCGTCGTGCTGCTCGACCGAGGCCGCCGGGCGGCCCGCGATCCGCGGTGCGAACCTGGCCACCATGTCGTCGTTGTAGGCGAAGCTGCCCATCGCCAGCACAACACCCCGGCGCGCCCGGATCGTCACCTCGTCGCCGTAGCGGCGCGCCAGGACCCCGACCACCCGGCCGTCGGAGTCGACGACGAGCGCCTGCGCGCGGACGTCGTAGAGCGCCCGCGCACCCGCCGCAGTCGCGGTTTCGACCAGAGGTTTCATCAACATGAAGCCGGCGCTGGCCTCGCCCTGCTTCTTGTTCTGCATCTGCGGCACGTGTCCGCGCGGGGCGGGTGTGGCGATGGTGTTGAACGGATGGGAGTTTTCCCCGCCGCTGTACATCAGCCCCTGATCGCCCATCGGCTCCCAGCCAGGCTCACCGAAGAACTCGGCCTTGAACGGCACTCCGCAGCCGACCAGCCACTCGTAGTGCGCGACGCTGCCCGCGCAGTAGTCCGCGATGCGCACGGAATCGGCGCCGGGTCCCATCGCGGCATTCAGGAATGCGGCCATGTTCTCGACGGAATCATCGAAACCGCAAGCCTTTTGAAGCGGGGTCCCGCCGCCGAGGTAGATGAAGCCGCCGGCCATCGACGCCGCGCCGCCCCAGGATCCAGTGCGCTCGAGCACCAGCACGTCGGCGTCCGCCCGGGCTGCCTCCACCGCGGCCGCGGCCCCGGCGACACCGTAGCCGGCGATCACCACGTCGGCCTCGTCGTCCCACGAAGTGACCGACGCGGCCGGGATCGGGATGACGCTCATCGCATTGCCGCGGGAAGGTCACTGACCCACTGGTGTCCCCAGTAGCTGTCGGCGGTGATTTCCTCTGCGGTGTAGTAGGTTTCGTCGATCCGCATGCCCGCGGTGCCGAACTCGATGTCCCAGTCGCCGGGGGCGCGCACGTAGAAGGACACCATCTTGTCGTTGGTGTGCCGGCCCAGCGTCGAGGACAGCTGGAACCCCTCGGCGTTGACCCGGTCCAGTGCCTGACCGACGGTGTCGAGGTCGTCGACCTCCACCATCAGGTGCACCAGACCCGGGTCCCGCAGCTGCGAAGCCGGGCAGATCGCCAGACTGTGGTGGCGTTCGTTGATGCCCAGGAACCGCACCCGGACCGGGCCGAACTCCGGCGGCACCGCGACGCGGAAGGCGCCGCGGGACCGGAAGCCGAGCACCTGGGTGTAGAACTCGAACAGACCGGGCACGTCGGTGGCCGGTAGGACCACGTGGCCCAGACCCTGATCGCCCGTGACGAACCGGGCCCCGAACTGGGTGATCACCGGGCTGTGGTCGAGTGTCGCACCGTGGAACACCTCCAGCGTGGTTCCGGCTGGGTCGTCGAAGGTGATGACCTCCTCGACACGGCGGGCGTCGGCATTGGCCTGCGAGAGTTCCTTGAACGCAACGCCGGCACTGTCGAGGGCCGACTTCACCCGTTCGAGCGCGTGATGATCCCGGGCTTCCCAGCCCACCGTGAGCACCCGGTCGGCATCCCCGGGGACGACGACGATGCGCGCGGCGCGCTCGTCCATCCGCAGATACAGCGCCTCCGGGTCGGGGCCGCTGCCCTGCGCGAAGCCCAGCACCCCGAAGGCGAACCTGCGCCAGCGCTCGATATCGGTGGCCGAAACCGTCACGTAGCCAAGGCTTTTCAGATCAGTCATCGACAGCTCTTAGATCATCGCCCGCAGTGGGCCCTGCGGATCCACACCGAGAGCACTCAGGGCCGACGCGTGGTAGACGGTGCCGGGCACGTGAATCGCGTGCGCCTGGCCGACGTGCACGTCGCGCCAGTACCGCTGCAGCGGCTTGTCCATCCGGGTGCCGTTGCCGCCGCAGCGCGCGAAGATCTCGTCGACCGCGGAGACCGCCCGCCACACCGCTCGCACCTGGGTGCGCCGCCCGGCGGCACGGTCCTCGAAGGACACCTCCTTGCCGGCGTCGACCATGTCGTAGATCCGGTCGGCGTTGGCCAGTAGTTCCTGGCGGGCGGCGTTGATGTCGGCGGCGGCCTCGCCGATCGCGTACATGACGTACGGGTCGTCCTTGATCGCCACCCCGCTCGAGTTCACCCGCTCGCGCTGGTAGTCCAGGGCCGCGGCCAGTGCACCCTCGGCGATGCCGATGGTGGCCGCCGAGATCCCGAGCGGGAACATCGTCGACCACGGCATCAGGTACAGCGTCTCGGTCATCCCGGCCTCGCGCTGGGCGCTGCCGTCCATCACCTTCATCGCGTCCATGGTCCGGTACGACGGCACAAAGGCGTCCCTGACGATGACGTCCTTCGAGCCCGTGCCACGCAGACCCACCACATCCCACGAGTCCTCGACGATCTCGTAATCCCTGCGCGGCAGGATCATGTGCATCATCTGTGGCGGCATCACCGGGTTGCCGTCGGCGTCGCCCAGCATGGCGCCCAGGAAGATCCAGTCGCAGTGGTCGGTGCCCGAACTGAACTGCCAGCGGCCGTTGAAGATATAACCGCCGTCCACGGGACGTGCCACACCCTGCGGGGCGTACGGGGAGGCGACCCAGGTGTCGACATCGTCGGCCCAGATCTCGGTCGCGACCCTCGGGTCGGCGTAGGCCAGTTGGTATGGATGCACGCCGACCACGCCGTTGATCCAGCCGGCGGACGGATCCAGGGCAGCGGTGGCCATCACGGTCTCCGCGAACTCACGGGGGTGTACCTCCAGGCCGCCGTGGCTCTTGGGCTGCAGCAGCCGGATGTTTCCGGCGGCCTTCATCTGTTTGACCGTGTCGTCGGTGAGTTTGCCGATCTTCTCCGCCTCGGCGGCCTGGCTGCGGAACTGGTCCGCCAGGGCGGCCACTCGGTCGATTACCCGTTCGGTCATGTGAAAGTCCTTATCTGAGTTGCTGTTCTCGATTCTCCATCGGCGGGCCGCCGATGCGGGTCGCATTCCCGGTCAGCGGCCATTGTCTAGAACTCGCTGTACATTTCGCCGGAGATCGGGCATGAACGTCCAGGATCAAACCGTCGGCCGGCTCCATGCGCTCATGCTGGACGCCGAAGGGATCGCGAACCGAACTGCCGCCCGACGGTCGGGAAGAACACCGCCGACCGTCCGGTGATCGGGAACGCGCCGCCTACCTGCTCCCGATGCGCCTACCTTGGCCACTGTGACTCAGAACGCGGACGTCGTCGTGGTCGGTGCGGGTTTCGCCGGGCTGTATGCGCTACACAAATTCCGGTCCCAGGGCCTGTCGGTCCGGGTCTTCGAATCCGCGCCCGAAGTAGGCGGAACCTGGTACTACAACCGGTACCCGGGCGCCCGCTGCGACGTCGAGAGCGTGGACTACTGCTACTCGTTCTCCGATGAGCTGCAACAGGAATGGACCTGGACGGAGAAGTACGCTAAGCAGAGCGAGATCCTGGCCTACCTCGACTGGGTGGCCGACCGACTCGACCTGCGCGGCGGCATCACCTTCAACACCCGGGTCGTCTCGGCGGTGCTGAACGAGGACGCGCTGCGCTGGACGGTCACCACCAACACCGGTGAGACGGTGGTCGCCCGTTTCGTGGTGATGGCTACCGGGCCCTTGTCGGCCGCGCTGACGCCGAACTTCGACGGGCTGGACACCTTCGCCGGCGAGATCTATCACACCGCACACTGGCCACACGAGGACGTGGATTTCACCGGTAAGCGCGTCGCGGTCATCGGTACCGGATCGTCTGGCGTACAGTCGATTCCAATCATCGCCGGCCAAGCCGACCAGCTCTACGTGTTCCAGCGCACCCCGAACTACAGCGTGCCGGCCGGGAACCGTCCACTCAGTTCCGACGAGCTCGCGGACGTCAAGGCGAACTATGCCGAGCGACGGCGGCTTTCCTGGCGCAGCGGCGGCGGGTCGCCGCACATCGCACACCCCAAGCTCACCATGGAGGCCACCCCGCAGGAACGCCGCGAGGCGTTCGAAAAGCGTTGGGAACTGGGCGGTGTGCTGTTCTCCAAGACCTTCACCGACCAGATGACCGACCAGACCGCGAACGACGAAGCCCGCAAGTTCTATGAGGAGAAGGTGCGTGCCGTCATCGACGACCCCGAAGTCGCCGACTTACTGATCCCCACCGACCACCCGATCGGGACCAAACGAATCTGCACCGACACCAACTACTTCCAGACGTTCAACCGGCCGAACGTGCGACTGGTCAGTGTGCGCAGAACGCCGATCTCGTCGATCGACGCCACCGGAATCAACACCTCCGATGCCCACTACGACGTCGACGCCATCGTGCTGGCCACCGGATTCGACGCGATGACCGGTGCACTGGCCAAGATCGACATCACCGGGCGCGGCGGTCAGAAACTGGCCGACGACTGGGCCGACGGCCCGCGCACCTACCTGGGGCTGGAGGTCGACGGCTTCCCGAACCTGTTCCTGGTTTCCGGCCCGGGCGCGCCGGCGGTGCTGGCCAACATGGTCCTGCATGCCGAAGCGCACGTGAACTGGATCGCCGAGGCGATCGGCTACCTCGACGAACACGGCTACGCCGCGATCGAGGCGACCCCGGACGCCGTCGACAACTGGATCGCCGAATGCGCGCAACGCGCCGAGTCCACGCTGTTCACCAAGGCGAACTCCTGGTACCTGGGCGCCAACGTGCCCGGCAAGCCGCGGGTGTTCATGCTGTTCATCGGTGGGTTCGCAACCTATCTGGACATCTGCGACGAGGTGGCGGCGGCCGGCTACAAGGGTTTCAGCCTGCTCAAAGATCACTGATGCCGGGGCGCTCGACGACGGCGGGTATGGTGCGCCCATGGGCACATACGCGGTCACGGGCTCGGCGTCCGGGATGGGATCACAGGTTGCGCAGAAACTGCGGGACGCCGGTCACCGCGTGATCGGAGTCGACCTGCGCGACGCTGACGTGGCCGCCGACCTGTCCACCCCGGAGGGCCGGCGCACCGCGGCCGCCGAGGTCCTGGAGGCCGCCGGCGGCCGGTTGGACGGCGCGGTGCTGGCGGCGGGGGTCGGGCCGCTGCCGGGTGCCGACAGCGCGCGGCTGATCCTGCAGGTCAACTTTTTCGGCGTGGTCGAGCTGCTTGAAGCCTGGCGTACCGCCTTCGTACGGGGCGCGAAAGTGGTTGTAGTGGCGAGTAATTCGACTACGACGATGCCGGCGGTACCGAACCGGCTGGTACGCGGCCTGCTCGCCGGCGATGCCGCCAAGGCGGCCGGCGCGTTGCGGTGGTACGGCAAGGCCGCGCCGTCACTGGCCTACGGCGGTTCGAAGATCGCGGTGGCCCGTTGGGTGCGCCGGCACGCCGTCGCGCCGCAGTGGGCCGGTTCAGGTATCCGACTCAACGCGATCGCACCCGGGGCGATCCTGACGCCGCTGCTGGAGAAGCAGCTGTCCACTCCCACTGAGGCCAAGGCCGTCAATTCGTTCCCGGTGCCCATCGGCGGGTTCGGAGACCCCGGACAGCTGGCCGACTGGATGCTGTTCATGCTCTCGGATTCCGCCGACTTCCTCTGCGGCAGCGTCATTTTCGTCGACGGTGGTTCCGACGCCTACTTCCGTGCCGACGACTGGCCGACGCGCGTGCCGATGTCCGGGATACCGCATTACCTCATGCAGTTCCTCCGGTCACGCCGCGCGCGTTAGGAACGCCAGGACGGTGGCCTCGAAGGCCGCTTTCGCCTCGATCATGGCCCAGTGCCCGCAGTTGGGGAACACGTGCAGTTCGGCGTTGGGGATGGTGCGCATCGGGATGAGCGCCATGTCGAGCGGGCTGACCCGGTCGTCGCGACCCCAGGTCAGCAGTGTGGGTGCCTGAACCTTGTGCATCTGCGCCCACGGCTGCGGGATGTCCGCGCTGCGCATGAACGCCGTCATCTGGTTGAACGCGACTTTGCCGTACATCCGGCGCGCCGATTCGAGCGTTTCGGGATCGGTGGCCAGCGCCCAGCGCTCCTCGATGAGCTGATCGGTGACCAACGCCTGGTCGTACACCATCGAGTTCAGCCAGTCGACGAGCCGCTGCCGGGTCGGATCCTCGGTGAATTCCTGCAGTAGCCGGATACCCTCGCTGGGGCCGGGAGAGAAGATGCTGGTGCCGATCCCCCCGATGGTGACGAGCCTGCCGATGCGGTCGGGCTGGTTGATCGCGAAGTTGACACCGACGCCGCCGCCCATCGAATTCCCCACGATGTCAACGTGTTCCACACCGAGGCCGTCCAGGAAAGGCGTCACGGCACCTTGCGCGTCGATCATCGGATGCCCGCCGAAATCGTCACTGACGCCGAAACCGGGGAACTCCAGGATGAGGCAGCGGAACCGGTCGGCGAAGGCCGGCAGCACACCGCGGAAGTTGCGCCAGCCCGTCACGCCCGGCCCGGAACCGTGCAGGAACAGCAGCACCGGTGCGTCCTGCGGCCCACAGTCGTAGTACCGCAACACACCCCGGTCGGTCGCGAGCTCGTTGAGATCGGTTTCAGTCACGGGCTCACCGTCCCATGCCACGGATCTCAGTCGACGGCCTGGTCCCGCTCACCGGATTTCCCGATGGGCGGGACAGCCGATGCGGGGCCGGTTCGCCAGGTGTCAGTCTTGCCGGTCGAAGACCACCCCCCACGAGGAGTTCGATGTCCGCGTCCGCCACCCGAGGCCCCGAACGGTGGTCGGTCGGGGTTCCGGTGTTGCGGAATATGTCGGGGCCGATGCAGGCGATCGGTGGGTTGTTCGCGATGTCGGCCGATGCGGTGCGGTTTGTGTTCAAGCGGCCGTTTCAGTGGCGGGAGTTTTTGGAGCAGGCGTGGTTTGTGGCGCGGGTGTCGTTGGCGCCGACGTTGTTGGTGGCGATTCCGTTCACGGTGCTGGTGAGCTTCACGTTGAACATCTTGTTGCGGGAGTTGGGTGCGGCGGATTTGTCCGGGGCGGGTGCGGCGTTCGGGGCGGTGACGCAGATCGGTCCGTTGGTGACGGTGTTGATCGTGGCCGGGGCGGGCGCCACGGCGATGTGTGCCGATCTGGGGTCGCGGACCATTCGTGAGGAGATCGACGCGATGGAGGTGCTGGGCATCAACCCGGTGCAGCGTCTGGTCACCCCGCGGATGCTGGCCTCGGGGTTGGTGGCGTTGCTGCTCAACAGTCTGGTGGTGATCATCGGCATCCTGGGCGGCTATGTGTTCAGCGTGTTCATCCAGGACGTGAATCCGGGGGCGTTCGCGGCCGGGATCACCCTGTTGACCGGGGTGCCCGAGGTGATCATCTCGTGCATCAAGGCCGCGTTGTTCGGGTTGATCGCCGGGTTGGTGGCCTGTTATCGGGGATTGACCATCAGTGGGGGTGGGGCCAAGGCGGTGGGCAATGCGGTCAACGAGACGGTGGTGTATGCGTTCATGGCGTTGTTCGTGATCAACGTGGTGGTCACCGCCATCGGCATCCGGATGACGACCCACTAGAGGGGCGGCCGACATGGGTACCACGACATTGTTGCGGCAGCGCTTCCCGCGGGCGATCAGCCACTTCGGCCGGCCGGTGGGGTTTTTCGCCGGCCTGGGGGATCACATTCTGTTCTACGGCCGGGCGCTGGCCGGGGTGCCGCACGCGGCGGTGCATTTCCGCCGCGAGATCATCCGGTTGATCGCCGAGATCTCGATGGGTGCCGGCACGCTGGCGATGATCGGCGGCACCGTGGTGATCGTCGGCTTTTTGACGCTGGCCGCCGGCGGCACCCTGGCGGTGCAGGGGTATTCGTCGCTGGGCAACATCGGCATCGAGGCGCTGACCGGGTTCTTGGCGGCGTTCATCAACGTGCGGATCTCCGCGCCGGTGGTGGCCGGGATCGGCCTGGCGGCCACGTTCGGGGCCGGGGTGACCGCCCAGCTGGGCGCGATGCGGATCAACGAGGAGATCGACGCCCTGGAGTCGATGGGCATCCGGCCGATCGAATACCTGGTCTCGACCCGGATCGTGGCCGGCATGATCGCGATCACCCCGCTGTACTCGATCGCGGTCATCCTGAGCTTCCTGGCGTCGAAGTTCGTCACGGTGGTGCTCTTCGGGCAGTCCGCCGGCTTGTACAACCACTACTTCAACACCTTCCTCAACCCGATCGACCTGTTGTGGTCGTTCCTGCAGGCCGTCCTGATGGCGATCACGATCCTGTTGATCCACACCTACTTCGGCTACTTCGCCACCGGCGGACCCTCTGGGGTGGGTGCCGCCGTCGGCAACGCCGTGCGCACCAGCCTGGTCGTCGTCGTCGCCGTCACCCTGCTGGTCTCCCTGTCCATCTACGGCGCCAACGGCAACTTCAACCTCAGCGGATAGGAGGGACGGCATTGAAAGACAAGCGGGTAGTCGCCGGCTTGCTCACCGTGTTGGCCATCGCGGCCGTCATCGCCCTGTCCGTCGGGTTGTTCCGCGGCAGCTTCACAAAAACGGTTCCGCTGACGCTGATCTCGGACCGGGCCGGCCTGGTGATGAATCCCGACGCACGGGTGAAGCTCAACGGCGCGCAGATCGGCAAGGTGGAATCCATCGAACTTCTCTCCGACGGTCGGGCGGCGCTGCACCTCGCGATCGACCCGACCGCCATCGAGTTGATCCCCGCCAATGTCACCGCCGACATCACGTCATCCACGGTGTTCGGTGCGAAATTCGTGCAACTGACCACACCTGCCAATCCGGCGCCGGAGTCGTTGCAGCCCGGACAGGTCCTCGACGGCCGGCATGTGACCGTTGAGATCAACACCGTATTCCAACAACTGGTGTCGGTGCTGTCGAAGATCGAACCCGCCAAACTCAACGAAACCCTCGGCGCGTTCTCCAACGCGCTTAGCGGACGCGGCGCCAAGGTGGGTCAGAGTCTGTCCGACTTCGACAGCCTGCTGGCCACCCTCGACCCGAGTCGGCCGAACTTGGAGCACGAAATCAACACGGCGCCAACGGTTCTCAATGCTTATGGGGACGCCGCCCCGGACCTTGTCGCGACCGTCGACAACGCGACCCGGATCAGCGACACCATTGTCGACCGGCAGGGCGACCTCGACGCGTTGCTCGTCAGCGCGATCGGCCTGGCGGACATCGGCAACGAAGTCGTCTCGACCAACCGGCAACCGCTGACCGACGTCCTGCGCCTGCTGGTCTCCACCACCGACCTGACCAACCAGTACCACGAGGCCATCAACTGCGGGCTGGCCGGCATGGCCCCACTCGCGATGGGGCCGCCTTCACCGGTGCCCGGGACCCTGCTGCTGGACTCCTTCCAGTTGGGCCGCGAACGCTATCGCTATCCGCAGGACCTGCCGAAGGTCGCGGCGACCGGCGGACCACAATGCATGGGCCTGCCCGATGTCGGACCGGGGACGCGGCCGCCTTATCTGGTCGCCGACATCAACGCCAACCAGTCGCAGTACGGGAACCAGGGCATCCTGCTGAACTCGGATGCGCTCAAGCAGGCCCTGTTCGGGCCGATCGACGGACCCCCACGCAACGGCGCACAGATCGGCCAGCCGGGATGACGGGCACCCGCGGCACCGCCGTCAAGTTCGGCGTGTTCGGGGTGATCATGTTCCTCCTGACCGCCGCGTTGTTCGTGATCTTCGGTCAGTACCGAACCGGGTCGACCAACGCCTACTCAGCGGTGTTCGCCGACGCGTCGAGCCTGCGGCCCGGCGACTCGGTCCGCGTGGCCGGTATCCGAGTCGGCACCGTCCACGACGTCACGCTGCGCTCGGACAACTCGGTCCTGGTGAATTTCGACGCCGACCGTGACGTGACCCTCACGGCGGGCACGAAGATCGCGGTGCGCTACCTGAATCTGGTCGGCGACCGATACCTGGACCTGATCGACGGACCGGGCCCGACCCGTATCCAGTCGCCCGGGTCGCAGATACCCGTCGAGCGCACCGAACCGGCGCTGGATCTCGACCTGCTCCTGGGCGGCCTGAAGCCGGTCATCCAGGGACTCAACCCCGAAGCCGTGAACGCACTGAGCAATTCACTGATCCAGATCCTCCAGGGGCAGAGCGGCAACGTCGAATCCCTGTTGGCGAAGACCTCGGCGTTCACCAACGTGATCGCCGACAACGGCGATGTCGTCAAACAGTTGATCGACAACCTCGACACCGTCGTGGCCGCCGTCGCCAAGGACGGTGAGAAGTTCTCCGGGGCGGTCGACGGCCTGGAGCGGTTGATCACCGGGCTGTCGCAGGAGCGGGAGCCGATCGGTGCGGCCATCGACGCACTGGACCGGGGCACGGCATCGCTCACCGACCTGATGTCCCAGGCCCGCCCGCCGCTGGCCGGCACCGTCGAACAGCTGAATCGTCTTGCGCCGCTGCTGGATGACGGCAAGCCGACACTGGATCTCGGTCTGCAGAAGGCGCCGGCCAATTACCGCAAACTCCTCCGCATAGGCTCCTACGGGAGCTGGATCAACCAGTACCTATGCGGCATGTCGGTCCGGGTCACCGACCTTCACGGCCGCACCGCCTACTTCCCATGGATCAAGCAGGATGTCGGAAGGTGCGGGGAACCCTGATGCTCAAATACCGCGGCTCCGCACTCATCCGGGCCGGCTTCATCGGAGTGGTCCTCATCGGTCTCGTCATCGCCGTCGGACTGCAGCCCGAACGGATCACGTCATGGGCGACGTCGACTCGCTACCAGGCACTGTTCGCCGAGGCCGGCGGACTGACCGCCGGCAACGACGTCAAGATTTCCGGCGTCAAGGTCGGCGCGGTGTCCGACGTCAGGCTCCAAAAAGGCAGGGCCCTGGTGACTTTCGCGCTCAACGGGCGGGTTCACCTCGGCGGGCAGAGCACCGCGCACATCCGGACCGGAACCCTGCTGGGCGAGCGCATCCTCACGATCGAACCGGCGGGCAACGGCACCATGCGTGCCCTGGACGTGATCCCGCTGACCCGGACATCCTCGCCCTACTCACTGACCCAAGCCGTCAGCGACTTCACCGCGAACACCGCCGGAACCGACACCGCCGCATTGAGCCAGTCCCTCGATACGCTGTCCGACACCATCGATCGGATTGCTCCGCAGCTGGGACCGACGTTCACCGGGGTCACCAGGTTGTCCCGGGCGCTCAACGAACGGAACGAGCGGCTGGGTGCACTGCTCAAAAGCGCCGCCGACGTCACCGGCGTTCTGTCGTCGCGAAGCCAACAGGTCAACACCTTGTTGCTCAACGCAAATGACCTGACCGGGGTGCTCAACGACCGCCGCGCGGCGATCGTGAACCTCCTGGCCAACACCTCGGCACTCTCGCAGCAACTGACCGGACTCGTACACGACAACGAAGCGAAGCTGGCACCCACGTTGCAGAAACTCAACGCGGTGACCGCGGTGCTCGAGAAGAACAACGACAACATCACCAAGGCGCTCACCGGTCTGGCCAAATACCAGGTGACCCAGGGTGAGTCGGTGAACAACGGGTTCTTCTACAACGCCTACGTCGCCAACCTGATCCCGGCGCAGGCGACGCAGCCGTTCCTGGACTACATCTTCGGCTTCCGCCGCGGCGACAACGCCGGCCAGCCGCCGGATAACGCGGGTCCGCGCGCAGAGTTCCCGTTGCCCTACAACGGAATTCCGGGAGGATCGCGATGACCGGCAGAAGGCGCATCACGGTTTTGCTAGCCGTCGCACTGACCGCTCTGCTGGTCGCCGGCACCGCTTTCGTGCTGCGCCAGAAGGCGTTCGGACCGATGACCGTCACCGCGGTGTTCCCGTCGGCACAGGCGGTCTATCCCGGTGACGACGTCCGGGTATCCGGCGTCAAGGTCGGCACCATCAGATCCATCGACCCGGACGGCACCGATATCAGGATGACCCTCGCGATCGATCACTCCGTGCCCGTCCCGGCCGACGCCAAGGCCGTGCTCGTCGCGCAGAATCTGATCTCGGCCCGGTACGTCCAACTGACACCGGCCTACGGAACCGACGAGGCGCCCGGTGGGCCCACCATGGCCGACGGCGCCGTGATTCCACTCGAGCGCACCGCGGTGCCCGTCGAGTGGGACGAGGTCAAGAAGCAATTGACCCGACTGGCAAGGGATCTCGGCCCGGCCGGTGGGGCCGACATGAGCTCGGCCGGCAAGTTCATCGACAGCGCGGCGAACGCCATGGCGGGCAACGGAGACAAACTCCGGGAGACGATAAGGCAATTGTCCGGCGTCGGACGCGTGCTGTCCGAAGGCAGCGGCAACATCGTCGACGTCATCAAGAACCTGCAGATATTCGTCACCGCCCTGCGCGACAGCAACACCCAGATAGTGCAATTCCAGGACCGGCTCGCCACCTTGACAAGCGTTGTGAACGGCAGCCGCTCGGACATCGACGCGGCGCTGACCAATCTGTCCGAGGCCGTCGGCGAAGTTCAGCGGTTCATCGCGGGGACCCGCGACCAGACGGCCGAACAGATCCAGCGACTCGGTGCGGTGACGAAGAACGTCGCCGACCACCAGATGGTGCTGAAGAACGTGCTGCACATCGCGCCGACGGCCTTCGGCAACGGTTACCAGATCTACAACCCGGACAGCGGAACGGCCATGGGTGGATTCGCGATGGCCAACTTCGCGAATCCCGTTCAGCTCGTGTGCTCGGCGATCGCGGCGGTCAAGAACACCACCGCCGGAGAAACCGCGAAACTGTGCGCGCAGTACCTCGGCCCGGCGTTACAGCTGCTGAACTTCAACTACCTGCCGTTTCCGTTCAACGCATATCTGGCCAAGTCGCCGAGCAACATTGTGTACTCCGATCCCAAGCTGGCACCGGGTGGCGGGGGTCCCACGCCCGAGTCGCCCGGCCTGCCGCCCTCGGTCTCGGCCTATACCGGTGTGGGTGACGTGCCGCCTCCACCGGGCTGGACCGACCCGGCGCATCCACCGGGCGCGTACACCCCCGACGGACTGCCCGCCGATCCACAACCTGCGCTGTATCCCGGTGCACCGATACCTCCCGGCGTGCCCCGGGCACCGGGTCCGGGGAGCCTGACCGACATGCTGTTGCCGGCGGAACGGAGCCAGCCATGACCGCCCGACGCACTTTGGGAGCGATCGCCTGCGGCATCGTCGTGAGCACCAGTGGCTGCGCATTCGGCGGACTCAACTCGATGCCGCTGCCGGGAACTGCCGGTCGCGGCTCGGACGCCATCACCTATCACGTCGAGCTGGCCAATGTCGGTACCCTCGAAGCGAATTCGCCCGTGCTGGTCGGCGACGTCGTCGTCGGCAGCGTCTCGAAGATGAAGGCCCGGGACTTCCGTGCCGATGTCGACGTGTCCGTGGAACCGGATACCGTCATTCCGGCCAACGCGGTGGCCACGGTCGGCCAGACCAGCCTGCTGGGTTCGATGCACCTGGCCCTCAACCCGCCACCGGGGCAGGCGCCGACCGGCCGGCTGGCCCCCGGTGCCACCATCGGGGTGGACCGGTCATCGACGTATCCGTCGACCGAACAGACGCTCTCGTCGTTGGCGGTGGTCGTCAACGGTGGCGGACTCGGTCAGATTGGAGATATCGTCCACGAGTTCAATGCCGCGCTGGACGGCCGTCAGGACCAGATCCGCGATCTGTTGTTGCGGCTGAACGACTTCGTGGGCATGCTGGCGGATCAGAGCGACGACATCAACGCTTCGATCGCCGCGTTGAACCGGCTGTCGGGTCAGTTCGCCGGTCAGCACGAGGTGATCACCCAAGCCCTGAACCGCATCCCGCCGGCCCTCGAGGTGCTGAACAGGGAGCGGCCGCGGATCACCACGGCGCTGGAGAAATTCCGCGTATTCAGCGACACCGCAACGGGTCTGGTCAACGACACGCAAGCCGACCTGGTGCGCAACCTGCAGAACCTGGAGCCGACGATCAAGGCACTGGCCGACATCGGACCGAACCTGCCCACCGTACTGGCCTACGTGCCGACGTTCCCGTACACGCAGAGTTACATCGACCGGGCCATCCGCGGGGACTACGTCAACCAGTTCATCACCTTCGATTTCACGATTCCGCGCCTCAAGCGCGGCCTGTTCCTCGGCACCCGGTGGGGCCAGGAGGGTGCGCCGCTGGTGCCCGCACCCGGCGACCCGATGTGGTCCACCTACACCAAGGATCCGTTGAACGCGCCGGTCACGGCGCCGCCGGCGGTCGCGCCGATCCCCGCCCTGGTGAATCCGCCGGCCGCCGCCTCCGCGGAGCCGGTCGGGCCACCGCCCGGCCCCGTCGGTATGCCCGAGCAGGGAGGCAACTGATGCTGACGCGTCTGGTCCGAACCCAGTTGATCATTTTCACGGTCGCGTCGGTCCTGGGCGTCGCCGTGATGGTGTTCGCGTACATGCAGGCACCGACCCTGCTCGGGATCGGCCGGATGACGGTGAAGCTGGAACTCCCTGGGACCGGCGGGCTTTACCGCTTCGCAAACGTGACCTACCGCGGCGTGCAGGTCGGCAAGGTCACCGACGTGCGGCCGACGCGTGGCGGAGCCGTCGCGACGCTGTCGCTGCAGTCTTCGCCGAAGATTCCGGCGGACCTGGAGGCGAACGTCCTGAGCGTCTCGGCGGTCGGCGAGCAGTATGTCGATCTGGCGCCGCGGACCAAGGCCGGCCCCTACCTACAGGACGGCTCGGTCATCACGAAGGACAACACGTCCGTCCCGCAGGCCGTGGGACCGATGCTCGATCAGGTCAGCGCGCTGGTCGACAGCATCCCGACGGACAAGATCGCGCCGTTGCTCGACGAGTCGCACAAGGCGCTGGGCGGAGCCGGTTACGACCTCGGCTCACTGTTCGACTCGTCGTCCACCCTGACGCACGACGCCAAGGGCGTGGCCGAGCAGATGCGCACCCTGGTCGACGACAGCCGGCCGCTTCTCGACGGCCAAGCGCAGTCGGCGGACGCCATTCGCACGTGGTCGCGCAGCCTCGCCGGCCTCACCGGGCAACTCGTCACCAACGACCCACAGTGGCGCAGAGTGCTCGCCGCGGGACCCGGAGCCGCTGATGAGGCGTCGCGACTGTTCAACCAGGTGAAGCCGACCCTGCCGATTCTGCTCGCGAGCCTGACCACGATCGGCCAGATTGCCGTGACCTACCGGCCCGGCATCGAGCAACTGCTCGTCCTGCTGCCGCCCGTGGTGGCCTCCACCCAGGCCTACGGACTGGCGAGGAACAATCCGACCGGCATGGCCCTGGGCGACTTCACGCTGACCCTCAACGACGCACCGGCCTGCACGGTCGGCTTCCTGCCGCCGTCGGCCTGGCGATCCCCGGACGACCTCACCGACGTCGACACCCCCGACGGTCTTTACTGCAAGCTGCCGCAGGATTCGCCGATCGGTGTGCGTGGCTCCCGGAACACACCGTGCATGGGCCAGCCCGGAAAGCGCGCTCCCACCGTCGAGATCTGCGAGAGCCCGGAGCCGTACACGCCGCTGGCCATGCGCCAGCACGCGCTCGGCGCCTACCCGATGGACCCGAACCTGGTCGCACAAGGCATTGGCCCCGACCCCCGCATCGACCCGAGCGCCGGGCTGTACGGCCCCGTCGACGGAACCCCGTTGCAGCCGCCGACCCCGCCGACCCCCGCGGCCCCCGGCGCCGCCGTCGCGCCCAGCGCGTTCGACGGTGCGTCCGGCCCGTCCGTGGCGATCGCCACCTACGACCCGAAGACCGGCAAGTTCGCGGCCCCGGGCGGGCAGGTGCTTCGGCAGTCGAACCTCGCCACCGGAGGAGCTGGGTCGTGGACCGATCTGATGCCGACATGACGGCCATCCGGCTGAGTGCCGCCGTGGTGGCGCTCGCCATCGCGTCAATTCCCTTGCGCGCCAACGCCGAACCGGCCGAGTGGGGACTCAACGGCAGGTACACCGCGACGTCGAACGGTGAGTGGGCCAGGACCAACGACCGTTACCAGGACGAGCAAAGCGTCCGAAGCGTGTGGACCATCTCGACCGAGTGCAGCTATCCCACCGAATGCACGGGCACGGTGTCCAGCGACTGGGGCTGGACGGCGCCCATCTACCAGAAGAGCGGCGTCTGGTACGTCAAGCGGACCGTGGAGAACTGGGAGCCCTGCCCGAACGGCACGTCATCCCCCGGGATGCAGGTATACCGGTTCTCCCGCACCACGCCATCCGGCGACATGGGCGATCCGGCCTCGCCGATACTCGTCGGCGAAGACCAGACGACCGGGGTCAGCGGAGCGTGTGGGATCAGCAAGCCGCTGTTCATCCAGATGCCGTTCAAACTCGTCCCGGCTCCGTAAGCCGCTTTACACTCCGCGTCAAATTTGTAATCCTGATCGGATGACGGCATCCCGAGCACTGCGCTTCGGTGCGCACGCCGGCCGGGGAGTACGCCGGCTGGTGGTCGACGCCGCGCTGCGCGGCCGGCGCGACTTCCCGCGCACCGTCGGCGACCTGACCCCGGCGCGGCTCTCGGCGATCACCGGACTCGACGTGACCGGGGTGTCGGTGCTGGACGGCGCCGCGGGGACTTCCAGCCGGGCCCGGCTGGCGCTGACCGGGACCGGCGTGCCGGAATCGGTGTTCGTCAAGATGCCGGCCGCCGACGCCGGTATCCGGATGCTCGGCGAACTGGCCGGGCTGGGGGAGACCGAGGCTCAGTTCTACCGGCACCTGGCCGGTGAACTCGACGGCGTGACTCCGGTCTCCTACGGCGCCGACTTCGACCCGCTGACCGGGCGCTACGTCGTCGTCCTCGAGGACATGACACTCTCGCCGTGCCAGTTCCCGGACACCCTGCACCCGCTGGAGCCCGACCAGATGTCGCAACTGGTCGAGTGTTTCGCGCAGCTGCACGGCACGTTCTGGGGTCGGCTGCCCGAAAGTCACACGGGTACAGGGCGATTCGGTTGGCTGATGGCGCCGTCGTGGGATCCGTCGAACCCGATCACCCCGTCGGTGATGAAGATGTCGGCGCGCAAGCTGGCCGGGCGAACCGATGTGGGCGACGGCGAGTTCCTCTGGCAGAACCTGCGCGCGATCACCGAGGTGAACGACGCCGGACCGCACACCGTGCTGCACGGGGACGCCCATCCCGGCAACACCTTTTTCCGCAACGGCCGCGCCGGCCTGCTGGACTGGCAGGTGGTGCGCCGCGGGCACCCGGCCCGCGACCTGGCCTACACCATGGTGCTCGGGATGCCGCCCGAGCAGCGCCGCGCCGCCCAGCACGATCTGCTGGACACCTACCGCAAGGCGTTGGCCGCGGCAGGCGGCCCCGAACTGGACCGCGAGGACCTGTTCACCCGGTACCGGCAGGCCGTCGTGCACCCCTACATCTCGGGGTTGAGCACCGCAGGGCTCGGCGGCATGCAGGACGACGACGTCGCACTGGAGGGCCTGCGCCGCGCGGTTGCCGCGCTCGAGGACCTCGACACCGTGGGCGCGCTGAAAGCGGCGCTGGCTACCGGGGTTTGAGGCCGAGGCGACGGACGCCGTGCGCCGAGAAGGCGCGCATCGCCCCCAGCGCGATCGCCAGGCGCCGCTTCGACGACGGATACCACATCAGTTCGGACTTCTGCGTCGGGATCCGCGGTGCCGTGATCGCCTGCTGCCGACAGTATTTGATGATCCCGGCGGCACCGCCCGCGCGGTAGCCGACACCGGATTCCTTCCAGCCACCCATCGGCAGACCGGGTGAGAACACGTTGACCAACGCGTCGTTGATGTTGACCGCGCCGACCTCGAGGCGGCGCGCGATCCGTTCGCCGCGATGCGGGTCGGCGGTCCAGACGGTGGCCGAAAGCCCGTAGTTGGAGTCGTTGGCCAGCCGGATCGCCTCGTTCTCGTCGGCGACCTTGACGACCGGCAGCGTCGGCCCGAACGTCTCCTCGGCCATGCACGCCATCGACTGGTCGACGTCGGCGAGCACCGTCGGGGCGAAGAAGGTCCCGACGCCGGTGGGTTGACCGCCGGTGAGGACTCGGGCACCCGCCGCGGTGGCGGCGTCGACGTGCCGGGACACGATGTCGCGCTGACCTTCGGTGGCCATGGCGCCGGTGTCGCCGTTGACACCCTGACTCACCGAGCGGACCCGGTCGGCCAGCTTGGCCACGAACTCGTCGTAAACCGGCGCCTCGACGTACACCCGCTCGACCGACACACAGACCTGCCCGGAGTTGAACAGTCCGCCCCAGGCGATGCCGTTGGCGGCACGCTCGAGGTCGGCGTCGGCCAACACGATCGCCGGGTCCTTGCCGCCGAGTTCGAGACCGTAGGGGATGAGCCGCTGCGCGCAGGCCACCGCGACCTTGCGGCCGGTGGCCGTCGACCCGGTGAACTGGATGAAGTCGGCCTGCTCGATGAGCGCCGCGCCGGTTTCTCCGTAGCCGGTGGCGATGTCGAGCACCGGCGGGGCGCCGATCTCGGCCCAGCCGCGGACGAATTCGACCGCCGACAGCGGCGTCACCTCGGACGGCTTGAGCAGCACCGCCGCACCGGCGGCCAACGCGGGCGGCACGTCGAGACCCGGCATGGCCAACGGGAAGTTCCACGGCGTGATCACGCCGACCAGCGGGTACGGCCGGAAGGTGGTGGTGAAACGCTTGACCCGGTAGATCGGGCTGTGCGCCTTGGGGTGCCGGTCGGCCAGGAACGCCTCGGCGTTGGTCGCCCAGTAGCTGACGTTGTCGCCGGTGGCGACGGGTTCCAGGCTGGCATCACCGCGGGACTTACCGGTTTCGGAGATCAGCACCTCGGTCAGATGGTCGGCGTTGTCCAGCAGCCAGCCCTGGAAGTCCAGCATCCAGCGTTTGCGGCCGCGCGGGCCCATCGCCTCCCATTCCGGTTGGGCGGCACGCAGTTTCGCAGCCTTGGCGGCGACGGTGCCGGCGTCGTCGATGGGTACCGATCCCGAGACGGACCCGTTGGCCGGGTTGTGGACGGTGATCTCGGTGGTGGCGTTGGCTGAATCGACTGCGGTCATGCTGCCGAGTTTTCCACCGGACGGGACGAATGACCAGACCCGGGGGTCCGGATGTCGCGCAAGCCGGGGCGGATGCGTCCTACACCTGCAGCCTCGCCCCGATGATCACGGTGCGCTCCAGCGGCAGCCCGAAATAGGCCGCGGCATCGCCGGTGATGTAGGAGGTCGCGATGAACAGCCGCTTTCGCCACGGGGCCATGGTCGGCTGATCGCCCGCGACAAGATCCAGCTTGGACAGGAAGTACGACGCGCGGTCGAGGTCGATCGGGCCCTCACCGCTGAGTGGGTCGACCAGTCGCAGCGCACGCGGCACATCCGGTCGCTCCATGTAGCCGAACCGGGCCTGCACGTGGAAGATCCCGTCATCGCTGCGACCCAGGTCGTCCACCGAAATCCGTTCGGCGTCAGGAACTCTCGGGATCGGTTCGGTCTCCAGCGACAGGATCACCACATGCTCCTGCAACGCGCGCATGTGATCCACGCTGGTGCGAATGGACAGCGGCGCGGTGTCCTTGCCGCGGTTGAGGAACACCGCGGTGCCGGGGATACGGGCCAGGGGCGGGTCGGCTTCGGTGATCTGGTCTATGAACGCCGGCAGCGCACCCTCGATCCGCTCCCGTTCCACCGTGACGATGCGCCGGCCCTTCTGCCAGGTGGTCATCACCGTGAACGCGACGACCGCGATGAGCAACGGCAGCCAGGCGCCGTGAATCAGCTTGGTCATATTGGCCGCGAAGAACAGCAGGTCCACGGTCAGCAGCACGCCCCCTCCGACCAGCACCTGCCACAGTGGGGTGCGCCAGCGGGTGTGGGCCAGATAGAAGAACAGCAGCGTGGTGATGGTGATGGTGCCGGTGACGGCCATACCGTAGGCATAGGCCAGTGCGGCCGACGATCGGAACGCGAACACCAGCGTCAGCACGCACACCAGCAGTACGCCGTTGATCCACGGCACGTAGATCTGCCCGATGGTCGACGCCGAGGTGTGTGCGATCCGCAGCCGCGGCAGGTATCCGAGTTGGGCGGCCTGCGAGGCCACCGAGAACGCACCGGTGATCACCGCCTGGGAGGCGATCACCGTGGCCAGGGTTGCCAGCAGCACGATCGGGATGCGCGCCCACGGTGGCGCAAGCAGGAAAAACGGTGCCGTTGCGAGGTTTTCGTCGCCAATCAGGAGCGCGCCCTGACCCAGGTAACTCAGTGTCAGGGCCGGCAACACCAGCCCAAGCCAGCCCCACGTGATGGCCTTTCGCCCGAAATGTCCCATGTCGGCATACAGCGCCTCGGCGCCGGTGACCGAGAGCACCACTGCGGCGAGGGCGAAGAACGCGATGTGGAAGTTGCCCGCGGCGAAGGCCAGCGCGTAGGTGGGGGACAACGCGGCCAGGATCTGCGGGTGGTGCACGATGCCCCCGACGCCGAAGGCACCGATCGCCACGAACCACACGATCATCACCGGCCCGAAGTACCGTCCCACGGCCGCGGTGCCATGCCGTTGCACCGAGAACAGCGCGACGATGATCACCGCGGTGACCGGCACGATCCACTTGTCGAGCCCGGGCTCGACGACCTTGAGACCCTCCACCGCCGACAACACCGAGATCGCGGGCGTGATCATGCTGTCGCCGAAAAACAGTGCGGCACCGAAGATTCCGAGTGCGGCCAGGAAAGCCGCGGTACGACGGCCGCGGGTGACGGTCCACCGGCGCAGCATGGTGATGAGCGCCATGATGCCGCCCTCGCCGTTGTTGTCGGCCCGCATGACCAGGCTGACGTAGGTGAAGGTCACGATCACCATCACCGACCAGAAGATCAGCGAGACGATGCCGAAGATGTGGTCCCGGGAGATGGGCACCGGATGGGGGTCACCGGGGTTGAACACCGTTTGGACGGTGTAGATCGGGCTGGTGCCGATGTCGCCGAACACCACGCCGAGGGCTCCGACGATGACGGCCGACCGCAGCCCTGTGGGCGAATCAGATTGCACCGTCGTATTCTTGCGCCCGGCATCGCGTCAGGCTGCCGACTCGCCGACACGTTTGCGGTACGTTGACGGCGTCTCGCCGCAGAACTGGGTGAACGCCCGGGTGAAAGCGCTCAGGCTGTCGAAGCCGACCGCGATCGCGGTGTCGGCCACCGATTGGCCGGGGGCGGCCAGCAGCGCCATCGCGCGCAGCATGCGCGCGTGCAGCAGGTAGGTCCGCCACGGCAGCCCGATGGAGGTCTGGAACTGGCGGCGCAGTGTGCGCTCGGAGACGGCGACGGCGCGGCTGACGGTCTGCACGGTCGCCGTGTCGAGGTGTTCCTTGGTGTAGGCCATCGCGGCGGCCACGATCGGGTCATCGGACGTCGGCAGGCTCAGCGGGGCCTCGTGGTCGAGCGCCTCGGAGACCAGGTTGCCCAGGGTTCGGAAGAACGCATCGGAGACGTCATCCCCGGCGGCTCTGTCGATGGGCCAGCGCAGCGCGTAGATCATCATCTCCCGGATCAGGGGCGACACCGCGAGGATGCGGGCCCGGTCGCCGGGGTTGGCGATCACCGCCCGGTCGAACATCACCGCGACCGTCTTGACGTCGGGGTTCATCACCGCCTGGTGTTCCAGGCCGGCGGGGATCCAGGCGGCCTGCTGGGGCGGCAGCAGGTAATGCGCGGCGTCGGTCTCGACCTCGACGACGCCGTGCAGGGCGTACTCGATCTGGTGCACCTCGTGGAAATGCCAGCCGGTGATCAGGGCATCGCCCTCGTAGAGGTAGCTGCCGCCGAGGGCGCGGCCGCCCTTGCGCAGTTCGACGACCTTCCGGGCGGGCAGTTTGGCCGATTCGGTCAAGTCCTTGTCCGAAAGTGCAGAGACGGTCACGGAGATCCAGGGTACAACTGAGCGCATGAATGTCGACGACCTGATTCTGGTGAGCATCGATGACCATGTCGTCGAACCGCCCGACATGTTCCTCAACCACGTGCCGGCCAAGTACAAGCCGGAGGCACCGGTCGTCGTCACCGACGACAAGGGCGTCGACCAGTGGATGTACCAGGGCCGTCCGCAGGGCGTGAGCGGCCTGAACGCCGTGGTGTCGTGGCCGGCCGAGGAGTGGGGCCGCGACCCGGCCGGGTTCGCCGAGATGCGCCCGGGCGTTTACGACGTGCACGAGCGGGTCCGCGACATGAACCGCAACGGCATCCTGGCCTCGATGTGTTTCCCGACGTTCACCGGGTTCTCGGCCCGGCACCTCAACATGACCCGCGAAGACGTCACCCTGGTGATGGTGTCGGCCTACAACGACTGGCACATCGACGAGTGGGCCGGGTCGTATCCGGACCGGTTCATCCCGATCGCGATCCTGCCGACGTGGACGCCCGAGGGCATGTGCAACGAGATCCGCCGGGTGGCCGCCAAGGGTTGCCGGGCGGTCACCATGCCGGAACTGCCGCACTTGGAGGGCCTGCCCAGCTACCACGACGAGGAGTACTGGGGCCCGGTGTTCCGGACCCTCTCCGAGGAGAACGTGGTGATGTGCCTGCACATCGGCACCGGCTTCGGCGCGATCTCGATGGCGCCCAACGCACCCATCGACAACCTGATCATCCTGGCCACCCAGGTGTCAGCGATGTGCGCGCAGGATCTGCTGTGGGGGCCGGCGATGCGCAACTACCCGGACCTTAGGTTCGCCTTCTCCGAGGGCGGCATCGGCTGGATCCCGTTCTATCTGGACCGCTGCGACCGGCACTACACCAACCAGAAGTGGCTGCGCCGCGACTTCGGCGACAAGCTGCCGTCGGACGTGTTCCGCGACCACTCGCTGGCCTGCTACGTCACCGACAAGACGTCGCTGAAGCTGCGGCACGAGATCGGCATCGACATCATCGCCTGGGAGTGCGACTACCCGCACAGTGACTGCTTCTGGCCCGATGCCCCCGAGCAGGTGCTGGCCGAACTCAACGCCGCCGGTGCATCGGATTCGGACATCGACAAGATCACCTGGTCCAACGCATGCCGGTTCTTCAGCTGGGACCCGTTCGCCCGCACCCCGCGGGCGGAGGCCAACGTGAAGGCGTTGCGCGCGAAGGGCGCCGACGTGGACGTGTCGATCCGTCCGCGCGCCGAATGGGCCCGGCTCTACAACGAGAAGCACCTCGCGCATTCCTGACGAAGTCCGCCGAAAGTTGACTTGTTGACACGTTCTCCCAGGACGGGGTGCGAACAAGTCGACTCTCGGCGGTAGTTTGGCCCGATGCGTGTGCATCTGCAGGTCGACGGCGACCCCGCGAAAGTCTCCGACAGCGCCCGGGAGATCGTCGAACTCGGGGCCGACGGGCTGTTCACCTTCGAGGGCCCGCACGACGTCTTCTTCCCGCTGGTGGTAGCCGCCCGCGAAACCGACCTGCAGTTGATGACCAACGTCGCCATCGCGGGCCCGCGCAGCGCAGTGCACCTGGCGCATGCGGCCTACGACTTGCAGGTCTACAGCGAGGGCCGGTTCCGGCTCGGGCTGGGTACGCAGATCCGCCCGCACATCGAGAAGCGCTACGGCAGCACGTGGGGCCGGCCCGCCGCCCGCATCGCCGAAACGGTGTACGCCGTCAAGGCGGTCTTCGATGCGTGGGAAGGCAAGGCGCCGTTGAATTTTCGCGGCGAATTCACCACCCACACGCTGATGCCGCCGAACTTCAACCCCGGGCCGAACCCGTATGGACCGCCGCCGGTGCTGCTGGGCGCGCTGGGACCGGTGATGACGCGCACCGCGGCCCAGGTCGCCGACGAGGTGCTGGTGATGCCGTTCAACAGCGCTCGGCACTTCACCAACCGGACGCTGCCGGCGGTCACCGAGGGGTTGCAGAGGTCGGGAAGGCCGTCCGACGACCTCGGCCTGATCGTCGCGGCCATGGTGGCCGTCGGCCGGACCGACGAAGATCTGGCCGCGGCGATCGACGGGGTCGCGACACTGATCGCGTTCTACGGTTCCACACCCGCATATCTCCCGGTGCTCGAAGAGGAGGCCTGGGCCGAGTTGCAGCCCCGTCTGAACGCGCTGTCGAAGACGGGCGGCTATGCGGAGATGCGCGCGCTGATCACCCCGGAGATGGTGCGCACCATCGGGGTGGCCGGGACACCGGAGGAATGCGTGGCCGAGATCGGCCGCCGGTTCGGCGATCGTGCCCGGGAAATCTGTTGCTATTTCCCGGCTTACACGCCCAGGCCCGAGGACGTGGCAGACCTCGTCACGGCGCTGCAGCGGTTATGAGCCCCGTCACGGTCGAGGTTGCCGACGGGGTCGCCGTCCTCACCCTGAACCGCCCGGAGCGCCGCAACGCCTACACCGCCGAGATGGGCGCGTTGTTGAGCCGGGCCTATCGGGACTGCGACGCCGACGACGCCGTGCGCGCGATCGTGCTTACCGGCGCGGGCTCGGCGTTCTGTGCGGGCGCCGACGTCAGCGGTGATCCGTTTGCGGCGCCGCAGGATTCGGCGGCATTCACCGCATCGCCGATCGACCCGGCGGCCTTCGAGTTGCGCACGCCGGTGATCGCGGCGGTCAACGGGCACGCGATCGGCATCGGGTTGACCATCGCGCTGCAGGCCGACATCCGGATATTCGCCACCGACGCCAAATACGCTGTCGCACAAGCCCGTCTGGGTGTGCTGGGGGATTGCATGTCGCACTGGACGCTGCCGCACCTGGCCGGCACCGCGGTGGCCGCCGAACTGCTGCTGACCGGACGCACATTCGACGGAGCCGAGGCCGTCGCGATGGGCGTCGCGAATCATGCCCTGCCCGCGGGCGAGGTGCTAGAGCACGCGCGGAACATGGCCCGCGACATCGCGATTCAGGTCGCGCCCATGTCCGCGGCGCTGAGCAAGCGTCTGCTGTGGGACACGGTGACTCGTGGATACGGGCCGCGGCAGGTGGCAGAACTGGAGACCCAGGCGCATCTGCGGGTGATGGGTTCCGCCGATGCCGCCGAAGGGGTGGCGGCATACCGGGAGAAGCGGTCGCCGCACTGGACAGCGTCGGTGTCGAGGGAGTGGCACGAGTAGGGCTCTGGCGCAACGGCGGTGATGGTGGAAGCCTCGTCGGTATGGGAGCCTTCAGCGATCCGAGGATCAGGGACGCGGTGCGTGGCTTCAACAAGCGCGTCGTCAATCCGGCGATGCGCCACCTCGCCGGACGCCGATATTGGTACGCCTCGCTGATCCGGCACACCGGGCGCCGATCGGGAAGGAGCTACGCGACGCCCGTGGTCGCGGTGCCGATCCCAGCGGGACTTCTGATCCCGCTCCCATACGGCGTAGCCGTCGACTGGCTGCGCAATGTGCTTGCCGCCGGCACCGCGACGATCGTTTGCCGCGGTCGGGTCTACGCCGTGACAGATCCGCAAGTCGTCGACGCCACGACCGCTGAACCTATGCTCTCTGCGCGGCGTCGACGGGAGTTCCGGCGATTCGGAATCGACCGGTACGTGCGGTTCACGTTGCTTGAACCCGCAGATATGCACCGGGAACGCGACCCGGGGCGATCGGAACCGGCCGAAGCTCATTGAGTCCGGTAGGCGTCGGCACGGCTGAATACACCGACGACCGTGACGCGCCGGTGCTGGTCGTCGATGCGGTAAATCACGCGGTAGGTTCCTCGGCGCGCACTGTGACGGTCGTCGAGCGGTGGCCGCAATCGTTTGCCGACCCGGTGGGGGTTGTCCAGCAACGGTCCGGTGATGAACTCGTATGCCGCGAACGCCACCGCCTCCGGGAGGGTTTCGGCCAGTTGTCTTCGTACGGTCGGGGCGACGATCAACGCGTAGCGCTGATCGGTCACTTCCCAGCTCGACGAGCTTGCATCGCCGCGGCGAGATCGTCCATATTCTCGCCTTCGCCTCGGGCCAGTTCAGCGTCAGCTTCGCCGAGTGCGCGCAGCGCGGCAGAGTCGGATAGGACCGCAATGGTCTCCTCGAGTGACTCCAGATCGTCGACAGCGAGAATGACTGCGGCAGGACGCCCATGGACCGTAACGGTGATCCGTTCGTGTTGCTCTCCGACCCGAGCCACCAATTCGGACAGATGGGCTTTCGTCTCAGCCAGGGAACTGAGCTCCGTCATAGTCATAAGTATGACCATAAATTCGCACAGTGTCCAAGCCCTTCGGGGTCCGACCGTGTGGGGGCGTGAGCAGCTGTGCATATCTCCACGGACAACGCTCATCGCCGCTCGCTCTGAACGCGCGAGTCTCCCTAGGCCAGGCTCTGGTCGAGCCAGCTGCGCAACGCGTTGACCGGCGCCGCGCCAGACTTTCGGGCCAGCACGCGGCCCTTGTCGACGACCAGCAGGGTGGGCACCGCCTGCACCTGAAACTGTTGCGACAGGCCCGGCGCGGTGTCCACGTCGACCTTGACCAGCTTCAGGGAACCGGCACGTTCGGTGGCCAACTGTTCCAGGGCGGGGCTGACCTGGCGGCACGGACCGCACCAGGTGGCCCACAGGTCGACCAACACCGGCACCGGCG